>NZ_MDSK01000016.1 GCF_002940205.1 Xanthomonas arboricola pv. guizotiae
GAACGTCGCATCGATCTCCACTTGGCGTTGCTTTCGCTCGCATCCTCCATCATCTGCTTACGCCTTCTTCCTGGGTTTTGTTAGCCGCTCTAAGACTTGGGGGGCTATTGCTGGATCTGATTCGACTGGAGAAGTCGGTACCACTGTAGGAAAGTTTTCTGAAAGCGATGCGAGGCAAGCGGCTATTAGTCAATGCGCTCTAGGCGGCGCAGGCGATTGTAAGGTTGATCTCGTGTACCGCAATCAATGTGCTGCCTTTGCAATATCTCAATCTGCAACTTTTTTTCAAGCATCTGCTACAGAAGAGCGTGCTGTAAGTTTGGTTAAAAAAAAATGCGAAGATAGCAAAGGCGGTTTGTGCAAGGTTAGGTACTCTGAGTGCTCAAATCCTATTTTCAAGAAATATTGAATTGAATTAGCGGGGTTTTATGGCTGGCTTGCGTATTTCATTGGAGGCCTTGGTGAATTCGACTTTTTTGGCATGCGTCATTTCAATTGCAGCATGTAGTGCCAGCAATGCTCCACCTGAGGATGCTGACGGAGCGAAATTATCCGCTGAAGATCAAGCCGGAAAAAAGCCTGAATCCTCGCCGCAAAAGGACTTGAAAATGCCATCTACTACTGTCAATGCCAAGCTCAACGACCAGGGCGAGATAAGCGCAGATATCAACGGCATTGCTATTTCAATCAAGGCGCAGGGCTGTAGCGAAGATAGCCCAGGGATCATGCTATGTAACCGTTCGCCGGCCGTGGAGGTGACATTCCCCGGAGCCAAGTCGATTGCACTGGAGCCTGAGGCATTGTACGTGGATAGTAATTCCACGTTCTATCATGGTCCGTTAGACGACACTTACAAGAAAAACCGCCACTCAATTATTCTGACCGATATCAATGGCGATGGACACGAAGATGTAGTGGTGTGGTCTGGAAAAGAGGGTAATTATGGTGGCCCCTCTTATAGTGTCTATCTTTTCGATGTCGCGCAGAAACGCCCTGTTTTCAATCAGTCGCTATCCGATATTACGGTAATGGCCAATGGGCTATTCTCGGTGAAAGGAAATGTACTGACGTCTACTTCTGGTGATGGATGTTGTATCCACGTCTTCGATGCCTACGAGATTGAGAATAACGAAGCAGTGCTGATAGAGCGGTTAACCGAAGACACGAATGATCCGGCCAGTCCGAGGAAAAAGATCGAGCGGCTTCAAGACGGGGAAATGAAGGAGGTATCTAATTAGGAAGTGATTGGTAATCTGTAGTGAGTACATGCAACGCATCTTCGGGTCTGAACGCCGATAGATGCAATAACAAATTCTAATGACATGCACGTACGGAGAATACTATGAGCGATGGACGTGGTCGGAGCACCGAAGGCTTTGGTGTGGACCGGGAGTCTTCTGTTAGGTTGATCGTCAAAACCGCTCTTTAGAACGGCGTGACCGATCCAAAGCAAATATCGTACATGTTGGCGACGGCTCAGCATGAGACGCGTAATTTTCAGGCGCCTGAAGAAGATTTCGGACGCAGCCAAGCGCACAAGCTTGGATATAGCGGCGGCGAAGAGTTTTATGGCCGTGGTTACGTGCATCTTACCCACGACTACAACTATGCGAAGTTCGATAAGTTGCTAGGCCTCAACGGTGAAATGGTTCTTAACCCGGACATGGCCAAGCAACCGGAAATCGCTGCGAAGGTTCTAGTTATCGGTATGCGTGACGGTTTATTTACAGGCAAGCCTCTTGATCGCTACATCGATAATGATAGCCACGACGTCTACAACGCGCGGCGCGTTGTCAACGGAGTTACTCCTAGCAAACCCTGGAGCATAAAGGCAGCCAAGGAATGCGAGGAGTATGCGGGCAATTGGGAACGTCGCGTTCCCGATTTGATCGAAAGCGTCAAGCGCGATGGTGTCGACCTCAAGCACAGCGTGACGTCTGGTTCGACATCCCATCAAGTTTGGAAGTCCAGTGATGGCAAGCTCGAACAAGGCGAGCGCGGCGAGCAAGTGAAGCAGTTGCAAGGCCAGCTTGCGCAACTCGGTGCCGTTGGTCGCGATGGCAAACCCTTGAAGCCTGACGGCGACTTCGGCGGCAACACCAAGCACGCGGTCGAGCAATTCCAGCGCGAGCACGGGTTGCAGATAGACGGCGTCGCAGGTCAGCAGACCCAGGCCGCTTTGGCTAAGGCGTTGACCCAGGCGACACCCAAGCAACCTGAGCACACTGCCTCTCCTGCTGCGTCGGCACAGGCAGCATCCCGCTCCTTGTTGTCTGACCCTCGCCATCCCGACAACGCGATGTACAACGGCGCAGTGAGCAAGCTTGAAGCGCTGGGTGAACGTGGCGGTTTTGCCAACCGCAAAGAACTCGAGCAGGCAGCCGGGCAAATCGTGTTCGAGTCCAAGGTCAGTGGTTTGCAGCGCATCGACCATGTGGTGCCCAACAAGAGCGGCGATGGCTTCTTCGCCGTGCAGGGAGAGATGACCGACCCGGCGATGCGGCGGGTTTTTGTGGATCGCAACCAAGCGCAGAATCAGTCGCTGGAAAACAGCAGCCGGCAAGCGGCCGAGGAAAGCCAGCGTCAGGCCACCCAGGTGCAGGCCCAGGAAACTGCTTCGCGCTCGATGTCCATGTAATTTGGGATTGCTGGTCGTTGCGCTTCAGCGATCTGGTAAAAAATCGTCAAGGCGGTCAGCAATGTCCGCCTTGGCTCTACCTCCTGCGACCTGCGCGATGAAATCTCGATTCTTCAGTGGGAATTGTTGCAGCGAACGACGGCTTGGGTGGGGATGGTGTCCCTAAGGAAGCTCTGAACAACTCCTCGATAGACTTCTGATTGACGCCTGAGGCTGGAGGCATCACGCGTAAGTGATTGATTTTCAACAACGGAGATTGTCGCGATCAAGCGAAATCCCAAGTTCGCTCGCAACGCCACGAGTTGTTCAGAGGTTCCCTAACGGTGTTGACGCTGTGGATCTTCATCCAGGGCTACCGCATCGTAACCGGCCAGTCGCGCGAAGCGGCGATGGGCCTGGTGGTCACAGCGTTGCGCGCTGCGCTGATCATTGGGGTGGCGACGAGCATGGCCAAGGGCTCGCCGCAACTGTACTGGACGCTGACCGACGGGATCAGCTCGGCAATCACCAAGACAGTAACAGGTGACTCCGATAGCCCCTACAAGTCGATCGACCAAAACCTGATGCTGATGCAGATGGCGCTGGCCGGGTTGGATCAGATCAAGACCGGCGGCGACAAAGAAAGCGAAGACGCCAAGAACCGGGCACGCTGGTTTACGGGCATTGGCATGGCAGGCCCTGGCGTGGTGGCCGGCTCGATGCTGCTGTTGAACAAGCTGGCGATGGCGCTGGTGGTAGGATTTGGACCGTTGTTCATTCTGTGCTTGCTGTTCCAGGCGACGAAGTCGCTGTTCAGCAAATGGCTGTTATACGGACTGGGCACCATGTTCTCGTTGTCGGTGCTGACGTTTACGGTGAGCTTGGCAACCAAGGTCGTGGGTGCGGTAGGCATGGCGTTCCTGGCCAAATGGGCGGTCAGCGGCGGCAATGGCGAAGGCATCAGCAGCATGGCGCTGCAGCAGGGAGGAGTAGGCTTGGTGTTGACGA
Source organism: Xanthomonas arboricola pv. guizotiae (assembly GCF_002940205.1). Taxonomy (GTDB): domain Bacteria; phylum Pseudomonadota; class Gammaproteobacteria; order Xanthomonadales; family Xanthomonadaceae; genus Xanthomonas; species Xanthomonas arboricola_C. The sequence continues at coordinate 3,626 of NZ_MDSK01000016.1, forward strand.
CACTCATTCTGACCGCACCACCAATGGCGGCGGCGTTCTTCCAGGGTACGCTGGGTCAGTTTGCCCCGTATTCGGCGATTGGGTCGCTGGGCTCGTCGGGCGCAGCGTCTAACGCCAATTGTAATGACCCACCGGTTTCTGCTCAGGTCATGCCGTTAATGTAGCGGCGTAGGCCGCGTTTGGGGTCATCATCTTCAGCGCCTGATGAGGGCGCTGTTGGTTGTAGAAGGCGATCCAGTCAGCAATCACGCGCAGCGCGTGGGTTTGGCTCTCGAAGCGATGCCGGTGCACGCACTGCTCCTTCAGCGTCCGGATCACCCGTTCCACCATCCCGTTCTGCTGTGGGCAGTGCGGGGGGATGAACTCCTGCTTCAGGCCATAGCTGCGCACCAACCGGGTGTAGTCGCGGCTGGTGAAGACCAGGCCATTGTCCGAGCGCAGTAGGAACGACTCCTTGACCTTGCCCAGCGTGCCGAAGCGCGTGATCAGGGCCTGCTCCAGGGCGGCCGAGGCCGTGCTGGCCTTCCCCGTCCGTGACAGGTGCCAGCCAAGCAGCTGACGCGTGCTGCAGTCGATCACCAATGCCAGGCTGAGCCAGCCATCCTTGCCCCCCCATACGCGACACAGGTCGGTCGCCCAACGTTGATCCGGCTTCTGCGCACGCGATACCTTGGCCTCGACCCGCGGGCACAGGCCAAGGGGCCGCTTACGAACCTGCCAGCCCTTGAGCTGGAAAATCCGCGGTACGGTGTTCTTGTTCATGCCAAGCAGCGCAGCCACGGTGCGATAGCCAAACGACGGCTCCGCCTCGATCATCTCCTTGATTGGCTCAGCCAACTCCGGCTTCACCTTGGCGGGCGAGCTGGTCGGCGTGTAGTACATCGTGCGACGTGCCACGCCGAACCACTGGCACAGCTTGGTCATCGGAACTGAAACACCTTCTTCCTTCAGGCCCTGCTGGACCGAGAGCATCAGCTCTCGTCCTTTCCCAGCAGGGATACCAGCTTTTTTCGCGCACGGATCTCCAGCATGGCCTCGCCGTAGGCCTCCTGCAGGTCCTTCAGCTGGCGCTCGTACTGCTCGCGCACGTCCTCCGGCTTGGCCCTCAGCGCGTTCTCCAGGCCGCGCTTGCCCTCTTCGACCCAGCTTTCGATCTCAGCCGGAGTCAGGTCGAACTGGCGGCTGGCAGCAGCCACCGTCCTCTTGCCTTGGATGATCTCAAGGACCAGAGCAGACTTGCGCCGGGCGGTCCAGCGCTTGATCTCTGCTTCCATCACTTCGCTCATTGGTGTCTCCTTCAGGGAAAGTAACACTTGAGCAGGAATTCAGTGGGTCATTACATGAATACGTATGCACGGTCACGCTGTGGGTCTGTTCCGCCGCTACGCTAATGCTCTTGGCTGGGTGCTCCTTCTTGTGCCCGCACTGGCCCGGGAGGGGCGTACATGTCGCAGACACCATGGTGGCGCGGGGCCGTCATCTATCAGATTTACCCGCGGAGTTTTCTGGATTCCAATGGCGACGGGGTGGGCGATCTGCCCGGCATCATCGCCAAGCTCGACTACATCGCCGGGTTGGGCGTGGATGCGATCTGGATCTCGCCGTTCTTCAAGTCGCCGATGGCCGATTTCGGCTACGACATCGCGGACTACCGTGCGGTGGATCCGCTGTTCGGGACCTTGGACGACTTTGATCGTCTGCTCGGCGAGGCGCATGGCCTCGGCTTGAAGGTGATGATCGACCAGGTGTTGAGCCACACCTCGATCGCGCATGCATGGTTCCAGGAGAGCCGGCAGGACAGGACCAACGCGAAGGCGGATTGGTACGTGTGGGCGGATCCGCGCGAGGACGGGACGCCGCCCAACAATTGGTTGTCGCTGTTCGGTGGGATGGCGTGGCAGTGGGAACCGCGGCGGGAGCAGTACTACCTGCACAACTTCCTGGTGGATCAGCCCGACCTCAATTTCCACAACGCCGAGGTGCAACAGGCGACGCTGGACAACGTGCGCTTCTGGCTGGATCGCGGGGTGGATGGGTTCCGCCTGGATGCGATCAACTTCTGCTTCCACGATGCGCAGCTGCGCGACAATCCAGCCAAGCCGGCCGACAAGCGGGTGGGGCGCGGGTTCAGTGCCGACAATCCTTATGCGTATCAATACCACTACTTCAACAACACGCAGCCGGAAAATCTGGCGTTCCTGGAGCGCTTGCGCGGGCTACTGGATCTCTATCCAAATGCAGTGAGCCTTGGCGAGATCTCGTCGGAAGACTCGCTGGCGACCACTGCCGAGTACACCGCTCATGGCCGCCTGCACATGGGCTACAGCTTCGAGCTGCTGGTGCAAGACTACAGCGCGGCTTATATCCGCGAGACGGTGAGTCGGCTCGAAGCCACGATGTTGGAAGGCTGGCCATGCTGGGCCATTTCCAACCACGACGTGGTGCGCGCGGTGACACGCTGGGGCGGGGCCGATGCGTCGCCGGCGTTCGCGCGGATGGTGGTGGCGATGCTGTGCTCGTTGCGCGGGTCGATCTGCCTGTATCAGGGCGAGGAGCTGGGCCTGGGCGAGGCGGATGTGGCGTTCGAGGATTTGCGCGATCCGTATGGCATCACCTTCTGGCCAACCTTCAAGGGGCGCGATGGCTGCCGTACGCCGATGCCTTGGACGGATGCGCCGTCGGCAGGCTTCAGCAGCGGCAAGCCGTGGTTGCCGCTGGTTGAGGAGCATCGTGCGGCTGCGGTGAGCGTGCAGCAGGACGATCCGTTGTCCGTGCTAAACGCTGTGCGCCAGTTCCTGGCTTGGCGCAAGGGCGAGCCTGTGTTGCGCGAGGGGGCGATCACGTTCTACGACACCGCCGAGCCTGTGCTCATGTTCCGTCGCGAGCACGCCGGCCAGGTGATGTTGCTGGCATTCAATCTGTCGGCCGACGCAGCCGAGCTTGGGCTACCGGCCGGCACGTGGAAGCAGGTCGATGTGCCTGGGGTGGAGCGCGGCGCCATCGAACATGGCCACCTGCGCCTGGCCGGGCATGCGGTGGTGTGCGCGATCGAGGCTGGTTGACGGTGTGTCGTGCCGGCTAACTGTCGGTGCCTGATTGTCTGGAACGCAGCGAGGCATTCCTTGGGGAATGCCTCGCTTTCTTTGTAGTTGGCGGCTGCTTGGTTGGCCGAGCATCCACGGCGTTATGCCGGCTTTGCGGCTGTTGCCGATCGATCAGGTCCTTGCTCTCTGGATGAGGCAGGGTGTGCTGCTCTCCACGCCAGTCGGGATGGTTTGACCAGAAGGCCGCACGTGGATGGCGATTGACTGTGAGGACGTCTGCATTACCGGCGGCCTTGCAGCAGCGGCTTGGATTCGTGTTGGTACGGGCAGGCGCTGATGGCGCCGGGATTGGTCCGGTTTTGTTGCCACAAGCGAATGCTATGCGCAGGGGAGTGCCGATACGCCGAGGTTGTGGGCAACAGAGCCGTCTCTAAAGTGACGGCGCATGAAGTAGAAGAGCTGGGGATTGTGCTTGGTGGATGCACGCCGTGCTCGTGCCGTACCCTCACCCCAACCCCTCTCCCGGCGGGAGAGGGGCTTTGGTGTCCCGGTGGAGAGGGCTGGCGCCGGGGCCGGCCAGCCTGGTGATGCGTCGGTTGCCACGTAGGTAACGTAGCCACAGTTAGCGATGTGGCCACAGGTAACGATGTAGCTACAGGTGACGATGTAGTTACAGGTAACGATGTAGCTACAGGTAACGATGTAGTTACAAGTGACGATCTGGCCACAGATAACGATGTAGCCAGTCAGCGCATCGCTTGCAGGTCACACCCCGTCAGAACTTGTAGTTGACGCCCAGCACGAAGGTGCGGCCCCATTCGATGTATTCCAGTGGGCGGTCCTTGGTTTCGGCGTAGGTGCGGTAGGGCGAGTTGCTGAGGTTACTGGCCTGCAGCAGCAGGGTCAGGCCGGCAAGATCGCTGCTGTCGTTGAAGCTGTAGCTGATCTGCGCGTCGGTGATGTTTTCGCCGACCACGTAGCGCAGCGTGCGGTTGCCGTTGAAGTTGCCGTTGAAGTTGCCGATCTCGCCGATGAAATCCGAGCGGCGGCGCTGGCTGACGCGTGCTTCGAAACCCTTGTGCTCGTAGTAGGCGGTGAGGTTGTAGACGCGTTCGGACAGGCCGGGCAGGCTGATTTCGCCGTCACCGACGCTGGAGGCGCTTTCCGGGTCGCGGATCTTGACGTCGCTGTCGTTGAAGGTCGCGTTGGCCTGGATGCCGAAACCTTCCAAGGGAGCGAAGACCAGATCCAGCGGCAGCGAAGCGGTGAGTTCGACGCCGCGCAGCGTGCCGCCCTTGCCGTTGAACGGGGCGCTGAAGGTGCCGGTGGTCAGCACCGGCGCCGAGCCCGGCGGCGGCACATAGCCGGCCACCAACGCGGAGAAGTCGTAGTTATCGCGGCTCTGGGTGTAGATGTAGCTCTTCAGGTCCTTGTAGAAGAACGCGGCGGCCACGTAGGCGCGCTCGGCGAAATATTTTTCGTAGGAAAGATCGATGGCGTTCGCGCGCCAGGGATCCAGCATCGGGTTGCCGCCGCTGGCACCGGGGCGGCCGGTGGAGGTGTCGACGCCGAATTCCAGCGAGGCGCGCAGCTGATCCACGCGTGGGCGTGCGACCTGCTTTGCCATCGCAAAGCGCAGTGTCTGTTCGTACGGGAACTGGAAGGCCAAATTCAGGCTGGGCAGCCAGTCGCGATAGCTCTTGCCGTCGTCGATCGGGCGCACTTCACTGCCTGCCGGCTGCGACGCGTCCCAATAGTTTGCGCGCGAGGATTGGTCGGCGCTCTGCAACTGCACGCCGATATTGCCGCGCACGCCCACATCGCCCCATTCGGTATCGAGATTGGCGCGCAGCCAGGCAGTGGTGATCTTCTCTTCGACGGTCCAGGCCTTGGACACCAGGAACGAGGCATCGTCGCTGGGAGTGAACAGCATGTAACGCGAGACCACCGCCGGGACGTTCCAGGCGGGCAGGGTACCGATGCCGGCAAAGCCCAGGTTGACCGGCGCGTATTGCAGGTCCGGTGCGATGGTGGATTCGCCCTGTGCGCCAAGGGTGATGTTGCCTTCCGGCTGGGTTTTCTGTTTTTCGCGATTGGCGTAGTTGACGCCGACATCCAGATCCGAGAACCAGCTCAGCGCCTCGGGCATCGGGAAGCTGGCCTGCAGACGCGCGCCCTTGAGCACGTCTTCCACGCGTGGCACCTTGCCGTAGCCGGAGCCGTAAATGGTGTTGGTGAGGAACAGCTGATCGGGATTGGAATAATTCATGCCCGGCGTCAGTTGCGAGAAGCCGTTGCCGACCACCGATACGCCGACGGTATCCAGCTGCGGCATCGGCGCACGCTGGAGATTGTTTTCCAGATTCAGTTCGTCGCGGGTGGCCTTCGAGTAGTTCAGGTCGGCGATGATCTTGACGGCACCGGCGGTGATTTCGTTATTCCAGCCGAACGCCTCGATCTTGTCTTCGCGCTTGTTGTACATGCCACGCACCAACGGATAGACGCCGCTGGCATCACCACCGACGAAGGTGTCTATCGTTGACGCGCACGTTGCTGATGTTCAGGCCCGGCGTGTAGCCACCGTTGTAGTTGCTCAGATTGAGCTCGAACTGGTTGGCGGTGTCGATCTGCTCGGCCTTGGTGTGGAACGCATCGAAGGTGCTGGTCCAGGCGTTGGACGGGCGGTATTGCACGGTGGCCATGATGCCGTCGCGCTTCTGGTTGCCGGTGCGGCGCAGCGCCTTGATGCCGTCGGAGAAATACACGCCGTCGGCCACGCCGGGGCGCTGGCGCTGCGCATTGACCTGCTGCCACGGTTCGTACAGGCCCACCTGGTTTTCCTGGATCGGCATGTCGGTGTGTGCGTAGCCAATGGTCAGGCCGATGGTACGGTCGGCGAACTGGTCGATGTAGCTGACGTTGAAGCGGTTGCCGTACGGATCGACGTTGGCGGCCTTGCCCAGCGAATTGCGCTGGTAGCGGCCACCGATGGCGATCACGCGCTCGTTGTAGCTGAGCGGGCGTGCGGTCTGCATGTCCACGGTGCCGGACAGGCCCTGGCCGACCAGGCCGGCATCGGGCGTCTTGTAGACGGTGACGCCGCTGACCAGCTCGGACGGGTATTGGTCGAATTCCACGCTGCGGTTGTCGCCGGTGCTGACCACTTCGCGCCCATTGAGCAGCGTGGTGGAAAAGTCCGGTGACAGGCCTCGTACGCTGATGACCTGCGCACGGCCGGCGACACGTTGCGCTGCCAGGCCAGGCAGGCGCGCGAGCGATTCGGCGATGCTGACGTCGGGCAGCCGGCCGATATCTTCGGCCGAAATGGCTTCCACGATCGAGGTCGAATCCCGCTTGACCGAGATGGCACCTTCGATCGCGCGGCGCAGGCCGGTGACCTGGACCTTGTCCAAGTCGGTCACCGCGCCGGCGGTCTGTTCGGAAGCGGATTGTTCGGTGTCGGTTGTTTGCGCCGGCGTGGCCGATTGCGCGGCAGCCAACGTCGGTGCCATGGCAACGGCCAGGGCGATACTCAGCGCAGAGCGCTTGTGCTTCAACATTTTCCCCTCCCAGGTACATGTTGTTCTTTGATTTTTTCGATCCGGCGGAGGCCTGGATGCATTGCATCGCGCGCCACGACGGACGTCACGACTGCGACGTATGGTAGACACGGCACCTGGGTGCGAACGGGCACTGCATACGTATTCAACCCGGCTGATGGCACTGGAATCGATTCCACGCAGGCTTCGCTGCAGCGCGGTACGCCGTTTGGCTTGTGATGAGACGGCACCACCGCATCACGTAGCGGCTGCCGCACCGCTGCGTGATGCACTCGATCGCGTTGAAGGTCTCTTCACCCCATTGCGACCAGGTCAGCGCCTGCCTTCCATCGGCACGAAACGAATCGCCTGCCCACCGCCTGGCGCAAGACGCAATTCCAGCGTATCGGCGCTACCGACCTGGCGTTGTTCGCTGACAAAGGCGAACGGGTTGCTGACATAGTCCGCACCGTCGCCATCGCGATAGATCTGCGCGGTGTAACGCACGCCGGGCTCAAGGAATCCGAGCGGCACCTGCAGCAGCCAGCCATGCTCGTCGGTGATGCTGCCCAGGAACCAGTCGCGACTATGCCGGTCCTTGCGCGCGATGGTGACGTAGTCGCCGACTTCGCCGTTCAAGGCACGGGTCTGATCCCAATCCACCGCCACGTCTTCGATGAAGCGGAAGGCATCGCGGTGCTGCAGATAATGCTCGGGCAGATCGGCGGCCATCTGGATCGGGCTGTACAGCGTCACGTACAGCGCCAGCTGGCGCGCAAGCGTGCTGGGAATCGCCTGGCCGTTGCGGCCTTTCAGGCTGAGAATGCCGGGCGTGTAATCCATCGGCCCGGCGAGCAGGCGGGTGAACACCAGATTGACCTCGTGCTCGGGCGGATTCGGTGGCTGGCCCCAGGCGTTGTATTCCATGCCGCGCGCGCCTTCGCGCGAGATCCAGTTGGGATAGGTGCGGCGCAGGCCGGTGTCCTTGATCGGTTCGTGCGCGTTGACCGCCAGGTGGCGCGCGGCGGCTTCCTGCACCACGCGCAGATGATGGCGCGCCATCCATTGGCCGTCGTGCCATTCGCGCAGCGGCGTGCCGCCTGCCGGGTTGCGACGTTCCACCTGGCCGTCGTCGCAGACATAGCCGGTCTTGACCGAGTCCACGCCGAACCGGGCGTACAGGTCCATCGCTTCGGCGATCTGGTCTTCGTAATGATCCATTGCGCACCCCGTTTCATGATGGCCGATCAGATGCACGCCCTTGCCGGCGGCGTATCTGCTCAGTGCGGGCAGATCGAATCCGGTGTCGGCCTGGTGAAATCGAAACTGCCGCCGTTACCGAACCATTCGCCGTCCCAGCCCGGATTCCAGCCTTCCACCAGCACGCCACGAAAGCCGTGTGCCGCGGCAAAATCGATAATGCGCTTGGTGTTGGCAGTGGTGGCGCCGTGTGTCGGCCCGGTCGCCCAGGTCTGCTGGTTGAGATGCATGGACCACCACACCCCGACATATTTGGACGGCTTGACCCAGCTCACATCGCCCAAGGCATTGGGCGCGTTGAGGTTGAGGATCAGGTTGGATTCCACCAAGCCGGTGGCCTGGTCGGCGATCTGCAGCGTGCGCCACGGCGTATCGAACGGCAGCGTGCGCCGCACCTTCCAGCCTTCGGCGGCGGGCGACAGCTGCGCGCGCAGGCGCCGGCCTTCGGTGCGGCGCAGCCACATGCCGGCGTAGTCGACCAGCGCCGCCTCATGCAGCGCGACATGCAGCCCGCTCTCGGTGCGCAAGGTGAGCGGCGTATGCGCCAGCGCGACCTGGTTCAACGGCGTGCGCTGATACAGGTATTCGTAGTGGATCGGCTCGCCTGCCGGAATCCACCATGCCTCTGACGGTTGCGCGACGGCGAATTCGGTCACTTCCTCGTCGATGATGGCTTCGCGCAATCCCGCTTGCTCGGGAAAGTGATAGCGTAGGCCGATGCCATCGTCGTACACGCGCAAGATCACATCGAAGCGGCGTTGCGCGCCGCTGCGTTCGCCCAGGCTGACGCTTAGTTCGTTGTAGTGGTTGCGCACCAGGCGCGTCTCGCCCCAGGGTTGTTCCCAGGTATCGTCATGGGCTTGGCGTACTTGCGAGAGGACGACCAGGCCGCGGTCCAGCCGGCCGTCGCGCAACTGGAAGCCCAGGCGCGAGCGTTCCAGCACTGGCTGACCCAGGCGTTGCACACGGTAGTAGGGCGTGCCGCCGTCCACTTCCAGCGTGACCTGCAGGACGTTGCCGGGCGAATCGGCACTGATGGCGATGCGCTCGGCCTGCGCAATGCCCGCAAGACTGCCAAGCAACAGGACAAGCCCTCGCGCACTGCATGCGGCGCGCGATCTCGAACGCACGCGATGTGAAACCAGCGGCATATCCCCTCCCAAGGCGGCCGTTGCGTCAGCGGCGGCTATGCAGCGCTGTGGCGTGGATGGGCCATGCTGCACTGCGGCCATTGCCATGAATACGTATGCATTGATGCGGAACCGCTGAGCGCGCGTCTACCATGGCGTCACGGCACCTGGGAGGGTCCGCGCCCGTGGCACGCCAGTGCCGCGCACTACAACGCGTGCAACGAGGGAGGGAGGCCGACGGTGCAAGCCGTCTGGCCGCTTCGATGCTGAAGATGATCTGCATGGTTGCAACGCTCGGCGTTGCGGCAAGCTCGCCGGTGTTGGCCGATGGGCTGGAATTCCAGGGCCGCCGTGCGCAAGCGCAGGCGCTAGAAGACGGCGGTTTCGTGCTGCGCTGGCCGCAGGGCGAGCGCCGCATCGGGCCGCAGCCGATGCGCACCCACACCGCCAGTTCGTTGTTCGACGCCTTGTTCGCCATGGCGCAGCAGGAAATGGCCGACGACCGTGTCGAGGCGATCCGCGATCCGGCCTTCAACGACGGCAAGCCGGTGCCGTGCGCGTGCTTCGAAACCGGTGAGCGCTGGCCTTACGTGTGGACGCGCGATGTCAGCTTCGCCGCCGATCTGGCGTTGGCGCGGCTGGAGCCGGAGCGCACGCGCAATGCGCTGCGCTTCAAGCTGTCGGCGGCGCGCGACGGGCAGACGCCGGGGGTGTTCGTTGCGCAGGACACCGGCTCCGGTGGCAGCTGGCCGATCAGTAGCGACCGCGTGGTGTGGTTTCTTGCCGCGCGCGGCCTGCTGGATGACAAGGCGTTCGCCGAAGGAGTGTGGGAGGCGTTGCAGGCCACCCTCGCGCAGGATCGTGACGCGGTCTTCGATGCGCAGATCGGCCTCTACCGCGGCGAAACCTCGTTTCTGGATTGGCGCGAGCAGACCTACCCGGAGTGGACGCGCCAGGATGTGCGCTTCATCGCCGAGTCCTCCGCCCTGTCCACCAACGTGTTGCACTACCAGGCCCTGGGCCTGGCCGAGCAGCTGGCGCGCCAGCATGGCGATGCGCGTGCGTCCAGGTACGCCCAGTGGGCCGATGCGCTGCGTCAGGCGATCGCCACGCGCTTCTGGGATGCGCCCAGCAAGCAGTATGTGAGCTATCTGGGCAATGCGGCGCATCCGGTGCGCTATGCCAAGGTCGATCTGCTCGGCGTGTCGCTCGGCGTGCTGGCCGAGGTGTTTCCGAAGGAGCGTGCGCGCACCGCGCTGCGCAGGTATCCGCTGGTTGCCGGCGGCAGCCCGGTGGTGTGGCCGCAGGACGCCGAACAGCCGATTTATCACAATCGCGCCGTCTGGCCCTTCGTCAGTGCGTATGCGCTACGCGCCGCACGCCAGCTGGACGACGCGCCGCGCATTGCGCTGGAGCTGCAGTCGTTGATGCGCGGCAGCGCGCCGGCTGGCTCCAACATGGAAAACTACGAGATGCAGAGCCTGGCGGTGCATGTGGAGGAGGGCACACGTAGCGGCCCGGTAGTGAACTCGCCACGCCAGTTGTGGTCGGTTGCCGGCTATCTCTCCGCGGTGCTGGAAGGCGTGTTCGGCATTGGCGCCGATGGCAGTGTGACGCCGAAACTGCCGCGTACGTTGGTGCCGTTGTTGTTTGGCGATCGCCAGCAGATCGTGCTTGAACAGGGCGCCCGACGCTATGTGCTGCAGCGGCCGACGGCGGGTGCAGGTGAGTTGCTGGTGGCGGGGAGGCTCGAGCAACAAGGCCGGACCACCTTGGTGCATCTGATCGGTCGCAAGGCCGATACCACCGCCCCGCCGCAGCCAGGCCAGGTGTTCGCACCCAGCACGCCGGAGGCGCCCGTCGCGCAACGGCAGGGCGACGGCTATCGCATCCTGATTCCGGCTGGGACGACGCTGTACATGGATGGGCATGCGTTGGACGCTACGCAGCACTGGGACCTGCGCGAGGACGGCCGGCTGCACGTGCTCAGCCTGACCCTGCGCGCCGATGGCCTGGAGTCGCTGCACAGTCCCGCGTTGACGCTCGGCCCGTTGCAGGAAGTTGCGGGCAGCGAAGCCTGGGTTTGGACTGCCACGCGCGCGGGCCAGCATCGCGTATCGCTGCGTTATGGCAACCCCAACGGCCCGATCAATACCGGCGTCACTGCGGCGGTCAAGCGGCTGCTGCTGGAATGCCCGGGGCAGGCGACGCAGTCGCAGGTCGTGGTGATGCCGCATAGCGTGGGCGAGCAGCTGTCCACGCAGGTCAGCTTCACTGCGGTGGCCGGGCAGCAGTGCAGGTTCCGGCTGGAAAACGGCTTCAACATGAGCGCGCTCGCGCATTTTGCGCAGTATAACGGCGGCCGCGGTGGTCGCGATTGCGTGGTCAACACCGCGCAGGTGAGCGCGCTGCTGGTCGGCCCGGCAGCGGGCACGGAGGCTGCGCAATGACCGCCAAGCCACGCTTGAATTTCTGGCAGATCTGGAACATGTGCTTCGGCTTTCTCGGTGTCCAGTTCGGCTTCGCGCTGCAGAACGCCAACGCCAGCCGCATCTTCCAGACCCTGGGGGCGCAGGTCGACGATGTGCCCGGCTTGTGGATCGCCGCGCCGCTCACCGGTCTGATCGTGCAGCCCATCATCGGCTACCTGTCCGACCGCACCTGGACGCCATGGGGGCGCCGACGTCCGTATTTCATGGTCGGCGCAGTCTTCACCACACTGGCCTTGCTGGCGATGCCCAACACACCGATGCTGTGGATTGCCGCCGGCACGTTGTGGGTGCTGGATGCATCGATCAACATCTCGATGGAGCCATTCCGCGCCCTGGTCGGCGATCAACTGCCACCGGCGCAGCGGCCCACCGGCTATGCGATGCAGAGCTTCTTCATCGGGGTCGGCGCGATTGTGGCGAGTTTCCTGCCGTGGTTGCTCACGCATTGGGGCGTGGCCAATACCGCGCCGCCAGGACGGTTGCCCGACAGCGTGCGCTACGCCTTCTACCTCGGTGCCGCGGTGCTGTTCCTGTCGATCGGCTGGACGGTGCTGCGCACGCGCGAGTACAGCCCGCAGCAGCTGGCCGGTTTCGACGATGCGCATCCGCCTGTAGCGGCTGCAGCGATCGCCGGCACCTTGCCGCCGCAACGTGCGAGTGTGCTGTGGTGCGGCATCGGTGTGCTGCTCGCCACTGCGATCGCCTGGCAGCACGGCGACCGCATGCTCTACGTGCTGGCCGGCCTGTGCATCGCCTACGGTGCGCTGCTTGCGTTGGCGCGCGTGCTGCCATCCATCGCCATGCTGGTGGCGATCGTGCAGGACGTGCGCAGCATGCCGCTGACGATGCGGCGCCTGGCCTGGGTGCAGTTCTTCTCCTGGTTCGCGCTGTTTGCGATGTGGATCTATACCACCGCGGCGGTCACCCAGGTGCACTTCGGCGCCAAGGACACCGCATCGGCGGCCTATAACGAGGGTGCGAACTGGGTGGGCGTGTTGTTCGGCGCCTACAACGGGTTTGCGGCGTTGGCGGCATTGGTCATTCCGTTGCTGGTGCGTGCGATCGGCCTGCGCTGGAGTCATCTGTGCAACCTGTGGCTGGGGGCGGCCGGGCTGTTGTCGATGCTGGTGATCCGCGATCCGCAGTGGCTGCTGCTGTCGATGCTGGGTGTCGGTTTTGCCTGGGCCTCGATCCTGTCGCTGCCTTACGCCTTGCTGTCCGACAGCGTGCCCGCCGCCAAGATGGGTGTGTACATGGGCATCTTCAATTTCTTCATCGTGATTCCGCAGCTGGTCGCGGCCAGCGCACTGGGCTTTGTGCTGCGCGTCTGGCTGGGCGGTCAGCCGATCCATGCGCTGGCCATCGGCGGCGCCAGTCTGCTTATTGCCGGTGTGTGCGTGGTGCGGGTTCCAGTAGCCTTGGGAGGGCGGTAATGCGTCATGTGATGATGGCTGGATTGATCGTATCTGCAGGAGCGGCGAGCGCGGCGGCTGCACCCGGCGATTACTACGGCACGCTGGAACCGTTCGCTGCTGACGCGGTGTATTTCGTGGTGACCGACCGTTTCGTCAATGGCGACCCCGGCAACGATCAGCGCGACCAGGGTGGTGCGCATCGCACGTTCGATGTGCCGACGCCTTGCGCAGATGGGGTCGGCGACAACATCGGTTACCTGGGTGGCGACTTCAAGGGCATCGTCGAGCATGCCGACTACATCCGCGAGCTGGGATTTGGCGCGGTATGGATCACGCCGATTGTCGACAATCCGGATGAGGCCTTCACCGGCGGCAAGCCGATCAGCTGCGGCAGTACGCTCAGCGACCATGGCAAGACCGGTTATCACGGCTATTGGGGCGTGAACTTCTACGAGCTCGACGAGCACCTGCCCAGCCCGGGCCTGGACTTTGCCGGCTTCACCCGCGCCATGCATGCCAACCGCTTGAAGGTGGTGCTGGATATCGTGGGCAATCACGGCTCGCCGGCCTACAGCATGCCGGTGGCGCAGCCGGGCTTCGGCAAGCTGTACGACGCCGATGGCCGCCTGGTCGCCGATCACCAGAATCTGCCACCGGCGCAGCTGGATCCGCAGCACATTCCGCTGCACGCGTTCTACAACACCGGCGGCGGCCTGGCCGAGCTGTCCGATCTCAACGAAAACAACCCTGCGGTGCTCGATTATCTGGCCGGCGCGTATCTGCAGTGGATGGAGCAGGGCGCCGACGCATTCCGCATCGACACCATCGGCTGGATGCCCGACCGCTTCTGGCATGCCTTGGTTGCGCGCATCCGCGAAAAACGTCCGGGGTTCTTCATGTTCGGCGAAGCCTTCGATTACGACGCCAACAAGATTGCCGGGCATACCTGGGCGCGCAATGCAGGCGTCAGCGTGCTGGATTTCCCGTTGAAGCAGCAGCTGTCCGCTGTCTTCGGCCATGAGCGGGCCGGGTTCGAGACGCTCGCCGCGCCGTTGTTCCTGCGTCGGGGGCCGTATGCCAATCCGTACGAGCTGATGAGTTTCTACGACAACCACGACATGGCGCGCCTGGATGCCAGCGACACCGGCTTCATCGATGCGCACAACTGGCTGTTTACCGCGCGCGGCATCCCGGTGATCTATTACGGCTCGGAGACCGGTTTCATGCGCGGGCGCGCAGAACATGCGGGCAACCGCAATTACTTCGGTGCCGAGCGCATCCGCACTGCACCGCACAGCCCGATCTTCGGTCCGTTGCAGCAGATCGCGCGGCTGCGTCGCGATACCCCGGCATTGCAGCGCGGCGTGCAGGTGGATGTGCTGCTACGCGGGGATCACGCGGCGTTTTTACGGGTCTATCAGCATGCGGGTGCCAGCCAGACGGCGCTGGTGCTGCTCAACAAGGGCGATGCGGCGGCGAACATCGAGGTGACGCGTTTTCTGCAGCCTGGCACCTGGCGCGACGCGCTGAGTGGCGAGCAGGTGCCGGTGCAACGTCGGCTGCTGGCGCCGGTGCCCGCGCATGGGGTGCGGGTGCTGCTCTCGGACGCACCGGTCACCGACCCGGCCTTGCGCAGGCAGCTCGACGCGCAGATGGCCGAGCAAACCGCGCGCGATGCCCGCAACGGGTAGGAGCGCACCCGGGCGCGACGGGGCATTGCCGGGAACGCCCCGTCGCGCCCGGGTGCGCTCCTACGAGGCGTCAATTCGCGGGCTGTCGCGCACGCTCCAACGATTCCCGATTCCCGATTCCCGAATCCCGAATCCCGAATCCCGAATCCCGAATCCCGAATCCCAAGCCTCGGCGCCCAGCGATTCCGCTGGTCACCTGACCGCATGTCAGCTTGAGCTTTCCCGGCCGACGGTGATTTCGATCCTGGTCACGCTGCGGGCCGCGGCAGCACGGGGCCGCCCGCAACAGGTAGGAGCGCACCCGGGCGCGACGGGGCATTGCCGGGAACGCCCCGTCGCGCCCGGGTGCGCTCCTGCGAGACGTCAATTCGCAGGCTGTCGCGCACGCTCCAACGATTCCCAATTCCCAATTCCCAATTCCCAATTCCCAATTCCCAATTCCCAATTCCCGATTCCCGATTCCCGATTCCCGATTCCCGACTCAACGCCTGACAGCCCCATCGGCGGCCCGACCTAGCACCGCATCGCCGGTCTCCGAGCCGGACGGTCTCCATCCCAGCGGTGGCTGCAGCCCACTGCTGCGCGAGGAATCACGCAGCGCCAGCTTTACCGGAATCGTGCGGCTGTGTGCCGCTTCGCGGCGGATCAGTGCCACCAGGCTTTCCACCAGGAGCGTGCCGGCCTGCTTGGTGTCCTGCTGCACCGTCGACAGCGCCGGCGCCACCGACGCCGCCAATGCGATATCGTCGAAGCCGCTCACCGCCACATCCTGCGGCACCCGCAGGCCGCGCTCGCGCAAGGCGCGCATTGCGCCGATCGCAATCAGGTCGCTGGCCGCGCACACCGCATCGAATGCCTTGCCGCTGTCGAGCAGCGCCAGGCACGCGGCATGGCCGGACGACTCGGTGGTGATCGCATCGAACTGCAGCGCGCGATCGGCCACCAAACCCTGCTGCTTCAGCGCAGCCACGTAGCCGCGGTAGCGCTCTTCGAACTCGGGATAGTGGTTGGACGCGTGGCCGAGAAAGGCGATGCGGCGACAGCCCTGTGCCAGCAGATGCTCGGTGATATCCAGCCCGCCTTGATAATTGTCGCTGCCGATCGAAATGCCCGGCTGCCCCGGCAGCGCCGCGCCCCAGCGCACGAAGTGAGTCCCTTGTTCGACCAGCAACTGCAGCCGCTGGCGCGACTGCTGATAATCGCCGTAGCCGAGCAGGATGATGCCGTCGGCCTTGTTGCTGTCCTCGTAATCGGCCTGCCAGTCCTTGGACAGCTGCTGGAACGACACCAGCAGGTCGTAACCCTGCAGCGCGCAGGCGCGGGTGATCGAGCCCAGCATCGAATGGAAGAACGGGTTGATCAGCGAATCGTCGGCGGTGGGGTCTTCGAAGAACAGCAGCGCCAGCGTGCCGGCATTGCGCAGCCGCAGCGACGAGGCGTTCTTGTCGACCTTGTAGTTCAACTCCCTGGCGATGCGCAGGATGCGCTTGCGGGTTTCTTCGTTGACCATCGGGCTGCCGCGCAGTGCGCGCGACACGGTCGGCTGCGACACCCCGGCCAGGTAGGCGATATCCAGCGAGGTGGCTTTGCCCTTGCTGGTCATGGTCGGCACTGGCAGCACAGGTGGCCGGCATCATGCCACGCGCCCGCCGGCCCCGTGCCGGCATGCGCAACAGCGGGCTGATTGGTTTACCATTCGCCTCCAAGACCCCTTGCGAGAAGGTGGCCCGCGCCCCGCGCCGGCCCAGCGTGCGACATGAGCACTACCACCGCCCACCGCTGATTCCGGCCGCGCCACTCCGCAGGGCGCCCGTGTGGCGTTCGTTCTGCCCCACCTCTCGCCATAGCCTTATCCGAGCCTGTCCCGTAACGGGCAGATCTCCCTTGCAGCCGCCGCGCTGCAGCCAGCACAGACCTCATTCTTGCCCATGATCAACATCACGCTTCCCGACGGCAGCCGCCGCGAATTCGAATCCCCCGTCTCGGTGATGCAGGTCGCCCAGTCGATCGGTGCCGGCCTGGCCAAGGCCACCATCGCCGGCCAGGTCGACGGCCAGCTGGTCGATGCCAGCGACGTCATCGACCATGACGCCAGCCTGCGCATCATCACCGCCAAGGACGCCGAGGGCGTGGAGATCATCCGCCATTCCTGCGCGCATCTGGTCGGGCATGCGGTCAAGCAGCTGTACCCCGAGGTCAAGATGGTGATCGGCCCGGTCATCGCCGAGGGCTTTTATTACGACATCTACAGCGAACGCCCGTTCACGCCGGACGACATGGCCGCGATCGAGCAGCGCATGCAGGAGTTGATCGCGCAGGACTACGACGTGATCAAGAAGGTCACCCCGCGCGCCGAAGTGATCGAGGTGTTCGCCCAGCGCGGCGAGGAGTACAAGCTGCGCCTGATCGAGGACATGTCCGACGACATCACCGCGATGGGCCTGTACTACCACCAGGAATATGTGGACATGTGCCGCGGCCCGCACGTGCCCAACACGCGCTTCCTCAAGGCCTTCAGGCTGACCCGCATTTCCGGCGCCTATTGGCGCGGCGATGCCAAGAACGAGCAGCTGCAACGCATCTACGGCACCGCCTGGGCCGACAAGAAGCAGCTGGACGCCTACATCCTGCGCATGGAAGAGGCCGACAAGCGCGACCATCGCCGCATCGGCAAGCAGCAGGACCTGTTCCATCTGCAGGAAGAGGCGCCCGGCCTGGTGTTCTGGCACCCCAAGGGCTGGTCGCTGTGGCAGGTGGTCGAGCAGTACATGCGCAAGGTCTACCGCGACAGCGGCTACGGCGAAGTGCGCTGCCCGCAGATCCTGGACGTGTCGCTGTGGCAGAAATCCGGCCACTGGGACAACTACCAGGACGCGATGTTCTTCACCGAGTCGGAGAAGCGCACCTACGCGGTCAAGCCGATGAACTGCCCGGGCCACGTGCAGGTGTTCAACCAGGGCCTGCACAGCTACCGCGACCTGCCGATCCGCTACGGCGAGTTCGGTGCCTGCCACCGCAACGAGCCCTCGGGCGCGCTGCACGGCATCCTGCGCGTGCGCGGCTTCACCCAGGACGACGGCCACGTGTTCTGCCTGGAATCGCAGATCGAATCCGAAGTCACCGCCTTCCATCAGCAGGCGCTGGCGGTCTATACCGCGTTCGGCTTCGACGACATCCAGATCAAGATTGCGCTGCGTCCGGAAAAGCGCCTGGGCGACGATGCCACCTGGGACAAGGCCGAAGCCGCGCTGCGTAGCGCGCTGGGCGTCTGCGGGGTGGAGTGGCAGGAGCTGCCGGGCGAGGGCGCCTTCTACGGCCCCAAGATCGAGTACCACCTCAAGGACGCGATCGGCCGTACCTGGCAGCTGGGCACCATGCAGGTCGATTTCATGATGCCGGGCCGTCTCGGTGCCGAGTACGTGGACGAAAACAGCCAGAAAAAGCATCCGGTGATGCTGCACCGGGCCATCGTCGGTTCGATGGAGCGTTTCATCGGCATCTTGATCGAACACCATGCCGGCGCCTTGCCGTCCTGGCTGGCCCCGGTCCAGGTCGTTGTCGCAAATATCACCGATGCCCAGGCAGACTATGTGGACTCGGTTCGGAAAACCCTTGCAAATCAAGGCTTCCGTGTCAGCGCCGATTTGCGTAACGAGAAGATCGGTTATAAGATTCGCGAGCATACGCTGCAACGCGTGCCGTACCTGCTCGTCGTCGGTGACCGCGAGAAGGAAAATGGCGCAGTCGCCGTGCGGACACGTTCGGGAGAGGACCTCGGGACCATGGCGGTCTCGGCCTTCATCGAACGTCTGCAGGCAGAGCAGGCAGCGTGAGCCAACCCCGGCCGGTCTGGATGATCCGGATGCGCCGGTTCGATTCCCCTGGGAGATTGCAATATCAGTACCCCTGACAACAAACAGAACCGCAAGAACCAAGAAATCCGTGTGCCGCGCGTCCGCGTGATCGGCAGCGACGGTGAGATGGTCGGCGTGTTGTCGCGCGACGAAGCGCTCGCCAAGGCCGAGGAAGAAGGCCTGGATCTGGTCGAAATCCAGCCGCAGGCCGATCCGCCGGTCTGCAAGATCATGGATTTCGGCAAGTTCAAGTTTGAGCAGCAGAAAAAGGCCAACGAGGCCAAGAAGAAGACCAAGCAGGTCGAGATCAAGGAACTCAAGTTCCGTCCGGTCACCGACGAGGGCGACTACCAGATCAAGCTGCGCAACATGCGCCGTTTCCTGGAAGAGGGCGACAAGGTCAAGGTCAACATCCGCTTCCGTGGCCGCGAAATGAGCCACCAGGAGCTGGGGCGTGAAATGGCGTCCCGGATCGAGGCCGACCTGGGCGACGACATCGTCATCGAGTCGCGTCCGCGCCTGGAAGGGCGCCAGATGGTCATGATGATCGCGCCGAAGAAGAAGGTCTGATCCCGCGCCAGGGCGGGCCCGACGGGCGCGCCCTGGCCGGTGACAGCATCCATTTGCAAGAATTCCAGGCAACGGGTAGACTGCGCGGCCCGGTTTTGCCGGGGCGCCGCGCAAGCGGTACAGGACCTGTCCGGATCGTGTTCGATTTAGGGCTTACAAGCAGGCAAGGGCAAGGATGGAAAGCGTGGTCGCAAGACTGCCGCCCGGGTCAGTGACAAAACACCATCAAGGACATTGCAATGCCCAAGATCAAGACCAACCGGGCGGCGGCCAAGCGTTTCCGCAAGACCGCCTCCGGCAAGTACAAGTGCGGCCACGCAAACCGTAGCCATATCCTCACGAAGAAAGCGACCAAGCGGAAGCGCAACCTGCGGCAGACGAATCACGTCCGTGCCGAGGACGCTGGCCGTCTCGATCGTATGCTTCCCTACCTCTGAGGACTGACCCATGGCACGAGTAAAGCGTGGCGTACAGGCGCGTCGCCGCCACAAGAAAATTCTGACCCTGGCGAAGGGTTACTACAACGCTCGCCGCAAGGTCTTCCGCGTTGCCAAGCAGGCAGTCATCAAGGCGCAGCAGTACGCCTACATCGGCCGCAAGCAGAAGAAACGTAATTTCCGTTCGCTGTGGATCACCCGCATCAATGCGGCTGCCCGCATCAACGGCCTGAGCTACAGCCGTTTCATGAACGGCCTGCTCAAGGCTGGCATCACCCTGGACCGCAAGGTGCTGGCTGATATCGCGGTGCACGACGCCGCCGGCTTTGCCGCGCTGGCTGAGAAGGCCAAGGGCGCGCTGGCGGCATAGGTGCGAGTCCCTCGCAGGAGCCCGCACATCCATGTGCGGACTGCTGAAAGAAGCGAGTCATCGGATGTAGTCACACTCGGTGTGCTGCTGTCGATGAGGTGAAACGCAGAGATGCAGGGGGAAGGGCGCGAGTCCTTCCCCTTTTGCGTTGTAGCGACGTCGCCAAGTGGTCGATGACAGGTCAATGCAGTGACAATGCGTTCCGGTGTATCCGGAAACACCGTTCGGTTAGCAGTTGAGGCGCAAGTGCAATGAGTGAGATTCAATCCCTGACCGCGCGCGCGCTGGCCGATGTGGCCGCCGCGCAGACGCCGGACCAACTGGAAGCCTTGCGCGTTGCGCTGCTTGGCAAGAGCGGCAGCATCACCACCCAGCTCAAGCAGCTCGGTACGTTGCCCGCCGAGCAACGCAAGGCGGCCGGCGAAGCGATCAATCTGTCGCGCGATGCGCTGACCGCTGCGTTGGCCGAGCGCAAACACATGCTGGAAAACGCCGCGTTGGACGCCCGTCTGGCCGGCGAGCGCATCGATGTCACCTTGCCGGGCCGCCGCAGCGAACGCGGTGGTCTGCACCCGGTCACGCGCACGCTGGAGCGCATCGTCGAAATCTTCGCGCGGCTCGGCTACGAGCTGTCGGACGGCCCGGAGATCGAGGACGACTGGCACAATTTCGAAGCCCTGAACTTCCCGCCGCACCACCCGGCGCGCGCAATGCACGACACGTTCTATTTCGGCGACGGGCGTCTGCTGCGCACGCATACCTCGGGCGTGCAGGTGCGCTACATGGATGCGCACAAACCGCCGCTGCGCATGATCGCGGCCGGCAAGGTGTACCGCTCCGATTCGGACCAGACCCATTCGCCGATGTTCCATCAGGTCGAAGGCCTGCTGGTGGACGAGCACTCCACCTTCGCCGATCTCAAGGGCACCTTGTCCGAGTTCGTGCGGGCGTTCTTCGAGCGCGATTTCGAAATGCGCTTCCGCCCCAGCTATTTCCCGTTCGTGGAACCGGGCGCGGAAGTGGACATCGCCTGGCAGCAGCCCGACGGCAGCACGCGCTGGCTGGAAGTACTCGGCTGCGGCATGGTGCACCCGAACGTGCTGCGCAGCGTCGGCATCGACCCGGAGCGCCACACCGGCTTCGCGTTCGGCCTGGGCGTGGAGCGCTTTGCGATGCTGCGCTACGGCGTCAACGACCTGCGCGCATTCTTCGATAACGACTTGCGTTTTCTCAGGCAGTTCGCCTGACGGCGGGGAATCGGGAATTGGGAATCGGGAATCGCTGGAGCCACATGCTCTTTGGATTCCGTTCCCCAGGCCCGACGCCCCCGCTTTTGCGATTCCCCATTCTCCATTTCCGATTCCCGGCTCCTCATGAAATTCTCTGAAAATTGGCTGCGCAGCCACGTTCCCATCCAGGCGAGCCGCGACGAGCTTGCCGCGACGCTGACGGCGATCGGTCTGGAGGTCGAAGAGGTCACGCCGCTGGGCGAGGCGCTGGGGCAGGTGGTGGTGGCGCGTATCGTCGAGGCGGTGCGTCATCCGGAGGCCGATCGCCTGTGGGTCTGCAGTGTCGACGCAGGGCAGGGCGAGTTGCTGCAGATCGTGTGTGGCGCGCCCAATGCGCGTGCCGGTCTGGTGGCACCACTGGCGCTGGTCGGTGCGCAGATCGGCGCGCGGACCATTACCGCGGCCAAGCTGCGCGGGGTGGCGTCCAACGGCATGCTGTGCTCGGCCAAGGAACTGGGGCTGGACAGCGACGTGTCCGGCCTGTTCGAGCTGCCCGACGATGCACCGGTGGGTCAGGCGCTGGCCGAGTACCTGGGGCTGCCGGATGCCAGCATCGAGATCAAGCTGACGCCCAATCGCGCCGACTGCTTCAGCGTGCGCGGCATCGCCTTCGATGTGGCGGCCGCATGCGACAGCGCCGTGGTGGCCTTCGACGCCGGGGCGGTGGCACCGGTGTCCACGCGCACGCTGGCGGTGGACTTGCATGCCGGCAACGCCGCGCCGCGCTATTGCGGACGGGTGATCGAAGGCATCGACCCGGCCGCCAAAACGCCGGTGTGGTTGGCCGAGCGGTTGCGTCGCAGCGGCGTGCGTCCGGTTTCGCTGCTGGTGGACATCACCCAGTACGTGATGCTGGAACTCGGCCAGCCGATGCATGCGTTCGATCTGGACACGCTGCAAGGCCCGATCGGCGTGCGCCATTCGCGCAGCGGCGAGCAGCTGGCGTTGCTGGACGGGCGACAGGTCACGCTGGACGACAGCTTCCTGACCATCACCGATGCCGACCGCCCGGTCGCATTGGCCGGCCTGATGGGCGGCCTGGAGACCCGCGTCACCGAGACCACGCGCAACGTGTTCCTGGAGTCGGCGTACTTCGATCCGGCCGCGATCATGGGGCGCGGCCGCAAGTTCGGTCTGCATACCGATGCCGGTCATCGCTTCGAGCGTGGTGTGGATCCGGCATTGCCGCCGCAGGCGATCGAAGTGGCGACGCGGCTGGTGCTGGAACTGGCCGGTGGGACGCCGGGCCCGGTCGTGCATGCGCAGTTGCCGGAGCATCTGCCGCAGCCGGCGCGCATCCTGCTGCGGCGTGCGCGGATCGCGCGCGTGCTCGGCATCCAGATCGACGATGCCGAGGTCGTGCGCATTCTGGGCGCGCTCGGCATGCAGCTCGAGGCGGTTGCCGAAGGCTGGCAGGTGACGGCGCCGAGCCGTCGCTTCGATATCGCCATCGAAGAGGATCTGATCGAGGAGCTGGCGCGTATCCACGGGTACGACCGCGTGCCGACCACGCTGCCGGGTGGGGCAAGCCGGATTGCGATGCCGAGCGAAACCCAGCTCGATGAGCTCAGCGTGCGGCGCCAGCTGGTGGCGCGCGAACTGCAGGAAACCATCAATTACGCCTTCGTCGATGCCACCTTGCTGGAGCGCTGGCAGCTGACCGACGGTCTGGTGCCGTTGGCCAATCCGCTCAGTGCCGAGCTGGCGATCATGCGTCCACGCCTGTTGCCGGGCCTGGTGGCGACGCTGGGCCGCAATGCCGCCCGCCAGGCCGGGCGCGTGCGCCTGTTCGAGCTGGGCAAGGTGTTCGCGGCCGCTTCCGACGTCGGCGCTGCTCCGCAGGAGTCGCAGCATGTCGCCGCGGCCGTGTGTGGCGATGCCCTGGCGCTGCAGTGGGGCGAGCCCGCGCGCAAGGTGGACTTCCACGATCTGAAGGGCGACCTGATGGCGCTGGCCGCGGCCAGTGGCGCGGTGCTGGAATTCCAGCCCTCAGCGCAGCCCTTCGGGCACCCGGGGCGCTCGGCCGACATCCATCGCGATGGCGTGTGCATCGGCTGGATCGGGCAGGTGCATCCGCGCCTGGCCAAGGCGTTGGACATCGACGTGGGTGTGATTGCGTTCGAGCTGCAACTGACCGCGCTGGTCAAGCGTGCGCTGCCGCGTGCCGGCGAGCTGTCGCGGTTCCCCTCGGTGCGTCGCGATCTGGCCTTCCTGGTGCCGGAAGAGGTGAGCTGGGCGGCGCTGTCTGCCAGTGTGCGCACTGCCGTCGGGCCGTTGTTGCGCGAGCTGCAGCTATTCGACCGCTATGTCGGGCAGGGGGTCGAGCCAGGTTTCAAGAGTCTGGCTATGGGCTTGATTTTGCAGGATAACTCGCGCACTCTCACCGACCGGGACGTGGATGCAGTCGTTGCCGACGTGGTGGCCGTGATCGAGCGCGAGCACCGCGCCCGGATCCGGAGTTGAGGCGGTAACCAGGGGATTGGCATGGCATTGACGAAAGCGGAGATGGCCGAACGTCTGTTCGACGAGGTCGGTCTGAACAAGCGCGAGGCAAAGGAATTTGTCGACGCGTTCTTCGATGTGCTGCGCGATGCGCTGGAGCAGGGCCGTCAGGTGAAGCTGTCCGGTTTCGGCAACTTCGATCTGCGGCGCAAGAACCAACGGCCCGGTCGCAATCCCAAGACCGGTGAGGAAATTCCGATCTCGGCCCGCACGGTGGTGACCTTCCGTCCGGGCCAGAAGCTCAAGGAGCGGGTGGAGGCTTATGCTGGATCCGGGCAGTAATCGCGAACTACCGCCAATCCCGGCCAAGCGCTACTTCACCATTGGCGAAGTCAGCGAGCTGTGCGACGTCAAGCCGCATGTGCTGCGCTACTGGGAAACCGAGTTCCCCAGCCTGGAACCGGTCAAGCGGCGCGGCAACCGGCGCTACTACCAGCGCCACGACGTGCTGATGGTGCGCCAGATCCGTGGGCTGCTGTACGAGCAGGGCTACACCATCGGCGGCGCCCGTCTGCGTCTGGAAGGCGATGGCGCCAAGAGCGAGTCGGCCCTGAGCAACCAGATCATCAAACAGGTGCGGATGGAGCTGGAAGAGGTGCTGCAACTGCTGCGCCGCTAGGAAAACCTTTCACAAAGCCGCTATAATCGCAGGCCGCCCTCGCGGCGGATGCAACATCTTCGGGGTATAGCGCAGCCTGGTAGCGCACTAGTCTGGGGGACTAGTGGTCGTCGGTTCGAATCCGGCTACCCCGACCAAACACGGAGCCCATGTCTTCACGGACATGGGCTTTTTTGTTGCGCCGCACAATGCGGTGGCGGCTTGCCATACGGGTGAAACGATATGTCCATCGGCATACTGCAAAGCAGCATCGCGGGCTTGGCCGGGCCGGCCTGGCTGCGGTTCTGCTCGCTATGGACCTGGATCACGCAATGCAGCTAAGTCCCCGGAAACGCTCCAAATCATTGGGAGTGGATTAGTACGTGGATCACGTTTTGTTAACGCCGCAACGACGAACTTGAATCAATAGGCCAACGCCGTCAAAAAAATGGCGAGCAGCGTCTTGCGATGCGCGGGTTCTATGCCATAGTGCACTGCAACACGTCACACCCGTCGTGATCCCGAGCGTTTCGGGATGAATTTCTCTGTCGTACGTTCTTGCTGGCGTGTTGGCCGGTCGAATGCTGCGCGAGGTCCTGTCCCACCCAACCGAGGCAGCCAGCCACACGCATGAAAAAACTGATCGGACGATTTTGCCAAGGCCTCAGCTTGGCGTTGATCTGCTCGATGGCACTGGGCGCATGCAGCACCGATCCGAAGATGGCCGATTCCCTGCCGCTTCCGGATCCGCTCGCGATGTCCGGGGTGCAGCCGGAGTATCGACTCGCCCCGGGCGACTTGCTGTTGTTCAAGGTATTCCAGGTCGACGATCTGGAGCGGCAGGTCCGCATCGACCAGAACGGCCACATCTCGCTGCCGCTGATCGGCGACGTCAAGGCAGCCGGTCTGGGCGTGGGCGAACTGGAAAAGCTGGTGGCAGAACGCTACGCCGCCGGCTATCTGCAGCAACCGCAGGTGTCGGTGTTCGTGCAGGAATCCAATGGTCGCCGGGTCACGGTGACCGGTGCGGTCGACGAGCCGGGGATCTATCCGGTGATCGGCGCCAATCTGACCCTGCAGCAGGCCATCGCGCAGGCCAAGGGCGTCAGCACGGTGGCCAGCCGCGGCAACGTCATCGTGTTCCGTATGGTCAATGGGCAAAAGATGCTCGCACGGTTCGACCTGACCGAGATCGAGAAAGGGACCAATCCGGATCCTGAGATTTATGGCGGCGACATCGTCGTGGTGTACCGCTCGGACGCACGCGTCTGGTTGCGCACCATGCTGGAACTGACCCCCCTTGTGATGGTGTGGCGCGCTTACCGATGAGCATGAATTCAGACAATCGTCCTTCCCCGTCTCATCGTCATGGGCATCTCGAGCTGGCCGACGTTGGCTTGCTCGACTACTGGCACGCGCTGGTGTCGCAGCGCTGGTTGATCATTCTGATCACCGTCGCGGCAGTGGCATTGGCGTTTGGCGTCACCCTGTTGATGCCGGAAAAATACCGCGCCACCAGCACGCTGCAGATCGAGCGCGATTCGCTCAATGTGGTGAATGTCGACAACCTGATGCCGGTGGAGTCGCCGCAGGACCGCGATTTCTACCAGACCCAGTATCAGTTGCTGCAGAGCCGCTCGCTGGCCCGTGCGGTCATCCGCGAAGCCAAGCTCGATCAGGAGCCGGCGTTCAAGCAGCAGGTCGACGAAGCACTGGAGAAGGCCGCTGCCAAGAATCCGGAAGCCGGCAAGTCGGTCGACTCGCGCCAGGCGATCATCGAGCGCAGCCTGACCGATACGCTGCTGGCCGGGCTGGTGGTCGAGCCGATCCTCAATTCGCGGCTGGTCTACGTCAACTACGATTCGCCGGACCCGGTGCTGGCTGCCAAGGTCGCCAACACCTATGCCAAGGTCTTCATCGTCAGCACGCAGGAACGCCGCATCAAGGCGTCCTCGTTCGCGACCAAGTTCCTGGCCGAGCGCCTGGAGCAATTGCGCGACAAGGTGGAGGACTCGGAGAAGAGTCTGGTCTCCTATTCCACCGACGAGCAGATCGTGTCGGTGGGCGACGACAAGCCATCGCTTCCGGCGCAGAACCTCAGCGACCTCAATGCGATGCTGGCATCGGCGCAGGACGCCCGCATCAAGGCCGAGGCAGCCTGGCGTCAGGTCAGCAGCGGTGACGCGATGTCGCTGCCGCAAGTGCTGAGCAATCCGCTGATCCAGAGCCTGCGCGGCGAGCAGATCCGCCTGAGCACCGAGTATCAGCAGAAGCTGTCGACGTTCAAGCCGGATTATCCGGAAATGCAGCGTCTGAAGGCGCAGATCGAAGAGTCGCGTCGCCAGATCAATGGCGAGGTCGTCAATATCCGCCAGTCGCTGAAGGCGACCTATGACGCGTCGGTGCATCAGGAGCAGCTGCTCAACCAGCGCATCGCCGGATTGCGTAACGATGAGCTGGATCTGCAGAGCCGTAGCATCCGCTACAACATGCTCAAGCGCGACGTCGATACCAACCGCCAGCTCTACGATGCGCTCTTGCAGCGCTACAAGGAAATCGGTGTGGCGAGCAACGTCGGCGCCAACAACGTGACCATCATCGATACCGCAGACGTGCCTACGTCTAAGACTTCGCCGAAACTCAAATTGAACCTCGCTTTGGGCTTCATCTTTGGCGTATTCCTGGGCTTGGCTGTGGCACTTGTGCGCTACTTCCTGCGCGGCACGGCAGCGCAGACGCGGTTGGACTGACATCGTGATGTTGCACAACGGTGGTTAATTGAAGTGACAACTGATTCAGCGTGGAAAAGGGTGGATCCCGTATGTTTCGGGATCCTTCGTTTGAAAGTTTGTCTCTGTTGAAACAAAGGGCTGTCGTGCGATCTGGGGTCGGTAGGTATTACCGCGGTGATCGCTCGACGGAGATGATTGAAAGCTCGCGTGCGTTTCGTATGTTCCCCCCGCATGCGCCGTATCGAGTTTGGAGGACATCCCCATGCTTTTGGCAGACTTGAGTAGCGCGACCTACACCACATCCTCGCCGCGATTGTTGTCCAAGTATTCGGCTGCAGCCGATCTGGTCCTGCGCGTCTTCGACCTCACCATGGTCGTGGTCTCCGGGCTGATCGCCTACCGCATCGTCTTCGGCTCCTGGGTGCCTGCGGCACCGTACCGGGTCGCCATCGGCACCACGCTGCTGTACTCGGTGATCTGCTTTGCGCTGTTCCCGCTGTACCGCAGCTGGCGCGGTCGCGGGCTGTTGAGCGAACTGATGGTGCTGGGCGGTGCGTTCGGCGGCGTGTTTGCGCTGTTCGCGGTGCACGCACTGATCGTGCAGGTTGGCGAGCAGGTCTCGCGCGGCTGGATCGGCCTGTGGTTCGTCGGTGGGCTGGCCTCGCTGGTGGCGGCCCGCACGGTGCTGCGCGGTTTCCTGAACCACCTGCGTACCCAGGGTGTGGACGTGCAGCGGGTGGTGGTGGTGGGTCTGCGTCACCCGGTGATGAAGATCAACCACTACCTCAGCCGCAATCCCTGGGTCGGCATGAACCTGGTCGGCTACTTCCGCACGCCGTACGACATCGCGGTGACCGAGCAACGCCAGTCGCTGCCGTGCCTGGGCGATCCGGACGCGCTGATCGAGTATCTGAAGGACAACCAGGTCGAGCAGGTGTGGATTTCGCTGCCGCTGGGCGAACGCGACCACATCAAGCAGTTGCTGCAGCGCCTGGATCGCTATCCGATCAACGTGAAGCTGGTACCTGACCTGTTCGACTTCGGCCTGTTGAACCAGTCCGGCGAGCAGATCGGCAACGTACCGGTGATCAACCTGCGCCAGGGCGGCGTGGACCGCGACAACTACTTCGTGGTCGCCAAGGCGCTGCAGGACAAGATCCTGGCCGTGGTCGCGCTGATGGGTCTGTGGCCGCTGATGGCTGCGATTGCGGTGGGTGTGAAGATGAGTTCGCCGGGTCCGGTGTTCTTCCGCCAGCGTCGCCATGGCCTGGGTGGACGCGAGTTCTACATGTTCAAGTTCCGCTCGATGCGCGTGCATGACGACCATGGCACCACCATCCAGCAGGCGACCAGGAACGATACCCGTATCACCCGTTTCGGTGCGTTCCTGCGCCGCAGCAGCCTGGACGAGTTGCCGCAGATCTTCAACGTGCTCGGTGGCAGCATGTCGATCGTGGGTCCGCGTCCGCACGCCGCGCAGCACAACACCCATTACGAAAAGTTGATCAATCACTATATGCAGCGCCATTACGTCAAGCCGGGCATCACTGGTTGGGCGCAAGTCAATGGATTCCGTGGCGAAACCCCGGAGCTGCGCACGATGAAGAAGCGCATCCAGTACGACCTGGATTACATCCGTCGCTGGTCGCTGTGGCTGGATATCCGCATCATCGTGCTGACCGCAGTGCGTGTGCTCGGACAGAAGACCGCATACTGATGATGGCGGGGAGTGTGCGACCTGGCGTGCCGAGCGCCGCGGGCGGCTGCATTGCAGCCGCCCCTCTCAGACAGGCGTCTGCATGCTGATCCGACTGAGCGACGAGGCCCGCGTTCGCTGGCACAATCTGTTGATCGAGCTGACCCTGCTGATCGGCGTCGGTTACAACCTGGTGCTGGCGCTGATCAACGCGAACGTGTTCACCGTACGCCCGGTGATCACCTATGCCGTCGAGTTCATGGTCTACGCCGCGTGTTTTCTGCTCGGCCTGGGTTCGATGAGCCGCAAGCGCATTGCATTGATCGTCAGCGGCCTGGGGCTGATCGTCACCTTGATGTTCGTGCGCTTCCTGGTGAACTGGCAGATCGATCCGAAGTTCTTCCGCGACGCGCTGGTGGTGTTTGCGTTCGTGGTGCTTGGTTCGGCCTACACCGGTTCGCTGCCCAAGCTGTTCATCCGCATGACCATCATCGTTTCGCTGGTTGCCGCGTTCGAGTTGGCAATGCCGAATGCGTACGGCGATCTGGTCAACCCGAAAAGCTTCTTCGTCAACGCGCGCGGCATGAGCGCCGAAGGCTTCTGGAACGAAGACAGCAATCTGTTCGTCAGCGCGACGCGACCGGGCGAACGCAACTTCCTGCCGGGCTCCAACCTGCCGCGCGCCTCCTCAATGTTCATCGAGCCGGTGACGATGGGTAACTACATCTGCTTCTTCACCGCGATCGTGCTGGTGTTCTGGCGTTGGATGCGACCGGCGGCGCTGATCCTGTCGGTGGGCCTGATCGGCTTCATGATCGTGGCCTCGGACGGACGATTGGCGGCGGGCACCTGTGTACTGATGGTGCTGCTGTCGCCGCTATTGAAGCGGCTGGATCAACGGTTGGCCTTCCTGGTGTTTTTGCTGGTGATCATGGCCGCGTGGTTGCTGGTCTGGGTCACGGGCATCACCGCGTACCAGGACACCACGATGGGGCGGATATTCTTCACCGTCCACTCGATGAATAACCTGTCCTTCAATTCCTGGATGGGCCTGGATTTTGCGCAGGCGTATCGCTACTTCGACAGCGGCATTGCCTACTTCATCGCATCGCAGTCGATCGTCGGCGTGCTGGCCTTCCTGCTGGCGTATTCGTTCCTGCTGCTGATGCCGAGCAAGGAAGGGCAGTTGTTCAAGAACCTGGCGATCTTTGCGTTTGCGCTGAGCCTGCTGGTGTCCAACGGCTACTTCTCGATCAAGACCTCGGCGTTGTGGTGGTTCGTGTGTGGTTGCCTGTGGCACATGCTGCCGACCTGGTCTGCTGCTGCCAGCGCTACGCAGCTGCACCGACAGGATCCGGCCGACGACGAGGCGCGATTGCCACTGCCCGCGGGAGGTACGCGATGAGTGTGGCGGCAACGCAAGCACCGCAGCCGGTTGCACCGGTCGTCGGCGCGTACGTTGCCACCGGCAGGCGCAGCCGCGACCCGCGTATCGATGCCACCAAGGCCCTGGCGATTCTGTTGGTGGTGTTCTGCCACGCCAAGGGCGTGCCGCATGCGATGACGTTGTTCGCCTACAGCTTTCACGTGCCGCTGTTTTTCATGGTGTCCGGTTGGCTGGCGGCGGGCTATGCGTCGCGGACCACCGGATTGCCGCAGACCATCAGCAAGCAGGCACGCAGTCTGTTGCTGCCGTATGTGACGTTCTATCTGCTCGGTTATGTGTACTGGTTGCTGACGCGCAATATCGGCGAGAAGGCGGCGCGCTGGGGCAGCCATCCGTGGTGGGAGCCGATCGTGGCGATGTTCACCGGCATCGGCCCCGATCTGTATGTGCAGCCCCCGCTGTGGTTCCTGCCGGTGATGCTGGTGACGGTGCTGAGCTATGTGGTGCTGCGCCGCTGGCTGTCGCCGGTGGTGATCGCGGTGGCGTCGTTGATTCTGGCCTGGTGCTGGATGCGCTGGTTTCCGGGCCAGCAGGTACGACTTTTTTTCGGCCTGGACGTTCTACCGGTGTCGCTGTGCTTCTACGCACTGGGCGCCTTGCTGATCCACGTTTCCGCACGCCTGCCGAGTTCCTTGCCGGTGAGCGCGCTGGCGACGGTGGTGCTGGCGTTGGCGGTGGCCTGGCTGGCCGATCGTAACGGCCGCATCGACGTCAACATGCTGGAGTTCGGCCGCAACCACGCCGGGTTTGTGGTCAGCGCAGTACTCGGCTCACTGATGGTGATCTGTGCCGCACGGTTGGTGCAGGGCTGGGCCTGGATACAGTGGGTCGGCCGCAATACCTTGCTGATCCTGTGTACCCATATGCTGGTGTTCTTCGTGCTCTCCGGTGTCGCGGCACTGGCTGGTGGATTCGCTGCCTCGCGCCCGGGCCTGGGCTGGGCAGTGTTCGTGACGGTGTTTGCGCTGCTCGCGTGCGTGCCGCTGCGCTGGTTGCTGATGCGTTTTGCGCCGTGGACCCTGGGTGCCCGCCCGGTGGCGGCATGAGCGGCGCTGCGCCATGACCACCGCACCGTATTCCAACGCGGCCCGGCACGGCAGCCTGGGTGCCAAGGCTGCGCCGGCGCCTACATTGACCCGCGATTGGCAGATCGATGCAGCAAAGGCGCTGGCGATCGTCCTGGTGGTGCTGGGGCATGCCAACGGCATGCCGGCCGCCTACAGGTTGTTCGCCTACAGTTTTCATGTGCCGCTGTTTTTCGTGCTGTCCGGCTGGGTCGGCGAGCGCTTCGGCCACCGCGCAATGACGGTGGCGACGATTGCGAGGTTGGCGCGCACGTTGCTGGTTCCCTATGTCGCGTTTTTCCTGGTGGCCTACGCCTGCTGGTTGCTGATGGGAGTGACCAGCCGCGCGGCACATCCATCGCATGTGCTGCCGTGGTGGGATCCGTTTATCGGCCTGTTCTGGGCCAACGGCACGCGCCTGTACGTGCTTCCGGCGTTGTGGTTCCTGCCGGCCTTGTTCGTCACCACGTTGGCCTACATCGCCTTGCGCACGCGCCTGACGACGGCGGCGCTGGCGGCAGCAAGCCTGCTGCTCGCCTTGGCATGGGCAGGCTGGTTTCCGTCGTTGCACCTGCGGCTTCCGTTGGCGCTGGATGTACTGCCTGTCGCGTTGTTCTTCATCGCCGTGGGCGGATGGCTGTCGCGCTATGCCGATGCACTGCGCGCGCTTGGCGCCTCGGTGTGGGCGTTGGCACTGCCGGTGCTGGCGGCAGCATGGTGGTGGCTGGCCGGATGGAACGGGCAGGTGGATGTGAACAATCTGCAGTTCGGGCATTCCGCTGCGGTGTTCCTGCTGGTCAGCCTGCTGGGCACCGCGATGACCTTGTGCGTGGCGTATTTCGTTCGACAGTGGCGTTGGTTGCAGTGGATCGGTGGCAATACCTTGCTGATCCTGTGCACGCACACATTGGTGTTCCTGGTGCTCACCAGTGTGGTGGCACGAACGGGCGTGATCGCGCGCAGCCTGATCGGCACACCGGCCTGGGCGATGGGCCTGAGCGCGTTCGCGATCGCTGCAAGCGTGCCGATGCGCGCGGTGCTGGTGCGCGTGGCGCCGTGGATGTTGGGATTGAAACGTAAATGACGAGCTTCCAGAATGATCAGCCGAGCATGCCGACGTGTTTGCGTCGCTGGCACAGGAGATTGGCGTAATGAAAGTGGTGCATGTTGTCCGCCAATTCCATCCTTCGATTGGAGGCATGGAGGAAGTCGTCCTCAATGTGGCCCGTCAACATCAGGCCACCAGCGCCGATAGCGTGGAAATCGTGACCCTGGATCGGGTGTTTACCGATCCGGGCGCGCAGCTTGCGGAGCAGGAGACATATCAGGGCTTGCCGATCCGGCGCATCGGTTATCGCGGCTCGTCGCGTTATCCGTTGGCGCCGTCGGTGCTGAGCGCGATCCGCTCGGCGGATCTGGTGCATCTGCATGGCATCGATTTTTTCTACGACTACCTGGCGCTGACCAGGCCGCTGCATCGCAAGCCGATGGTGGTGTCCACGCACGGCGGCTTCTTCCATACCGCGTATGCCTCGCGGATGAAGCAGCTGTGGTTTCAGACGCTCACCCGCACCTCGGCATTGGCCTATGCGCGGGTGATCGCAACCAGTGAGAACGACGGCGAACTATTTGCCAAGGTGGTGTCGCCGGCACGGTTGCGGGTGATCGAAAACGGCGTGGACGTGGAGAAATACGCAGGGCAGGGTGCAGCGATGCCGGGACGGACCATGATGTATTTCGGCCGCTGGTCGGTGAACAAGGGTCTGATCGAAACCCTGGAGCTGCTGCAGGCGGTACTGCAGCGCGACCCGCAGTGGCGCCTGATCATCGCCGGGCGCGAATACGATTTGAACGAGGCCGACCTGCGCAAGGCGATCGCCGAGCGGGGCTTGCAGGACAAGGTGCAGCTCAGCATGTCGCCGTCGCAGGAGCAGTTGCGCAGCCTGATGCAGCAGGCGCAATTCTTCGTCTGCCTGTCGCGCCATGAAGGCTTCGGCATCGCTGCGGTCGAGGCGATGAGTGCGGGGCTGATTCCGATCCTCAGCGACATCCCGCCGTTCGTGCGGCTTGCCGGCGAATCGGGCCAGGGCGTGATCGTCAACCGCGACCGGATCGATGCGGCCGCAGACCAGGTACAGGCGCTTGCGTTGCAGGCGGATGCGGATTTCGATACGCGTCGTGCAGCGTCCATGGCGTATGTGAGCCGCTACGACTGGAAGCATGTGGTCGGGCGGTACGTCGACGAGTACCACATCGCGTTGGGCACGCGCCGCGCCCAGGAGGCAGTGCGATGAGCGCGCCTGCATCGGCAGCGACTGCGCGTGCGTCGGCACAGCCGCAGGTCACCGTGCTGTTCTCCACCGAGAAGCCCAATGCCAGCACCAATCCGTATCTGACCCAGCTTTACGCTTCGCTGCCCGCCGCAGTGCAGCCGCGCTTCTTTTCGATGCGCGATGCGCTGCTGTCGCGCTACGACGTGCTGCATCTGCATTGGCCGGAATATCTGCTGCGCCATCCCAGTGCGGTTGGCACCCTGGCCAAGCAGATGTGTGCGGCGCTGTTGCTGCTCAAGCTGCAGCTGAGCGGCACGCCGGTGGTGCGTACCTTGCACAATCTTGCGCCGCACGAGGATCGTGGTTGGCGCGAGCGCGGCCTGTTGCGCTGGTTCGACCGGCTGACGCGTCGCTGGATCCGCATCAACGCGACCACGCCGCCGCGACCGCCATTCACCGACACCATCCTGCACGGCCATTATCGCGAGTGGTTTGCAAGGATGCCGCAAGGCACGCCGGTTCCGGGGCGGCTGCTGCACTTCGGCCTGATCCGCCCGTACAAGGGCGTGGAAACGCTGCTGGAGGTAATGCGTCAGGTCGACGATCCGCGCCTGAAGCTGCGTATCGTCGGCAACCCGGCCACGCCGCAGATGCGCAGCCTGGTGGAGGAGGCCTGCGCGCAGGATCCGCGCATGAGCGCCCTGCTGGCCTATGTCGAGGAACCGGTGCTGGCGCGTGAGGTCAGCGAGGCCGAGCTGGTGGTGCTGCCATACCGGCAGATGCACAACTCCGGCACCTTGTTGCTGGCGTTGTCGCTGGCACGCCCGGTACTGGCACCGTGGAGCGAATCCAATGCGGCCATCGCCGAAGAAGTCGGCCCGGGCTGGGTGTTTCTCTACGACGGCGAATTCGATGCAGCATTGCTGACCGGTATGCTGGACCAGGTGCGCGCCGCGCCGCGCGGCCCGGCGCCGGATCTGTCGCAACGCGACTGGCCACGGATCGGACAGCTGCACTACCGCACCTACCTGGAAGCGCTCGGCAAGGATGGAGACGCCACGCTGTGACCGCAGAGATCCCGACGATGAATTCCCCCACGCCACCGCCACAGCGTAGCCTCGGTTCGCGCGCCGCCGGTGGCGCAGCGGTGACCATGATCGGCCAGTCGGCCAAGATGGTCGTGCAGTTCGGCGGCATCATCCTGCTGGCGCGCCTGCTGACGCCTTACGACTACGGCCTGATGGCGATGGTCACCGCGATTGTCGGTGCGGCCGAGATCCTGCGCGACTTCGGCCTGTCTGCCGCTGCCGTGCAGGCCAAGCAAGTCAGCCGCGAGCAACGCGACAACCTGTTCTGGATCAACAGCGGCATCGGCCTGTCGCTGTCGGTGATGGTGTACGCCTCTGCCCATGTGATCGCCAACTTCTACAAGGAGCCGGCGCTGGTGACGATCTCCCAGGCGCTGGCGGTGACCTTCCTGATCAACGGCATGACCACGCAGTACCGCGCGCACCTGAGCCGTGGGCTGCGTTTTGGCCAGGTTGCGCTCAGCGATGTGGGATCGCAGGTGCTGGGCCTGGGCGCGGCCGTCGCTGCCGCCTTGCTGGGCTGGGGCTATTGGGCGCTGGTGGTGCAGCAGGTAGTGCAGGCGCTGGTCAATTTCATCATCGCCGCCAGTTGTGCGCGCTGGCTGCCGGGCGGGTATCAACGCTCGGCGCCGATGCGCGACTTCATGAGTTTCGGCTGGAACCTGATGGCTGCGCAGCTGCTGGGCTATGCCAGCCGCAATGTGGGGCAGGTCATCATCGGTTGGCGCACCGGTCCGGACGCACTGGGCCTGTACAACCGCGCGTTCCAGTTGCTGATGATGCCGTTGAATCAGATCAACGCGCCCGCCACCAGCGTGGCGTTGCCGGTGTTGTCGCAGCTGCAGGACGACCGCGAACGCTTCAGCGCCTTCCTGCTGCGCGGGCAGACGGTGATGGTGCATCTGATCGTTGCGCTGTTCGCCTTCGCCTGCGCGCTGGCCATGCCGTTGATCGTGCTGGTGCTGGGCGAGCAGTGGCGCGAGGCCGTGCCCCTGTTCCAGGTGCTGACGCTGGGCGGCATTTTCCAGACCGCGTCCTATGCGACCTATTGGGTGTTCCTTGCCAGGGGCCTTATGCGCGCGCAGTTGCTGTTCTCGCTGGTCAGCCGCATCGTGCTGATCGGCTGCATCTTCGTCGGCTCGCGCTGGGGCGCGATGGGCGTGGCGATCGGCTACTCGTTCGGCCTGCTGATGACCTGGCCGTTGTCGCTGGTCTGGGTCGGCAAGATCTCCGACGCACCGGTCGGCGCGCTGTTCACCAATGCGGTGCGTGCGATGACCGCGTACGGCGTGGCAGGGGCGTGCGCGTATTACGCCTCCGTCACCGTCGGTGGCCCGCTGTGGCAGCAACTGGCCGTTGCTACGGT
Organism: Xanthomonas arboricola pv. guizotiae; assembly: GCF_002940205.1. GTDB lineage: Bacteria > Pseudomonadota > Gammaproteobacteria > Xanthomonadales > Xanthomonadaceae > Xanthomonas > Xanthomonas arboricola_C. The sequence continues at coordinate 39,483 of NZ_MDSK01000016.1, forward strand.
CACGATGGCGGCGGTCTGTCTGCTGGCGCTGGCAATCTGGCCGGCGTTCCGTCGTGACGTCATTGCCATCCTCAACATCCGCAAGTTGCTGAGACAGGCCAAGGCACGCCAATGAGATCGACATCGTCTTCGCTTGCGTCCCTGCATGCTTTCTCCCACTCCTTCATAGGACACGGCCCATGAGCGATACACCCGCCGCCGCTTCCGGCATTCGCCGGCCTTGCTATCTGGTCCTGTCCGCCCACGATTACCGCACGCCACGGCGTGCGAATATCCACTTCATCACCGATCAACTCGCGCTACGCGGCACCACGCGGTTTTTCTCGCTGCGCTACAGCCGGCTGTCGCGCATGAAGGGCGACATGCGGCTGCCGCTGGACGACACCGCAAACACCGTGGTGTCGCACAAAGGTGTGGAGTGCTACCTGTGGCGCACGACGGTGCATCCGTTCAACACGCGCCGTGCCTGGCTGCGTTCCGTCGAAGATGCGATGTTCCGCTGGTATGCCGCGCACCCGCCACGCCAGTTGCTGGACTGGATGCGCGAGGCGGACGTGATCGTGTTCGAAAGCGGTATCGCGGTGGCCTTCATCGCGCTGGCCAAGCGCGTCAATCCGTCAGCCAAGCTGGTCTATCGCGCCTCCGATGGCCTGAGCACGATCAATGTCGCGTCCTATATCGAGCGCGAGTTCGATCGGGTCGCACCGATGCTGGATGTGATCGCCTTGGTATCGCCGGCAATGGCGGAGGAAGTGGCAAGCCGCGACAACGTGTATCACGTCGGTCACGGTGTGGATCACAACCTGGACCAGCTGGGCGACCCGTCGCCGTATGGCGAGGGCATCCATGCGGTCGCGGTGGGCTCGATGTTGTTCGATCCGGACTTCTTCGTGGTGGCCAGCAAGGCGTTCCCGCAGGTCACGTTCCATGTGATCGGCTCGGGCATGGGGCGGCATCCGGGCTATGGCGACAATGTGGTCGTCTATGGCGAGATGAAGCACGCCGAGACCATCGGCTACATCAAGCACGCCCGTTTCGGAATCGCACCTTACGCATCCGAGCAGGTGCCGGTGTATCTGGCCGATAGTTCGATGAAATTGCTGCAATACGATTTCTTCGGCCTGCCTGCGGTGTGTCCGAATGCCGTCGTGGGGCCGTATCAATCGCGTTTCGGCTACACTCCCGGCAACGCTGAGTCGGTCATTGCGGCCATCAGTCGCGCGCTGGAAGCACCGCGCGCGCGTTACCGCCAATGCCTGAATTGGTCCGACACCACCGACCGCGTACTGAATCCAGGTGCGTATCCGGAAACCCGTTTGTACCCGCAGCAAGATGGCGCAGCGGTGCGTGCTTCTTCGGAGGCCGCGCTCTCGCACTGATGTGGCGCACCCAACCTTAGAAGGAGACTGCTCGTTATGGCCAATGCTTTGTTGCAGAAATGGATCGAACATGCGGAACGCCGTGCCTTGTTCTGGTGGCAGCCGAAGAACGCCGGCGTCAACATGGGCGATCATCTGTCCAAGGTGATTGTGTCCTGTGTGCTCTCCTTGCAGGACAAGACGCTGATCGAGAAGCGTGATCTCAGCAAGAAGCTGATCGCCATCGGGTCGGTGCTGCATTTCGCCAAGGACGGCGACACCGTCTGGGGCAGCGGCATCAACGGCAAGATTCCCGCCGAGCGAAATACCTTCAGCACGCTCGATGTGCGTGCAGTACGTGGTCCGAAGACGCGTCAATTCCTGCTTGATCGCGGGATCGCGGTGCCGGAGGTCTATGGCGACCCGGGTCTGCTGACACCGATGTTCTTCCCCGCCGATGCGCTGGGAACGGCGAACAAGCGCCCCTTCGCCATCGTTCCGCATTTCAACGAGCCGGTGGAGAAGTACAGCGCGTACGCGGATCACCTGGTGTTTCCCAACGTCAAGCCGGCGACGTTCATGAGTGCGTTGCTGGGCGCCGAGCTGGTGATCAGCAGTTCGCTGCACGGGCTGATTCTTGCCGAAGCCTACGGGATTCCGGCGGTGTACCTGGATTGGGGCAACGGCGAGGATCGGTTCAAGTACGACGACTACTACAACGGCACCGGACGCATGCAGTGGCACTCGGGCAACAGCGTGGAAGAGTGCCTGCAACTCGGCGGTAACGGCGATTTCGACCTGGGAAAGCTGCAGGCCGGGCTGCTGGCCGCGTTTCCTTACGACCTTTGGTGATTCGATGATGCAGGGCCGGCACGTGGATACGCAGACGACCGCTGCCACCAATGCGGCGACGCCGCAGGGCGTGGTGATTCCACTCGGTGGATTTCCGGTGCTCTCCACTACGCAGGAAGCGTTTGCACTGGAGTTGTTTCACGCATTGGCCGCCCGGCAACCACGCCGGGTATTTTTTGCCAACACCAATTTCATCGTGCAATGCCAGGCACTGCGGCTGCGGATGCGCGAGCCCAGCGTGCGCATTGTCAACGACGGCATCGGCATGGATCTGGCAGCACGCCTGATCCATGGCCGGCGCTTTGCCGGCAACCTCAATGGCACCGATCTGATTCCGTATCTGTGCCGCGAGGCCGCGCAGCCGCTCAAGTTCTTCCTGCTCGGCGGTCGCCCGGGCGTGGGCAAGACCGCTGCCGCGACCTTGAGTGGAACCCTGGGCCAGCAGGTGGTCGGCATGTGCGACGGCTACGGCGAGTTTGCCGCCGCCGGCGAAGGCCTGGCCGAGCGCATCAATCGCTCTGGCGCCGATGTGCTGCTGGTGGCCTTCGGCAACCCGCTGCAGGAGCGCTGGATCCTGGATCACAGCCATGCCTTGGACGTGCCCTTGGCGTTCGGGGTCGGCGCGTTGCTGGATTTCCTGTCCGGCACCGCCAAGCGTGCGCCGGACTGGGTGCGGCGCCTGCATATGGAATGGATGTACCGGCTGCTCAACGAGCCGCGTCGTCTGCTCAAGCGCTACAGCTGGGATCTGCTGGTGTTCTTCCGCACCTGCCTGCGTGCGGGCAAGCACCTGCCGTGATGCATGCGCGGCGTTGGCTGGCTTAGCATGTAGGCATGCATCCGACCGCCGCCAACCTGATCCGTTCGCTCGAACTCGCTCCGCATCCGGAGGGCGGGCATTTCCGTCGCGTGTATGCGTCTGCGCGCCAGGTCACAGAGGGCGGCCAGCCGCGCCCGGCGCTGACCGCCATCCGCTTCCTGCTCGCTGCCGGCGAATCCAGCGCCTGGCATCGCGTCGATGCGGAAGAAAGCTGGCATTGGCAACAGGGCGATGCGCTGGAGCTGTCGATCTACGACGAGGCCAGCGGACAGCTGCAACGCCTGATCCTGGATGCCGCCGAGCGCGGCGAGCCGATGCACGTGGTGCCGGCAGGGTGCTGGCAGGCGGCGCGGTCGCTGGGCGATTTCACCCTGGTGGGCTGCACGGTTTCGCCGGGATTCGTCTGGGAAGGATTCGCGCTGCTCGACGGCGGCTCGTCGCTGGCCGCGCACCTGGCCAGCCTGGATCCACGCTGAGCCATCGGCGGCTGCGGCGGCGAACGTTTCCCTAACGCGGCCATGGCCGGCTTGGCGTAGTGTCCGCGTTCTCACACAGGGGGCGAGACGTGATGCGAGGCCAGCGGGCGGGGTGGGGCGTGGGAATGATGTTGGTGTCGTTGCTGGCGTCGGCCAGCGATGGCACGCCGCCGCCGCCGGCCGCGCCATCGCCGCCGGCCGTGGTCGATCTGGAAGCGATGGTGGTGCGCGGGGTGCAACCCGGCCCGGGCCTGTGGAAGGTCAGCAAGGGCGATCATGTGCTGTGGATCCTGGGCACCGTGTCGCCGCTGCCGAAGCGGCTGCAGTGGCAGTCGGCCGAGGTGGAAACGATCATCGGCCAGTCGCAGCAGGTGCTGATGGCGCCGACCGTCCAGATCGATGCGGACATGGGGTTCTTCGGCAAACTGACCCTGCTGCCCTCGGCGATGAAGGCGATGAAGAACGAGGACGGCCGCGAGTTGCGCGCGCTGCTGCCGGCTGATCTGTATGCGCGCTGGTCGGTTGCCAAGGCCCGCTATCTCGGCAGCGACCGAGGGGTGGAGCGCAAGCGTCCGATGCTTGCCGCCGGTGAGTTGTATCAGGCGACGATCAAGCGCTCCGGCCTGGCGCGCTCGCCGGTGATCTGGTCGGTGGTGGAGCGTGCCGCCAAGCGCGCCGGGATCAAGCCGACGCCCACCGCGCTGGATTACAAGATCGCCGACCCGCGCCAGGCCATCAAGGAGTTCCGCGCCGGCGGCATGGACGATACCGCGTGCTTCCGCAGCATCCTGGTTACCGTCGAGCGCGACCTGCCCACGATGGTCGAGCGCGCCAACGCCTGGTCGGTGGGCGACATCGAGGCATTGCGCCAGTTGCCACGCGAGGATCCGCAGGCCGCCTGCATGAGTGCCATGGCCAGTTCCGGCGCCGCCAGGAAGCGCGGCATCGACGATCTGGAACGGCGCATGCGCGAGCACTGGTTGAGCATCGCCACCACCGCGCTGCAACGCAATCGCAGCACCTTCGCGGTGCTGCCGATCAGCCGGCTGACCGCAGCCGATGGCTATCTGGTGCGGTTGCAGGCGCTGGGATACGTGGTGGAAGCGCCTTGACACGTCGGCACGACTGGCCGGCGGTTGTGGTCTGGAACGAGACGGCGATCGACTGACCGATCGCCGTCCTTGCAGGCAGGCGATGCGCATTGCGCGCTCCGGCGATCGATCGGCTCGGCCTACGCCAGCCACGGTATGCTGCGCGCCTTGTCCAACGAGACCTCCGTGTTGAACGCATTGCCGCTGCGCATTCTGGGCACCGGGCGCCATGTCCCCGCCACGGAGGTGACCTCGCAACAGCTGGATCAACGCTGGCAGCTGCCGGCAGGCACCACCTTCGCGCGCTCGGGAGTGGCCACGCGCCATTACGTGGGCGAGGGCGAGACGGCCTCGTCGATGGGTGCGGCGGCGGCGGCCCAGGCGCTGGCAAGCGCGGGCATCGACCCCGGTCAGATCGATTGCCTGATCTCGGCCTGCAGCGTCATGGAGCAGCCGATTCCCTGCCAGGCGGTGCTGATCCAGCGCGCGCTCGGGCTGGGCGATTCGGGCATTCCGGCCTTCGACGTCAATGCGACCTGCCTGAGCTTTCTGGTGGCGCTGGACCTGGCCGCGAATGCGCTGGCGCTCGGGCGCTACCGCTGCGTGTTGATCGTTTCCAGCGAGGTGGCGTCGGGCGGGCTGGATGCATCGACGCCGGCCACCGCCGGCTTGTTCGGCGATGGCGCGGCCGCGGTGGTGGTGGGGCGCAGCGCCGACGACGAGGGATCGGCACTGCTGTCCAGCCGCCTGTCCAGCTACGGCGACGGCGCGGAGCTGTGCTGCATCCGCGGCGGCGGCACCCGCTATCCGCGCGGCGAAGAACAGTCGCCCGAGGCCTTGCGCAGCTTCCGCATGGATGGGCGCGGCGCCTACCGGTTCGCGGCACGCCATCTGCCTGCATTCTGGGAACGACTGCTGGGCGAGGCCGGCACCACCACGGCAGCGTTGCGCTGCCTGGTGCCGCACCAGGCCTCCGGTGGCGGTCTGGATCATGTGGTGCAGGCGCTGGGGCTGCGACCCGATCAGGTGATTCGCATCCTGCAAACCACCGGCAACCAGGTCGCCGCCTCGCTGCCGCATGCCCTGCATCACGCCCGGATCGAACAACGCGTGCAGCGTGGCGATCTGGTTGCGCTGCTCGGCACCGGTGCCGGGCTGGCGATCGGCGGCATGGTGTTGCGGTACTAGGGCGTGGCATGTTCCGACCAGGTCGCGCCCTGATGCCGCCGCGCGTGTCGATCGAGTTGCTGCGCATCGGCCATTGCCGCCACTGCGAGCGCATGGTGCGTGCGGATGGCCACTGGCATGCCGTGGAGTTCCCTGCGTTGAGCGTGCTGATCCGGCATCCGCAGCGCGGCGCGCTGTTGTACGACACCGGGTATGCCGAGCATTTTTTCCGCGCGACCGATCCCTGGCCCGAGCGCCTGTATCGCTGGACCACGCCGGTGCGCCTGCCCGCGCACGAAACGTTGGGCGCACAGCTGGCACGCCGCGGCGTGCAGCTGGAGGAGATCGCCTGGTGCCTGATTTCGCACTTCCATGCCGACCATGTCGGTGGCCTGCGCGATCTGCCCAACGCGCGCTTCCTGTGCCTGCGCGCCGACTATCAACAACTGCGCGGTTGTTCGCGCATCGGCGGCCTGCGGCGTGCCTTGTTGCCGCAGCTGCTCCCGGAGGATTTCGATCGCCGCCTGCAGTTTGCCGAGCAGGCGCCGTTGCGTGCGCTGACCGGCGCCTGGCGCGGCCTGGGCGCGGCCTACGATCTGTTCGCAGACGGCAGCGTGCTGGCCGTGCCGTTGCCCGGACACGTGCCCGGGCAGATGGGCCTGTGGTTGCGCGATCAACGCGACCGCGAGGTGTTGCTGTGCGCCGACGCGGTGTGGTCGTCGGCGACCTGGTCTGCGCTGCAGTGGCCTGCCTGGCCCACACGTCTATTGATGCACGATTGGCGCGCGTTCCGGCGCACCGTGCAGCAGCTGCACGCGCTGTCGCATGCGCACCCGGAGTTGGCCATCCTGCCGTCGCACTGCCAACCCAGTCTTGACCGTTATCAACCGGAGTGGCGATGAGCCTGCGTATTCTCGTGACCGGTGCATCCGGCTTTGTCGGTGGCTCCTTCCTGCGACGTTTCCAGGGGCAGCCGGGCGTGGAGATCCACGGCATCGGTCGTCGCGCCAGCGATCTGCCCAACTACCATCGCATCGATCTGAGCCAGCCGTTCTCGTTGCAGTGGCAGCCGGATGTGGTGATCCACGCTGCGGCATTGGCCTCGCCGTGGGGCACGCGCGCGCAGTTCCAGCGGCACAACGTCCAGGCCACCGCCAACCTCATCGACTTCTGCAAGCGCCATGGCTGCCCGCGTCTGCTGTATGTCTCGTCCAGTTCGGTGTTCTATCGCGAGGAGCATCAATACGAGCTCAGCGAGCACAGCCCGATCGGGCCGACGTTCGTCAACACCTACGCGCAGACCAAATACCTTGGCGAAACGCTGCTGGAGCAGTATCCGGGCGACAAATCCGTGCTGCGCCCGCGTGCGGTGTTCGGGCCGGGAGACACGGTGCTGTTCCCGCGCGTGATCGCCGCTGCGCGCAAGGGGGCGCTGCCACGCTTCGTCGGCCAGACGCAGCCGGTGATCGGCGACCTGATCTACATCGATACGCTGTGCGATTACCTCTATCGCGCTGCGACCGCGCCGCAGTTGCAGCCGGCCTACAACCTCACCAATGCGCAGCCGGTGGATCTGCAGCAGTTGCTGTTGGACCTGCTCACGCGCCTGCAGCTGCCGCTGCCGCAACGCGAGGTGCGCATCGCTACCGCACTGCGCATGGCCAGCGTGGTGGAAGCGGCGTATCGCGTGCTGCGCCTGCGCGGCGAGCCGCCGATCACGCGCTTCGGCGTGGGTGCGTTCGCCTATTCCAAGACCTTCGACCCACGACGCACGCTCGCCGATCTCGGGCCGCCCAGCGTCAGCCTGGAGCAGGGCATCGAGGCGTTCGTGGGTTGGCAGGCGGCGCAGTGGGCGTAGTCGTTCCGATAGTGGCAGCCGCCTACCTGGCGGTGCTGATGGTCAAGACGGCTGCAGTGCTGTGGGTGCTGCGTGGTGCACGCGCACTGCCAGCGGGTGGCGCCACCGCAACCCAGGCCGAGGTGACGATCCTGCAGCCGGTGCTGGGGGGCGATGCGCATTTGCAGCAGGTGCTTGCGGCCAACCTGCAGGCGCTGCCGGCCGCCCAGTTTGTCTGGTTGCTGGATGCGGACGACATCCCGGGAAATAGCGTTGCCGACGCCTTGGTCGCGCTGCATCCGCATGCACGCATCCAGCGCATGCGGGTGCCGGCCGCGCCAGCCGGCATCAACCCCAAGGCCTGGAAGCTCGAGCACGCGCTGGCGCATGTGCGCGCGCCGATCAGCCTGGTCCTCGACGACGATGCACAGCTGAGCGCCAGCGCGCTCGCACGCCTGCTGCAGGATCTCACCGACGCCGATATGGTCACCGCGCTGCCGTACTACCAGGACAGCACCACGCTGCCAGGCCGGCTGTTGTCGCAGTTCGTCAACAACAATGCGGCGCTGACCTATCTGGGCTGGTTGCCGTTCGCCGCGCCGCTGACCATCAACGGCATGTGCTATGCCGCGCGTACCGAGCAGCTGCGTGCCTGGGGCGGGTTTGCCGCGTTGCTGCAGCAGCTCACCGACGATCTGGCCGTTGCCACCCTGGTGCGTGAGCGCGGCGGGCGACTCCGCCAATCCGTCGCGCCGGTGGCGATGCGCACCGCGATGCCGGATCTGGCCAGCTACGCACGCCAGATGCATCGATGGATGCTGTTCGCATCGATCCTGCTGCGTCGGCAGAGCGTGGGCGTGCGCTCGGCGATCGGCGTGCTGCAGGGGCTGCCGCCGTTGCTGCTGCTGGCCTTGCTGGCCTGTGCCTGCGTGCAGGCGAGCTGGCCGGCGCTGGCCTGGGTGCTGGGCACCGTGCTGCTGCGTGCGCTGCTGCTGTGCCTGGTGCAATGGCGGGTGAGCGGTGCGGTTCGCCACCGTCCGCTGCTGTCGATCGTTGCGGAGTGCCTGCAGCCGCTGCATCTGCTGCATGCGGTGCTGGTGCGCACGATCCGCTGGCGCACCCGGCGTTATCGCGTGTTGCCGGATGGGCATTTTCGTGCGGACTGACGGCGCCACCCTGCAAGTCGCCTTCCTCACCGGGCAAAGCGATCCGGAGAGTTGCGCATTGAGCAGGCAGCAACAGCATTTTCTGCAGCAGCTGCAAGGCCGGGGCCGGCGGCTGATCGACTGCAATTATCCGTATTGCCTCGATAGTCCACCGCACCGGCACATGCCGCTGTGGCGCGCCAGCGTGTCCAACGCGCGCCAGTATCTGGCCGCGCGCACCGCACGCGTTGCCGATGCGGATCGCTTGCGCGTGGCGGCGCTGCTGGAGCAGGCACCGACGACGGTACTGCTGGCCGGCAGTTGTGGCCTGCAGTTGCTGACGGCCTTACGGCTGCCGCAGGCGCTGCGCACGCGTCTTGCGGTGTTCGCCTATGGCCCGGTGTGCGATGCGCCTGCGGCGTTCGGGCAGTTGCGCGTCGTCCAGGGCCGCGGCGACTGGATCTCGCGCGCGCTGTTCGCCGGTGCGCCAGATCTGACGCCTGCCTGCGGGCATCTGCACTATCTGCGCGATGCGACGGTGCTGGCCGAGTGCCAGGCCTTCATCGCGCGGGTCGAGCGGGCAGCGCAGGGAAGGGCACATGCGCATTGATCTGATTGCGCCGCCGTATAGCGGGCATCTGCATCCGATCCTGGCGATCGCCCGGCAGCTGGCGCCACATCACGATGTGCAGGTCATCAGCACGCCGGCGGCACTGGCGCGCATCCGTGCATGCGGACTGAGCGCGGTCGGCGTGCTGGATGCGCAAGCCGACCGGCACCTGCTCGATATTGCCAACCCACCGCATGCGGTAGGCCACAATCCCTTGCGGCTGCGCCGACAGTTGCACCGCGCGCTTGGCCTGATGGCGCGGGTGGGCGATGCGGTACGGCAGCGCTGGCGCGAGCGCAGGCCGGACCTGGTGATCGCCGATTTCACCCTGCCCAGCGCGGGGCTGGCGGCGCAGGCGATGGGCATCGCCTGGTGGACCAGCATGCCGTCGCCCTGCGTGATCGAAACCGGCGACGGGCCTCCGGCGTATTTCGGCGGCCTGCTTCCGCCATCCACGCCAGCGCAGCGGATCTGGCAGGCGATGGCGCGGCGGCTGACGCGTGGCTTCAAACGGAGCCTGCATCTGTGTTACCGCCGTCAGATGCGCGCATCCGGATTGCCGGCGATCTATCGCAGCGATCGCAGCGAGGCGGTGTATTCGCCGCACTGCATCCTGGCCCTGGGGCTGCCGTCGTTCGAGTTGGCGCGGCGCTGGCCGGCGGCGGTACATTTCGTCGGGCCGCAGCTGTGCACGCCGCCGGCGGCGGTGGCGCCGCCGCAGTTCGTCCCCGGTCGTCGGCATGTGCTGGTGACGCTGGGCACCCATCTGCAATGGGTCAAGCAGCGGATGGACCAGGTGCTGCGTGCCGTCGCAGTGCAGTTTCCGCAGGTGATCTTCCACTTCAGCGATGGCGATACCGCCGCGCCGCCAGCGCAGACGCACGGCAACTACCAGCGCCTGCCATACGTGGACTACGCACAGCAGCTGCATCGCTACGACCTGGTCGTCCACCATGGCGGTGCCGGCATCCTGTATGCCTGCCTGGCCGCGGGCTTGCCGTCGATCGTCTACCCGCTGGATTACGATCAGTTCGACCATGCCGCGCGCCTGCACAGCGCAGGTGCGTCGCGGTGGCTGCGCGAGCTGGACGGCCTGCCTGCGCTGTTGCGCGAGGCACTGGCTGCCACCGAGCTGCCGGCGGGCGTGCGTAGATTGCAGGCAGAGCTGCACGACATCGCTGCGCAGGCGCGCATCGTGCGGCTGGTGGAGGTGTTTGCACGCACCGGGGCGGTGCCGCAGGTCTGATGCGTCATCGCGCGCGATCGGTCGTGTCGCGGGTCACTACGTCCGCGTCAGCACGCGGCATCCGGCAGTGCCGGCACAGGCAGGCAATTTTTGCAAGCACCTGCCGCCACTGCCGCCGCGTGCGACCAGCGCAGGCCTCAGCCTGCAGCGGCATTCAACGCGGGCGGCTTGCCTGCCATCAGCTGCGGCCAGCGCTTGAGCACGGCGGCGCGGATGCCGGCCTGGTCGATGCCGGCCTCGGCCAGCAGGTCTTCGCGGCTGGCATGGTGCTGGAAGCTGTCCGGCAGGCCCAGGTGCAGCATCGGCATGGTGACCGCTTCGGCGTTGAGCAGTTCGGCCACGCCCGAGCCGGCGCCGCCGGCAACGACGTTGTCTTCGATGGTGACGAAGCCTTCGTGGCTCTTGGCCAGTTCCAGCAGCATGGCTTTGTCGAGCGGTTTGACGAAGCGCATGTTGACCACGGTCAGGCCGAGCTCGCGGCCGACCGCTTCTGCGGCGTCCACGCTGGCGCCGAAACCCAGCAGGGCGATGCGCGTGCCGCTGCGACGCAGCTGCGCCTTGCCGATCGGCAGGCTGGTGAGCGATGCGTCGAGCGCGCTGCCCGGGCCGGTGCCGCGCGGGTAACGTACTGCCGCCGGGCCTTCGTAACGCACGCCGGTGGTGAGCATCTGGCGGCATTCGGCCTCGTCGGCCGGCGCCATCACCACCATGTGCGGGACGCAGCGCAGGAAGCTCAGGTCCAGGTTGCCGGCATGGGTGGCGCCATCCGGGCCGACCACGCCGCCGCGGTCGATCGCGAACAGCACGTCGAGCTTCTGCACCGCCACGTCGTGCACCAGCTGGTCGTAGCCGCGCTGCAGGAACGTGGAGTAGATCGCCACCACCGGTTTGGCGCCCTGGGTCGCCATGCCGGCGGCCAGCGTCACCGCATGCTGCTCGGCGATCGCCACGTCGAAATAGCGCTGCGGATGTTCCTTGCTGAAACGCACCAGGCCCGAGCCCTCGCGCATCGCCGGGGTGATCACCAGCAGCCTGGGTTCGGCCGCGGCCATGTCGCAGACCCAGTCGCTGAAGACATCGGTATAGGTTGGTTTCCTGGCGCCGGCCTTGGCGACCAGGCCCTTGCTCGGGTCGAACGGGCCGACGGCGTGATAGCCGATCTGGTCGCCTTCGGCCAGCTCGTAGCCCTTGCCCTTGGTGGTGATCACGTGCAGCAGCTGTGGGCCCTTGAGCGTCTTCAGGGTCTTCAGTGCGCCGACCAGGCCGGGCAGGTCGTGGCCGTCGATCGGGCCGGTGTAGTGGAAGCCCATTTCCTCGAACAGCGTGGACGGCACGAACATGCCCTTCCAGTGTTCTTCCCAGCGCCGCACGAAGCGCGCGGTGGGGTTGTTCTTCTTGTCGCCGAGGATCTTCTTGCCGCCCTCGCGGATGGCGTTGAGGGTGCGGCTGCCGCTGGCACGCCCCAGCATCTTGGTCAGCCCGCCGACCGCTTCGGAGATCGACATGCGGTTGTCGTTGAGGATCACCAGCAGGTTCGGCTCCGGGTCCATGCCGCCGGCGTGGTTGAGCGCCTCGTAGACCATGCCGGCGGTCATCGCGCCGTCGCCGATCACCGCCACCACCTTGCGCTCGTCGCCGTTGCGCTGCGCGGCGATCGCCATGCCCAGCGCGGCCGAGATCGAGGTCGAGGAATGCCCGACGCCGAAGGTGTCGTAGATGCTCTCTTCGCGCTTGGGGAACGGCGCCACGCCGTCCTTCTGCTTGACCGTGTGGATCTGGTCGCGGCGGCCGGTGAGGATCTTGTGCGGATAGGTCTGATGGCCCACATCCCACACCAGCTGATCGACCGGGGTCTGATACAGGTAGTGCAGGGCGACGGTGAGTTCGATCACGCCCAGGCCGGCCGCAAAATGCCCGCCGCTCTTGCCCACCGATTCGATGAGGTAGGCGCGCAGCTCTTCGGCGATCGCGGGCAGATCGGCTTCGTCGAAAGTGCGCAGATCGTCGGGGGTCTGGATGCGGGACAGGCGCGGATAGCGGGTGGTGTCGATCATCATCGTGTCAATGTTCTGAAGCCGTATTGTCCTCCCCATGCGAAGGCCCGGCAAGCAAACCGGTTCAGCTGTCAGCGGGAAGTGATGGGCACGCGCGCCGTCGCGCCCGGGGCGCGCGGCGCTCACGGACATCTGCGGCAATCTGCCGCACCTGACGATGTAGCGGTTCCGCCGGGCGTTCTCGATCACGCGGCCCCTGGCGCGCCTGTGTGGGGCGGCGGAAGCTCGGCCGTATCAGGGGTGCCTCATGCGTTGGGCGCCGTGGTCACGGGACGTCAGGTCAGATACACGGCCCGCACGTAGAGCTGCCAACGCTGCGCGAGTGGGACAGCGGTACGCGCGGCCAGGCTCAACAACTGCGCGTGGCTATGTTGGCACGCATTCGAAGGTTGCTCGGCCACTGACCGGCCAGCAGTCGCAACGAGTGACCAGTTGGCTACAGCGACAGCTTGGAACGCTTGGGCAGCTGCGCGCGCAGGAATGCCATCTGGTCGGAGAGGATGTTGCGGTTGGACAGGATCAGGTGTTCGATCCAGCTCGGCCGGTACGGCACGGCCAGCAACGGCATCTGCGCCTGCTGTGGCGTCCGGTTGGCCTTGCGCGAGTTGCACTGGAAGCAGGCGGTGACCACGTTCTCCCAGCTGTCGCGGCCGCCCTTGGAGACCGGCATGACGTGATCGCGGGTCAGGTGCGGGCGACTGAAGTGCTGGCCGCAATACATGCACAGCTGCGCGTCGCGCGCGAACAGGGCGGTGTTGCTGAGCGTCGGGGTCGGGTCCAGCGCACGCGAACGCGCGTGCCCGCGCGCGGCGATGATGGGATGCAATTCCAGCATGCTGCGCTCGCCGGTCAGGCGCGAGATGCCACCATGGATCTGCATGCAGGGCTCGCCCAGCGTCCAGGACACCGCATCGCGTGCGTACAGACAGGCGGCGTCCTGCCAGTTGATCCAGTCCAGCACGCGACCATGCGCATCGAGCGACAGCAGGCGCAAGGTGGGAAGTGGCTGGATCGCAGCGACAGCACTGCCCGCGACCGGAGCAGAAGAGCCTCCGGGGAAGATCACATCACCTGCGTGCGTGTCTGTCTCCATCGGGAAAACAGCTTATACCCGATCGTTGACAGTTTGTGTATCGCAGCGAACGGCTTTGGCGCGCGTCTTGCAATCACGCGTCTTGCAATCAGGGATCGGCACGTCCCTGCCCAGCCGCTCCGACCGCGATGCCGCCGCGCTGCGCACAATGTTCGGACGCGTTGCAGGCCTTGTTTAGCCGTAGGCGCGCACCTGGGCGCGACGTCTTGCCGATCGGTACTGCCTTGTCGCGGCCAGGTCCGCTGCTACGACAGCGGCGGAATCGTGCGATGTTGCCGTGGGCGCGCACCTGGGCGCGACGTCTTGCCGATCGGTACTGCCTTGTCGCGGCCAGGTCCGCTGCTACGACGGCGGCGGAAATCCTGCGGTGTTGCCGTAGGCGCGCACCTGGGCGCGACGTCTTGCCGATCGGTACTGCCTTGTCGCGGCCAGGTCCGCTGCTACGACGGCGGCGGAAATCCTGCGGTGTTGCCGTAGGCGCGCACCTGGGCGCGAGGTCTGGCCGATCGGGGCCGCCTCATCGCGGCCAGGTCCGCTCCTACGACCGCGGCGGAATCCTGCGGTGTTGCCGTAGGAGCGCACCCGGGCGCGACGTCTTGCCGAGCGGTACCGCCTCGTCGCTGCCAGGTCCGCTCCTACGACGGCGGCGGAAATCCTGGGATGTTGCCGTAGGAGCGCACCTGGGCGCGACGTCTTGCCGATCGGTACTGCCTCGTCGCGGCCAGGTCCGCTGCTACGACAGTGGCAGCCCGCCGCGACGATTGCGCTTGCTCAGGCTTCGCCGAACAACTCCGCTTCCAGCGTCATCAACGGCGCTGCGCCGCTGCGGATGGTGGCGGCATGGGTCAGCGTGCGCGGCAACACGCGCGCGAAATAGAAGCGGGCGGTTTCGCGCTTGGCGCGCTTGAACTCCTCGCTGTGCGCGGAAGCATCGGCAGCGGCCACGCTGCGCGCCCACCAGTACGCCAGCACCACATAGCCGGAATAGAACAGGTAGTCGTAGCTGGCGGCACCGAGTTCGTCCGGGTTGCGGGCGGCGCGATCGAGCACGTCGCGGGTCAGCATCGCCCACTCGCTGCACTTGTCACGCAGCGGCTTGATGAACTCGGCCAGCGCCGGCGTATCTTGCTGCGCGTTGGCGAAGCGTTCGACATCGGCCAGGAACAGCTTCAGTCCCGCCGCCTGGCTGGCAGCGGTCTTGCGGCCGATCAGGTCCAGCGCCTGGATGCCGGTGGTGCCTTCGTAGATGGTGGTGATGCGTGCGTCGCGGGCCAGCTGCTCCATGCCGTATTCGCGGATATAGCCGTGGCCGCCGAAGCACTGCAGCGCATGGTAGGTGTTCTCGATCGACCACTCGGTCTGGCAGGCCTTGGAGATCGGGGTGAGGAAGCTCACCAGGGTCTCGGCGTCGGCGCGTTCCTGCTCGGTCTCGCCCCGGTGGCTGATGTCGACCAGGCTGGCGGCGTGCAGCGCGAGCAGGCGGCTGCCTTCGGTCAGCGACTTGATGGTCAGCAGCATGCGGCGCACGTCCGGGTGCACGATGATCGGGTCGGCCGGCTTGTCGGGAAACCTGGCGCCGCTGAGCGCGCGCGACTGCAGGCGCTCGCGGGTGTAGCGCAAGGCGTTCTGATAGGCGCGCTCGGACAGCCCGATGCCCTGCAGACCCACACTCAGGCGCGCGGTATTCATCATCGTAAACATGGCCTGCAGGCCCTTGTGCGGCTGGCCGACCAAGTAGCCCTGCGCGCCTTCGAAGTTCATCACGCAGGTCACCGAACCCTTGATGCCCATCTTGTGCTCGATCGAGCCGCAGTGCAGCGCGTTGCGTTCGCCCACGTTGCCGTCGCGGTCCACCTTGAACTTGGGGGTGACGAACAGCGAGATGCCCTTGGCGCCGGCCGGTGCATCCGGCAACTTGGCCAGCACCAGATGCACGATGTTGTCGGTGAGGTCGTGCTCGCCGGCGGTGATGAAGATCTTGGTGCCGGTGATGGCATGGCTGCCGTCGGCGTTGGGCTCGGCGCGGGTCTTGAGCAGGCCCAGGTCGGTGCCGCAATGCGGCTCGGTCAGGCACATGGTGCCGGTCCAGCGGCCGTCGATCAGCGGCTTGAGGAAGACATCCTGCTGCCAGGTTTCGCCGTGCTGGCGCAGCGCTTCCATCGCGCCGTGCGATAGCAGCGGAAAGTTGCCCCAGGCCAGGTTGGCGGCGTTGATCATTTCGCTCAACGGCACGCCCAGCGTGTGCGGCATGCCCTGGCCGCCGAATTGCGTTTCGGCGGTGAGCCCATTCCAGCCGCCTTCCACGAACTGGTCGTAGGCCGCACGGAAGCCGGGTGGGGTGGTCACCGCGTGGCTGTTCTTGTCGAAGGCGCAGCCGATTTCGTCGCCGATGCTGTTGAGCGGCGCCAGTACCTGCGCGGTGAAGCGGCCGGCTTCTTCGAGCACGGCGTCGATGATGTCGGTGCTGGCGTCGGCATAGCCGAGCCGGGCGAACAGGGCCTGCGCGCCGAGCACGTCGTGCAGGGCGAAGCGGAAATCGGTCAGCGGGGCGGTGTAGCTGCTCATGCGGAATCCTTCAAATGCGTGCGGGAAGGCGTGCGCGTCAGCGCAGCACGCCGTTGAGGCCGGGGGCCGGGCTGAGCGTGTTGCGCGACTCGACGCTGAAATCGCGCTGCTTCTTGTCCTGCGGCGTCGCCCACACCGTGCCCTTGAGCGCGTAAGGCAGCGAGCGGCCACTGGCGAGCACATCGGCCACGGTGAGGCGGCCCAGCGAGGTTGGCTGCACGCTGACGGTCACGACGTCGGCGGTTTCCGGGCCGATCGAGATGCCGACGTTCTGGTCGAGCTTGCCGGCCAGCTGGTCGCCGGCGGAAATCTCCAGCGCCACGCGTTCGAACTGCATCGGGATGCTGCTGTAGTTCTGCAGCCGCAGATCCACCGACCAGGTGCCGTCGGCACGCACGGTCAGTTGCTGGATGCTGGCGGCCGGCTCGGACACGCGGCGGACCGCACCGCCGCAGGCGCTCAGCAGCAGGCCGCAGGCCAGCGACAGGATCAGGAGACGGGAGGCACGACGCATGTACTGAGGTCCTTGGCGGGTGTAAGGCGGCGCCAAGAATACTACGCAGTACGGACGCTGCCTTGCTGCCTTGCGGCGTGTCCGTGCGCAGGCGTTGCGGCACACCACGCAGCACGGCCTGCGTTCAGGCTGCTGGCGTCAACGCAAGGGCGCAGCCACGATCAGCGGCGACAGGTCATAGCCCATCTGCGTGGCCTGCGCCTTGAGTTGCTCGAGCTGCGCGCGCGGCATCTGTGGCGAGCGCGACAGGATCCACAGATACTTGCGATCCGGTTCGCCGACCATCGCCCATTGGTAGTCCGGGTCGAGCGCGATCACCCAGTAGTCGGCCCACACCAGCGGCAACCAGCTCAGCCACTCCGGCGCAAAGCGCACCTGCAGCTGCCCGGGCCGGCCCTCGACCGGCCGTGCCACTCCCTCGGCCTGGGTCAGCTCGCCATCGGCGCTGCGGCAGCCGTTGCGCACGCCGATCAGGCCATCGTCGCGCAAGGTGTAGCTGGCGGTGATGTCGCTGCGGCACTTCTTCTGGAACGACACCGGAAGATGCGCGATCTCGTGCCACTGGCCGGCGTAGCGGGAGATGTCCAGTTGCGGCACTGCGCGTACCGGCTGTTGGGCCGCGGCCATCAACGGCAGCAGCAAGGCGAACGACAACAGCAGGCGGGGCAGGCGCATGACAATCTCCTCGGGACCTGCGCAGGCTAGGCCATGCCGCCCGCCGTGCGGCGTGAACCGGCGCAGGAAAGCACGCTCACCGCGCCGGCCCGCAACAAAGTTCATCACAATGCTTGCTCAAACTGCGCCTGCTCGCTATGATGCGCGTCCTCGTAACGCAGGCAGCATGTTGCGATAGTGGCCGAGTAGCTCAGTTGGTAGAGCAGGGGATTGAAAATCCCCGTGTCGGCGGTTCGATTCCGTCCTCGGCCACCATTTCCACGCCTTCGTTCGCAAGGCGTCCCGGCAATCGCCGGATGTGCAAACTCTCTTGCTTCGTTTTGTCGATGCCACGTGGCGGCGATTGCTGCGGATGGAATTCTTGCGTTTGCCGGCAGGCCTGGCGCCTGCGGCGGTGGTTTTCCACGTGGTCTTCAACTGCGCGTGGCGATACTTCCGCGCATGACGCACAGAACACTTCGACGCACGTTGATTCACGGCTACTGCGGTGAGTTCCGCGTGGAAACGATGGAAAGTCAGGCGCCTGGACAGACCCAGTGGTCGTCGACGGCGTTCGTGTATCACCGCGACCACCCTTCGCCGATCGCCACGATCGAAGGCGCCGGACAGGGCGAATACCGCGGCGATGCGCGCGAGCAGGCACTGCGTGTGGGTTCGTGTCTGGCCGAGTTTCTGGACCCGAAGGAATACCGGCGCTGAAGGCCTGGCGCCGTCACCGCGACGGCCTGCTGCGCCGATGAGCAGCGGGCGCCAGGCGTTCAACCGTGCCTGCGCTCATGAGCTCCGCCCTGGCGAGTGCGGCATCCCGCGCGCCGGGTTGCATCGGCCGCTGCGGCCGTACGGCAAAGGCTCATGGATGTGAGGGATCGGCTCACCGGCCCTCACTACACTGTCGCCACGGGAATCGCCCCGCGGAGAACATGCACTTGAACGATCCTGGTAACGGAGAGCCACGGGCGCCTCACATCGGCGAATCTCGCAGCCTGCCTGTGGAGAAGCATCGCTCGGATATCTTTTTTGCCGCGGTGGAAACCACGCGGATGCCGATGACGGTCACCGACCCGCACCTGCCCGACAATCCGATCGTGTTCGCCAACCGGGCGTTCCTGGAGATGACCGGGTATTCGTCCGAGGAGATCATCGGCAACAACTGCCGTTTCCTGCAGGGCCCGGAAACCGATCCGGCCAGCGTGCAGGACGTGCGTGAGTCCATCGAGCAACGTCGCGAATTCGCCACCGAGGTGCTGAATTATCGCAAGGATGGCTCCTCGTTCTGGAACGCGCTGTTCGTCTCGCCGGTGTTCGACGAGCAAGGCAACCTGGTCTACTTCTTCGGTTCGCAGCTGGACGTGAGCCGCCGCCGCGATGCCGAGGACGCCTTGCGCCAGGCGCAGAAGATGGAAGCGCTGGGACAGTTGACCGGCGGCATCGCGCACGATTTCAACAATCTGCTGCAGGTGATGTCCGGGCATCTGGAAGTGATCCAGATGATGGTCTCCGGCGATGCCGCCAGGAACGTCGAACGCATCGCCTTCAGCGCCGAACATGCCGCAACGGCCGCGGCCAAGGCGGCCACCCTGACCCAGCAATTGCTGGCGTTTTCGCGCAAGCAGAAATTGCGGGGGCGGGTGGTCAATCTCAATGGCCTGGTGTCGGGCATGAACAACATGGCCGAGCGCACGCTGGGGGGCGGCATCAGCCTGCGGCAGTCGCTGGAAGAGGGGCTGTGGAACTGCCAGATCGATACCACCCAGGCCGAAGTGGCGCTGTTGAACGTGCTGATCAATGCGCGCGATGCGATGGCGCAGTCCGAGCGCAAGGAAGTGACCGTGCAGACCCAGAATGTGGAAATCACCAGCCACGATCTGGCCATGTATCACCAGCTGGCACCGGGCCGTTACGTAAGCCTGGCGGTGAGCGATACCGGCTCGGGCATGCCGCCGGAAGTCGCCAGCCGGGTCATGGAGCCGTTCTTCACCACCAAGGACGAGGGGCAGGGGACCGGCCTGGGCCTGTCGATGGTGTACGGCTTCGTCAAGCAGTCCGGCGGCACCGTGCGCATCTACAGCGAAGTGGGCGAAGGCACCACGGTGCGGCTGTACTTTCCCGCCTCCAGCGAGTTCGAGAACGAATTGCAGGCCGGCAAGGGCCGCGCGATCGACAAGGGCGGCAACGAAACCATCCTGGTCGTGGAAGACAAACCGGATGTGGCGGTGGTGGCGCGGATGTTCCTGGAAGGGGCCGGTTATCGCATCCTGACCGCATCCAGCGGACGCGAGGCGATCGAGGTGCTGGAGCGGCATCCGGAAGTGGACGCGGTGTTCACCGACCTGATCATGCCCGGCGGCATGAATGGCGTGGTGCTGGCGCGCGAGGCGCGGCGCATGCTGCCCAGGATCAAGATCCTGCTGACCACCGGCTATGCCGATGCCAGTATCCAGCGCACCGATGTGGGCGGTGCGGAGTTCGACGTGGTCAACAAGCCGTACACGCAGAAGGAGCTGCTCAAGCGGATCCGCATGCTGCTGGACGGGCCGACCGGCGTCGGTTGAGGCGCACGCATCCGGGCAGTGCGATGCCCGGATGTCGCCTGCAGATGGTCGCTGCGATCGTGTAGCGGCTGCTGCGCTGCAGGTCTATCCTGCGCTGCGCTCGTTCTGTCCTGTCTGAGAACGGCTAAAGCCGCGGCCAGCAGTGCTCGGCCCGAGGCAGATGTTGCGCAGGATCTTGAGGGCACATGTGGTGCACGCCGATCCCGGTCACCGGCCGCGCCTGTCCGGCAGTGAGCGCAGTGGTCTATTGGCCGCGCTGAATCCTGACGTGCTTACGCTTCGCCCATCGGCGCGACATAGCCATCCGGCTTGTCGGCGTTGCGCTCGAACAGGAACTTCTGCAACTCGGCTTCGAGAAACGCGCGGTGCTTGGGGTCGCGCGGAGAGAGCCGGTTTTCGTTGATCAGCATGGTCTGGTGCGCCAGCCACGCCTGCCATGCGCTCTTGCCGATCTGCGCGAACACGCGCTGGCCGAGTTCTCCGGGATACGGCACAAACTCCAGGCCTTCGGTGTCGCATTGCTGATACTGGCAGAACACGGTGCGGGACATGCGGATTCCTTTGGGCGCGCCTAAATGGCGTCGAGCAGTTTGCGGATCGGCGCCGGCAGGCCCAGCGATGCGAGGTCGGCGCGGGCGACCCAGCGCAGGTTGTCATTGTCGCGTACCGCCGGGCGCAGCGCGACCTTGCCGAGGCGCAAGGGCTGCAGATGCAGCCGGTAATGGCTGAAGGTGTGCACGATCGGCGGCAATGCGTCGGCGCGGTCGTAGTTGCCATCGAGGTGTTTGTCGAACCATGCGCGCATGCCGCTGTCGGTTTCGGCCTGCGGCAGCGTCCACAGCGAGGCCCAGATGCCGGTCGGCGGGCGGCGCTGCAGCAGGATCTGCCTGTCTGCGTTTTCCAGCAGCAAGGCGGTGGCTTCGCGCTCGGGCAACGCCTTGCCGGGCTTGGGCGTGGGCAGTGCCTCCACCAGGCCATCGCGGCGCGCCACGCAAGCGTCCTGCAGCGGGCACAGCACGCAGGCCGGTCTGGCGCGTGTGCACAGCGTGGCGCCGAAATCCATCTGCGCCTGGGTGTAGTCGGCCAGGCGACCGGCCGGCACCTGCGCCACGTGCGTCGTCGCCAGTTGCCACAACTGCTTTTCGATCGCCGGCAGGCCGGGATAGCCGGCAATGCCGTGGAAGCGCGTCAGCACGCGTTTGACGTTGCCGTCCATGATCGCGAAGCGGTCGTTCCAGGCCTGGCTGAGGATCGCGCCGGCGGTGCTGCGGCCGATGCCGGGCAACGCCAGCAACGCCTCGATATCGCGTGGCAGCTCGCCATCGTGCAGGGCGACGCATTGCCGCGCAGCGGCATGCAGGTTGCGTGCGCGTGCGTAGTAGCCCAGCCCGGCCCAATGCGCCATCACGCTGTCGTTGTCGGCTGCGGCCAGGTCGGCCAGGGTCGGAAAGCTGGCGACGAACTTGTGGAAATACGGAATGACCACCGCGACCTGGGTCTGCTGCAGCATGATTTCCGACAGCCACACCCGGTAGGGCGCGCGCGGATGCTGCCAGGGCAGGTCGTGGCGGCCGTGGCCGTCGAACCAGTGCAGCAGGCGGTCGACAAAGGCGTCAGCGGTGGCAGTGGCGTGATCGGCTGGCATGGGGTCTGCTGGCGAAGGAAGGCGATGACGGCGGGCGGATGACGCCCGGCTGTGCGCGTATGGCGGTGGGCCGATCAGTGCAGCGGAAACGCAAGTCCAACCCGGCATTGGTCGCAGAAGAAGCCTTCATCGCCAGGCCAGTGCGGTGCGGCCGGTGCATGGTAATGGACCAGCTCTGCATTGCGCCGCGCCTGCTTGCGCAACGCCGCCGGCAACGGCTGGGCGAACTCCAGGACACGCCTGGCGCGCGACCAGTCGCCGGACACGTCCCGTAGCGTGCAGCCTGCCTGCAGCGCCTGCAGATGCGGGCAGGCCTCTGCCACTCAGCTGCCCGGGGCTTCCGGCAGCAGGGCATCGACGAAGGCGACCGGGTCGAACACGCGCAGGTCTTCCGGGCGTTCGCCGATGCCGGCGAAGCGGATCGGGATATTGAACTCGCGCGCCAGTGCGAACACCACGCCGCCCTTGGCGGTGCCATCGAGCTTGGTCACGACCAGGCCGGTGACGCCGACCGCGGCATGGAACTGGCGCAGCTGCGAGATGGCGTTCTGGCCGGTGGTGCCGTCGATGACCATCAGCACCTCGTGCGGTGCGGCGGCATCGATCTTGCCGAGCACGCGGCGGATCTTGCCCAGCTCGTTCATCAGCCCGGTCTGGGTGTGCAGGCGGCCGGCGGTGTCGGCGATCAACACCTCGGTGCCGCGCGCCTTGGCGGCCTGCAGCGCGTCGAATGCCACCGAGGCGGCATCGGCATTCTGCCCCTGCGCGATCACGGCCACGCCGTTGCGATCGCCCCAGGCCTGCAGCTGCGCCACCGCCGCGGCGCGGAAGGTGTCGCCGGCGGCCAGCATCAGGCTGTTGCCGTCGTCCTTGAAGCGCTTGGCCAGCTTGCCGATGGTGGTGGTTTTGCCGACGCCGTTGACGCCGACGGTGAGCACCACGAACGGTGTCACCGAGCGGTCGATGACCAGCGGCTTGGAGACCGGCTGCAGCAGCGCGATGAGGTCGGCGCGCAATGCCTTGAACATCGCCTGCGCATCGACGAATTCGCGCGATTTCATGCGCTTGCGCAGTCCGTCGATCAGCGCGGTGGTGGCGCCGATGCCGACGTCGGCGGTGATCAGCGCGGTTTCGATTTCATCCAGCAGATCGTCGTCGAGCTTGGGGTTGCGCGAGAACAGGCCGCCGAAGCTGCGCGCGAAGCTGCTGTTGCGCAGGCGGTCGCGCCAGCCCGGCTTGCCGGCCGGGGCGGCCGGGAGCGCATCGCGCTGGCCGACGATGCTGTCGTGGTCGGAACCGGCCGGCACCGGGGCGCTGATCACGGCCGGGGCGACGACGCTGGGCGCGGCGGCGGCGGGCGACGCGGCGACGGCCGGTGTCACTGCGGGCGCAGCTGTTGCGGCGGCAGGTGTCACGACAGCGGGTGTCACGACAACAGGCGTGGCAGCAGGCGTTGCGGTCGGCGGTACGACTGCGGGCGCGGCGCCTTGCGCAGGCGTCGGTGCCGGCGTGCCTGCCGGCTGCGCGGGTGCGCTGTGCGGCTGCACGACCACCGGTGGCGGCACCACTACCGTGGGAGCGTGCGGCGCGGCAGACGGAAGCGGATCGGGCAGCGCCTGCAGGGCCGCAGGCACCGGCGTGGCCGGCGGCGTGGGTGCGTTGGGGACTGCGGCAATGCTCTGCGCCTGGCCAGTACGCGCGGCGATGTCCTGCGCAAGCTGGTCGGCCGGTGCCGCGGCAGGTGGCGTTGCGGCAGGCGTCGGCGTTACCGCATCGCTGCGCGCGGGTGCGGCAGGCGCGGGTGACGCTGGTGTGGCCGATGTGCCGGATTCGGCAGTCGGCGTTGCCTCGACCGGCGATGCCGGGGTGGCGGCAGACGGCGCGGTGGGGAATGCGGCTGCCAGTTCTTCCAGGCTATAGCGCGAGGTACGCGCGCTGTCGGGCGTGGTGGGCTTGTTACGGCGGAAAAAGCTGGCCATTGGCAACGCGGTAGGGGAAACCCCAAATTCTACCATCCGGGCCCAGGGTCGCCTTGACGCGACCGTCAGCGCGGTCCTGCCCGTACGACATCCCGCGCGCTGCAACTGCCGTGCGACGCCACGCGCAAACCGCAGCGTCACAGCATCGCCAATGCTGCCGAATTCGGCATTTGTGCCAGCGGTGTGTCAGCCTGTGTCTGCGTGCCTACAACTGCCCCTTGAGCGCACGGTAATCGCGCGGGGTCATGCCGACGGTTGCCTTGAACTGACGCGCGAATGCGCTCTGGTCGGCAAAGCCGCAGCGTTGCCCGATGCTGGCGATGCTGTCGTCGCCGTACAGCAGCCGCATCGCCGATTCGATGCGCAGCTTGGTCAGCAGTTGCTGCGGAGTCACCTGGAACACGCGGCGGAAATGCCGTTCCAGCTGCGCCACCGACAGGCCGGCCAGGTCGGCCAGGCTCTGCACGCGCAGGTTGTCGCCGAAGTTGGCCTGCATGTGATCCATCACCTGGCTCAGGCGTTCGTACGCCGAGTGCCGGCTGTCGGGCTGGCCCAGATCGCGCGAAATGCCGACCACGCCGATCACTTCATCGGCCTCGCACAACGGGCGTTTGAAGGTCAGGCACCAGCCGGGCAGGCGGTTGGGATACAGATGCACCTCCAGCTGGTTGTCGATGAGCTCGCCACACAGCACGCGGCGGTCCTGCATCATGTAGCTGCCGCCCAGCGGCAGCGGGAACACTTCCAGCGGCGAGCGGCCGATGATTTCGCTGCGCAGTTTGCGTCCGAGCCGGCGCACCAGCGTCAGGTTGCAGTGGGTGTAGCGGCCCTCGCTGTCCTTGATGAAGAACACCACGTCCGGCAGCGCATCGAACAGCGTCTGCATTTCCAGCGCGGGAAGGTTGAGGTCCATCGGCGTCATGGTGGCGGTCACGATTGACGGCTGCACGAAAGGCGCGGCCCTGTATTGATCCTAGCGCAAACGCGGGGTTGTGAACCGGGTTGTCGATTATGCGGATTTCCGCATTTGCAACTGGCATTGGACGCTAGTCGTCCGCCAGCCGGCAGTGGGAGCATGGGCCATGCACACCATCGACGTCATCGACTCCCATACGGCCGGCGAACCTACCCGCGTGGTCCTCTCCGGCTTCCCCGATCTGGGCGATGGCGATCTGGCGCAATGCCGCGAGCGGTTTGGCCGCGATTTCGACCAGTGGCGCAGCGCGATCGCCTGCGAACCGCGCGGCTCGGACACCATGGTCGGCGCCTTGCTGCTGCCGGCCCGCGACCCCGGCGCCTGCACCGGGGTGATCTTCTTCAACAACGTCGGCTACCTGGGCATGTGCGGGCACGGCACCATCGGGGTGGTGCGCACGTTGGCCGAGCTGGGGCGCATTGCGCCGGGCCAGCACCGCATCGAGACGCCGGTCGGCACGGTCGGCGTGGAACTGGCCGAAGACGGCACGGTATCGGTCGACAATGTCGACAGCTATCGCGTCGCCACCGACGTGGACGTGGACGTGCCCGGTTACGGGCCGGTGCGTGGCGATGTGGCCTGGGGCGGCAACTGGTTCTTCATCACCGGGCAGGCGCCGTGTGCGCTGGAGCTGGCGCATCAGCGCGAGCTGAGCGCCTATACCGAGGCGATCCGGCTGGCGCTGGAAGCGGCCGGCATCACCGGCGAGGCCGGTGGCGAGATCGACCATATCGAAATCAACGGCAGCGCGCCCGACGGCAGCGGCGTGGCGCGCAACTTCGTGCTGTGCCCGGGGCTGGCCTACGACCGTTCGCCGTGCGGCACCGGCACCAGCGCCAAGCTGGCCTGCCTGGCCGCCGACGGCAAGCTGGCCGAAGGCGAGCGCTGGGTGCAGCAGGGCATTCTGGGCAGCGCCTTCGAAGGCAGCTATCGCCTCAGCGGGCGCGGCATTGCGCCACGCATCAGCGGGCACGCCTACATCACCGCACGCGCGCAGCTGCTGATCGACCCGGCCGACCCGTTCGCCTGGGGCATCGTGGCCTGATGGACGAGGTGCGGCCCGCACCGGAGGGAGTTGGCAGCGCGCCGGCCGCCGATGCGGCGCCGTCGGCAGCGTCCACGCGACGCAGCTACGACCTGATCGTGGTGGGCGCGGGCATCGTCGGCGCGGCCTGCGCCGAGGCGGCCGCGTGCGAAGGGCTGCGCGTGGCGATCGTCGAGCCGGGGCCGATCGGCGGCGGGTCCACCGCGGCGGCGATGGGGCACCTGGTGGCGATGGACGACGACCCGGCCGAGCTGGCGTTGTCGGCGTATTCGCTGCGGCTGTGGGAGCGCTTCGCACACCTGAGCGAGGCCGAATTCAGCCGCTGCGGCACGCTGTGGGTGGCCCGTGATGCGCGCGAACTGGCGGCGGTGCCGGCCAAGATCGCGCGGCTGGCGGCGGCCGGCCTGCATGCCGACGCCGTCGATGCCGGCCAGTTGTATGCACTGGAGCCGCAACTGGTGGCGGGCCTGGCCGGCGGCATGCGCGTGCCCGCTGAGGCCGTGGTGTACCCGCCGCGGGTGGCGCGGCATCTGGCGAGCCTGGCCTGCAAGGCCGGCGCGCAGCTGTTTGCCGGCCGCAAGGTGGAGCAGCTGCAGGCGCATGGGGTGCGTCTGGACGATGGCCAGCTGTTGGCCGGCCCGGTGCTGGTGGCCAGCGGGGTGGCCTTGCCGCAGTTGTTGCCTGAGCTGACGCTGCGCCCGCGCAAGGGCCATCTGGTCATCACCGACCGCCATCCTGGTTTGATCCGGCATCAGCTACTGGAACTGGGCTATGCCGATTCGGCGCATGGCGCCGACGCCACCAGCGTGGCCTTCAATGTGCAGCCGCGGCCGACCGGGCAGATCCTGATCGGCTCCTCGCGCCAGTTCGGCGAGCACGACCGCGCGCTGTCGCTGCCGGTGTTGCAGCAGATGCTGCAGCGCGCATTCGCCTATCTGCCGGTGCTGCGCGAGTTGCAGGCAATCCGGGTGTGGACCGGGCTGCGCCCGGCCACGCCGGACGGGCGCCCGTATCTCGGCGCGGTGCCCGGCCGGCGCGATGTGTGGGTGGCCGCCGGTCATGAGGGGCTGGGCGTCACCACGGCGCTGGGGAGCGCCCGGGTGATCGTGGACAGCCTGCTCGGTCGCACCCCGGCCATCGACCCCGGCCCGTACGCTCCGGCGCGCGCCGTGCAGGGCGCCGCCGCATGAGCGCGACGGTGCGCCTGCACGTGGATGCGCAAGCGGTCGAGGTGCCGGCCGGCGCCAGCGTGGCCGCTGCGGTGGCGCAGGCGACGCTGCAGTTCCGGCACTCGTGCAGCGGCCAGCCGCGCGCGCCGTTGTGCGGCATGGGCGTGTGTTTCGAATGCCGGGTGCGCATCGACGGCGTCGGCCAGCGACGCGCCTGCCTGGTGGATGCGCGCGACGGCATGCAGGTGCGCACCGATGGCTGAGCGCGTGCAGCATTTCGATGTGCTGGTGATCGGCGCCGGCCCGGCCGGGCTGGCGGCGGCGCAGGCGGCGGCTAGTCATGGCGTGCGGGTGGGCGTGGTCGACCTGCAGCCGCGTGCCGGCGGGCAGGTGTGGCGCAACGATGTGCGGCACGGCGCGCCGGCCGATGCGCGCGCGCTGTTGCGGCAGGTGCAGGGCGCAGCCTCGATCACGCTGCTGACGCAGACGCAGATCCTGCTGGCGCAGCCGGGCTGGCTGCTGGCCGATGGCCCGGACGGTTCCCTGCAACTGCATTACGCCGCGCTGGTGCTGGCCACCGGCGCACGCGAATTGCTGCTGCCGTTTCCGGGCTGGACCTTGCCCGGCGTCACCGGCGCCGGCGCGGCGCAGGCGCTGGCCAAACAGGGCTGGCCGCTGGCCGGCAAGCGCGTGGTGGTCGCCGGCAGCGGCCCGCTGCTGCTGGCCAGTGCGGCCACCTTGCAACGGCATGGGGCGCAGGTGCTCGGCATCCACGAACAGACCTCTCAGGCTGCGTTGCGGCAGTTCGCATTGCAGTTGTGGCGCTGGCCGGGCAAGGCCGCGCAGGCGGTGGCGCTGCGCCTGCAATTGCGCGCAGTGGCGTATCGCGCCGGCAGCTTTGTCGTCGCCGCACATGGCGACACGCAACTGCGCGAAATCGAGATCGAAGGGCCCACCGGCCGCACGCGGCTTGCCTGCGATCAACTGGCGGTGGGCTATGGCCTGGTGCCGAACACCGAACTCGCACAGCTGCTCGATTGCCGGCTCGACGCGTACGGCGCGCATCAACAGGTGCATGTGGACGCACTGCTGCGCACCAGCGTGCGGCAGGTCTTTGCAGCCGGCGAGGCCTGCGGCATCGGCGGGCGCGATTGCGCGTTGATCGAAGGCGCGATGGCCGGGCACATGGCTGCCGACGCGCCGGACGCGGCGCTGCGCCTGCAGCCGCGGCGACGTGCCGCACGTGCGTTCGCCGAGGTGCTGCAACGGCAGTTCGCTCTTGATCCACGCATCCGCGCGCTGGCGCAGCCCGACACGCTGGTGTGCCGCTGCGAAGACGTGCCGCTGGGCGCGCTGGACAACTTCAACGATGCACGCGATGCCAAGCTCGCTTCGCGCTGCGGCATGGGCGCCTGCCAGGGCCGCATCTGCGGCACCGCGCTGGCCGAGCTTGGGCGCTGCCCGCCCGCGCTTTCCACCGACGCCGGCCGCCGGCCGCCGTTGTTCCCGGTCCGCCTCGCGGCGCTGGCCGATCCGTTCACTTCCGACTCGCAAGGGAATCATCCATGAGTATTGCTGCGTTCTGGCATGGCGTGCTGCCGGCCATCACCACCCCGTTCACCGCCTCCGGCGAGATCGATCACGACTTCCTCGCCAAGCACGCCAATCAACTGGTGGACGCCGGCTGCACCGCGATCGTGCCGCTGGGCTCGTTGGGCGAAGCGGCCACCTTGAGCGTGGAAGACAAGGTGGCGATCCTGCGCACGTTGGTCACCGCCTTGAACGGCCGTGTGCCGGTGGTGCCGGGCATCGCCAGCCTGGCCACCGGTGAGGCGGTGGCGCTGGCCAAGGCGGCCAAGGAGATCGGCTGCGGCGGTTTGATGGTGCTGCCGCCCTACGTCTACTCCACCGACTGGCGCGAGATGGGCGCGCATGTGCGCGCGGTGATCGCCGCCACCGACCTGCCGGTGATCCTGTACAACAACCCGGTGGCCTACAAGACCGATTTCGGCCCGGCGCAGATCGCCGAGCTGGCCGCCGAATTCCCCAACCTGCAGGCAGTGAAGGAATCCTCGGGCGACGTGCGCCGCTTCGCCGCGCTGCAGGAGCTGCTGGGCGATCGTCTGGCGCTGCTGGTGGGCATGGACGATGCCATCGTCGAAGGCCTGAGCATGGGCGCCAAGGGCTGGATCGCCGGCCTGGTCAACGCCTACCCGAAGGAATCGGTGCGCCTGTTCGAACTCGCGCGCGACGGTGGCTATCCGGCGGCGAAGGAACTCTACGACTGGTTCCTGCCGCTGTTGCGCCTGGATACCGTGCCCAAGTTCGTGCAGTTGATCAAACTGGTGCAGGAAAAGGTCGGCCTGGGCAGCGAGCGCGTGCGTGCGCCGCGCCTGGTGGTCGACGGTGCCGAGCGCGAGGCCGCGCTCAAGGTCATCGACCACGCCATCGCCACTGCGCCCAAACTGTCCTGACGATGAGCTCGCGCTGCACGCCACCGGATGAGCGCCGCGCACGGATGCACGCGCGGACGCGGTGGCCGGCGGAGCGAGAGGTGGGTGGATGAGGATGTCGCATCAGCGCGGCATCTTCGTCGTTTTTTGGTCGCCCGCTGCCGCACAGTGCGCAGGGTCTGTCCTCATGCAACCGAAGGTGCCGCAATGAACGAGACGCTCCAATCCACGCCCATCCAGCAGGCCGAGGTGTTGCTGGCCGGCCGGTGGCAACCCAGCCGCGCGGCGAGCGCCAGCTTCCGTGCCGCCGACCCGAGCACGGGCGAGGCGATCGGGCCGCAATTTCCGGTCAGCGGTGCGGAGGATGTCGAAACCGCGGTTGCGGCAGCGCAAGCGGTTGCAGCGGAACTTGCCGCGGCACCGGTCGAACGGATTGCCGCATTCCTGGACGCCTACGCCGACGCGCTGGATGCCGATGCCGACACGCTGGTCGCACTTGCCCACGCCGAAACCGCATTGCCGGCGCCCACGCGCTTGCGCGGCAACGAGCTGCCACGCACCAGCGGACAATTGCGCCAGGCCGCACAGGCGGTGCGCAGTTACAGCTGGACCCAACCCATCATCGATACCGCTGCCGATCTGCGTTCGCATCTGGCGCCGCTCGGCAAGCCGGTGGTGGTGTTTGGCCCGAACAATTTCCCGTTCGCCTTCAATGCGATTGCCGGCAGCGATTTCGCCTCGGCCATTGCCGCGCGCAACCCGGTGATCGCCAAGGCGCATCCGCTGCATCCTGCCACCAGCCAGCGCATGGCGCAGCTTGCGCACGCAGCCTTGCTTGCGGCGGGCCTGCCGGCTGCGGCGGTGCAGTTGCTGTATCACGTCGACAATGCCACCGGCCTGCGGCTGGCCGGCGATGCGCGGCTGGGAGCGATCGGCTTCACCGGCAGCCGTGCCGGCGGGCTGGCGCTGAAGGCCGCCGCCGATGCGGCCGGCGTGCCGTTCTATGCCGAGCTGTCCAGCGTCAACCCGGTGTTCCTGCTGCCGGGCGCACTGGCCGAACGCGGCGCCGCGCTGGCGCAGGAATTCTTCTCCTCGTGCACGCTGGGTAGCGGCCAGTTCTGCACCAATCCCGGGGTGGTGGTGGTGCCGCAGGGCGAGGCCGGCGATGCATTCGTGGCCGCGACCACGGCGCATTTCGAGGCCGCCATGCCGATGGTGCTGTTTTCCAGTGCAGGCGTGGAAGGCGTGCAACACGGGGTGGCAGCGCTGCGCGCTGCCGGCGCCGCGCTGCTTGCCGGCGGGCACACCGGCGAAGACGGCTATCGCCATGCGCCGACCTTGTTGAGCGTGGATGGGCAGGCCTTCCTCGCCGGTCCGCACGCGTTGCAGACCGAGGCCTTCGGCCCGGTGAGCCTGCTGGTGCGCGCGCGCGATATCGCGCAGATGACGCAGATCGCCGCTGCATTCGAAGGCAACCTCACCGGCACCCTGTACCGCGCGGCCGATGGCAGCGACGATGCGGCCTGGCAGGCCATCGCCCCGGTGCTGCGGGCGCGGGTGGGGCGCTTGATCAACAGCAAGATGCCGACCGGCGTGGCGGTGAGCGCGGCGCAGAACCATGGCGGGCCGTTTCCCAGCACCGGGCACCCGGGCTTCACCGCGGTGGGCATGCCCGGTTCGATCCGCCGCTTCGCCGCCCTGCACAGCTACGACGCGGTGCCGGACGCCCTGCTGCCGGCCGACTTGCGCCAGCGCAATCCGGGTGGCGTGGCGCGCCTGGTCGATGGGCAATGGAGCACCGCCGCCCTCGGAGCCGGCGCATGAGCAGCCAGATCGGCGGGCTGTCGCTGGAGCAGGCGCGCGCGCAATTGACGCCGTGGACGCAGCGCGCCGCGCCGATCGCCGCGCAGGAATACGCACGGCGCATCGAATGCGCACGCCGCCTGATGCGCGCGCACGGCGTGGATGCGCTGTTGATCGGCGCCGGCACCTCGCTGCGCTATTTCACCGGCGTGCCATGGGGCGCGAGCGAGCGCCTGGTCGCGCTGCTGCTCACGCTGGACGGCGACCCGGTGCTGATCTGCCCCGCGTTCGAAGAAGGCTCGCTGGATGCGGTGCTGAAGATCGCGGTCGCCAAACATCTGTGGGAAGAACACGAGGACCCGTACGCGCTGGTGGTGCAGGTGATGGACGACCGCCACGCGCATGCGCTGGCGCTGGATCCGGGCATCGCCTTTGCCGTGCACACCGGCCTGCGCGCGCACCTGGGCACGGCGATCCGCGATGCCGGGGCCATCATCGACGGCTGCCGCATGTGCAAGTCGCCGGCCGAGCTGGCGCTGATGCAGCAGGCCTGCGACATGACCTTGCTGGTGCAGCGGCTGGCCGCCGGCATCGCCCAGGAAGGCATCGGCACCGACCAGCTGGTGCGCTTCATCGACGAAGCGCATCGCGCGCTGGGCGCGGACAACGGCTCGACCTTCTGCATCGTGCAGTTCGGCCATGCCACCGCGTTTCCGCACGGCATTCCCGGCGTGCAGCACCTGCGTGCAGGCGAGCTGGTGCTGATCGACACCGGCTGCACCGTGCAGGGCTACCACTCCGATATCACCCGCACCTGGATCTACGGCACGCCCGACGACGCGCAACGGCGCATCTGGGACCTGGAGCAGGCGGCGCAGGCAGCGGCGTTTGCGGCGATCCGCCCCGGGCTCGCCTGCGAAGCGGTGGACCAGGCCGCGCGCAGCGTGCTGGAGGCCGCTGGGCTGGGCCCGGACTACCGCTTGCCGGGATTGCCGCACCGCACCGGCCATGGCTGCGGCCTGGCGATCCACGAAGCGCCGTATCTGGTGCGCGGCAATGCGCAGCCGCTGCAGCCGGGCATGTGCGCCAGCAACGAGCCGATGATCGTGGTGCCCGGTGCGTTCGGGGTGCGCCTGGAAGACCACTTTTACGTCACCGATACCGGCGCGCAGTGGTTTACGCCGCCGTCGCCGGCGATCGACCAACCGTTCGCATGAGCCGACCGAGGCTCACGCACGCGTAGGAGCGCACCCGGGCGCGACGGGCAGTCCCGATAAGGCCGTCGCGCTCAGGCGCGCTCCTACAGCCGCCATTGCATCTTGGAGTAACTGCATGAACCACCTGCGTCCCGTCGCCATCGGCCTGCTGGCCGCCGCCTTGTTCACTGCCTGCAAGCCGGCGCCGCCGGCAGCGGAGACGGCAGCTGCGGCCACCTCTGCGCCAACCAGCGAACAGGCCGCCCAGGCCGCCCAGGCCTTCGATGCGCTGCTGGACAAGCAATGGCAGTACCAGTTGCAGCACAACCCGGAGTTCGCCAGCATCATCGGCGACAAGCGGTACAACGATCGTTGGAGCGACTATTCGCTCGAGGCCGTGCAGGCCGAGCGCACTGCCACCGCCGAGCTGCTCACGCAATTCGAAGCGATCGACAGCAAGGCGCTGGACGAGCAGCGCCAGCTCAGCCTGCAGATGATGCTGGGCCAGTTGCGCGACAAGCTCGAAGGCATCGACCTGAAGACCTATGCGATGCCGCTGGAGCCGATCGGCGGCATCCAGCTGGGGCTGGCCGGTTATGGCGATGCGTTTCCGTTCGAGAACGCCAGGGATTATCAGGACTACATCAAGCGCCTGCAGACGATTCCGACGGTGATCGACCAGGTGATCGCGGTGTCGCGGCAGGGTGCGAAGGAGGGGCTGGTGCAGCCGCGTTATCTGCTGGAGCGCCTGCCCGAGCAGATCGACAAGATCGCCGCGCTGACCGGCGAGCAGAGCCCGTTCGCCTCGCCGTTGAAAAAGCTCGAGGCCGCGGTGCCGGCCGAGCAGCGCGCTGCGCTGCGCACGCAGCTGCTTGCGGCGATCGAGCAACAGGTGCGCCCGGCCTACGCCAAGCTGGCCGCGTTCGTGCGCGACGAATACGCCGCGCAAGGGCGCGCGCAGGAGGGCGTATGGTCGCTGCCCGATGGCGAACGCCGCTATCGCTATGCCATCCACACCCAGACCACCACCGACATGGCGCCGGAGGAGATCCATCAGATCGGCCTGAAGGAAGTGGCGCGCATCGAAGGCGAGATGACGGTGATCGCCAAGGCGCAGGGCTTTGCCGACCTGGCCAGCTTCCGCAAGGCGGTGGACACCGACAAGCGCCACTTCGCCAGCTCCGGCGAGCAGATCCTGCAGCAATACCGCCAGTACATCGCCGCGATGGAACCCGAGTTGCCCAAGCTGTTCGGTCACCTGCCGAAAACGCGGCTGGAAGTGCAGGCGATGCCCGCATTCCGGCGCAGCGCGCCCGGCGCCGAATACTGGCAGAGCAATCCGGAAGGCACCAAGCCGGCCATCGTGAAGGTCAACACCAGCGACTTCGCCAGCCGCACGCTGGTCAATATCGAAACCACCGCCTATCACGAGGGCGTGCCGGGCCATCACCTGCAGATCTCGCTTGCGCAGACGTTGCCATTGCCGCCGTTCCGCCAGCAGGCCGGCTACAACGCCTATATCGAAGGCTGGGCGCTGTACGCCGAGCGCCTGGGCAAGGAGATCGGTTTCTTCAAGGATCCATACAACGACTACGGCCGGCTGTCCGGCGAGCTGTTGCGCGCCAATCGCCTGGTGCTCGACACCGGTGTGCATTACAAGCGCTGGAACCGCCAGCAGATGGTGGATTTCTTCCACGCACATCCGTCCGATGACGAGCCCAGCATCCAGTCCGAAACCGATCGCTATATCGTCTGGCCGGGCCAGGCGTTGGGCTACAAACTGGGGCAGCTGCAGATTCTTGCGCTGCGTGCGGAGGCGGAAAAAGAACTCGGCGATCGCTTCGATGTGCGCGCCTTCCACGATGCGGTGCTCGGCGGCGGCGCGATGCCGCTGGCGATGCTGCAGCAGCGCGTGCGCCAGTGGATCGCGCAGGCCAAGGCGGCGCCGGAGGCACGCGGATGAGCACCTATAGCGTCTGGCGCGCGAGCGCATTGAGCGTGCTGTTTGTTGCCAGCCTGGGCGGCACCGCCATGCAGGCACAGGCCGCAGCACCTGCACCCGCAGCAAGCACGCAGGACGGTGCAGCGGCACGCTTCAACGCGCTGTACACGCGCGAATGGCGCTGGCGCCAGGCACAGCTGTCCGGCGCGGTGGATGAAGACAACCAGGCCACGCAGGACAGGCAGTCCGACCATCTGCCCAAGGTCGATGTGGCCACGCAAAATCTGCGCACCGCGTACTGGCAACAGACGTTGAAGGAGCTGGATGCGATTCCGGCGGTGCAGTTGCCGGCCGAAGATCAGGTGAGCTACCAGGTGTACCGGCAGCAGCTGCTGGTGCTGCTGGACCAGCAGCACTTCCGCGCCTGGGAAATGCCGTTCAACAGCGACTCGGCGTTCTGGAGCGACCTGGGCTTCAGCGCCGAGGCCAAGCTGCGTACGCGCGAGGACTACCAGCGCTATCTCAAGATGCTCGCCGATATCCCGCGCTATTTCGCCGAGCACACCGACAATATGCGTGCCGGCCTGGCGCGCGGTTTCAGCCAGCCCCGGGTGACCCTGACCGGGCGCGACCAGTCCATCGCCGACGTGGTGCAGGCCAAGGGCGAGGCCAATCCGTTCTACGCACCGTTCAAGCAGATGCCGGCCACCCTGCCTGCCGATGTGCAGGCGCAATTGCGCCAGCAGGCAGTGCAGACCATCGATGCGCAGGTGCTGCCGGCCTACGCGAGCTTGCTGGACTTCATCCGCAACGAGTACCAGCCGCGCGCGCGCACCACGCTGGCCGGCGAGGCCTTGCCGGACGGGCAGGCGTATTACCGCGCGCAGATCCGCGAATTCACCACGCTGGAGTTGAGCCCGGAGCAGATCCACCAGATCGGTCTGCAGGAAGTGGCCAGGCTGCGCACGCAGATGGATCAGACCATCGTCGACAGCGGCTTCAAGGCACCGGCCGGGCAGGCGGTGTTTCCGGCCTTCCTGCACTTCCTGCGCAGCGACCCGCAGTTCTATGCCAAGACGCCGGAACAGTTGCTCAAGCAGGCCGCCTGGATCGCCAAGCGCGTGGACGCCAAGGTGGGCGATTACATCGGCCGGCTGCCGCGCCGACGCTTCGCGATCGAGCCGGTACCGCCGGAGCTGGCGCCGTTCTACACCGGCGGGCGTGGCGGGCCCGGCATCTATCTGGTCAACACCTACAACCTGCCGTCGCGGCCGCTGTACAACCTGACCGCACTGACGCTGCACGAGTCCTCGCCCGGCCACGCGCTGCAGATGCCGCTGGCGGCAGAGGCGCAGGGGCTGCCGGAGTTTCGCCGCTACGCCTACATTTCTGCCTATGGCGAAGGCTGGGCCCTGTATTCGGAGTACCTGGGCCAGGAAATGGGCATGTACGACACGCCCTATGACCGCTTCGGCTATCTCACCTACCAGATGTGGCGCGCCTGCCGCCTGGTGATCGATACCGGCATCCACCACAAGGGCTGGACGCGCGCGCAGGCGCAGGCCTACCTGCGCGACAACACCGCCTTGAGCGAGCACGAGGTCACCACCGAGGTGGACCGCTACATCGCCTGGCCGGGGCAGGCGTTGTCGTATTACCTGGGCGAGCTGAAGATCCTGGAGCTGCGGCGCAAGGCCGAAGCCGCCCTGGGCGAAAAATTCGACCTGCGCCATTTCCACGATGCGGTGCTGCAGACCGGCTCGGTGCCATTGCCGGTGCTGGAAGCGCGCATCGACCGCTTCATCGCCGACGGTGGTGTCTCGCCGTATGCCGCCGAAGATGCTGCCGGGCCGGCGGCAGCAGCGGCCAAGGCCGCTGCCAGCGACTGATCCAGGACATCACCAGCCGACGTTCTTCGCTACACCAACCGCGTATCCACGCTTCGGGGCGAGCAATGACCACACACGGTGCGACCACGCAAGGCAAGTTCCACAAGCGACTCAGCCTGACCGACCTGACCTTTATCGGGCTGGGTTCGATCTTCGGCTCGGGCTGGTTGTTCTCGGCCAGCCATGTCTCTGCCATTGCCGGACCGGCCGGCATCCTGTCGTGGATCCTCGGCGGCATCGCGGTGTTGCTGCTCGGCCTGGTGTATTGCGAACTCGGCGCCGCGCTGCCACGCGCCGGTGGCGTGGTGCGCTACCCG
The DNA here is from genome assembly GCF_002940205.1 of Xanthomonas arboricola pv. guizotiae. GTDB lineage: Bacteria > Pseudomonadota > Gammaproteobacteria > Xanthomonadales > Xanthomonadaceae > Xanthomonas > Xanthomonas arboricola_C. Next base: position 75,952 of record NZ_MDSK01000016.1, read on the forward strand.
GAGTATTCGCATGGCGCCTTGCTGGGGGCGTTGACCGGCTTCATCACCCTGATCGCGTTTTCCAGCCTGATCGCGATCGAGGTGGAGGCGGCGCGCCAGTATGCGGCGGCGTGGTTCCCGCTGCTCAACCAACCCGGCGGCAGCCATCCCAGCGTGTGGGGCTGGCTGGTGCAACTGGCCTTGCTGGTGCTGTTCTTCCTGCTCAACTATTTCAGCGTCAAGACCTTTGCGTTGGCCAACAACATCGTCAGCATCTTCAAGTTCCTGGTGCCGATCCTGGTGATCGTGTTGCTGATGAAGCACTTCAACCCGGGCAACCTGAGCGTGCACGGGTTTGCGCCCTCGGGCATGGCCGGGGTGGAAGCGGCGATCTCCGCCGGCGGCATCATCTTTGCCTACCTGGGCCTGACCCCGATCGTGTCGGTGGCCAGCGAGGTGCGCGACCCGCAGCGCAATATCCCGATCGCCCTGATCCTGTCGGTGGCCCTGTCCACGGTGATCTACGTGCTGCTGCAGCTGGCATTCCTGGGCAGCATTCCGGCCGCGCAACTGGCACCGGGCTGGCGCGGCATCGACAAGGTGTTTGCGCTGCCGTATCACGACATCGCGCTGGCGTTGGGGATGGCGTGGCTGGCTGCGCTGGTGATCTGCGATGCGATGGTCTCGCCCAGCGGCACCGGCAACATCTACATGAATGCCACCCCGCGCGTGGTGTACGGCTGGGCGCGCAGCGGCGGGTTCTTGCCGGTGCTGACGCGGGTGGATCCGCAATCGGGCATTCCGCGTCCGGCCTTGTGGTTGAGCCTGGGCTTGTCGATCTTCTGGACGCTGCCGTTCCCCTCGTGGGAGACCCTGATCGGCGTGGTGTCGGCGGCCCTGGTGCTGAGCTATGCGGTCGCGCCGGTGACGGTGGCGGCGTTGCGCCGCAGTGCGCCAGACTTGCCGCGGCCGTTCCGCGTCCGTGGCCTTGCCGTGCTGGGGCCGCTGTCGTTCATCGTCGCCGCCTTGATCGTCTACTGGTCGACCTGGCCCACCTTGTCGTGGTTGCTCGGCCTGCAGGTGGTCGCGTTCGTGCTGTATGTGCTGTATCGCCTGCCATCGCGCCAGGGCCGGGCACGCCTGCTGCGCCAGGTGCGCGCGTCGCTGTGGTTGATCGTGTTCTTCGTGCTGGTGATGGCGGTGTCCTGGGCCGGCACGTTCGGCGGTCACGGCTGGATCGCGCATCCGTTCGACACCTTGAGCGTGGCGGTGATCGCGTTCTTCATCTATCACTGGGGCGCGCGCAGCGGCTTGCGCGGCGATGAGCTGGCGCTGGAGGAGGACGATGGCGAGTGAGCTGCGCCACGGCGCGGGTGCATCGCGCTGGCTGCGTGGCTGCTTGAACGGGGTGGCTGCGTGCATCGTATTGCTGTCGACGGCGGCACAGGCCGCGCTCAGCGTGGCCGACTACCAACGCGCGCTGGGCTTGCGCGCGCAATGGAGCACGCTGACCGAGAACGTGGCCTGGCCGGCGCAATGGCAAACCGCCGGCAGCTTCCATTACCGCAAGACGGTGCCGGGCGGATTCGCCTTCGTCCGTATGGATGTCGCCACGCTGCAGAAAACGCCGGCGTTCGACCAGCTGCGCGTGGCGCAGGCACTGAGTGCAGCGACCGGCACACCCTATACCGCGTTGCAGTTGCCGTTCGAGCGCTTTGCCTATGCGCCGGACGGCGAGCGCAGCGACGGGGCGATTCGCTTCGCGCTTGGCGAAGCGTCCTGGCGTTGCAGCCTGACGGACGACCGCTGCGCCCGCGATGACGCCGCCGCGCAGCAGCGTCCGCGCGGCTTCGGTGTGGTGCGCGACCCTGCGGTGCCAGCCGACAACACGCCGCGCCGTTCGCCCGATGGCCGCTGGGAAGCGCTCGCCGATGGCTGGAACCTGCTGCTGCGTCGCGTTGCCGATGGCCAGCTGACCCGGCTCAGCGACGATGGCCGCGCAGACGATTACTTCGACCCGGAAAGCATCGCCTGGTCGCCGGACTCGCAGCGGCTGGCGGTGTATCGCGTGCGTCCGGGGTTGGCCCGCCGCGTCACCCGTGTGGAAGCGGCGCCTGCAGACGGCGGCCAGCCGCGCGTGCATAACCAGCTATATCCCAAGCCCGGCGATGCGGTGGATGTGGAGCGCCCGGTGCTGTTCGCCGTGGACGGCACGCGCCGCGAGGTGGACACCGCCTTGTTCGCCAATCCGTATGCGCTGTCGCCGCTGCAGTGGCGCAGCGATGGCCGCAGCGTGAGCTTCGACTACGTGCAACGCGGCTTTCAGCGCATGCGGGTGATTGCGGTGGATGCGCAGAGCGGTCGCGCGCACGTGGCGGTCGGCGAAGATGCGCGCACCTTCGTCTACGCCGACCGCAGCTTCCGGCATGACGTGGATGGGCGCGGCGACGATTTGCTGTGGATCTCCGAGCGCGACGGCTGGCGGCACCTGTACCTGGTCGATGGCCGCAGCGGCAGGTTCAAACGGCGGCTCACGCGCGGGCCGTGGATCGTGCGCGATGTGCTGCGCGTGGACGACGCGCAGCGGCGCATCTGGTTCACCGCCAGCGGCATGGATGCGGGCAAGGATCCGTACTACCGGCAGCTGTACAGCGTGGATTTCGACGGCCGCCGGTTGACCCGGCTGACCCACGGCGATGCCGATCACGAGGTGGCGATCGCCGACGACGGCCGGCATTACGTCGATGTCTACTCGCGCCCGGACCTGCCGCCGGTGATGGAGCTGCACAGCATCGATGGCCGGCTGCTGCAGCAGGTGGAACAGGGCAACATCGACAGATTGCTGGCCGCCGGCTGGCGCGCGCCGGAGACCTTCGTGGCCAAGGGCCGCGATGGCCGCACCGACATCTGGGGCATGATGGTGCGCCCGCGCGACTACGACCCGCACAAGCAGTATCCGGTGATCGAGAACGTCTACGCCGGCCCGCACGATTCCTTCGTGCCCAAGACGTTCTGGCCGTTCGGCTATCACTCCGGTGGCGACAAGCAGATCGGCATGCAGGCGCAGGCGGATCTGGGCTTTATCGTCGTGATGATCGACGGCATGGGCACCGCCAACCGCTCCAAGGCCTTCCACGATGTGGCGTGGAAGAACCTGGGCGATTCCGGCTTTGCCGATCGCATCGCCTGGCACCGTGCGTTGGCGGCCAGGGACCGGTCCTACGACATCGGCCGGGTCGGCATCTATGGCGCCTCGGCCGGCGGGCAGAGCACGCTGGGCGCGCTCGAACGCCATCCGGACTTCTACAAGGTGGGCGTGGCGTTCGCCGGTTGCTACGACAACCGCATGGACAAGATCAGCTGGAACGAGCAGTGGATGGGCTGGCCGGTGGATGCCGGTTATGCGCAGGCCTCGGGCGTGGTCAATGCGGGCAAGTTGCAGGGCGATCTGCTGCTGATCGTCGGCGAGCAGGACAGCAATGTGGACCCGGCCTCCACCGCGCAGGTGGTCGATGCGCTGATCCAGGCCGGCAAGGACTTCGAACTGCTCGACGTGCCTGGTGGCGAGCATTCGGTAGGCCGTTCCAGCGGGCCGATCGACTATGTGCAGCGTCGCCAGTACGACTTCTTCGTGCGCCATCTGCGCGACGAACCCACGCCGCATTGGAATTCGCTACCGCCGGAGCCGCGATGATGCGTTTGCTTGCCCTGAAGATGCCGCGGCCGCGCGGCTGCATCGCAACCCTGCTGTGGTCGTTGGCGATGTTGACTGGTTGCGTGCCATTGCTGGCCAGCGCGGAAGAGCTGCCGCGCTTGGTCACCCAGAACGGCCGCCATGCGCTGTTCGTCGATGGTGCGCCATACACCGTGCTGGCCGCACAGCTGCACAACTCCAGCGCCTGGCCGGCGGTGCTGCCCAAGGCGCTGGACGAGGTGGTCGCGCTGCACGCCAATACGGTGGAGGCGCCGGTGTACTGGGAGCAGTTCGAGCCGGCGCCCGGGCGCTTCGATACCACCAACGTGGATGCCTTGATCGCCGGCGCGCGCAAGCGCGGGCTGCGCGTGGCCCTGCTGTGGTTCGGCAGCTGGAAGAACGGCCAGATGCATTACGTGCCGGAGTGGATCAAGCGCGACGACGCCACCTACCCGCGCATGCGCGATGCCAATGGCGAACCGGTGGATGTGCTGTCGCCGCATGTGGCCGCTAACGTGCAGGCCGATGCGCGTGCGTTCACCGCATTGATGCAGCACCTGCGCAAGGTCGATGGCGACCGCCACACGGTGATCCTGGTACAGGTGGAAAACGAGCCCGGCGCGATCGGCACGGTGCGCGACCATGGCCCGGCCGGCGAGGCGGCGTTCGCGCAACCGGTGTCCGCCGCGATCGCGCAAAAACTGGGCAAACCGCAGGGCAGCTGGCAGCAGTTGTTTGGTGCCGAAGCGGCCGAAGCCTTCAACGCGCATGCGACGGCGGCGTATATCGAACAGGTGGCCGCCGCCGGCAAGCGCGCCTATCCGCTGCCGCTCTACGTCAACACCTGGCTGCGCTACAAGGGCAAGCGTTACCCAGGCATGGATTATCCGTCCGGCGGTGCGACGGTGAATGTGTTCGCGCTGTGGCGCGCGGCCACGCCGTCGATCGACTTCATCGGCACCGATATCTACACCAACGACTACAACGAGTACACCAAGGTCATCGGCCAGTACGCGCGGCCCGACAACCCGGCCTGGGTCTCGGAGACCGGCTTCGAGGCGGCCACCGCGCCATATCTGTTCCATGTGCTGGGGCAGGGCGGGATCGGCTTTTCGGTGTTCGGCATGGATGGCAACCAGGACAGCCAGGCCAACCGCGACGCGATCGCTGCGCACGCCGCCAACTTCAAGCTGCTGGCGCCGCTGCAGCGCGTGATCGCCCAGGCCGCCTTCGACGGCCGGCTGCAGGCGTTGGCCGAACAGCCCGGCGCGCCGCAACGCACGCTACGCTTCGGCGACTGGCAGGCCAAGGTGTCGTTCGGTGCGCCGATGTGGGGCGATGCGCCGGCGATCCTGCCCGGCAACGACGACCACGCCGGCCGGCTGCTGGTGGCGCAGCTGGGGCCGGAGGAGTTTCTGGTCACCGGCATGGCCGCGCGGATTGAATTTTTCCGCGAGGCGGCCGATACCCGTCATGGGCAACTGTTGCGGGTGGAGCAGGGGCGATACGTGGACGGGCGCTGGCAGGTCGAAAGACAGCTCAACGGCGACCAGACCGACTACGGCCTCAACGTCGGACGGGTGGATGCGGCGGGTGAGGTGCCGGTGGTGTTGCGTGTGCGGGTAGGCACCTATTGAGCCTGCCTGAGGCGACTGCGTAGCCGTGAGGTGGGCGTGATCGGAATCGGTGGGTGGGACACGTCATTGCGGCTCCTGTTAGCTGGTTCCACCTCGTGAGACACGCTCGCCACGCGCCTCGGTGGGCGTGGGAACGACAGCAGCGCGGCGCGATTGCCGGCAACGATTGTGTTGATTGGTTGGTAAACAAACGTCATTGGTTATTTCTCAGTTCTGCACCGGAGCCACCATGAGCATCAGCAGTATCGCCAGTTCCGGAATGCAGGTCGCCGCACTGCGCCAGCAGGTGGCCGCCAGCAATGTGGCGCGTCAGCCGGTGGACGGCAGTCCACGTCAGGCCGTTGCGGCCAGCACGCAGGTCAATGGTGGAGTGGCAGCCAGCGTGGTCGACGCCAACGCCGATCCATCGGCACCGGCCACCGATCTGGTCGAAGGCCTCTCGGCACGCAACGACTTCCAGGCCAACGCCACTGCGCTGCGGCGCTCCGACGAAATGCTGGGCAGCTTGCTGGATGTGCTGACCTGAGAGCAGGATGGGACGAAGGCTGGTTGTCGATCTGTTGCAACAGGTGCACGGCCTTCGCCCTGACGCCGCACCTGGCTGCACCTGAAACCGTAGGCACGCGCGACAAGGCCTGAGTTGGCGGATTGAGGCTGCGGTGCGTTTGCCGATTGCGGCAGCGCGTGGCGGCATGGCTGCCGCGCCGAGCCTTCTGTGCGGATTTCCGCATACGTGCCAGACACGTGCCACAAGACGCGAGCGGCGCCGTCGCGCACGATGTGGATGAAATCACTCGAGGGCGCGACGATGGACCGCAGAAGCTTTTTGCGTCAGGGCATGGCGGCGACCGCGGCGGTGGGCGCGGGTGCCGCGCTCGCGCTGCCGGGCACGCCGCACACCCCGGCGACGTTGCCGACACCGGCGCTGCCGCGTCTTGAAGCGCTGCCATCGGCCGTGCATGTGGGCAGCAAGCTGTGCAGTTTTGAACACCTGCAGCAGCAGTGGACCGTCTACGAGCACCTCGACAGCCCGCAGGGCCAGCTGACGCTGTGGACCGACCGCGGCATGCTGCGCCTGGACAAACGCACCGAGCCGGCCTACCCGGCCGAGGGCAAGCCGTACTTCGGGATGTCGCTGGCCGAGGTGGCGATGGCGGAGGCAGATCTGCTCGCCGACCGCCTGCTGCGCGATGGCGACCCGGACGAGGCGCAGGTGCGCGACGTCGCGCCGCCGCCGGCCTCGCTGCTCGACCCCAAGGACAATGGCGGGCGCTGGCCGTGGACCACCTTCGTCGGCACGCGCGAAAGCCTGGATACCATGCCGATCCTGCCCAACGGCCGCAGCCGCACCTCGCGGCCGGAACACGCCTTCGCCGAGCTGGGCGAAGAGGCGTTGATCAAACGGCGTGAGGAAGGCCTGCTGGGTGGCTGGATGCCGGCGGTGCGCAAGGTGATGCGGCGCGAAGGCGAGGCCGATAGCTGGTACGACGTGCTGGTGTTCGCCGATGTGCGTGCCAGCGATCGCTTCGTGGTGCAGACCTGGCATCGCACGATGCAGGTGCGCGGCGGCGAGATCGTCGGCGTGCATTACACCCACAGCTATCCCGCGTTCGCACCGTCGCGCAAGCCGGCCACTGCCGAGCAGTTCTATGCGGCGTTGATCGATTTCGCCGCGTATTGGCAGCAGGCCCTGGACGGCACGGTGCAGGCGCAGCTGCCCGATGCCAGCTGGAACGCCATGGCGCAGTTCGCGTTCGCGCGCGAGCTGGTGGTGCGGCCCGGTGGCGATTATCCGAAGTACGGCGCGGTGGAGCGCGACTACTACGGCAACGAGTACGACGGCTTCCAGGACACCTTCACCAGCTCGTTCTACGCCAATCTGGAGTGGGGCCGCTTCGCGCAGGCCGCTGCGGTACTGGACAATTACTTCGACGACTTCGTGCAGGACGATGGCCTGCCGAACATGCGCGGGCCGGAGGTCGGGCAGTTCGGGCTGACCCTGTCGCTGCTGGCGCGCTATCTGCGCTATACCGGCGATGCGGCGCGGCTGCGCCGCCTGCTGCCCAAGATCGCCGCCACCGCGCAGCTGCTGTGCGACCTGCACGACCAGGCGCTGGCATTGCCGCGCAGCGCGCATGGCCATGGCCTGCTGCACGGCTGGAATGAATCCGATGCCTGCCTGTTCCCCGACCCGTCGCTGTGGTGGAAACCGTATTACGCCAACAGCGCGCTGACGATTCGCGGCTGGGAAGACATCGCCCAGGTGTGGACTACGCTCGGCGGCGATGCCGGTCTGGCCGCGCAATGGCAGCGTCGCGCCAGGCAGTTGCGCACACGGCTGGAGGCCAGCCTGCGTGCCAACGTGCGCCGCGAGCTGTCGCCGCCGTATATCGGCCCGTTGCCGGGCACCAAACTCACGTTTCGCCAATCGTTGCTGCAGGAAAAGCCCAGCGAGCAGCAATGGCCGCACCGCGCGTATGCCGAACTGCTGCAGGCCGATGTGCTGCCCGACGACCTGGCCAACCTGGTGATCGATTGCCTGCGCGGCCATGGCGGCACCAGCATCGGTGTGGTCGCCAATATCGCGCCGCCGGAGCCGGGCAGCCGCGATCTGCTCGGCTTCATTTCCTATGGCTATGCGCAACAGCTGCTGCGGCTGGATCGCATCGAAGAATATCTGCTGTTCGTCTACGCCCACCGCTATCAGGTGCACACGCGTGGCAGCTGGACGGCTGGCGAAGTCAGCGGCATCACCGGTGGTATGCCGTTGTTCTGCATTCCGGCGCAGATGACCATCCCGTTGCTGCTGCGCTGGATGCTGGTCAGCGACGACAGCGCAGGCGAGCAGTTGTTCCTTGCGCGTGCGCTGCCGCGCGCATGGCTGGGCAGCGGTGCGCCGGTGGGCATCACCGCTGCGCCAACGCGCTGGGGCACGGTCACGCTGACGCTGCGCACCGACGTTGCCGCGCGTTGCATCGACGCCGAGGTGCAGTTGCCGGAGCATGCGCCCAAGCGCACCTGGCTCACACTGCGCGCACCAGCAGGCACGCGCCTGCAGCGTGTCCTGGTCGATGGCAAGCCTGTGCGGGCGCAGGGCCCGCACGCAGATCGCGTGGCCTTGCCCGGCGCTGCTGCACTGGTGAAGGTGCAGGCGTGGTACGTGTGACGGCAGGGGCGCGCTGAGCAAGCGTCGCTGATCCGACTGCCCGGCACAGGGCGCAGTCGTTGTGGTGGTGTTGCAGACACAGCGCACCGCAATGCCGCCACGCTAGTCGCACAAGCGCTGTGGTCGATCGCAAGAGACCAGGGGATCTAGGATGAGCGCGCCGCGGTGTCATTGCGTAAGCAACCCACGCATGCCCGGAAACAGGCGCAAGCACGTGATTTTCCGCATGCCGTCCGGCTAAATTCTTCAAGACGGCGCAGCGGCGTTGCCGCAAGATTTTTTCAACGTGACCCGTGTGTGACAGGGGGGCATGCTCTCAGGGGGGAGCGGTGTCGTTGCAGTTGCCGTCCTTGCAGTCGTAGACGCCTGCCGTTGAGACGGCAGGCCGGTGCCGTCCTTTGTCGTGATCGATCTCTCACCTTTGCGCTGCGTCGGCGCTGCTTGGCCGTGCGCGGCAACGCATGAAAGTGGGCCGTTTCCCTGTGTCAGCAACAAGGATTTCCGATGTCGCCCAGCACTGCTGTTGTTCCCAAACGACTTGCCCTGCAGACCAGCACGCTCGCCACCGCGTTGATGTTCGCGCTGGCGGTCGCCGCCGTGCCGGCCGCCGCGCAGCAGCGTGGCGATGGCGTAGACGCTGCCACCCAGACGCTGGATCAGGTCAACGTCACCGGCACCCATCTGCGCCGCGTCGATGCCGAAACCGCCAGCCCGGTGGTGGTGATCGACCGGCAGCGTATCGAAGACAGCGGGCAGAACACGCTGGGGCAGCTGCTGCAGCGCTTGCCGATGATGGCCGGCTTCCAGGCCGGGCCTGCGCTCAATTCCGGCTTCAGTCACGGCCGCGCGCTGGTGTCGCTACGCAATCTCGGGCCCGAGCGCACCCTGGTCCTGGTCAACGGCCATCGCATGGCGGGGCCTGCCAGCAGTGTGGCATCGGCACCCGGCGTGGACGTCAATGCGATCCCCGCAGCGATGGTGGAGCGCGTGGAAGTGCTCACCGATGGCGCGTCGTCGGTGTACGGCTCCGATGCGATCGGCGGCGTGGTCAATGTCATTCTCAAGGACAAGTACGATGGCTTCGCCGCCACCGTGGACTATGCGCAGAGCACCCGTGGCGATGCCAATCGGCGCACGCTCGGGCTGGAATGGGGCAAGACCTGGGACCGCAGCGGGCTGATCCTGGGGCTCAGCCGCAACTCGATGAACCCGGTGTTCAATCGCGACCGCAGTTACGCGGCCAAGGCGGTGGAATATCTCGATGGGCAGGTCAGCGAGATTCGCGGCGGCAACACGCGCGCATTCCTGAGCGATGGGCGCAGGGTAACTCCGATCGACGGCGTACCGCCCGGGCCGGTGGGCCAGGATGCGTTCCGCCCATATCAACCGGCCACCGACAGCTACAACGTCTACGACGCGCAGTACCTGATCACCCCGATCAAGCGCACCAATGCCTCGCTGCACGGCAGTTTCGACTTCACCCCAAGCTTGCAGGGCTACATGGACGTGTTCTGGACCCGCAGCAAGACCACCTCGCGGCTGGACGCATTCGGCATGGAGATGCAGGACGCGGTGGACAACTACTACAACCCGTTCGGCGATCAGCTGGACCGTTACCTGCTGCGCTCCACCCAGGCCAACACGCGGGTCTACACCTCCACCATGTTCCAGACCAATATCGTCGCCGGCCTGCGTGGGCGCGTGGAGGGCACCAGTTGGCAATGGGATGCGGCGGCCGGCTACGCGCGCTACAAGGACACCCTGGTGCGCACCGGCTTCTCGATCACCTCGGCATTGAATAACGCGGTGGGGGCCTCGTTCCTGGACAGCGATGGCGTGGTCAAGTGCGGCACGCCGGATGCGGTGGTCGCCGGCTGCACGCCGATCAATATCTTCAATCCCAACGATCCGGCCACCATCGCCGCACTGCGCGGTACGCAGCGGCCGGTGGATCTGATCGACGAAAGTCAGATGCGTTTTGTCGACATCAGCGCCAATGGCGACCTGTTCAAGCTGCCCGCCGGCGCGGTGCAGGCGGCGGTGGGCCTGGTCTATCGCACCAACAAGTTCGCGCAGGGTACGACCAGTGACGTGGCCGCTGCCGATGCCGATGGCAACTGCGACTACAACGACGGCTGCATCCTCAAGCAGGGGCGCGACGAGTCGGTCAGGGAGGCCTATGCGGAAGTGCTGGTGCCGCTGCTGAAGGATGCGCCGTTCGCCAACGTGTTGAACCTGAATCTCGGTTCGCGCTATTCCAAGTACGACGCCTGGGGAAATACCACCAACAGCAAGGTTGCGATCGAATGGCGGCCGATCGCGAATCTGCTGGTGCGCGCCACCGGCTCGCAGGTATTCCGTGCGCCGGCATTGGGCGACCTGTATGGCTCGCCCTACAACGGTGTGGTCGACAACACCGGCGATTTTCAGGACCCATGCGAAGGCTTGACCGGCGCGCCCAATCCGGCCTGCGCGAATGTGCCCACCGATGGCAGCTTCATCAATACCGCGCAGTTCAATGTGGTGACGTCCGGCGCCAATAACGTCGGCTTTCAGCTCAAGCCCGAGCGCGGCCGCTCCTACAACGTCGGGCTGGTCTACGACCCGGATCAGCTGCGCGGGCTGTCGCTCAATGTGGACAGCTGGCGGGTGGTGCTGGACGACATGCTGAGCGGTGTCGGCCTGCAGCAAGTGGTCAACGATTGCTTCGAGGGGCGCGATGCCGCGTTCTGTCCATTGATTCAACGCGATGCCGCGGGCCAGCTGACGCGTGTGTCGGTGCCGTTCGCCTACAACAGCGGCAAGGTCGATATTCGCGGCTACGATGCCGGCATCCACTACACGCTGGCCGACACGGCGTGGGGGAGTCTTGCTGCCGGTCTGGATGCGACGTTCTTTTCCGATTATCGCTTCGCTGGCGATGCGCACAATTATGTCGGCGAAAATTCCAGCTGGGGCAATATGCCGCGGTGGCGCGCGGTGGCCAATCTTGTCTGGGACAACGGCCCGTGGCATGCCAGCTGGAATACCCGCTATCTGGGCCGTACCGTCAACGGCAGCCAGTACGAGGATTTCTGCGCAGACACCAACGCCGATGGAAGTTGCGCATATTTCCGGATCGGCTCGGTGGTGTATCACGATGCCTCGTTGAGCCGGAAGATCGCATCGCTGCATGCCACGCTTGCCGTGGGCGTAGACAACCTGGGCGACCGCAAGCCGCCGCGGTTCTATAGCTACTCCAACGCGGCCAATACCGAAGCGAGCACGTACGACACCCTCGGGCGGTATGTCTGGAGCCGGCTGCGAGTGGAGTTTTAGGGTGGCGAACACGCCGAGCAGGCGGCCGTCGGCGGGCGTGGACGGCACGCATGGAGCCGTCGTGGACGAGTGCTGCATGCCCTATCGCGCAGCGACCGCCTGGCGGTGAGCGCGGCCGTTCTGTTGGCTGCTCTTGATCGCCTGCGCGCACCCGGCGGGCCGGTGGTCGGTCGTTCGCGTCTGATCCGCATGGGTCTGATCGGCCGTGGGGCGCCGGCAAGCGCGTCGATTGCGCTGTCTTGCACGCAAAGGGAGGATGCATGAGGGAGTCGCGCCGGACCTCGTTTTTGGCTCGGCATCTCTGCTGGTTGCGTTTGATCCGCCGTATCGGTGCCGCTGCGCTGCTATGCACATGCGCCCTGCCGGGATGGCCATTGGCGGTGGCGCAGCAAGCACAGGTGGCCCAGCCCAACGCGATGATCGGCGAGCCGCTGTTCCGCGGCCTGGACCACCCGATGCCCGACAGCGCAGTGCCTTTTGCGCCGGGAGGGCAACTGGCAAGGATCTATGCTGCCGATGTTGCGCACGGGGCAGGGCAGGTGCCGGGCAAGGATTTCTGGATCGACCGCATGCTGGCGCGCGAGGGGACCGGCGGTGGCTTCGACGATCGCAATGACTGGCTGTTCAGCCGTGGCCGCGCCGCGTATCTGAAGCATCACGAACCGGATCAGCCGGGGTTCGTCGGGCAGGTGGCGTATTGGCATTCCACCAGTTACGACGCGCTGTTCCACCTCCATGCCCTGCTGGGCAAGCGCCCTGTCCAATGGAAGGAGCGTTCGCAGCTGCGCCGGCAGACGCCGAGTTATTTCACCACGGTATTCGAGGATGCCGACGCAGGCGTGCGCATGCGGCTGGTCAAATACATCACCGAGCAGAATGTGGCAGTCGCCAGCGTTGTGCTGTCCAGTCTGGACGGCGCAGCGCACACGGTATCGATGCAAGCGGTCTCGCCGATCGCCCAGCACGCAGATGGCAATGAGCTGACCGGCGCGTTCGACGCCTACAACAACATCACCACGGTATTCCCGCGCCTGTCCGGCGATGGCTTCCGCGTCGAGGGGCAGCGCCTGGTTCGCGAAGTAGCCGTCCCCGCGAGCGGCGATACCGCGGCGATCAAGCTGCAGCTTGGCATGCTCACCCGCGAGTTACCCGAAGCGCGCGCCGAATACACGCGTATCGCCGCGCAAACGCCGCAGCAGGCCTACCGGCAGCACGTGGCGCGCTACAACCAGTGGTGGGTGGACAATCTGCCGTACCTGGACACGCCCGACGAGAACATCGGCAAGAGCCTGTTCTACCGCTGGTGGGTGCTGCGCTTCAACTTTCTCGATGCCGACGTCCCCGGCAACGACTACCAGTTTCCGGTCGCTATCGAGGGCGTGCTTGGCTACAACAATGCGATCGTGCTGACCGCCGGTATGTTCCTGGACGATCTGAAGTACCTGCGCGATCCGCTGTACGCCTATGGCACCTGGCTCAGCGCAGGCGAAACCGCGGGCGGCGGCAAGTACACCGACAACCCCGGCTCGCCGGAGAACTGGTCCAATTCCTACGCGCAATACATCACCGCCGCGGCCTGGCGGTCGATGCAGATCCATGGCGGTCCCGCCGCACTGGCGGGCAAGCTGTCACGCTATGGCAGCGGTGATGTGGACGGGGTGCTGGCGGCCTACGATCTCAACCACAATGGCTTGATCGAATACGCGTGGGCGGCGATGACCGGTAACGATGCCGACGCGGTGTCGTTCAATTGGGCCGACCGGCACGGCCAGATCCGCATGGATCGCACCGAGAGTGCCTACGTGTACGCCAATGCGCAGGCGGCGGCGCAGGCGGCGGCGCTGGCCGGCGATACCGCCACCGCACAGCGCATGCAGGCCACCGCTCGCCGCATTCGCAAGGCGGTGCTGGAGGTGTTGTGGCAGGACCACAGCGATACGCCCGACTCGGTCGGCCTGTATGGCGAGTTGCTCAAGCATCGCCAGGCCGATGGGCCGCGGCTGGCGGTCGACTGGAAGGAAACCAACAACTACTATCCCTTCAGCGTGGGCTTGATGCCCAAGCAGGGCGAGACCGACGACGACCCCAAGTATGCGCGCGCGTTGCGGCTGTTCGCCGACGCGGCGCAATACCCGCTGTTCCCGTTCTATACCGCCAACCAGGTGGACATGCAGGCGCGCGACAGCGGCACCGCGACGGGCAGCAATAATTTTTCCACCATCAATGCGACCGTGGCATTCCGTCTGTTCGGCTCGGCCTTGCGCGATTACCCCAGCCCGTATTTGAACGCGCAGAGCTACCGCAAGCTGCTGTACTGGAACGCCTGGGCGCCCTACATCAATGGCGACAACCGCTATCCGGACCAGAACGAATTCTGGGCCGAGGGCAGCGCCAGCAACGGCGGCAGGATCGGCTATCGCTCGTGGATCCACCATACCCAGCTGGGTGCGACCAACTTCACCATGATCGAGGATGCGATGGGCCTTCGCCCGCGCAGCGACGACAGGATCGAGCTGTATCCGATCGATATCGGCTGGGACCATTTCGCTGCCGATAATCTGCGCTATCGCGACCGCAACCTGAGCATCGTCTGGGATCGCGATGGCAGTCACTACGGTGGCCGGCTGCCGCAAGGCTATACCGTGTATCTGGATGGCCGCCTGGCCTTCCGCGTGGATCGGCTGGCGCATGTGGTGTACGACCCGGCCAGCGGGCAGGTCAGTGCCGCGCCGGATGCGGTCAACCGCAACGGCGCCGCGCAGGTGCTCGAAGCGTATCCTGCGGCAGTGGCATCGATGACGCAGGTGCCGTTCGCCGCCGACGCGCGGATCGCGCAGGTCCTGGCCAAGGCCGGCGTGGATGTGTCGCTGCCGCCCGCGCGCAGTCGCAACCTTGCCGAAGGCGCACGTGTCAGCGCCAGTTTCGCCGCCGCCGGGCTGCCGGCGAAGGCGGCGCTGGACGGCAGTACCGCCAGTACGCCGTTCTGGGGGACCGCCGGCTCGCCGTCGGCCAGCGACTGGATCGCGCTGGACCTGGGCGGCATGCGCAGCCTGGATCAGGTGGTGTTGTACTTCTATCGCAGCTCGTCGCCGGACGGCGATCAGAACGGCTTTCCCTCGGGAACGCGGCCTGGCTACGCGGCCCCGTGGATCTACGCTGTGCAGTATCGGGACGGCACTGGCATGTGGAAGAACGTGCCCGGGCAGATGCGCGATGCCATGCTGGCCGAGGGCAATCGCAATCGGGTGCGCTTTCCGGCAATCCGTACCGCAGCGCTGCGCGTGGTGGTGACGCACGCAGGCATGGCGCGTACCGGCGTCAAGGAAATCCAGCTGTTCGACAGCGGTTTGCCGGCGCCGGCATCTGCGGGCAATACGCCGCCGCAGGTGCAGGCATGGCAGCTGGATACGCCCGGCGCCGATGGCGCGGTGGTGGTGCAAGGGCGCGTCGGCGATGACGGCCTGCCCACTGGCACGCTGCAGGTACGCTGGCGTTTGCAGCAGGCACCGGAAGGCGGCGATGCGGTGTTTGCCGATGCCGCCGCGCCGCAGACGTCCGTGCGTTTTACCCGTGCCGGGCGATACACCTTGCGGCTGGTTGCCAACGATGGGGCGCTGCTGGGGCATGCCGATGTGCAGGTGAGCGCACCGGCTTCTCGCCCCTTGCAGAGCATCCCGTTGCAAGCAATGGCCAGCGTCAGTGCGCAACTCACCGGGAGGCAGTACCGCGTGCAGGCCTTGCACGACGGTTCTATTCCACAAGCGGGCAGTGTTCCCAGTGGCAGCCTGCGCTGGGGCAGCTATGGGCTCGACCAGCCTGCAACGGTGTGGTTGCAATATCAGTGGCCACGCCCGGTGCGGCTGTCGTCCAGCGCGCTCTACCTGTGGAACGACCAACCCAACGGCGGGGTGGCCGCGCCTGCCGGCTGGAAGCTGCAGATGCTGCAGGGCGGACAGTGGCAGGACATCGTCAGCAAGCACGGCTACCCGATTGCCGCAGCGGCGAGCGGCGCGGCAAGCACCGCCAGCTTTGCGCCGGTCGTGACCACCGGGCTGCGCGTGGTGTTGACGACTCAGCCCACGGCCAACGGACGCGCCGCCGTCGGCGTAGACGAGTGGCAGGCGTTTTCCGAGCTGCCCAAACAGGTGGAGGCAATCGATCTACGCACGGCCCCCGGCCAACTGCCCACGCTGCCGCAGGAAATCACCGCGTTCTTTGCCGATGGCAGCGTGCTGCCGGTGGCGGTGCAGTGGTCCGAGTTGGCCGCAAGCCGCCTCGCTCGCGAAGGTGCGCTGGAACTGCAAGGGCTGGTGGAAGGCACGCTTCCGGTCAAGGCCACCCTCTGGGTACGTGCAACGCCTCCCGGGCAGATCAACACCGTGCAGCCCTTGCCGACGGTGAGCGCGGTGGTCGGGCATGTTCCGACGCTCCCAGGCTTCGTCACGGTGCAATACAACGATGGCTCGCGTGAACGCTTGCCGGTGCAATGGCCCACGTTGCAGCCCGCGCGTTACGCACAGCCTGGCGAGATCCAACTCACCGGCACGGCGCAAGGGCGCGAACCCACCGGCAAGGTGTCGGTGCCCCTGGTCGTGCAGATCAAGGCGGCTGCGCCATGATGCGCGCGTTCTCACGCGCGGTCGTGCTGGCCTGCGGCGTGCCGCTGGCCAGCGCTCCGGCCGGTGCCACCCAGCCGCCGCAGGCGACGCAGCTGTACTCACCCGGCAATCCCCTCCTCGCCGACGGCAGCACGTATTCCGCCGATCCGGCGCCGCTGGTGGCCGATGGCAGGCTGTACATCCTTGCCGGCCGCGATACCGCTGCTCCCGATCTCAATGCATTCGTCATGCCCGGCTGGCAACTGTTCGTCAGCAGCGATCCGGCCAGCGGCGTGTGGGCCCACTACCGCGATCTGCTGCGGCCGCAGCAGGCCTTTGCCTGGGCAGACAAGCGCGATGCGTACGCGTCCCAGATCGTGCAAGGTCCGGATGGGCGCTATTACCTGTATGCAGCGGTGCAGCAGCGCGATTCACCCAACCGCGATCCGTTCGCGATCGGCGTGGCGGTGGCCGACACGCCGCTCGGCCCGTGGACCGATGCGCACCCGCAGGGCCCAGTGGTCTCGCAGTCGGTGCCGGGCCGCAACGCCATCCAGAACATCGACCCGACCGTGCTGGTCGACGACGATGCGCGGGTCTATCTGTACTGGGGCACCTTCGGCGCGTTGTACGGTGTGGAGCTGCAGCGCGACATGGTCAGCTTCAAGGGCACGCCGGTCCTGGTGGACACGCTGAACGGCTATTTCGAAGCGCCCTGGCTGTTCAAGCGCAACGGCACCTACTACCTGGCGTATGCGGCCAACAATGCGGGCCGGCTTTCGCCATGCACGCCCACGCTGTATCACGCTTGCGTCGCTTACGCGAGCGCACCGACCGCACTGGGCCCGTGGACGTATCGCGGCATCGTGTTGCCGCCGCTGTCCTCCACCACCTCGCATCCGGGCATCGTTGAATTCAAAGGGCAGTGGTATCTGGTGTATCACACCGCCGACGCACGCGGCGGCGGACATTTCCGCCGCAGCGTGGCGATCGACCGGCTGCAATGGGACGACAGCACGCAACCGGCCAGCATCCGCACGGTCACCCCGACGCGGCGTGCGCAACCACCGACGCCACCGCAACGCAATCAGGCGCCTGCCGCGTACGCCACTGCCTCCAATGGCCCGGACATTCCGCGGCAATACTGGATGGCCGCGCTCAACGATGGCGTGGTCAAGGCCAATCCGCTGCCGCCGCAACTGTGGGGCAGCTGGACGCCGCACAATGCGCCGCGGCAATGGCTGCAATACAGCTGGGCGCAGCCGGTGACGCTGGAGCAAACGCGCATCATGTTCTGGGCCGACCAACCGGCC
Organism: Xanthomonas arboricola pv. guizotiae; assembly: GCF_002940205.1. Classification (GTDB taxonomy): domain Bacteria; phylum Pseudomonadota; class Gammaproteobacteria; order Xanthomonadales; family Xanthomonadaceae; genus Xanthomonas; species Xanthomonas arboricola_C. The sequence goes on from NZ_MDSK01000016.1 coordinate 93,657, forward strand.
GCTGCCAGCGTCGGTGTAGCGCCGCCAGCGCGCTGGCATCTGGACTACCGGCATGCTGGGCAGTGGTTGCCGGTGCAGCCGAAGAATGGTTATGGCACGCGCACCGATCGCTATGAGGCGGTTTCCTTCGCGCCGGTGACTACGCGTTGCGTGCGCGTGGTGATGGATGCCTCCGGCCACGCTGGCAGTTACGCCGCGCTGGCCGTACAGGAATGGGAGATGCTGGCTGCGCAGCCACAACGCCTGCCGCACGCCACGGCAGCCGACAGCCTGCGCTGCGATGCGCCGTAAAGCAGCTGACAGCGCGTGGCGGGCGGCCGTCAAACCGATGCTGACAGCGTGTAGGCAGCAGCGTGCACCGGTGGTAGATGAATGTTCCGATTCCGCGCACAAACCGCGCATGCTTGCAAACGCGCAGCATGTGTTTCAGTCACACTTAAATGTTCTACCCAACACAGCCAGCAGATGCACCGGATGCCTGCGGCCAGCGCATTCGCGCCACCTGGCGATCTGTAGAATGTACATCCAGTGTCTCCGCCGCAGCCATTGCGGTCAGCGGCCCGGCCATCGTGCATCAACGCCACGCTTTCTTCCACACAGTCCATGAGGTCGCAGGTGCCACACATCCCCGCCATGCGCTTGCGCATCATCGCAATGTGGTGCGTGTCGCTCGCACTCGTGCCACTGCTGTCAGTGACTGCGGCGCCCCTTGCCGTGCCCACGCCAGCGCGGTACGCGCAGGCAATGGGCTTGTCCGATCACTATGCCTCGCTGGTGGACCGACAACCCACGGCGCCGGTATGGGTCGATGCCGGCCGTTTCCTGTATCGGCGCGGGTTGGCGCGCAGCAACCACACGCCAGCCATCGAATACCGCCTGGTGGAAGCCGCCAGCGGCCGCAACACACTGGCCTTCGATCACGCACGGCTGGCCGCAGCATTGACGCAGGCCGGTGCCAGGGCGGTCGACGCAGCGCAACTGCAGCTTGATGAGCCCACCCTGGAACAGCAACGCCTGAGCTTCCGGCTGGCGAAACTGGGCTGGCAATGCGATCTGCTGCGCTATCGCTGCGCGCATCTGCCCGAACGCGACCTGCCGACCGAATCGATGGACCTGCGGCTGCCGCTCAAGCAGGGCGAACGCCAGGCCAAGCTGTCGCCGGATGGCCGCTGGCGTGCCTGGGTGGAGCAAGCCAATGTGGTGATCGCGGCGGTGGGCAGTGGCGAGCGCAGCGTGCTCAGCCGCGATGGCAATGCGGACGATTACTACGCGCTCGACAGCATCGAATGGTCGCCGGATTCACAGCATCTGGCGGCGTATCGGGTCAAGGCGCCACCGCCGCGGATGGTCTATTACATTGAATCGGCGCCAGCCGATCAGCTGCAGCCGAAGCTGCATCAGCAGATCTACCCCAAGCCCGGCGATGTGTTGCCGGTGATGCAACCGGTGTTGTTCGACATTGCCACGCGCGCGGCGCATCCGGTGGCGATGACCTTGCTGCCCAATGCCTTCACCTTGAGCGAGATGGTGTGGTGGAAGGACAGCCGCGGGCTCACCTTCGAATACAACGCGCGCGGTCATCAGCTGTACCGGGTGATCGAAGTGGACGCACGCACGGCCACCGCGCGCACGCTCATCGAAGAGACATCGCCCACCTTTATCGAGTACTCCGAACTCAGCGGCGAGCATCGAAACGGTGGCAAACACGCGCGCCGCGATCTGGCCGATGGCAAGCAGATTCTCTGGGCATCCGAACGCGATGGTTGGGAGCATCTGTACTTGTACGACGGCCGCAGCGGCGAGGTGATCCGCCAGATCACCCGTGGCGAGTGGGTGGTGCGCAAGCTCGATCGCATCGACGAAGCCGCAGGTCAGGTGTACTTCACGGCCTCCGGCATGCAGCCCGGTGAAGACCCGTATTACCGCCACGCCTATCGCATCGGCCTGGATGGCACCGGGCTCACCGCATTGACGCCGCAGGCTGCCGATCATGAAGTGCGCTATTCGCCAGATGGGAAGTGGCTGCTGGATCTTTACTCGCGCGTGGATCTGGGCCCGGTGCTGGAGCTGCGGCGCAGCGCAGATGGCAGCCTGGCACGCACCGTGGAGCGCACCGATCTGAGCCGTCTGCTTGCTGCCGGATGGCAAGCGCCGCTGCCGTTCCATACCACCGGGCGCGATGGCAAGACCGAGATCTGGGGCGTGATCCAGCGCCCGCAGCAGCTCGATCCGCAGCAGCACTACCGCGTCATCGAATATATCTATGCCGGCCCGCAGGGCTCGTTCGTGCCGAAGAGTTTCAGCACCGCCACACCGCCACTGACCGCGCTGGGATTTGCAGTCGCGCAGATCGATGGCATGGGCACCAACAACCGCTCGCGCGCCTTCCACGATGTGGCCTGGCGCAATCTCAAGGACGCCGGGTTGCCGGACCGCATTGCCTGGCATAAGGCTGCCGCCGCGCAGTACCCGTGGTACGACATCGGTGGCGGTGTCGGTGTATATGGAACCTCGGCCGGCGGGCAGAACGCCTTGGGTGCGCTGCTGTTTCATCCGGAGTTCTATGTGGCGGGCGTGGCCAATTCCGGTTGTCATGACAACCGCATGGACAAGATCTGGTGGAACGAACAGTGGATGGGCTGGCCGGTGGGCCCGTGGTACAGCGAATCGTCGAACGTGGACAACGCCGCGCGCCTGCAGGGGCATCTGCTGCTGGTCACCGGCGACATGGACATGAATGTCGACCCGGCCAGCACCTTCCAGGTGGCCGACCGCTTGATCAAGGCCGGCAAGGACTTCGACCTGCTGGTCGTGCCGGGTGGCGATCACGGTGCCGGCGGCGACTACGGCAGGCGCCGGCTGCTGGATTTCTTCCTGCGCTGGATGCAGCAAGCGCCAACGCCGGACTGGAACCAGGCAGCCTCCACCGCAGCGCAGTGACGTCACCAGCCTGATCGGAACGTAGGCCCGGAGCAGCCGGGCCATGCACACGGATTGCCTGCAGGTTTGACACAAGCACCGTCATCCTGGCGTGTTGCACTGGAGAATGTCATGCAGCATCGAACACGTGTCATTACCCGATGGGCGTTGGCAACAGCCTTGTCGGTCGCCCTTCCCGGGCTCGCTCTTGCGGCGGACACAGTGGGGTGTCAGTCGTTGTCGCAGTCCTTGCCGTGGGGCAGCGCACAACCGCAGCGTCTGTGGACGCCGACCAATGCAGCGGCTGGATAGAACGCCATTGGCAGTGCCGCAGGAGCGCCGTTCCAGGCCCGTTTGATCAATGCGTTTGGCGAAGATTCGGCGCTGTCGATGCGATCGGTGGTGCTGGAATACCCCGATGGTTGCCGACGCCGCTATCAACTGCTGTCCTTCGCAGCAGCGGACCGGCAGTACGTGGCAACGGTCGCCAAAGCGCATCCTGCGCGCGTGGACCCGCGACGCTATGTCACCGAGGCCGAGCCGGACACGATTACCCCGGCAATGCTGGCCAATGGCAGTGCGAAGAAATATGAAACCCAGCATTTTGCCTTCTGGTACGGAATGAACGCCGCCGCAGAAAGTTATCGCGACGTGGCCACACAGGGCGTGGCGTGGTCCAATTTCGTCAACCGCAGCGCAGCCTGGCTTGAAAAAGTGTGGCAGATGAATGCCGATGTGCTCGGTGCGCCAATGCCGTATGCCGAGCGCGCAGACGCCCAAACGCATCAATGTCTACATGTGCGTTACCGGGCTGCCGTATGTCGACGGTGGCGATCTGACCAAGTGCGGAGCCAGCGGCGGGCAGGCCATCGGTGTGTCGTCCTGGGCGCTTGGATACGGCTCGCACTCGATGGCGCATGAGTTCGTGCACACCTTGCAGTACTACAGCGGTGGCTATCGTAATCAGCAAGATGCCGGCCGGTTTTGGGAAACCAATGCCAACTGGAGCGCGTTCCAGACCGGGCGGATGGACGACTCTGCGGTAGCGTATTTCCGGTCAAATCTCGAGAATGGACCGTGCAGCTGCAGGGCAAGAGCGTTGCAGACCAGGCCGCTTGGCGTTTCACCTTGGTGAGTCTGGATGCACAGTCCCGTCCAACGTACGCACCGCTGGCTGCAGTGGAAGGTACGGCAACCGCCACGGTGAGCTTGTCGCCGCCGGCCGGCAGCGTGCAAACCTATCTGGTCGTCACTGCCACGCCGTATCGCTACAGCATCGTGCCGACCGTGGTTGACCAGGCAGCAGGCAAGACGCCGGTGCAGTTTCCGTATGAGGTCAGCATTACCGGTGCAACGCCCTTGGTCGGTCCGGCGACGCGCTGCTACGCCTACGCAGGAACCGATGGTCTGGATCAGAACTGGAACACCAACGGTCACCGTACTTTTGACACCGCTTGCCGATGAAGCGTTGACGTTGGCGGACGTCACAACTCCGCAGCGCCACGTCCATGCGATTCACGTGGCACCGTGCGCCTGCCATGTTGCAGGCTTGAACTGCATCGCGGTGGGTTGCTCCTGCCCGCGAACCATGCTGTTTTCCGCATGCCTTATCGCCAAATGCGACAAGACGCAGCGCGTGCGCACAGGCACATTGTGACCAGCTGATGAAACTGGAGCGCATGGGCGCCTCCGGTGCGGAACCAATGCCCTTACGACAACGCGCGCTGCTGCGTGACCCTGTGTGGTCGTGCGCGTCGCAGGTTGTCTGCGTGTCTGCAGCACGGCGCTGGCGACAGGTTTCGCTGCGTGCGCGTCTGCCATCCATTTGTCCTGCGCTGGCGTCCGCCGGCACGGGCGTGTGTTGCCCATCGTTTGTCTGCCATACCAATCAGGAGCCTTGCATGCCGATGTCGCTGTTGCCTTTCTCCCGGACCACCGGCACGCGCCCGCGCCCGGCGCCGAGCATGCTCAGCGCCGCGCTGCTGCTGGCGCTGTCTGCAGGCGTCAGCGCACCGGTCTCTGCGCAGCAGGCAGGCAGCGGCGGTGATGCGCCACAAACGCTGGACAGCGTGGTCGTCACCGGCTCGCGCCTGCGCCGCGTGGACACCGAGACCGCCAACCCGGTGGTCACGGTCAGCCAGGAACAGATCGCCGCCACCGGCAAGGCCACGGTCGGCGATCTGCTGCAGGAACTGCCATCGATCGCCGGCAACGCCACCAACCCGTACACCAACAACGGCGGCGGCACCGGTGCCTCGGCGATCTCGCTGCGCGGCCTGGGCGACAAGCGCACGCTGGTGCTGGTCAACGGTATTCGTCTGGCCTACAACGACGTCAACGCGATTCCGTCCAGCATGATCGAACGCATCGAAGTGCTCAGCGACGGCGCCTCTGCGGTGTATGGCTCCGACGCCATCGGCGGCGTGGTCAATTTCATCCTGCGCACGCATTTCGATGGTGTGCAGGTCAGCAGCGACTTCGGCACCAGCAGCGAAGGCGACGGCAACCGTCGCAATTTCACCCTGACCACCGGCAAGACCTGGGAGCGCGGCAGCCTGATCGGCGGGCTGTCGTACCACAACATCGATCCGGTCTCGGCAGCGGCGCGCGATTATTCCAAGGACGCGCTTGCGTTGACCAACGGGCAACCGGTGAAGCAGGGTTCGTCCGCAACGCCGACCGGTACCGTGAACTTCAACGATGGTTCGGATCAGTCCACGCAGCTTGCGCGAGCCAACGGCTGCGGGCGCGTCACCCTCAACAGCGGCGTCAGCGGTCGCGCCGGTCCGGGCGATTTCCATTGTTACAACGCCAGCGCCGACTCCTACAACTACCAACCGTTCAACCTGTTGCAGACCCCGCAGAAGCGCACCAACGCGTTCTTGCTGGGCACCTATCGCTTCACCGACAACGTGGAGGGCTACGTCAACACCTGGTTCAGCAAGACCGAATCCGCCTCGATCATCGCGCCGATTCCGATCTTCTCCAACGGCGACAACATCCTGGTGTCGGCGCAGAGTTACTACAATCCGTTCGGCGTGAACTTCGGCACCGATCGCAGCACCGGTACCTCCTACAACGACCTCAACACGCGCGCTACCGTGCTGGGCAATCGCAGCTATCAGTACAACACCTACAACTTCCAGATCAGCCCCGGCCTGCGCGGCCGTTTCGGCGACAGTTCCTGGCAGTGGGATGCCACCTTCAACTACGGCAAGGTCAAGCAGAAGTCGGTCAACAACGGCTTTCTCGACTATGCCGCGTTCAATCAGGCCATCGGCCCCTCGTTCCTGGACAGCGATGGCGTGGTCAAGTGCGGCAGTGCGGGGGCGGCGATCGCCGGTTGCAGCCCGCTGAACTTCTTCAACCTCAACGACAGCGCCAATCTGGCCACGTTGCAGGGCATGGTGGTCAATCCCATCGTCACCAGCGTGTACACGGTCAAGCAATTCGAAGCCAATGCCAACGGCACGTTGTTCGAGTTGCCTGCTGGCGCGGCCAGCCTGGCGGCCGGCATTTCGTACCGCAAGGAGCGCTCCACCACCGCCTCGGACCCGCTCTGGACCGGCGATGAAAACGGCCTGTGCGGGGTAATCGAATTCTGCTCCTCCACCTTGAGCGGCAGTTTCGACGTCAAGGAAGCCTATGCCGAAGCGCTGTTCCCGCTGCTCAAGGATCTGCCCGGCATCAATGCGCTGAACGTCACCGTGGGCACGCGTTTTTCCGACTACAGCTCGGTGGGCAGCAAGACCAACAGCAAACTGTCGCTGGAATATCGCCCGATCGAGAACCTGCTGATTCGCGGCACGGTCTCGGAGGTGTTCCGCGCGCCCAACATCAACGAGCTCTACGCCGGCGTGGCCGGCGATGCGGCCACCGTCAACGACCCGTGCAATGGCTATACCGGTGGCAATAGCGTGGCCTGTGCGAATGTGCCCACCGATGGCAGCTACCAGCAATCCGATGGCCAGGTGTCGGGCAAGGTCTCCGGCGCGGCGGTGGCGGGTTATCAGCTCAAGCCGGAGACCGGCAAGTCCTACGACGTGGGGCTGGTGTACGACCCGCAGTGGATCGACGGCCTGTCGCTGAGCGCGGACTGGTGGCGCATCGATCTGGAAGACACCATCACCACCGTGTCTGCGCAGACCGTGCTCAATCAATGCTTCGCCAACCCCGCCAGCGCGTTCTGCGCGCTGATTCATCGCAACGGCAACGGCACCATCAACTACATCGCCGAGCCCACCGTCAACCTGGGCAAGCTGTGGGCCAAGGGCATGGACTTCAACCTGACCTACCGCGCGCCTGCAATGGCATGGGGCAACGTCACCGCGGGTCTCAACGGTACCTATCTCACCCGTTACGACGTATTGCCCGACACCACCGACCCCAGCTCGGTCACCATCCACAACGTGGGCCGCTACACCCAGGCCTACGGCAATTTCCCGCGCTGGCGCGCATTGGGCACGGTGAGCTGGGCATTGGCCGACTGGAGCGCCACCTGGCGCATCCGCTACGTGGGGCATACCGCCATCGGCAATTCGGATCCGGACCAGAGCCTGTCGGCCGACTCCAGCGAGCCGATGGTGGTGCGCAACATCGGCGCCTACGTCTACAACAATCTGCAGCTCGGCTACAACGTCGAGCCGTGGCACACGCGCTTCGAAGTGGGCGTGGACAATATCGCCAACAAGCAGCCGCCGCTGTATTACTCCAACAATGTCGGCAACGCCAATACCGATGTGGCCACCTACGATCTGCTGGGTCGGTTCTATTGGGCACGCGCGACGGTGACGTTCTGAGTGCGCTGGTGTCTTGCTGCGCTGCGCGGCCGGGTGCGACCGGTTGCGCAGCCAGCATGCACGGCGAGCACAATGCCGGCGGAAGGGTCTGTACGATTGTTGCAACCGCGCGCGCAGTGCGTGCGCGCCATCAGGAGTGAAGCTGATCCCATGACGGAGACGCACGCAAGCGAATCGATCTGCAGCCACACGCCGTCGCTGTCGCGGCGCCGTTTTCTGGCCTGGAGCAGTCTGGCGGTTGCGGCTGGCTTCCTGCGCTTTCCAGCCCAGGCCAGTGCCGCGCAGCCGGGCAGTGTGCGCGCGGTGCCGCTCGCCCGGGTCCGGCTCACGCCATCGCTGTTCCTGGATGCGCTGCACACCAACCGGCGCTACCTGATGCGGCTGCAGCCGGACCGCTTGCTGCACAACTTCGTGCTGTATGCCGGCCTGGACCCCAAGGCGCCGGCCTATGGCGGTTGGGAAGCGGACACGATCGCCGGGCATACGCTCGGCCACTACCTCAGCGCGCTGGCCCTCATGCACGCGCAAACCGGCGATGCGCAGTGCCGCGCGCGCGCCGGCTATCTGGTCGGCGAACTGGCGCGCTGCCAGGCGCATGCCGGCGATGGCTATGTGGCCGGTTTCACCCGCAAGAACGCCGCAGGCACCATCGAAAGCGGCCGTGCGGTGTTCGATGAGCTCAGGCGCGGCAAGATCGACCCGGCGCCGTTCTATCTCAACGGCAGCTGGGCGCCGCTGTACACCTGGCATAAATTGTTCGCCGGCCTGCTCGACGTGCATGCGCATTGCGATAACCCGCAGGCGCTGCAGGTCGCGGTGGGTCTGGCCGGGTATCTGCAGGGCATCTTCGCCGCGCTCGACGATGCGCAGTTGCAGAAAGTGCTGTCGTGCGAATTCGGCGGCCTCAACGAATCCTTCGTTGAACTGCATGTGCAAACCGGCGACGCGCAATGGTTGGCGCTGGCGCGGCGCCTGCATCACCACGCCGTGCTCGATCCATTGGTCGCCCAGCGCGACGAACTGGTGCACCAGCATTCCAATACCAACATCCCCAAGCTGATCGGTTTGGCGCGCGAGTACGAAGTCACCGGCGATGCCGCCTCGGGCGCGGCAGCGCGCTTCTTCTGGCACACCGTCACCGACCACCACACCTATGTGATCGGCGGCAACGGCGACCGCGAATATTTCCAGCAGCCGGACAGCATTGCGAAGTTTCTCACCGAGCAGACCTGCGAGCACTGCGCCAGCTACAACATGCTCAAGCTCACCCGGCATCTGTATCAGTGGGGGCCGCAGGCCGAGTTCTTCGACTATTACGAACGTACGCTGCTCAACCACGTGATGGCGCAGCAGCACCCGCGCACCGGCATGTTCACCTACATGACACCGATGCTGGCCGGCGAAGCGCGCGGCTGGTCCTCGCCGTTCGACGATTTCTGGTGCTGCGTCGGCAGCGGCATGGAGGCGCACGCCCAGTTCGGCGATTCGATCTATTGGCAGGACGGGCAGGGCGTTTACATCAATTTGTATGTGCCCTCCACGGTGCGCGATGCCGCCGGGCTGGACCTGACCTTGCACAGCGCATTGCCGGAGCAGGGCAGTGCATCGCTACGCATCGATGCCGCGCCGGCAGAGCAACGCGCGCTCGCACTGCGCGTGCCGGGTTGGGCGCAACAACCGCGCCTGCAACTCAATGGCCAACCTGTCGATGGCAGCGCCAGCGATGGCTATCTACGCATCACGCGCGTCTGGCAGCCCGGCGACACCCTGAGCCTGTCGTTCGAGATGCCGTTGCGCCTGGAAGCCACACCGGACGATCCCGCCTGGGTCTCGGTACTGCGCGGTCCGCTGGTGCTTGCCGTCGATCTGGGCGACGCCACCAAGCCATGGTCGGGCAAGACTCCGGCGTTGATCGGCGGCGATGAGGTCTTGCAGCGCCTGCAGCCGGTGGCAGGCAAGGCCGCGTTCGACTACAGCGACGGCAGCCAGCAGTGGCGCTTTTCGCCGTTCTATGCGCAGTTCGATCGCCGCAGCGCGCCCTACCTGGAGCATCGCGACGCCGCTGCATGGCAGCAGCATCAAGCCGAGCAGGCCGCAGCAGAGGCGAAACAGCAGGCGCTGGACGCGCGCGCACTGGACCGCATTGCCCTGGGCGACGAAGCGTCCGAAAAGGCTCATGGCCTGCAAAGCGAAAGCTCCTACGCACTGAGCTACCGCCGCCGCGCCGGCCGCGACGCCCGCACCGGCGGCTTCATCGCCTTCACCCTGCGCAACACCGCCCAGGCGCGCATCCTGCGCCTACGCTACTGGGGCGACGAAACCCGCCGCCGCTTCCGCATCCTCGCCGACGGCGAACTCATCGCCAACGAACGCCTGGACGGCAACCGCGGCCTGGACTTCGTCGATGTAGACTACGCCTTGCCTGCAGCAGTGGCGGGCCGCGCCACCTTGCAGATCCGTATCGAACCGGAGACAGGTTATTCGGCAGGGCCGGCGTTCGGGTGTTGGGTGCTGGAGTCGGCTTGAGTGCGTGCCGTAGCGGGCGCGCTGTCGATCTTGCTGCAGCGTGTCTTGTAGAGGAGGACGTCCTACTACCAGACGGCGAAGCGCAAGTGCACATCAATTCAGCACAACTTTCCGGCGCGTAAAACAAAGCCCCTCTCCCCTCGGGAGAGGGGTTGGGGTGAGGGTACGGGGCGAAGCTAGTGGCGTTCCAACCGCACGCAGACTCGCCTTTCAGCGTCACCGTATGGAATCTTCCGCCACCGTCACCACCAGTTCGCCATTACGCGCCGTGATCTGCAGCTTGCAGCCAACCGCAAACCCCAATTGCTCCAGCCACAGCCCGCGCAAGCGCACGCTGGGAATGCGCTGGCTGTGCGGCCGGCCCGGCGCTGCATCGTAGAACGCATAGCCCACCGTGCAGCGTGTGGGCGTGCGTGCCTTGCGGGGAGTACGTGGCTGCAGATCGTCTACGCGAGACCTGTTGCGACGGTCGAAGTCGGGGTTGTCCACATCGAACGTGGGCGAGGGCACCAGCCGCATGGGCTGCGCGTCCTTTACCGGCGTGGCTGCCCGCTTGGCGGAAGCGGTGCGCTTGGCATTTGGTTTGGACCGTTTGGTGGTTGAAGGTGGCGTCCGGCTCATCGCCTCACCTCCGCCAGCGCCATGGGGCGACGACGCCCAACAATCTGCACTATCGATACATCTGCCATGACAACGCCTCCTTCGAAGAACAGGCACCGTCGCCGGCCGGCGACGGGATGTCGGGAGGTTAGAAACCGCTCATAGCCGGCGGGCGTATTCCTCCCGAAGGAGTGTTGTATTAGCCGCCCTCCCGACGCAGGCATCGCGTCGGTTTGTACCTGCAGGCAGGCACAAAAAACCCACCAGTTTGACGGAGGTGGGTACCGCTATGAGAGGAGTTTCTACGCTCCTTGAGGTAAAGGTTGCTACTGGTTGCTCGGGATGTCAAGTGCCCTAAATAAAGATTCGGTAGTGTGAGTGGTCAATGCTAGAAACTTAAGCGTAAATCCGGAAATTAATAATTATTCGGTATAACCCAATCGGTTCATTGATCGATTGTGGTAGATCAGCCCGACTTTACTCAGACCGTCCCTAGCGCATTGATTTACTCAGTACTTTCTGATGTGTAATGACCCAGTGATTTCCTGCTCAGGTGCTACCTTTTGACGGAGAGCACGATGAGCCAAGTAATGGACGAAGAGATCAAACGCTGGACGGC
>NZ_MDSK01000017.1 GCF_002940205.1 Xanthomonas arboricola pv. guizotiae
CGCGCTTACGAAGGCAATGAAACCCGCCAGTTGGCGCTTGATCTTGGCTTCGTGCCGGTGGTCCCACCCAAGTCCAATCGGGTCGATCCATGGGAGTACGACCAACAAATGTACAAGCGGCGCAATGAGGTGGAGAGGCTGTTCCGTCGCTTGAAGGGCTACCGCCGGATTTTCACGCGCTTCGAGAAGTTGGACGTCATGTTCCTTGGATTCCTCAACTTCGTCCTGGTCGTTGATGGGCTTCGGATGTGTTAACAGGCCCTAGTTCTCGACGACCGCCGGGGCCACATCTGCGGTGATCTCCGCCGCAGCTACGGGCAACGATGCCAGCACTGCATTGCGAAAGCGCGCGGCGAATGCGGCATCGTTGGCCTGGTAGAACGCCCGCGCGTTGGCCGACAGCTGATCCAGCTGCGCCTGCGGCAATGCCAACGCGGTTTCCACCGCCTGCGCAATGCCCGCCGCGTCCACGTAGTAGTACGACGCCAGCCGCCGCTGGCGCACCTCGGCCACCGGAATCAGCACGCCGTGCTCGGGCCTGACCAGTTCGTTCATCGGCTCACCGTCGGTGGCCAGGGTCACCGCACCCACGCTCAGCGCTTCCATCAGGTAATGCCCGAAGCCCTCGGCCTCGGAGGGACACAGATGGAACAGGTGCGCGTTCTGCAGCCGGCGCAGTTCGGCGTCGTCGAGATAGCGGACGCGGTGGTCGATGTTCGGCGCCACCACCGGCTTGCCGGCCGTGCGCGGATTCTGCACCACCGTCAGCAGCGGCCATTCCGGATGCCGCTGCCAAGTCTCCAGCAGCACGCGGGTGCCCTTGGCGGTGCTGCGCCCGGCCAGATGGAAGAACGCACGTTGACGCGCGACCTGTGCGTCGTGGCGATCCGGGCTGGTGAAGCCGATGAACCGCGTGGTGCAGCCCAGACTGCGGAAAATCCGCTCCGCGTGGTGGGTCTTGCACAGCACCGCGTCGAACTGCGGCAGCCGCGGCAGCCACTTGGGCAGCAACCATTCCGGATTGGGCACCAGCAGGTTGGTCTGGCCCAACGGCAGGCAGCGCGCATACACGCGCTCGGAAAAGATCTGTACCGGCACCCGCCCGAACAGCGCGCGGGTGGCCCACAGGCGGGCTTCGCGCGCCGTGTCGTGCAGCCGCTGACTGGTGAAGCCCACCTCCTGCACCGGGATGCCGCCGGCACGCAGCGTCTGCGCCATCAGCACCATGTCCCGGGTCAGGCCCACGCCGTTGTCGCGGCTGATCACCCGCATCATCGGAAACGCCTTGTCATGCGTACACTCGCCATTGCTGCGGCACAGTGTCGATGGCCCGGTTTCCTGCGCGATGTCCCGTTCTGTCATGGTGCGTCACACGTATGCCAAAGGTTGACAAATTCAATCATTATGATGCGTGTTCCAGCCCTGCAACTGCGAGCACCATGTATCCGGTCGCCACCACCCTGCGCGGGCCAAGCGCCGCGCCACCGACGATGATTTCCATGGACATGCAACAACCCTGCGTTCTTGTGGTCGACGACGACCCGGACCTGCGCAAGCTGATCGGCGAGTTCCTCAGCGCCCACGGCTACCAGGTGGACGTGGCCGAAAACGTGGCGGAGATGCGCAAGAGCATCGCCCAGCGCCGCCCGGATCTCATCGTACTCGACGTGATGATGCCTGGAGAAGACGGCCTGAGCGCGGCGCGGGCACTGGCCAGCGAGCGCGGTTCACCTGCGGTCATCATGCTCAGCGCACTGGGCAACGACACCGACCGCATCATCGGCCTGGAAGTGGGCGCCGACGACTACCTGGCCAAGCCCTGCAATCCGCGCGAGCTGCTGGCGCGGGTACGCGCCCTGCTGCGCCGCAGCCAGGCCAGCAGCGAGCAGGCCGACCAGCGCGGCAACGTCTACGAATTCGCCGGCTGGCGGCTGGACGTGGTGCGCCGCGACCTGCGCGACCCCACCGGCATCTTCATCAACCTCTCCGACGGCGAGTTCGCGCTGCTGCGCACCTTCGTCGAGCATCCGCAGCGGGTGCTCAGCCGCGACCAGTTGCTGGACTACGCCCGCGGCCGCGACACCGACGTCTACGACCGCGCCATCGACAGCCAGATCAGCCGCCTGCGCCGCAAGATCAACGAGCGCGTGCATACCGAATTGATCCGCACCGTGCGCAACGAGGGCTACATGCTGCTGCCGGGCGTTGCGCGTCTGTGAGCAAACCGGCACGTCGCGGGCTATCGATCTTTGCCCGTACCTTCGTGCTGCTGGCGGTGGCGCTGCTCACCGCCCAGGTCATCGGCATCGCCCTGCTGATGATGCGCACCCCGGTCTACGAGCCGCCGGTGCATCCGCCGGAAGTGGTGGCGCTGCTGTCCACGCGCATGCCGGCCGGCACCCAGACCCTGACGGTGCACGAATCGGCCCAGGCCCCGCTGCCGCCGGCAGGCCAGGTGCGCGACGGGTTTGCCGAAATGCTGCTGGCCCATTGGCTGGATGTCCCCGAGCAGCGCGTGCGCTTCTACCGCAGCGCCGACGAGCGCCAGGGCCCGCGCATCGGCATGTCTCCACAGCCGCGCATACCCGGCCAACCGCAAGCATCCGGCGCCGACGACGACGCGACCAGCGCCGTCGGCAATCGCCACGAGGCCTCGCAGCGCTCGCCGCCGGCGCCAGGCGACTGGCCGCACGAGCGCCCCCCCGGTGCCCCACCGCTCGGCAATGGGCTGCGTCCGGACGACAGCCCCAGCGCCTGGGAAAGCGAGCGCCTGACCCCGGGCGTGCCGTTGCTGGACGGCTTCACCGCCGCGCTGCAACAGCCCGATGGCCGCTGGCGCACGGTCGAATCGCCACCGCGGCGGCTGTCGGCCGAGTTCAAGACCCATGTGGTGCTGCTGTTCCTGGCCGGCCTGCTGGCCAACGTGCCGCTGGCATGGTGGTTCTCGCGTGCGCTGTCGGCGCCGATCAAGCGCTTTGCCGAAGCCGCCGACCGGCTGGGCCGCAATCCGGATGCCGCCGCACTGCAACGCAGCGGCCCACCGGAGATCGTGCGCGCGGCCGATTCGTTCAATGCGATGCAGGCCCGCCTGAACCGCCTGATCAACGAGCGCACCCACATGGTGGCGGCGATCGCGCACGACCTGCGCACGCCGCTGGCGCGCCTGTCGTTCCGCCTGGACGGCCTGCAGCCGCCGTTGCGCGACAAGGCGCTGGCCGACATCGACGAGATGAAGGCGATGATTTCCGCCGCGCTGGATTTCATCCAGAACGATCGCCACCGCGGCAAACGCGCGCCGCTGGATCTGCGCCTGCTGGTGGAAAGCGTGGTCGACAACGCCACCGACATCGGCGCCGATGCCGAACTGCTGCCCGGCCCGGCGATCACCCTGGATGGCGATCCGCTGGCCTTGCGGCGCGCGGTGATGAACCTGCTGGAGAACGCGCTGAAATACGGCAAGCGCGCGCGCCTGCAACTGCAGCGCGATGGCGAAGAGGGCGTGCTGTGGATCGACGACGACGGCCCCGGCATCGACCCGACCCAGCGCGAACAGGTGCTGCTGCCGTTCGTGCGCGGCGAGTCCTCGCGCAATCGCGACACCGGCGGCATCGGGCTGGGCTTGTCGGTGGCGCACAGCATCGTGCTGGCGCATGGCGGCGACCTGCGCCTGGACAACCGTGCAGCAGGTGGCGGCCTGCGGGTGACGGTGCGCCTGCCGTGCATGCCGGAGCGGCGCTAGCGCTAGGCTGGAGCGCGTTCTTTCTCAGGTGATTTCGACGATGCCGGGGCGCACCCGAGTCCGCGCCCGCAGGCAACGATCCGCGCGATTGATCAGCCGCGCGCGACCACCGCTGCGATCACTCCATGCTCAGTACGCGAACTCGCGGAACACGCGATCGACATCGCCATTCCATGCGCCGTGATACAGCGCCAGCTTGCGTTCGGCCGCGGTGACACCGCTCTCGGCGATCTCGGCGATCACATCCACAAAGCCGGTTTCGTCCTGACCGTCGGCATTCAGGCGCGCGCGCCGACGCAGGCCCTCGCGGGCGATGCTGACCGCGTCCACCGCCAAATCGCGCACCGTGCCATTGCGGAACAGCAGGCCGAGCGCATGCTTGGGCACGCCGTCGCGCAGCGCGTGGCGCTCGGTGGTGCTGAAATCCTTGACCAGATCCCAGGCCGCATCCAGCGCGGTGTCGTCGTACAGCAACCCCACCCAGAACGCCGACAACGCACACAGGCGGTCCCACGGGCCGGCGTCGGCGCCGCGCATTTCCAGGTACTTCTTCAGGCGCACTTCCGGGAACGCGGTGGTCATGTGGTCCGACCAGTCGCGCAGCGTCGGCAACGCGCCCGGCAATGCCGGCAACCTGCCCTGCATGAAATCGCGGAAGCTCTGCCCACTGGCATCGACATAGACGCCGTCGCGGTAGGAGAAATACATCGGCACATCGAGCAGGTAATCGACATAGCGCTCGTAGCCGAAGCCGTCCTCGAACACGAAGTCCAGCATGCCGGTGCGGTCGGCGTCGGTGTCGGTCCAGATGTGCGAGCGGTAGCTGAGGTAGCCGTTCGGCTTGCCTTCGGTGAACGGCGAATCGGCGAACAACGCGGTGGCGATCGGCTGCAACGCCAGCGACACGCGGAACTTCTTCACCATGTCCGCTTCGGTGGCGTAATCCAGGTTGACCTGCACCGTGCAGGTGCGGGTCATCATGTCCAGGCCGAGCGAGCCGACCTTGGGCATGTAGTTCTTCATGATCTGGTAGCGGCCCTTGGGCATCCACGGCATTTCATCGCGGCGCCACTTGGGCTGGAAGCCCATGCCCAGAAACCCCAGCTGCAACTCACCGGCCACCTGCGCCACTTCGTCCAGATGGGTGCCGGTTTCCACGCAGGTGTGATGCAGGGTTTCCACCGCCGCACCCGACAGTTCCAGCTGGCCGGCCGGCTCCAGCGTCACCGAGGCGCCGTCGCGCAGCAGCGCAATGGTGTGGCCGTTTTCCTGCACCGGCTCCCAGCCGAAGCGGGTCAACCCGGTCAGCAGCGCCTGGATGCCGCGCTCGCCTTCGAACGTGGGCGCGCGCAGGTCGTCGAGCTGGAAGCCGAACTTTTCGTGCTCGGTGCCGATCCGCCAGTCAGCGCTGGGCTTCTCGCCGGAGGCCAGCACCTGGACCAGCTCCGCGCGTTCGGTGATCGGCGTTTCGGCAACGTGGCTGGGACTCGACAAGGGCAGGCTCGCAGGAAAATTTAGGGGAACGATGTGGGGGTCCTCCCCTGCCACCGCAAGGCCCGCACTATAACCGCAGGGCATGGAAAGAATTGCTGCCATCGGCCGGGCCTGACATTTCCATCCATGCGCACGGCGTGGCCCGGTCAGGCAGCAAGCGCTGGCGTGACCCCGACCCGGGGCGGGCACGGCGGAGGCAGCAGGCCGCAATCGCCCAGATGAAAGCAGTCGCCCGCAAATCCCCGCACGCGCGGCTGCACGCCGTTCGGTCGCCCCGGCCGCGCACCCGAGATCCTGTAGCATCGCCCGGCCATGACCGTTGCGCCCACACCCACCGACGCCCTGCTCGCGCAGATGGCCACTCTGATGCACTGCGAGCGCGCCGATGGCTACGCCTGCGTGAGCGCACGGCGCGAACATGGGGCGCGCTCGGTGGACCTGACCCAGCCGCAGTTCGCGATTGTGCTGCAGGGCCGCCAACAGGTGCGCAGCGCGACCCAGTCGCTGCAACTCGTGCCGGGCGATCTGTTCCTGGCAACGCGCCGTTGCCGGATCGATCTGATCAACACGCCCGACCCGCAGACCGGGCTCTACATGAGCGCGGTGGTACCCCTGTGCGAGGAGGCACTGGCCGCTGCGCGCGCGTTGTGGAACGAGCCGCTGCCAGAGGCCGGCGCCGACATCGCGCGGCTGCCGGCGATCGATGTCGCGCTGCCGCTGCGGCAATGGCGCGATGCGCTGCAACGCGGCCTGTATACCGAAGCACGCCTGGCACTGGCCTCACTGGTCATCCATGTCTGCCGTCGCGGCCACGGCGGCCTGCTGCTGCCGCCGGCGCCAAGCATCGCCGAGCAGGTGCGTACGCTGATCGTCGCGCAACCGCAGCGGGCGTGGCGCTCGCGCGATATCGAAGACAGCCTGGGCATCAGTGGCGCCACCTTGCGCCGGCATCTGGCCGCCGAACAACGCTCGCTGCGCGAACTGATCACCGATGCGCGGCTGGCGCACGCGATGGCCCTGCTCTACAGCACGCGCTGGCCGCTCAAGACCGTGGCCGCGCGCGCCGGCTATCGCTCCACCCGCAGCTTCAGCCAGCGCTTCCAGCAGCGCTACGGGCTGGACCCGGCCAGCATCGGCAATAGCCGCTAGGGCGCCAACGCGAGCGCTTGGCGCAGCGCATTGAGCGAATCGCGCAGCTCGCTGCCGCCAGCATGGCGACACCGCGGCAGTTGCCGCCTGTCCTGGAGTTGCTCATGTCTGTTTCCGTCCTGCGTACGCTGGTGCCGCTGCTACTGGCCGCAAGCGCCACGCTGGCGCACGCCGCTGCGCCCGTATCCACCCGCGCGCAGGTTCCCGGTTTCTACCTGCAGCGCATCGGCACGCTGCGCGTCACCGCGTTGTTCGACGGCCGCGTGGGGCTGACGCGTCAACAACTGTCCAATGTGGACCCGACCGAGCGCGACCGCCTGCTCGCGCAGGGCTACGTCCCCGAAGACAGCAAGGGGCTGCAGACCGCAGTCAATGCCTATCTGATCCAGGACGGCAGCCACCTCAGCCTGGTCGATACCGGCACCGCGCAATGCCTGGGGCCCGGCCTGGGCCAGGTGCTGAGCAACCTGCGCGCCGCCGGTGTCGACCCTGCCCAGGTCGACGATGTGCTGCTCACCCACGCGCATCCGGATCACCTGTGTGGCCTGCTCGATGCGCAGGGCACGGCGGCCTTTCCCAACGCCACGGTGTGGCTGTCCGACGCCGATGCCGCGTACTGGCTGGATCCCGCATCGGGGGCCGGTGCGGCGCCGACGCTGCGATTCGCCTTCCCGCTGGCACGTGCGGCCGTCGCGCCGTATCAGGCCCAGGGTCGGCTGCGCCGCTTCCAGCCCGGCACGAGCGCCTTGCCGGGCGGCATCACCGCGCTGGACAGCCAGGGCCACACGCCCGGCCACGTGTCCTATCGCTTCGACGGCGGCGCCGGCAACACCCTGCTGGTGTGGGGCGATGTCCTGCACTACCACGCCGTGCAGTTTGCCCGGCCGGACGCCTCGTTCGAAGCCGACAGCGACCGCAGCAAGGCGATCGCCTCGCGTCGTCGCCTGCTGGCGCAGGCCGCCGACGGCCGCTGGTGGGTGGCCGGCGCGCATCTGCCGTTCCCGGGCCTGGGTCATGTGCGTCGCGAGGGCAAGGCGTTCGCCTGGGTGCCGACCGAATTCGGCCCGATGTCGACGACGCCGTGAGTGATGGCAGCAGGCGCAGGACGCATCACGTCCCGATGGTCTGAACGGCCAGGCGGCGGGCGCCCTGCCGTCCCGGATCACTCCGCTGCGGGCGGCGCTACGTCCAGACCCAGCCAGCCGCCGACGATGCCGCGCAACTCGTCCACGCCCTGGCGCGATTCGCCGGAGTAGGTCTGCACGGTCACGCTGTCGCCGAAGCGCGAGGTCACTTCCTTCTTGACCTTCTGCAGTGTCTGCATCTGCTGGCCACGGCCGAGCTTGTCGGCCTTGGTCAGCAAGCCGTGCGCGGGCAGGCCGCGTTCGGCCGCATAGCCGAGCATCTGCAGGTCGTAATCCTTGAGCGGATGCCGGATGTCCATCACCACCACCAGCCCGCGCAAGGCCTCGCGGGTGCGGAAATAGCGGTCGATGAAGGCCTGCCAGTGCGCCTGCAGGTCCTGCGGCACCTTGGCGTAGCCGTAACCGGGCAGATCCACCAGATAGCGCTCGGGCTGGATCTGGAAGAACACCAGCTGCTGGGTGCGGCCAGGCGTCTTGGACACGCGGGCCAGCGCGTTCTGGCGGGTCAGCGCATTGAGCGCGCTGGATTTTCCGGCATTGGAGCGGCCGGCGAAGGCGACCTCGTAGCCGCCATCGTCGGGCAATTGCCGGGCGTTGTGGGCGGACAGGTGGTAGCGGGCTTGTTCGATAAGGAGCGACATCTCCCTAGGATCGCACGTTCGGGGCCTGACGGTTTTGCTGCACTGTTCGTTGACCCTGGCGCAAAGGCGTGTCGATAATCGAAGCACGCCTGCCACAGCCAGCACCCAACGCGCGCGGGCCGGGTCCATACGGAGCTTTAGCTGATGCGCCATGCTCGTGTGCTTGTCCTCGCCGCCCTCGCCGTGCCGGCCATCGCCGCCGTGGCGTTTGCGCAATCGGCGGTCACGCCGATCCCCGATCCGCCGCCGGTGCGCATTGCCCCGCTGGAGGTGGACCTGTCCAAGACCACCTGGGGCGATGCCAAGGCCGGCCAGACCAAGGCCGCCGCCTGCGCGGCCTGCCATGGCCCGGACGGCAATCCGGCGGTGGCCATGTACCCGCGCATCGCCGGCCAGACCGAGCGCTACGTGGCGCACCAGGTCGCCTTGATCGCCAGTGGCGAGCGCAATACCGGCATGTCGGCGGTGATGGTGCCGTTCGTCAAGGACCTCACCGCGCAGGACATGCGCGATCTGGGCGCCTACTTCGCCACCCAGAAGTCCGCTGCCGGCGTTGCCGACGACGCGGCGATCGCCGAGGGTCCCTACCAGGGCATGAAGTTTTACGAGGTGGGCGAGAAGCTCTACCGCAGCGGCGATGTCGCGCGCGGCGTGCCGGCCTGCATGGCCTGCCATGGGCCGTCCGGCGGCGGCAATCCCGGCCCGGCGTATCCGCGCCTGGGCGGCCAGCATGCCGAGTACGTGGCGCGGCGCCTGAAGGAATACCAGGCCGGCACCACCCAGGAGCGCAACCCGGCGCTGTTCAATATCATGGCGCAGGTGGCGCACCCGCTGACCGAGCAGGAGATCCAGGCGCTGGCCAGCTATCTGCAGGGCCTGCACGACCGCGCCGACGATGCCGCCGCCGCGCAACTGCCCGCAGCAACGCCCGCACGCTCATGAGCTGACCGCCGCAACCGCCACAGCGTGTCACGACGCCGGTCCCGCGACCGGCGTCGTCGTTTCCCGCCCTGCCCTTCCCACCCCCACGGAGCCTGCATGAATCTGCTTTCCCGCCTGTCCCTGCTGTTGTTGCTGTTGATGCCGCTGGCGGCCTGTGCCGCCGACAAGAACGCCCCGCCGGTCGAAGGCGACGACTACATCGTCATCGACGGCGGCCAGCCGTACGCGCCGCTGGCCGGCAAGGTGGAAGTGGTCGAGGTGTTCGGCTACACCTGCCCGCACTGCGCGCACTTCGAGCCAACCCTGGAGGCCTGGGTGGCCAGGCAGCCGTCGTATGTGCGCTTCACCCCGGTGCCGGCGGCATTCGGCGGGTTCTGGGATGCCTTCGCGCGTGCCTACTTCGCCGCCGACATCCTGGGCGTGGCCAAGCGCAGCCATCGCGCCATGTTCGAGGCGATCCACGAGAAGCAGACCGTGCCGACCCAGAACGTCGCCCCGGAGGAACTGGCCGCCTTCTACGCCGGCTACGGCGTGCCGCAGCAGCGCTTCGTCGAGACCTACAAGAGCCAGGCGGTCGACGCCAGGCTCGATGCCGCGCGCGAATTCGCCAAGCGCAGCAAGCTGCCCGGCACCCCGGCGATCATCGTCAACGGGCGCTATCTGATCGGCGCGCGCAACTACCCGGACATGCTGCGCGTGGCCGACTATCTGATCGCCCGCGAACACGCCGCGCCTGCCAAGCGCTGAACCGCGTAACCGCCAGCGACGGCCGCCCGTGGCATCATGCGCCCCGCGGCCGTCCGGCCCTTTCCTCGCCCCACGCTGGAGATCCAATCCGATGAAGACCCGCTTCGCCCTGACGCTGATGGCGCTGCTGCCGATCCTGGTCGCCTGCAAGGCCCAGGACGGCTCGTCCGACACCGCACCTGCCGCCACCACGCCGGCTGCCGAAACGGCGCCTGCTCCGGCCGCTGCCACGCCGGCCACCGACCCCGCCGCACCGCCTGCGGTTGGCGAGAGCGCCAGCACCCCGCCAGCCGCCGCCCCCAGCGCCGCACCGCGCGCGCCGAACGGCCCCGAGCCGGTCGCCGGCACCGATTATCTGGATATCGAAGGCGGCCAGCCGTACCAGCAGGCCGCCGGCAAGATCGAGGTGGCCGAGGTGTTCGGCTATGTCTGCCCCGCCTGCAACGCGTTCCAGCCGCTGATCGGGCCGTGGAAGGCCGGCCTGCCGTCGGACGTGCACTTCGTCTACGTGCCGGCGATGTTCGGCGGTCCGTGGGACGACTACGGCCGTGCGTTCTACGCCGCGGAAACCCTGGGCGTGCAGGAAAAGACCCACGAAGCGCTGTACAAGGCCATCCACACCGAGCAGACCCTCAAGGGCGAGCGCGGCAAGGATTCGGTGCAGGACATCGCCGCGTTCTACGCCAAGTACGGCGTGGACCAGAAGACCTTCATCGACACCATGAGCAGCTTCGGCGTGTCGGCCAAGACCAACCGCGCCAAGCAGTTCGCCACCCGCAGCAAGCTCACCGGCACCCCGTCGCTGATCGTCAACGGCAAGTACCTGGTCAAGGGCCAGAGCTTCCCGGACATGCTGCGCATCGCCGATCACCTGATTGCGCGCGAACGCGCCACGCTGGCCAAGTGATCCTGTCGATCGCCGCCCTGTGAACGCTTCGGATTCGCGCACCCTGCGGGTGCTGACGGCCAATATCCAGGCCGGCTCCAGCACCCGCCGTTACAGCGATTACGTCACGCGTAGCTGGTCGCATGCGTTGCCGCTGGGCAGCAAGCGCACCAGCCTGGACAGCATCGCCAAGCTGGCCGGCGAGCGCGACATCGTCGGCCTGCAGGAGGCCGACCCGGGCAGCCTGCGCTCGGGCTTCACCAACCAGACCCACTATCTGGCCGAGCGCGCCGGCTTCCATTACTGGAGCCACCAGCCCAACCGCCGCATGGGCGGGGTGGCCTCCAGCGCCAACGGCCTGCTCAGCAAGCTGGAACCGCTGGAAGTGCAGGATCACGCCCTGCCGGGCCGGATCGGCGGGCGCGGCATGCTGCTGGCCAAGTTCGGGCAGGGGCGCGAAGGCCTGGCAGTGGCGGTGGCGCATCTGTCGCTGGGCGCCAATTCGCGCATGGCGCAGCTGGCCTTCATCGCCGAGTTGCTGTCCGAGCATCCCAACGCGATGTTGATGGGCGATTTCAACTGCATGGCCGACCGGCCGGAAATGCAGGCGTTGTACCGGCACACGCGGCTGCAGCCGCCGAGCTGCGAAGTGCATACGTTTCCGAGCTGGCGTCCGGACCGGGCGATCGACCATATCCTGGTCAGCGACAGCCTCACCATCGAGCATATCGAAGCGATTCCCGCAGCGTTCTCCGACCATCTTGCGGTGGGCATGGATATCCGCGTGCCGCTGCACTTGCTGCGCTAGCCACCACGCAACGCGGCGACGGGTTCGCACTGGCGGACTCGACCGATGACACCCCCTCGACACCGCCTGTGCGATAACGCAGGCGATTTTTCGTTGGGAGCACAGCACGTGATACGCATCGTATGAGTGCGTGGCCATGAGTGCGACAGCGCCGCACAGCTTGCCGGTCCGCACGCTGCGCCCGGTGTTCGTGCTGGCAGCCACCGTCGTGTGCACGTTTGCCTTGCTGGTGTCGTTGTTTCCGCTTGAAGCGGGCCGGGTGCTGCTGGATGCGCAGACCTGGGCCTCGCGCAATGTCGGCTGGTACTACCTGTTGGCGATGACGGTGTATCTGGTGTTCGTGCTGGGCGTGGCCTTGTCCGGCTACGGCAACATCAAACTCGGCGCCGATCACGACGAACCGGAATTCAGCTACCTCTCCTGGGCCGGCATGCTGTTCGCCGCGGGCATCAGCATCACCCTGTTTTTCTTCTGCGTCTCCGAGCCGCTCACGCATTATCTGCAGCCGCCACAGGGTGGCACCGGCAGCGGTGAAGCCTCTGCACGCCAGGCGATGCAGCTGCTGTTCCTGCATTGGGGGCTGCATGGTTGGGGCGTGTTCGCGCCGGCAGCGATGGCGCTGGCGTATTTCGCATTCCGCCACAACCTGCCGCTGGCCCTGCGCTCGGCGCTGTATCCGCTGATCGGCAAGCGCATCAACGGGCCGATCGGCTACACGGTGGATGCGCTGGGCATCGTGGCCACCGTGTTCGGCCTGGGCGCGGACATGGGCTTTGGCGTGCTGCATCTCAACGCCGGCCTGAGCACCCTGATGGATGTGCCGCACACCCACTGGGTGCAGGTCGCGCTGATCGTGGCGATGAT
Organism: Xanthomonas arboricola pv. guizotiae; assembly: GCF_002940205.1. GTDB lineage: Bacteria > Pseudomonadota > Gammaproteobacteria > Xanthomonadales > Xanthomonadaceae > Xanthomonas > Xanthomonas arboricola_C. Next base: position 12,416 of record NZ_MDSK01000017.1, read on the forward strand.
GGGCGCGGCGATCGTGGTGGCGGTGTCCGGCGTCGAGAAAGGCGTGCGCTGGATGTCCGACATCAACATGCTGCTGGCGATCGCGCTGCTGCTGTTCATGCTGTTCGCCGGCCCCACGCAGTATCTGCTCAACGCGCTGATCCAGAACCTGGGCGACTACCTGGGCAGCGTGGTCAACAAGAGTTTCGATGTGTACGCCTACGGCGGCCGCAGCGACTGGCTCGGCAACTGGACGGTGTTCTACTGGGCATGGTGGATCGGCTGGGCGCCATTCGTGGGCCTGTTCATCGCGCGCATTTCGCGCGGCCGCACCATTCGCGAGTTCGTGCTCGGCGTGTTGCTGATACCGCTCGGTTTCACCCTGGCGTGGCTGTCGATCTTCGGCAACAGCGCGCTGGACCAGTTGCTGCATCACGGCCAGGGCGCATTGGCGCAGCAGGCCATCGATGCGCCGCAGACGGTGCTGTATTCGCTGTTGCAGAGTTACCCGTGGAGCCGCACGGTGATCACGGTGACGGTGGCGATCAGCTTCGTGTTCTTCGTGACCTCCGCCGATTCCGGCACGGTGGTGCTGTCCACGCTGTCCTCGCACGGCGGCGAGCCGCACGACGATGGCCCGCGCTGGTTGCGCGTGTTCTGGGGCCTACTCACCGCGGTGGTGACCGGCGGCCTGTTGCTGGCCGGCAGCATGGACGCGCTGAAATCGGCGGTGGTGCTGGCCTCGCTGCCGTTCTCTGCGGTGCTGTTGCTGATGGCCTGGGGCTTGTCGCGCGCGCTCGGCGAAGAGTCGCAGCGCAAACGCGCACAGCGCTACAGCCCCAGCCCGCTGATCGGGCAATCGCAGCATCACCGCGGCTGGCGTCAGCGCCTGGGCCAGGCGATGCATTTCCCGGCGCGCGATGAGGTCTACCGCTTCATGCACGACCAGGTGCGCCCGGCGATCGAAGCGGTCACCGCACAGCTGCAGGACGAAGGCTGGCAGGTCAGCAGCCGGCTGGACGACGGCGACATGGACATCAGCGTCGACCACGGCGAGCAGCAGGGTTTCCGCTACCAGGTGGTGATGCGCGGTTACCTGACGCCGTCCTTCGCCGCGCAACGCCTGCGCAACCAACGCTATTACCGCGCCGAAGTGCATCTGTACGAAGGCAGCCAGGATTACGACCTGGTCGGTTACAGCCGCGAGCAGATCATCAACGACATCATCGATCAATACGAGCGTCACCTGCAGTTCCTGCATCTCACTCGCTGAGGTGCCGCCGCTGCCGCGTGCGCCCCACAGGAGGTTTGTCATGCCACGTTTCCCCGACCAGTTGCTGTATATCGGCGGCCGCTATGTTCCCGCCCGCGGCGGCCACACCTTCGAGGTGGTCAACCCCGCCACCGGCGAGGTGCTGGCCAATGTGCACAACGCCGGTGCCGACGACCTGGATGCCGCGGTCGACAGCGCCACGGCCGGCCAGCAGCAATGGGCGGCACTGACCGCGGTGGAACGCTCGCGCATCCTGCTGCGTGCAGTGGCGCTGCTGCGCGAGCGCAACGATGCGCTGGCCGAGCTGGAAACGCTCAACACCGGCAAGCCGCTGAGCGAAACCCGCAGCGTGGACATCGTCACCGGCGCGGACGTGCTGGAGTACTACGCCGGGGTGGCGCAGGCGCTGCAGGGCGCACAGCTGCCATTGCGCGAAGGCAGCTTCTTCTACACGCGGCACGAGCCGCTCGGCGTGGTCGGCGCGATCGGCGCATGGAATTACCCGATCCAGATCGCGCTGTGGAAGGCAGCGCCCGCGTTGGCAGCCGGCAACGCAATGATCTTCAAACCCAGCGAAGTGACACCGCTGACCGCACTCAAGCTGGCCGAACTCTTCACCGAGGCCGGCCTGCCCGATGGCGTGTTCAACGTGCTGCCCGGCGACGGCGCCAGCGTGGGCACCGCGCTCACCGAGCACCCGCAGATCGAAAAGATCAGCTTCACCGGCGGCACCGCGACCGGGCGCAAGGTGATGGCGAGCGCCTCCAGTTCCTCGCTGAAAGACGTGACCATGGAACTGGGCGGCAAGTCGCCCTTGATCGTCTGCGCCGACGCCGACCTGGATCTGGCCGCCGACATCGCGATGATGGCCAACTTCTACAGCTCCGGGCAGGTCTGCACCAACGGCACCCGCGTGTTCGTGCCGCGCGCGTTGCGCAACGCCTTCGAGGCGCGGCTGCTGGCACGCGTGCAACGCATCCACATCGGCGACCCGCTGGACGCGCGCACCACCTTTGGCCCACTGGTCAGCGCCGCGCACATGCAGCGCGTGCTGGACTACATCGAACAGGGCAAGGCCGAGGGTGCGCGCCTGCTGTGCGGCGGCGAACGTCTGCGCGATGGCGCGCTGGCACAGGGCTGCTATGTCGCGCCGACCATCTTCAGCGACTGCACCGACGTGATGACCATCGTGCGCGAGGAGATCTTCGGCCCGGTGCTGAGCCTGCTCACCTACGACGACGAGGACGAAGCGATCGCGCGCGCCAATGCCACCACCTACGGCCTGGCCGCAGGTGTGGTGACGCCCGACCTGGCGCGCGCGCATCGCCTGATCCATCGCCTGCAGGCGGGCATCTGCTGGATCAACACCTGGGGCGAGTCGCCGGCCCCGATGCCGGTGGGCGGCTACAAGCAATCCGGCGTGGGCCGCGAGAACGGCCTGGCCACGCTGCAGGCCTATACCCGCACCAAATCCATCCAGGTCGAACTGGAACGCTACGCGTCGGTATTTTGACCGGCCGACACCACCTGGCAGGCCGTCACCGGCGACGCCGGCGAGCTGCACGATCCGCAGCCTGCGGATCGCGCTGCCATTTCGGTCGCTGTCGTGTCGAATCACGACATCCGCCCACCACGCAATCGTCTTGAAAGCCGCTCCACACCGGCACCGCAACAAGGAGAACCCCATGCGACGCGAATACGACTACATCATCATCGGCGCCGGCTCGGCAGGTAACGTGTTGGCCGCGCGCCTGACCGAAGATCCGGGCATCAGCGTGTTGCTGCTGGAAGCCGGCGGGCCGGATTATCGGCTGGATTTCCGCACCCAGATGCCGGCGGCATTGGCGTTCCCGCTGCAGGGCCGTCGCTATAACTGGGCCTACGAGACCGAGCCGGAGCCGCATATGGACAACCGGCGCATGGAATGCGGGCGCGGCAAGGGATTGGGCGGCTCGTCGTTGATCAACGGCATGTGCTACATCCGCGGCAATGCACTGGATTTCGACCATTGGGCCAAGCGGCCGGGCCTGGAGGACTGGAGCTACCGCGATGTGTTGCCGTACTTCCGCAAGGCCGAGACGCGCGACATCGGCGCCAACGATTATCACGGCGGCGAAGGCCCGGTCAGCGTGGCCACGCCGAAGAACGACAACAACGTGCTGTTCCATGCCATGGTCGACGCCGGCGTGCAGGCCGGTTACCCGCGCACCGACGATCTCAATGGCTACCAGCAGGAAGGCTTCGGGCCGATGGACCGCACGGTGACGCCGCAGGGGCGCCGCGCAAGCACTGCGCGCGGCTATCTGGACATGGCGCGCCCGCGCGATGGCCTGCACATCGTCACCCATGCCACCAGCGACCGCATCCTGTTTGCCGGCAAGCGCGCGATCGGCGTGCATTACCTGGTCGGCAACAGCAGCGAGGGCATCGACGCGCATGCGCGCCGCGAAGTGCTGGTGTGTGCTGGCGCGATTGCCTCGCCGCAGCTGCTGCAACGCTCCGGTGTCGGCGCGCCGGACCTGCTGCGCGCACTCGACGTGCAGCTGGTGCACGACCTACCCGGCGTCGGCCAGAACCTGCAGGACCACCTGGAGGTCTATATCCAGTACGCCTGCACCAAGCCGGTATCGTTGTACCCGGCGCTGCAATGGTGGAATCAGCCGGCGATCGGTGCGCAGTGGTTGTTCGCCGGCACCGGCACCGGTGCCAGCAACCAGTTCGAGGCCGGCGGCTTCATCCGCACGCGCGAACAGTTCGACTGGCCCAATATCCAGTACCACTTCCTGCCGGTGGCGATCAATTACAACGGCAGCAATGCGGTGAAGGAACACGGCTTCCAGGCGCATGTGGGCTCGATGCGCACCCCCAGCCGCGGGCGCGTACATGCCAAGTCGCGCGACCCGCGCCAGCATCCGTCGATCCTGTTCAACTACCAATCCACCGATCAGGACTGGCAGGAATTTCGTGATGCGATCCGCATCACCCGCGGGATCATCGCCCAGCCCGCACTGGATGCCTACCGCGGCCGTGAAATCAGCCCCAGCGCGGACTGCAGGACCGATGCCGAGCTGGACGCCTTCGTGCGCGCACGCGCAGAGACGGCGTATCACCCGTCCTGCTCCTGCGCGATGGGCACAGATGACATGGCGGTGGTCGATGGACAGGGCCGCGTGCACGGCATGGACGGCCTGCGGGTGATCGATGCCTCGATCATGCCGCGCATCATCACCGGCAACCTCAACGCCACCACCATCATGATCGCCGAGAAGATCGCCGACCGCATGCGTGGCCGCACGCCACTGCCGCGCAGCACCGCCGACTACTACGTGGCCGGCGATGCGCCGGTGCGCCGATAACGATCGGCCACGAGTGAGGCCTGCGGATGCGCGACGACGTACTGAGAGCGGCTAACCACACGTGGCGAGCAATCGTCAGGTGGGGCGGACGGCGCGCTCAGAACCGGCGTGTGCGAGTGGCGCATGCGGATTCCGAGCATTGGCCGCGCTGCTGGACAAGCTCGAAGCGATGGCGTTGATTGGGCATGAGGCGCTGTCCAGCGACAAACGCGCTGCCACGGTTCGGTTGACCGCCGCTGGGAAGACGCTGCCGCCACCGGCCGAACCGCGCTGCTTCACTTCCATGCCGTCGACGTCTCGGGATTTTCCGGCGAAGAAGCCAGGCTGCTGACCGTTCTGCTTGCTCGACTGATCGACAACCTGGAATCCGCTGCAGGCGAATAGCATCATGCGTGGAGCATCCATTGCAGCAGCGGCATCATGGCCCGTCGGATTCTCATCAGCGGCGCAAGCGTCGCTGGAACCACTGCGGCATGGTGGCTTGACGCCTACGGAGTCAAGGTTGTCGAACGCGCGCCGGCGTTTCGAGATGGCGGCCAGAACCTCGACGTGCGCGGCAATGCCCGCGAGCTGCTGCGCCGGATGGGACTGGAAGCGCGCGCATTCGAACGCAGCACCAAGGAGCTCGGCGCCGATTGGGCGAGCGAAGACAATCGGGTCATTGCGCGTTTCAAAGCAGACGAGTCAGACACCGACAGCGGGCCCACTGCCGACCTGGAAATCCGTCGCGGCGACCTTGCGCGCATCCTGTACGACGCCACCCACGAGCGCGTGCCCGATCGCGTCGGCGACAGCATCTGCGACCTCGCGCAGGACCACGACGGCGTCGACATCACCTTCCACAGCGGCCACTGCGCGCGCTACGACGCTGTCGTGCTCGCCGAAGGCGTGGGTGCGCACACGCGTGAGCTGGTGTTTCCCGGCGAGAACGTGCCGTACTGGATGGACATGACCATCGCATATTTCAGTATCCCCCGAATCCCGCACGACAGTGACCATTCCCGGCAATACAACACGGTGGGCGGACGCGGCGCGACGCGGAAGCCCGCGCTGGACGGCAAGCTGGGCACGCCGGATGCGGAGACGAACAGCACGACGCTTCGTCTAGCTGGCGTAATCAAAGGCTGATGCAGGTTTCACCGCAACCGCACACAGACTGACCCCGAACCTGCGCAGCGGCGTGCGGGCAAACCACGCCGATAGCGGCTGCAGCCAGGGATGGCGTTCGAACGGAGGCATCAGGTAATCGATCCTGACATCCACGAAGCCCGCCTGCTCGATCATCCGCACCAGCGCCGTCGCAGAAAACACCCGTGCAGTAGCCAGGCGTCTGTGCAGCCAGCCGAACCAGGGGAGCAATGGCATACAGCGCGGCGAAAGAAACGCTTTGCCCAGGCGGACAGGATGGGTCTCCACGGGGAACGCCTTGTTGGGAACGGTCAGATAGAGCTGCCCCCCTCCGGACTTGAGCAGCCGGAATGCTTCGGCCAGTGCCGCGGACGGATCATCCACATGGTCGAGCACTTCAATCAAAAACGCGGCGTCAAAGCGTTGCCCAGGCAAGCCGGTAGCCTCGGCCGGTGCTTCGACGAATGCCGCCTGCGCGGCATGGGCAAGACGCTGTCGCGCGCGCTCCAATGCCCTTGGGTCCACGTCGATCAGGCAGAGATGTTGGCAGTGCTCCAGAAGCCATAGTGCATAGCTGCCTTCACCGCCGCCGATGTCGGCAAATCCACCAGATGGGAAAGCCGCCATTTCTTGCAACATCGCGAGCCGAAGCCGCACATTGCGGCCATCCGGATGGCTGGAAGCGCCATAGATCAGACCACTTCTGGTCAACTTGAACATGCTAGGTGACTCATCCCTCGATGGCGTCGGCCATACGCTATCACCTGTCGCCCCCACTCTCTACTTCACTTCGATGGCGCCAACGCGTTGGATCCAGAAAATCGAGACACGTCGCCGACAGCATCCGGCAGATGTCGCGCGAGACACCAAGGCCCAGTCGTGCCAGGCACCTCATCGCCGGACGCCGATACCCGACGTGCTGGCACCCCGCCCCATTTCCCTCCATCCACCGGGACAGCCACGACGCGCTGCGGCGATGCTGCGCCAGCCGTAGCCCGCCATGGCCATGGCCATGGCACGAAAGCATGCAATGCGGGGATCGCAGACCTAGAACTTCAGATCCGCACGCGCATACCAGAAACGCCCGCCGGGAATGTCGTAGGTGGAGGCGTCGTAGCCATTGAGGGAGCACGACAGGCAGAGCGGCGGATCCTTGTCGAAGACGTTGTTCAAGCCGGCCGTGAGCTGCAGCCCCTTGAGCCAATCGACGCGATAGCCCAGCTGTGCATCGTGATAGGTGATCGCATCCAGGCGATTGGTGCCTGCGGCAGGATCGGAACACACCGCAAATTCCACCGCATCGCCGCATTGCTCGGTGAGTTTGGAGATGTGGCGCGCCGTCCACGATGCGGTCCAGTTGCCCAGCGACCAATCCAGCACCGCGTTGCTGGTCCATTCGGGGATTGCGCTGTCCACCACTTCGATGCCCGGCCCCTGCGGCTGGCGCTGCCCTGCCGCACCGAGTGCCTCGTAGCGGCCCACAAAGGTGTTCTGCCAGGACAGTTTGAGACGGCCAAACGCCGTCTCCGGCAGCGTCCAGAACAGGTCCACATCCCAACCGTCGGTCTTGATCGAACCCAGATTGGTCAACCGGTTGTTGAACGCATTGATGCCGCCGGTGGAGGCGCGCCCGATGCCATTGCAATACAGTGCGTCCAGGGTATCCACGCACAGATCCAGCTGGGTTTGCGCATTGATCGCCTGGATCGCGCCATCGACATGATGGCGATAGAACGTCATCTCCAGATCGAGGCGATCGGACCAGCCGGCATTGCTGGCAAAGCCCGGGCTGAACACGAAGCCGGCACTGAAGCTGCGCGAACGTTCCGGATCCAGTTGCTCGTTGCCGCCGGTGGTGACCGAGATCTGCTGGTTGGCCTGTTGATAGCCGACCGGTACGCCGAGCGATGCGCAATTCGAGGCGCTGCCACGCGGCGCAGTGCCGCCCAATCCGATCGAGCATGGATCGGACAACTGCAGATCGGCGCGCGCGGCCGAACCGAACAGCTCGCCGATGGTCGGCGCACGGAAGCCTTCTGCATAACTGGTGCGCAGCACCAACTCATCGGTGACCTGCCAACGCAAGCCGTACTTTGGCGTGAACTCGCCACCGAAAGTGGAGTAATCCGAATAACGGCCGGCGATATTCAAGTCGAGTTTGTCGCCCAACGACGCATTGGCGAAGATCGGGATATTGAGTTCGAGATAGGCCTCGTTGACGTCGTAGCTGCCTGACGTCGGCAACGACGGCACACCGTTGTAGCGCCCCGCCACGGTGAGCGGATCGGGTTGGTAAGACCCTTCGTACTTGCGGTATTCGTAGCCGGTGGCGAACGACACCGCACCACCGGGCAGCTGCAACAGCTCGCTGCTCAGGTTGGCGGTAAACAGGCTCAACTCGTTCTGGCTGCGGTCGCGCACCACCGGCTGGATCCAGCGCAACATCTCCGGGGTGATGCTGCCGGCGCCGCTGAAGATATCCAGCGGCACGCAGCCGGCCACCGCCGCGCACGCGGCCGGATCGCCCAGGCCAAGGTTGATGTTGTAGAGGTTGTAGCTGCCGTAGTTGGTCTGTTCGGCCTTGTTCTTGCTGTACATGCCGTTGATGTCCCAGAACCAGGTGCGCGCCGCACCTTCGAAGGTGCCCACCAGGCCGGTGCCGAAGTATTGCGTGTCGACCTGCTGCTCGAAACGGCGCACCCCGCCTTCCACCGGGCGGCGGCCGATCTGGATCAGGTTGGTGGCCGAGTTCAACTCGAAGCCGAACGGATTGAACGGATTGAGCGCGGAAATCACGATGTTGTCGGCCAGCGGGTTGCCGGTGCCGGCATCGGGGCCGAGAAAGATCGGCTCGGGCGCCGCCTGGTTGGTCGACTCGCGCCGGTTGCCCAGCGCCTTGACGTACCACTGCACGTCGTCGTTGAAGTAATAGCGGAATTGCGCGAACACGCCCTTGCGCTCGGACGGTGTCAGCAACAGGTTCTGTTGGGCAAAGTTGTAGCGGTCTGCGGTGCCGAAACAGTGGTAGTCGTCGCTACGCGCACAGCCGGCACTGCCATCGTATTGCGGCGTGCCGACGCCGGCATTGGGCGTGAGATTCTGGCGCGCGCCGGTGTTAGGGTCGACGAACTGGAAGCGACCATCCGGCGTTGCCGAGCTGGCGAAGGTCAGCCCGGTGCCCGGGATCGGGAAGCGGGCCTGCGCGCGGTCGCGTGCGTAGATCGGATCCTGCTTGACGTAGCTGGCGCCCAGAAACAGGCTGAAATCCTCGCCACTGGTGCCCCAGGCCAGGTCCATGCCCTGGTTGGCACCGTCGCCCTTGCCGTATTGCCCGTAGTTGAGCGTGACCTGCGCACCGTCGAAGCTGCGCCGGGTGATGATGTTGACCACGCCCGCGATCGCATCCGAGCCGTACAGCGACGAGGCGCCGTCTTCGAGCACCTCGATGCGCTCCACGATCGCCAACGGAATGGTGTTGAGATCGGTCGACGAGCCCACGCCGGAGGCCGAAGACTCGTTGACCCAGCGGATGCCATCGACCAGCACCAGCACGCGCTTGGAGCCGAGATGGCGCAGATCCACCTGCGCCGAGCCGGCGCCCACACCGCCGCCATCGGGCGGAAAGCCGAAGTTGCCGGATGAATTGAACTTGGCGTTGAGCGCCGAACCCGACGCGGTGAGTTCCTGCAGCACCTCGCCGATCGAGGTCAGGCCGGTGCGTTCGATGTCGGCGCGGTTGAGCGTCTGGATCGGCACCTGGCCCTGCAACTCTGCGGTCTTGATGCGGGTGCCGGTGACCTGCACGCTGTCGAGCGTGCGCGTACTCGGGGCGGCCTCGGGCTGTTGCGCCCAGGCGAGTGTGGGAATCAGACACAACGACAACTGCACGGCCAGGCATGACCGCGGGGAGCCAATCAGACGCTTCATCCTTTCTCTCTCCAGAAGGACTGCTAAGTGTCCGCACGCCCCCGTGCCCTGCGGTCCGCCCCAACTTTTAAACGAAACCTTAACGCCCCGCAAGCCAACCATGCAGGCAGTGAGAGACGCTTCCCATTGCGCGCCGGGCCGCAGACCAAGACCGCGCGCCAACGGGACGCTTCTGCACCTTGCGGCGCATGTCGCTGCCGACAGCGCTGACGGGAATCGATCTTGCGCGTATTCACTCAGGCGCGCAGGCGCGCTTCGGTATCATCGCGCAATGACTTATGCCCCCCGTCTTGCCACTGTTTTCGTCAGCCTGCTGTGCCTTGGCAGCACCACGCTGCATGCCCAAAGCCTCGACCCGCAACTGACCGCCATGCGCGATGCCATCGCCGCTGCAGAGCGCGGCCAGTCCGATGCCGGTCAGCTCGGTGCCCTGAGCCGTCACCCGCTCTATGGCTGGCTGGAATTTGCCACGCTCAAGCGCAACATCGACAACGTCTCCAACACGCAGGCGCAGGGATTCCTGCAGCGTTATGCAGGCCAGCCGGTGGCCGAAAGCTTCCGCAGCACCTGGTTGCCGGCGGTGGCGCGTCGTCAGGACTGGACCACGTTGCTGGCCAACTGGAAACCCACCGACAACGTCGGCCTGCGCTGTGCGCAGCTGACCGCGCGACAGGCAACCGGCAAGCTGGATGCGCAGTGGAGTCGCGATGCGTTGACGTTATGGCGCACCGGCAAGGGCCTGCCCGACGCCTGCGATCCGGTGGTCGCCGGGCTGGAGTCGCGCGGTGAGCTGACACCGGCACTGCGGTGGGAACGGGTGGAAGCCGCAGCCGATGCACAGCAGCCCGCAGTGATGCGCACCGCTGCGCGTGGCCTGCCGGCGGCCGAACTGGCACTGGCCACCGACTACGCTGCCTTTCTCGACAAGGTTCACCCGCGTGCACCAGGTTGGCCCAGGACCGAGCGCAGCCGGCGCATCGCGGTCGATGGCCTGGCCAAGCTCGCCAAGAGCGACCCGGATGCGGCCGAGCAGCAGTTGCCGCAGCTGGCCAGCGCGCTTGGTTTCAGCGAGGCGCAGCGCGGCCAGGTGCTTTACCAGATCGCGCTGTGGACGGTGGCGTCTTACCTGCCGGATTCGGCGCGTCGCCTCAATGCAGTGCCCGATGCCTCGTACGACGAGCGCCTGCACGAATGGCGCGCGCGCGAGGCGATGGCGCGTGGCGACTGGCCGGCCGCGTTGGCGGCGATCCGCAAGATGCCCGCCACCCAGCGCAGCGATTCGCGCTGGCAGTATTTCGAGGCGCGCCTGGCCGAGAAGACCGGCGCTGCCGCGGCCGCGCAGCCGCTGTATCGCGCAGCCGCGCAATCACCGACCTTCCACGGCTTCCTGGCCGCCGATCGTCTGCAGCAGCCTTATCGGCTGTGCCCGTGGGAGCCCAAGGACACCCCGCAGGCCAAGGCCGCCGTCGCGCGCGATCCGGCGTTGCTCCGCGCCATCGCCTTGTTCCAGATCGACCGCCCCGGTTGGGCCGTGGCCGAGTGGAACGATGCCGCCAGCCGCTTCGACGACACCCAGCGCCGGCTGGCGGTGCAGGTGGCCAGCGAGAATGGCTGGTTCGATCGCGCAGTGTTCGCGCTCGGCAAGCAGCCGGACGAACAACGCCTGTATGCATTGCGCTTTCCGCTGCATCACGACGACAGCATTCGCCGCGAAGCGGCCAAGAACGCGATCGACCCGGCCTGGGTGGCAGCGGAGATCCGTGCCGAAAGCATCTTTAATCCGCGCGCGCGCTCGCCTGCCAACGCGATGGGCCTGATGCAGGTATTGCCGGGCACCGGCGCGGCCGTGGCCAAGGGCATCGCCCTGCCCGGTTACGCGGGCGCCACCAGCCTGTACGAGCCGGACACCAACATCGCCATCGGCACCGCCTACCTGCGCCAGTTGCTCAATACCTACGGCCTGCCCTACCTCACCATCGCCGCCTACAACGCCGGCCCGGGGCCGACCGGGCGCTGGCAATCGCAACGGCCCAACTTCGAGCCGGACTTCTGGATCGAGACCATCAGCTACAAGGAAACCCGCGAGTACGTCGCGCGCGTGCTGGCTTTCAGCGTGATCTACGACTGGCGGCTCAACGGCGACATGCTGCCGCTGAGCGATCGCCTGATGGGCAAGCTGGTGGACAGGCGCCTGAAGCCGGTGTGCACGCCAGGCCAGGCGACCAATAACGCGGCGCAGGACTGAGCTCCCAGTCAGCCGCCAAGCATTGCGGCTGGATGAGGTGGTCGTGCTTGCGCGGTTGCGCGTGGTTGTCTTGGCCTGGGGCGCAAGCTAGGCGATGCCGCCCTGATACTTGCCTTTCGGTAGGTTCCTAAGCTTCGGGCTTTGAGGCTTCAGGCTCTGGGGCTCTGGGGCTCTGAGGCTCTGAGGCCAACCAAGCTTTTCCCGTCGTTGCGTTGTTTCGGTGCATCGAAGGCTCGGGTCGTCGAGGGCGCGGTGCCCTCACCGCTTGCGGGACACGCCGTGAATCCGTCCGTGGAGGCTCGGTGGCGGCGTCCGTGCCGCCACACGGTCCCGCAACCGGCAAGGACACCGCACCAGAAAGTTGGTCGGTAGTCACTTGAAAGCAGCTTGTTGCACGACGTGCATTGGACGTTGGCCTTTGGGCCGGGCAAGTACACTATCCAAAATGCACATCACGCACTGCTCTTGCCCATGCGCAGCAGACATCCCGACTGGTTGCCGCTCAACGCGCATCGCGCATTGAACCGGCGCATCGGCATCAAGCAACGCGCATCAAGCATTGCGCTTAGCTGTGCACACCGACCATCTCGACTGGTCCTTGCCCGCTCACCGTCGCGGGACCTTACGCGGCATGGATGCCGCGTAAGAGCCTACAGGGACGTACTTGCGGCGTGTCCTGCGATGGTGGGCGGGCAAGGGCCCTGCAGCAAAGCCACACCGCACCCGCTCTACAGCTGATCTATCCGCAAAGCCGTACTGCCTTGCGGCATGTCCCGCGATGGCGGGCGGGCAAGGACCCTGCAGCAAAGCCACACCGCACCGGCTCTACAGCTGATCTATCCGCAAAGCCGTAGATCGTCCACTGTGCCTTACGGCATGTCCGCGATGATGGGCGGGCAAAGGCCCTGCAGCCAAGCCGCGGATCAGTCGCCCTACGACGCACGCACCGCATCGGGCATCATGTCGCGATGAAGATCTATCTTGTTGGCGGCGCAGTCCGCGATGCCCTGCTTGGCCAGCCCGCTGGCGACCGCGACTGGGTGGTGGTCGGTGCCGATCAGGCGCAGATGGAGCGCCTGGGCTTCAAACCGGTGGGGAAGGATTTCCCGGTGTTCCTGCATCCGCGCAGCGGCGAGGAGTATGCATTGGCGCGTACCGAGCGCAAGTCCGGGCGCGGCTATCGCGGCTTCGTGGTGGATGCCGATCCGTCGGTGACGCTGGAAGAGGATCTGCTGCGCCGCGACTTCACCATCAACGCGATCGCGCGCGACGAGGACACCGGCGAGCTGTTCGATCCGTATGGCGGCGCGCGCGATCTGCAGGCGCGCGTGCTGCGGCACGTGGGGCCGGCCTTTGTCGAAGATCCCGTGCGCGTGTTGCGCGCTGCCCGCTTCATGGCACGCCTGGCACCGCTGGGTTTCACTGTCGCGCCAGAGACTGCGGCACTGATGCGCGAGATGGCCGCCAGCGGCGAGCTGGACAGCCTGGTGCCCGAACGCGTGTGGCAGGAATTGCGCCGCGTGCTGGAAAGTGCGCAGCCGTCGGCATTCCTGCGCACGCTGCACGACACCGATGCGCTGCGCATCATCCTGCCCGAGATCGATGCACTGTATGGCGTGCCGCAACGTGCCGAGTTTCATCCGGAGGTGGATACCGGCATTCACCAGGAAATGGTCAGCGACATGGCTGCGCGACTGGCGCCCGGCGACGCGCTGGTGGGCTTTGCCGCATTGACCCACGACCTGGGCAAGGCACTCACGCCAGCGGAAGAATGGCCGCGCCACATCATGCACGAACAGCGCGGCGTTGCCCCGCTGCAGGCAGTGTGCGAGCGGCTCAAAGTGCCGCAGGATTATCGCCAGCTCGCCATCGCCGCCTGCCGCGAACACTTGAACGTGCATCGCCTGGCCGAGCTGCGCGACCGCACCGTGCACGAGCTGCTGGTGCGCTGCGACGCGTTCCGCCGCCCCGAGCGCATCGCACAACTCGCGCTGGTCTGCGAAGCCGACAAGCGTGGCCGACTGGGCAGCGAAGATGCCGCATACCCACAGGGCGAACAGCTCAAGCGCCTGCATGCCGCTGCGCTGGCCATCAATGCGCGCGACCTGGCGGCACAAGGCCTGCAGGGCCCGCAGATCGGCGAGGCATTGGCGAAGGCGCGGATTGCGGCGATTGCGGCCGCAAGAAAGCCCGGCACGTAGCCGATGCATCGCGCATACCATTGTCGAAACGCGACAGGGATGTAGCCGTGCCAAGCAAAGCGTTGCTGCACCGAAACTGGCTGGCGAAAGATCCGCCGGCAACCGTCAGCGACTCATTGCAACCGCGAGTCGCCGCCATCGCAACAAGGCGGCTGCCCGAGAGCAGCCGCCCGGCCGACGTCACAGCTTGAAATTCAGGCTCAGCATGAAGGAGCGACCGTTCTTGTAGATGTAGTACGGCTGGTTCTTGTTGCCGATATAGCTGAAGTAGGTTTCATCCAGCAGATTGGTGGCTTCCAGCGCCACGCGCAGGCGCTCGGTGGCCTGGTAGCCGAACGAGGCATCGACCTGGGTGAACGCATCGGTCATCTGCTGGCCGTTGAGGCGGCCGATCTGGGTGAAGTATTCCGAGCGCCAGCCCAGATTCACCCGAGCGCTCCATTTGCCCTGCTCGTAGTACGGGCTGATGTTGTAGGCGTTGCGCGAGTTGTACGGCAGGCTGTAATCGCCGTCGGTTTCGGAATCGGAATAGGTGTAGTTGGCCACCACGCCGAAGCCGTTGCCGAAGTTGTGCTGCAGGTTGAGCGCCACGCCGCGCACCTTGGCATCGCCGGCGTTGGTCGGCACGGAGGTCTGATAGGTGCTCGAGCCGCCGGTGGCGTTGTTGAAGAACACCCGGTCTTCCACGGTGGTCAGGATGTAGTTGGAGATATCGCGCGAGAAGAACTCGCCGCTGAGCAGGCTGCTGTCGGAGAAGTACCACTCCAGCGATGCGCCCAGGTTGGTGGACTCGTACGGACTCAATCCAGGATTGCCCGTGGACGCGGTGAGCGTGGTGTCGTCGGTAGCCACGTACGGGGTCATGTTGGTGTAGCGCGGCCGTGCGATCACCTTGGAGGCAGCAAAGCGCAGCATCAGATCGTCGCGCAGGTCGTAGGCGATGTTGAAGGACGGCAACCACTTGCCGTAGCTGTTGAGGAAGTTGACCGGCGTATAGCCGCCACCGGGCGCGTAGCTGAAACCATCGGTGGAATCACGGGTGTGCACGTAACGCACGCCAACGTTGCCGCGGTAGCGCTCGCCGGAAAAATTGCCCTGCAGGAACCAGGCGCGGTTCTGTTCTGCGATGCTGTAGTTGCCGGCGTAGCTGATCGGCAAGCCGTCATCGCCTTCCAGGCCACCGATGTACTGGCTGATGGCGGCGCTGTTGATGGTCGACCAGCGCTGCATGTCGGCGCTGGTCGACAAGCCGTCCAGATAGCCCGACGGCGTGGTGCCCGGCGAGAACGCGGCCAGCGTGCTGCCGTCGTTCGGGGTCCAGGTGCGGCTGTAGGAGGACTGCCCGGTGGCGTGATTGGTCAGCTTGATGCCGGTCAGGATCTGGGTGAACGGCCCCCACTCCACCGCATGGTCGAAGTCCAGCTGCAGGTAGCGTTCCTTGTCGTACTGCGGGCTGTGGCTGGCCGAGGCATTGTTGAGCTGCATCGCCGCCGCGTTGGTGGGGTCGGTGCTGTAGTCCATCGCGGTGCGGCGCCCGTCGATGTTGTAGCTGTAACCGGCGAGGTTGCGGAACTGGATGCCGTAGATGCGCTCGGCACCGCCCTGCGAACTGGTGTAGCCCACCTGGCTGGACGCATTCCAGCCATCGCCATGCCAGTCGGCGCGTAGATGGATGCTGCCGGTGCTGACCTCGCTGTTGCGCAGGTAGCCGTCCAGGTAGGTGTTGGACTGGTCGCCGAACGTACCCGAGGTCGCCACCCCGTTCTCGAAGCCCAGCGCCTGCGCATCGCCGGGGGTGGAACCCCAGTAGCCGTAGCGGCTCTGGTTGTAGTTGTCGAAACTCTCCTTGACGTACAAACCGGTCAGGTTGAGCTCGAAATCGGCATCCGGCTTCCACTGCAACGCCGCGCTGACGCCATCGCGCTTGCGCGTCTGCTGGAACAACGCGGTGTTGATCGAGGTCGGAAACACCCCGGTGTTGTTGCCAACCACGGCCGCCGGAAACCCTGCGCCTTGCACGTTGTCGTAGCCGAAGAGTTCCACGCCATCGCGGCGCAGCACGCGCTGCGAATGCATCACCGAGGTGAGCACACCGAGCGTTTCATCCTGGTTCTTCCAGCTGTACAGCGCCGAGGCATTCGGCTTGCCCTCCTCGGAACGATCGTTGTAGCCGTAGCTCAGCGTGCCGGTCAGGGTGTTGCGCTCAAGATCCAGCGGCTTGCGCGTGTGCACGATCACGGTGCCGCCGATCGAGCCCTCGTCGATGCGTGCTTCCGGTGTCTTGTAGACCTCCATCAGGCCGACCACTTCCGGCGCCAGCGTGCTGTAGTTGAACGAGCGGCTGTCCGGGTCGTTGGGATCGCCGCCCCAACTGGTGGAGGCAATGGTCTGGCCGTTGAGCAGCACGCGATTGAGTGCCGGATCGGTGCCGAGGATGCTGACCTTTTCGCCTTCGCCGAACTGGCGATCCACGGTGATGCCGGACAGGCGCGACAGCGACTCGGCGACATTGGTGTCGGGGAATTTGCCGATGTCTTCGGCGCTGATCGCATCGACGATCGCATCGGCATTGCGTTTGACGTTGAGTGCCTTGCCGAGGCTGGCCTGATAGCCGACGACCTTGACCTCGTCCAGCGTGGACACCGAAGGATTGGTTTGCGCGGGCGCCTGTTCCTGCGGGGCTGCAGCCTGCTCCTGCGCACCTGCAGGCAACGCGGCAAGACCTGCCAGGGCAGCGCCACCGATCAACAGAGTGCGGACTGCAGTACTCAATGGGGTGCGGCGCAGCGGGTGCGCATGACAGAACAGGTGACGGGACAACTCGAACACACGGGAAGACGGCATTGCGTAGACCTCTTGACGGATGTCAGGTGGCAACCATGTGGTTGCACGACAACGCGCGATGCGCGTGACATGCCCGCACTCCGTCCCCTGTGCCGGATGCGAGCAGCGTCCCGCACCGCCGTAGCGGCATGCGGGTCAGCGCCAGTCCGACCAGCGGCCGGACGACAACGCTTTCAAGATTTCACAAGTGGCTCCTGCTCGCTGACAACGTTATCAGCGAAGGTGCCTTTCGCAGCCGGGGCTGTCAACTCGCTGCCACAAATGGCCGGTTTCATGCCTGAAACCGCACCGACGACGCAGATATTGGAATGACGGCGTGATCGCGTTCGCACTCATTGCATCGATGAGCAGACCACTGCGCGTAGCGGCCCGATGCCACAAGGCTGCGCAGCCGGATGTTGCGATGCAGAGTGTGTTGCAGGCTTTGATGTAGTGGATGGTGTATGCAGCGCATTGCCAAACCACTGCGATTGCAGTGCTGACGTGCTGCAAGCGCATGCGGCTGCAGTCATCGTCGAGCGTCTACTGCAACGGAAAGCGCGTCGGTTGCACTACGTGTTGCGTGACGCCGGAAGCGCCCGAGTTCCGCTTGGCTGCTCCATCGTTCGACACTGATGCCTTTCCGGAGCTTGGCGAAAGCACGCCCTGCACTCGCGCACGCACGCACGCTCATGCTGCAGCGTACCGACGATGGCGGTTCGCTGCGGACACGACCGCAAACAAGGTTTCAAACGCATCGCGCCGCACGAACGGGTTCGTGCGGCGGCGCGCGGACTTACTCGCGCTGCCCGGCCACCCAGGTGGCAAGCACCTGCACGTCGGCATCCACCAGCACCAGATCGGCCTGATAGCCGGGTGCAATGCGGCCCAGGCGCTGGCCCAGCCCGATGCACTGCGCCGGATAGGTGGATGCCATGCGCGCGGCTTCGGCCAGGTCCACGCCCAGCCACTGCACGCTGTTGCGCACGGCCGTGGCCATGTCCAGCGCCGAGCCGGCCAGTGCGCCGTCGGCATTGCGCACCACGCCGTCCACGGCAGTGATGGTTTCGCCGTACAGGTCGAAACCGGGGCTGTCGGCGCCGACCATCGGCATGGCGTCGGTAACCAGCAACAGTTTGCCGCGCGGTTTGGCGGCCAGCGCCACGCGCAGGCTGGCAGGATGCACGTGCACGCCATCGACGATGATGCCGCACCACACATCGGGGTCTTCCAGTGCGGCGCCGACCGCGCTGGGCTCGCGCCCGGCCAGTTGCGACATCGCGTTGTACAGATGGGTGAAACCGCTGACGCCGGCGGCAATGCCGTCGCGCGCCTGCTCGTAGCTGGCCGCGGTGTGGCCGGCAAACACGATCGCGCCGCCGGCGACAAAGGCGCGGATGTCGTCCAGCGGCACGCGCTCGGGTGCGAGCGTGATCAGGGTGACGCCGTTGTCCAGCGAGGTATCGACGGCAATCTCGTGCGCGTCGGGCAGGCGGAACTTGTGCGCGTCGTGCGTGCCCTTGCGGGCCGGGCTCAGGTACGGGCCTTCCAGATGGATGCCGAGTACGCCGGGCACGCCTTGCGCGATGGCCTGGCGCGTGGCGGCGATCGCCTCGGCCATCACCTCGGCGGTGTCGCTGATCAGCGTCGGCAGCATGCCGGTGGTGCCGTAGCGGCGATGCGCGGCCGCGATCGTGGCCAGCGCCTGCGGGTCGCGCGCGTTGTTGAACAACACGCCACCACCGCCGTTGACCTGGATGTCGATGAAGCCGGGCAGCAAGGTGGCGCCGCCCAGATCCACGCGCGTCTGCGCCTGCACAACGGGCGCATCGTCGGCCGCCACCACCGCCTGGATCTGCGTGCCGGCCAGCAGGACCACCTGCCCATCCTGCAAGCCATCGTCGGTGAGCACGCGTGCATTGCACAACGCTTGAATCGGGGGAGCATCCATGTTCAAACGGTTTCCGTGACCTTGTTCAAATGCGGCGGCAGATCGGGATTGTTGCCACGCTGCAGGGCCAGCGCGTTGATCGCGCGGTAGAAGCTCTGCACGGTCAGCAGCGGCGCGCTGGCCGGGTGCGCCGCATCCACGAGCGGCAGGTCGCCGTCGGGCGCGGCCAGCCATACCTGCGCGCCACGCGCACGGAATTCGGCCGCGAGCGCACGCGTGCCGGCGCCGGTTTCGTCGGGCTGGGCGAACACCAGCACCGGGAAGCCCGGCCCCACCAGCGCCATCGGGCCGTGCTTGACCTCAGCCGAGCTATACGCCTCGGCATGCAGGCCGCAGGTTTCCTTGAACTTCAGCGCCGCTTCCTGCGCCGCGCCCAGGCCCAGGCCGCGACCGAGCACGAACAGGTTGTGTGCCGGCACCAGGCCGGCCGTGAGCGCGGACCAGTCGGCCTGCCAGGCGGCGCGCAACTGCTGCGGCAGTGCCTCCACCGCCGCCAGCAGGGCCGGGTCGTTCTTCCACACCGCGCCCAGGTGCAGCAGCGCAGCCAGCGAGGCGAGATAACTCTTGGTGGCGGCAACGCTTTTTTCCGGGCCTGCGCCCAGCGGAATCACCACCTCGGCCAGCTGCGCCAGCGGCGAATCCTCGACGTTGACCAGCGCGACCACGCGCGCGCCGGCCGCCTTGGCGGCCTCGGCATTGCGCAGCAGGTCCGGGCTCTTGCCCGATTGCGAAATCACGATGTACAGCGCGCCGCGCAACTGCAGCGGCGATGCGTAGACCGAGCCCACCGACGGCGATGCAGAGGCGGTCACGATGCCGAGTTGTGTTTCGAACAGATACTTGGCGTAGGTCGCCGCATGATCGGAACTGCCGCGTGCGCAGGTCACCACGAACGGCGGCGGCGTGTCGCGCAGCGACTGCGCGAGGGCGGCGACGGTGTCGGCATTGCGGGCGAACTGTGCGGCGACCACGTCGGCGGTCTGCGCCGCCTCGCGGAACATCAAGGTCTCGGTTTCGGTGGGAAGGCTCATCGTGCTCAGGCGGATTCGGGGGGAAGGGATTTGGCGGACGGCGTCTGCGCCGGCGCAGTGGAACCGCGCACCACCAGCTGCGGCACGAAGCCGCGGTTCTGCAACTGCGCGGGCTGGTCGTCGTAGGCATCGCTGCGCAGCTGGCTGATCAACAGGCGTGCGGCATGCCGCGCGATGTCGTCGGTGGCCTGCTTGGCGGTGGTCAGCGCCGGCCAGGACTGGCGCGAGAACGGGCTGTCCTCGAAGCCGGCGATCGACAATTGATACGGCACGTTCATGCCGGTGGACTTGGCCGCGGCCAGCACGCCCGCGGCGATTTCATCGTTGCTGCCGAAGATGGCGGTCGGCGGCTCGCGCAACGACAGCAGCCGGCGCGCGCCACGGAAGCCGTCGTCGAAGGTGTAATCGCCGGGAATCACCAGGTGCTTGTCCAGGGTGATGCCGTAGTCCTTCAACGCGGCCTCGTAACCGGCGTAGCGCTCGCCGCTGGAGCGGTGCTGCGGGCCACCCCACAGGAATCCGATGCGCTGATGGCCCAACTGGACCAGATGCTCGGTGATCTCGTAGGCGGCAGCGCGGTCGTCGATATAGACGCAGGAGCCGTCGCCGGGATCGTCGGTGGCGGCGATGATGCGCACGCTCTTGATGCCGCGCGCAGCCAGGCCGGCCATCAGCTCGGGGCGCTCGGACATCGGTGCGGTCAGCACCACGCCGGCCAGCCGCGAGCGCTGCACCCATTCGGCCAGTTCTTCGGCCAGCAATGGCGAGGTGGAATCGCAGGGATGGATCTGCAGGCCGAAGCCGGTTTCGCGGCAGGCCGCCAGCACGCCGTTCTGGATGCCGATGATGTGGTACGGGTTGGGGTTGTCGTAGACCAGCCCGATCACGAACGGCGTGCCGCTGCGCAGGTTGCGCGCGGACGGATCCGGTTCGTAGTCGAGATCGGCGATGGCGCGCAGCACGCGCGCACGCGTGGCCTGCATCACCGATGGCTCGTTGTTGATCACCCGCGACACGGTCTTCAACGAGACCTTGGCGCGCTCGGCGACGTCTTTGATGGTGGGCCTGCGCATGGGTGTGCCTTGTTCGTCGGAACGCATCATGCTGCCTGGTTCACTTGGCCTGGGCCGGCAGGCCCACACGGTAACCGCGCAGCGAATAGAACAGGATGTACAGATAGCACGGCACCATCAGCGCAGCGAACACGACCTGGAAGTCGTAGTGCTGTTTGAGAATGGCGAACAGCTGCGGAATGATCGCGCCGCCGGCAATGCCCATGACCAGCAAGGCCGACCCGATCTCGGTAAAGCGGCCGAGCCCGCGGATGGCCAGCGGAAAGATCGCCGGCCACATCATCGCGTTGGCAAAACCGAGCGCGGCCACGAAGCCCACCGACACATAGCCGTGGGTCAGCAGCGCGCCCAGCGAGAACAGCACGCCCAGCAGCGCCGACACGCTCAGGTAGCGCGCCTGCGAGATCACGCCCGGAATCAGCGCCAGGCCGACGATGTAGCCAACCAGCATCGCGCCCAGCGTGTAGGAGGTGAAGATCTTGCTACTGTCCAGCGGCAGATCGAAGCCGTGGCCGTAGGTACCGATCGCATCGCCGGCCATCACTTCCACGCCCACGTAGACGAACAGGCACAACACGCCCAGCCACAGGTGCGGGAACTGGAAGATGCTGGACTTCTGCACGCCAACCGCGCTGCCGGGCGTGGCATTGGCCTCGGAGGCCCGCAGCTCCGGCAGCGGCGAGAACAGCACGCCGATCGCCAGCAACAGCAGCACGCCGGACATCACCAGATACGGTGCGTGGATCTTGGCGGCGAAGGCCGTGAGCAACTGCTGCTTGGTCGCCGCATCGGCGCTGGCCACCTGCGCGGACAGATCGCCGATGCCGTGCAGCACCAGCGAGCCGATCAGGATCGGCGCCAGGATGCCGGCGATCTTGTTGCAGATGCCCATCAGCGCGATCCGCCGCGCCGCGCTCTCGATCGGCCCGAGGATGCTGATGTACGGGTTGATCGCGGTCTGCAGCAGCGCCAGGCCGCTGCCGATCACGAACAGGCCGCCCAAGGCGCCCGGATACCAGCGCTGCGTGGCGAACTGGCCGAAGCCGGCCGCGCCCACCGCCATCACCACCAGGCTCAGCGCCAGCCCCTTCTTCATGCCGGTGCGCTTGAGGATCCACGACGCCGGCAGCGCCAGGAAGAAGTACGACAGGTAGAACACCATCAGCACCAGGAAGGCATTGACCTCGTTGAGATCGAACGCCAGCCGCACGAAGGTGATCAGCGGCCCGTTGATCCAGGTGAAGAAGCCGATGATGAAGAACAGCACGCCGACGATGGCGATCGAGACAACGGGATTTGCGGGCCTGGCGGTAGTCATGGATCGGCGGGCTCTTGAGTTGTCGGTTGGGGGGCGCCGCGCTGGATCAGCGGCGCAGTTCGGCGACGAAATCGTAGAAGTCGTTGTGGCAATAGGTGTCGGTCAATTCGATCGCGCTGCCGTCGCGCGCATAGCCCACGCGCACCACATGCAGGATCGCCTCGCCGGTCTTCATGCGCAGGTGTTCGGCCAGCCGCGCAGGCAGATTGATCGCGCGGAAGTACTGCAGCGCGCGCACCACCGGGGTGCCCTGCGCATCCAGGTAGCTGTAGAGCGAATCGCCGATCTGCTGCGGGTCGGCGACGATGCGCTGCGGCAACACCGCATGCTCGTAGGCCATGACCCGGTCGTCGGCGCTGCGCAGGCGGGTCAGCGAAGCCACCGCCGCATCCGGCGACAACCCCAGCCGCAGGATCTCTTCGCCATGCGCCGGACGCAGCCGCCGCTCCAGCCAGCGCGTGCCGGGCTCGTAACCCTTGATGCGCAGGGTCTCGCTGAAACTGGTCAGGCCGCTGAGCTGGTGCTGGATCTGCGTGGTGACGAAGGTGCCGGCGCCCTGCCGGCGCGAGACCAAACCCTGTTCGACCAGCACGTCCACGGCCTGGCGCAGCGTCACCCGCGAGATCTGCAGCCGCTCGCACAGCTGGCGCTCGGCCGGCAGCGCCTCGCCGGCCTTCCACTGCGCGCCGCGGATCTGCTCGTCCAGCCTGCTCGCCAGTTGCAGATACAGCGGCGTCGGCGCGGAGGCGTCCAGCGTCAGCGCGTCCATCCGGGGGTCGGTGTCCGTCCTGGCTTCGGTTTTCGGTTTGGCCATTGCCTGTCCTCCGGACCGACTTGGATTCGTTAGGTCCAATATAGTACCAATTTGCCCGCAGCGCATTAGCGGCTGTGGATCGTCGGTAGCGGTGACAGGCCCTGGCTGACGCAGGCGTCCACCGCGCAAGTCAGCCGTAGGCGGGCATGCATGCCGATGAGACCAGGCCGGTGCGGCACCGTCCGCGCCCCGGGGCTGCGTCACCGATTGCCGGGCCGGGCGATCACAGCCGCAGATACCAGCGCCGCCGATCCATCCACCAGCCCACGCCCCAGCACAGCAGCGTGTAGCTCAGCGCACACAGCAGCGAGCCGAGCGGGCCCGGCGCGATGGCCTGGAACACGCGGATGCCGGCCCAGGCGTACAGGTCCAGCCCGGAGCTGCCGGCCGGAATCAGCCGCAACACCACCACGAACAATTCGGAGAACAGGTAGATCGCCAGCGGGTTGCGCCCCAGCACGGTGAAGAAGCCGCTGCCGCCGCTCCAGCCGCGCAACTCCAGCAGGTAGACCAGGACGCCCAGCGCCAGCAGATCCAGGCCTACCGTGCAGGCGACGAACGACCCGCTCCAGAGCTTCTTCGACAGCGGCCAGGCCGGCTGCCACAGCAGCGCCAGCAGCACCAGCCCCGCGCCTGCCAGCAACAGGCTGCGCGTGGCGGCGCCGGTCTTGCCGTGCCGCTGCAGGAAGCGCCCGCCCAGGTAGCCGGCCAGCACGTTGACCGTGGCCGGCAGCGTGCCAGAAGCCGCCATCCTTGCGATACAGATGCGCATGCCCGTACAGCCACAGGTCCAGCCGGGTGCCGGCGTTGCCGGTCTTGCTCAGCTCCGCACCGGGCTCGCCAAAGACGTACAGCAACGCCCAGTAGCCCAGCAGCAGCGCGACGCAAACCGGCGCGATAGCGCGTGGCGGCAGATAGCGCACCAGTAGCGCCGCGAGCAGATAGCACAGGCCGATCCGCTGCAGCACGCCGGTCAGGCGGAGTTGATCGACCGCAGTGAACGCCCATCCACCGCCGGGCTGCGGGTGGAAGAACGGAAACCAGTACATCAGCACGCCGCACATCACGATCAGCGCGGCGCGCTTGCCCACGCGGGCGAGGAACTGCCGGTGCGGCGTGCCGGTGGCCAGCGCAAAACTCATCGCGCTGCCGACGGCGAACAGGAACGAGGGAAACACCAGATCGGCAAGCGTGAAGCCGAACCAGGCCGCGTGGGTCAGCTGCGCATATGGCTGCGCGCCGGGCCCGGCGGTGTTGACCAGGATCATCAGGAAGATGGTCAGGCCGCGGAACACGTCCAGCGACAGGAAGCGTTCGCGCCTGGGTGCTGCGGTTGCTGCGCCAGCTGCAGCGGGGAGTGTGTGTGCGCTCATTGCAGTTCCTTGCCCAGCGACTGCAGGTGGAGGCGGCATGCAGACGTGCTGCCCGTGGCGGGCGTCATTGCCTCGGCGCTGCAGCGCTCATGCATGACAGCGATGTGCGATACGGATCCGCTCATTGGACAGTGCCTTGCGTGCTGCTGCGAATGGCACCGTGCGCCATGCCGTGCACGTCGTCTTGGGCAACGCCTTGGGTTGCATCGCGCGTACCGCCTTGCACATTGCGTTGCATGGCGCTTTGCAAGCCATCAGGCGCGTCCACCTGCGCCAGCAAGCTGCGTAGCAGGGTCAGTGGGTCGCGGGGTGGCCGTCGCTTCGGCAGCGCGTCCTGCGCGGCCCATTGGCGCTCCCACGCGGCAAGCTGCGCGTTGACTGCCGCTGCGTCGAACGGCGTGCCCGCCTTGCGTGCAGCGCGGTATGCGCCGAGAAAGCGCGTCCAGCGCTGCAGATAGAAATCCGCGTACATGCCCTGCCATGCCTTGGATGCGTAATCGGCCAGATTGCCGTCGCCGCCCCAGATGCTGACCTGCGCACGCGCATTGCCGACATAGGCACGCCGCAGCACGGCATCGTTGCCGGCGGCCGCAGCGGCCTGGCCGGTCCAGTCGGCCAGGGTTTCGTGCTGGCCGCCGACCAGTGCATCCAGCCCCTGCACCAGTTGCGTGGTGCGCGCCAGCAGCGCATCGCCGCGCGCGAAGTCGCCGGCATCGTAGGCCTGTACCACCGCCTGCAATCGACGGTCGGCGTGCAGGCTCAGGTAGTGCCGCGCGTCTTCGATCAGGTCGTAGCGGTACAGCGGCGCGTCGATATAGCGGTCGGCCTGCTGCAGCAACGCGTCGATGGCGCGGCGCAGGCGCTGCGGGTCGCCGGGGCGGTCGTCGAAGCCGACGATGTCGGCGCTCGGCCGCTTGAACAGCAGATACGCGCCGGCGCGCTTGTTCCACCAGCGCGGCGACCAGTAGCGGGTCTGGTAGATGCCCGCTTCCAGATCCGACCAGGCCTGCAGCAAGGCCGCATCGCTGCGGCCGTAGCGTGCGCGGGTGTATTGCGTGAGCCATTGCGACCAGGATTGCTGCGGACCCTCCCAGGCCAGCGCGTAGAGATAGTCGTAGACCACCGAATTGCTGTGCAGCCCTTCCGGAAACACGCCAAAGCCGCTCAGGTTGCGTTTGTCCGGATCGGCCAGCAAGGCCTGCAGATCGTGTCGATAGAACGCGAAGTCGCCGTACAACGGATTGCTGGCGCCGTAGTTGTGCACGTAGCCATAGACCCACCGCTTGTTGTCGAACGCCTGCGAGGCCTTCCAGGTGCCGGGATAGCGGTCGTTGCCGATGTCCAGCACCATCAGTCGCGCGTCGGGCACCTTGCCGAGAAACGCAGCAATCGCCTGCGGCTGCCAGAACTCGCGGTCGGCGCCGAACAGCCAGCCCTGCATCACCCAGGTGGCCTGCGGATTGACCTGGGCGATGGAGCGATACAAGGCCTGCCCGTACTCGGCCAGGCGTGCATCGCGTTGCGCCGCCGGCACGGCCTTGGCACGTGCGGCATCGGAGTTGGCGATGCTGTCGCCGTACTTGGCGGCGGCCACGTCGCTGCCGTCGTCGGCCACCGGCGGCAGCATCTCGTTGAAGGCGTCGGCCAGATAGAACTCGCCTGCACCGTAGGCCTGCGTGTACAGCTCCAGGAACCGGCGCGCGACCTGGGCGAACAATGGATCGCGCGGATCCAGCCAGTAGGTTTCGTGGAAACCTTCCCAGGCGCGCATGCGGTAGATGCGCGCGTTGGGATGCGCCTGCGCGAATGCCTTGGGCACGTAGCCGGCAAACGCCGGCAGCACCGGCTGCATGCCCAGCTCGCGCATGCGGGTGAGGATCTGCGTCTGCAGCACGCGCTTGCTGTCGATCCATTGCTGCGGCAACGGTGCGCGATAACCTTCGATATTGCCCATGCGCTGCCATGGGGTGAAGGCGGGGCCGGAGAAATACTCCGCCAGCGCGTCATCGCCCACGCCGAACTCGCGCCACAGCGCCTGCCAGATCGCCTCCTGCCCTTCCATCGCCAGCGGCATGTCGATGCCGTGCAGCGCCATCCAGTCGATCTCGCGCTGCCAGCGCGGCCAGTCCCAGAACGGCGTGGTGTAGCCGTAGGTGCAGGTGTTGAGATAGGCGCGATGGGCAAACGGCGTGCGCACCTGGCCGCTGCTGTAGGCCGGCCATTGCGCCGGCAGCGCCACGCGGTCGCCTTCCCAGCTCATCGAGGCCGCACCGGCCTGGCCCAGATAGGCGTAGGCGCCACGCGCCAAGGCCACCTGCGAGGAGCCGGCAATGCGCACCGTGTCGCCGCCGGCATCGATGCGATACCAGTCCGCGTCGTCGCCGCGCGGTGCCACGCGCATCTCGAACTGGGCGGCGCGCGCACCGATCAGGCGTTGCAGCACCGCCTGTGCGGGCGGTGCGGCCAGCACGGTAACGGGAATGGCGAGCAAGGCGCCCAGCACTGTGCCGGCGAACAGCCGCGCGGGCGAGGACGGGAAAAACGATGAGCTAATCATGGCGAGTTCCGGTACTGCACGGTGACGACGTCGTGGAATCCAAACGGTTGATCGGCAGCGACCTGCAGGATCACCGCCAGCGTGCGCGCGCCGGCGGCCGGCGCAAGCGTCACGGTGATCGGGGTGCCGGCCGCTGCCTGGGCCACCGCGCGGCCATCCAGAAACACCTGCGCCGGCCCGCTGAGGCGGCCCAGGTCGAGCATGCCGCCGTGGGTCTGCACGCCCTGCCATGGCGTGAACCGGGTGCGGTACAACACGTAGCCGGCGCGTTCGGGCGCGCTTTCCAGCGTGCCGGGCAACGTATTGCTCCAGCTGTTGTTGTCGTTGGGGCGGCGCGAGAGATCCGGCGCCGGCGGCTGCGCGAAGGCAGCGGTGTGGCGCCAGCTTTCGACCACCATCACCGGCGCCACGATCGGCACCGTGGCGGGCAGCGGCACCGCCACGCACGCGATCCCGATCGCCGCATCGCGCACGCCTGCACAGCGCGCCTGCAGCCGTAATACGCCTGCGCCACGCCCGGCCTGCACGATCGCCTGCGCCAGCCCGTTGAACAGGGCCACTTGCGAGCCCTGATCGGCGGCGTGCGCATTCGGGTCGCCATTGCCGACACCCAGCAAGCGGCCGCCGCTGACCTGCAGCGTCAGCATCGCATTGCAATCGGGCACGTGGCGACCCTGCGCATCCACCGCTTCCAGGGTCACCGGCTGCGCATCGCGGCCATCGCCGCGCAGCTGGGGGCGGTCGGGCGTGAGCCGCAGCCCGACAGGCGTGCCGGTGGTTTCCACCCGCGTACGCGCCACTTCGCGGCCGTCGCGCCAGGCCACCGCTTCCAGCACGCCCGGCGCATAGTCCAGCTGCCACTGATTCATCTGCGCGCGATCCACCGCCTGTTTGCCCAGCGAGCGGCCATTGAGCCACAGCTCCACCTGCGCGGCATTGCAGAACGCCATCACCTTGATCGGCCGGCCTTCGCGGCCGGGCCAGTTCCAGTGCGGCAACAGGTGCAGCACCGGCGCGTCGTCGATCCACAGCGCGCGGCGCAACCAGTAGGCTCCCTTGGCAAATCCGCATTGATCCATGATGCCGAAGAACGCGCCCACCGACGGCCATTCGAACGGCGTGGGTTCGCCGCGATAATCGAAGCCGGTCCACACGAAACCGCCGGCGACGAACGGACGTTCGGCAATCAGCTGCCAGGCGCGGCGGTGGGTGTTGCCCCAGTCCGCGGCCAGGCTGTCGTCTTCGGCCACCACGTGCGCGTCCAGGTCGGTGAACCACGCGCCACGCGTCTGAAACGCACTGGTGTCCTCGCTGGACAGCATCGGCGTGCGCGGCCGCGCCGCATGCACGCGGTCGTAGTTGTATTGGCGATAGTTGAAGCCGAGCACGTCCACCACATCGGCCGCGCCACGGGTGGCGAACATGCCGTCGTTCATGCCGGCGGTGATCGGGCGGCTGTCGTCGAGCGCACGCACCGCGCTGGCGGCGCGCGCCATGATGGCGTAACCGGTGGCGGTGCCCTGCAGCGGCTCCTCGTTGAGCAGCGACCACAGGAACACGCTGGCATGGTTGCGCTGGCGCCGCACCATGTTCTGCAGCAGCGCCACATACTCGGGTGCGGGATTGAACAGCCTGTTCTCGGCCATCACCAGCATGCCGAGCCGGTCGCAGGCCTGCAGCAGTTCCGGCGCCACCGCGTGATGCAGGCGGATGGCATTGCAGCCCATCGATTTCAGGCGCTGCAGGCGAAACGCGTGCAAGGCATCGGGCAGCGCCACGCCGACCCCGGCATGGTCCTGATGCAGGCATACGCCCTTGATCTTGAGCGGGCGGCCATTGAGGAAGAAGCCGTGGTCGGCATCGAAGCGCAGGCTGCGAAAACCGATCTCGCACTCGGCACGGTCGCTGCGGCCGTCTGCGCCACGCACGCTGGCGTGCACGCGATACAGCACCGGCGTGTCCACGCTCCAGCGCTGCGGCTGCGACACCGACACGTCGATCACGGCCTGCGCGGTGCCGAATGCAGCCACGCGCAGTTGCGTCTCGCCACTCGCCACGACAGTACCGTTTGGGTCGCGCAGCGCCACATCCACCCACGCCTCGGCAGGCTGTTCGCCACTGTTGACCAGGTCCAGCTGCACCGGCAGCTGCCAGAGATCGCCCGGGCCTTCGCGCGGTACCGCCGCCAGGCCATCGCCGGAGATATGCAAGGGCGCGCGCAGCACCAGCCAGGTGTGCCGGTAGATGCCGCCGCCTTCGTACCACCAGCCATCCATCGCCTCGGCATCGACGCGGATGGCGATGCTGTTCACCGCATTGCCGTAGCGCGCGACCGGCGTGAGATCGATGACCAGCCCGTTGTAGCCGCTCCAGCTGCGCGCCATCAGCATGCCGTTGATCCACACGCTGGCATGGCTGGCGATGCCGTCCAGCCGCAGTTCCACCGCCTGTCCGCGCACGGACTCGTCCAGCCGCAGCGTGCGCCGGTACCAGGCAATGCCGCGCGGGCGATAGCCCTGCGCGATATTGGCGTCGGCGCGCACTGCCTGCTCCACCACGAAGTCGTGCGGCAATTGCAGCTGCCGCCAGCCGGTGTCGTCGAAGTCCGGCGCCGCCGCACCCCAGGCACGGCCGGCCTTGGCGTTGTCGTAGGTCTCGTCCTGCGCAAGCAGGCGCGGCAACGGCAGATCGCCGGCATGGAAGCGCCAGCCCTCGTCCAGGTCCAGCCACTGGCCAGCGTCATCGGTGCCCGCTGGCGGTGGCGCGGCACGCGGCGTGCCGCCACTGCCCGCGTGTGTCGCTACAGCGTTCGCCGCGCCCGGCAGCAGCGCCGGCACGCCGAGCAGCGACGAGGCGCGGACGCTGCCGGCAAGGAACTCACGCCTGCGCATGACGGCGCCCGCCAGCCTGCACCGCAGGCGTGCTCCGTGACGCATGCGGCGCAGCCACGCGCGCGGCCGCTGCGTGGCGCGCGTCCATCTCGCCTGCGGCCTTGCCTGCAGTGCCGGCCGCCGCCCGCAGCGATGCCTGCCGACGCAGTGCTCGCTGGCCCGGCATCACAGCATGTCCCACTGCATCGACAGGTAGTAGCTGCGGCCGGTGGCGCCGGTCATCTGCCAGCGGCTGGCGATGTCCTTGTACGCATCCTCCTTTCGGTTGGTCAGATTCAGGCCGCCCAGCTGGAAACTCAGCCTGTCGTTGACCTGGTAGCCGAGCACCGCATCCAGCTGGGTGCGCGCCTTCATGGTGTGGCCTTCGCGCGCGAAGAAGCTGTCGCTGCTGTCCTGTTCGTACTCGCTGCGATGGTTGAGCGAGACGCGCGCCGAGTAATGCGCGCTCTCCCAGTACGCGGTGGCGTTCCAGGTCTGCTCGGACAGGTTGCGAATCTGGAAATCGGTATCGCGCTGCGGAATCACCCGGGTGAAGTTGGTGGTCACGCCGAAGCCGTCGATCGGCAGCCAGGCATCCAGCGATTGCGTCCAGCCCAGTTCGTAACCGCGGATCTTGACCTTGCTCGGGTCGTTGCTGGTGGCGGTGATCTCGTAGATATCCCCGCCACTGTCCACGCAGTCGCCGGCCGCGTTGCTGGACAGCGCGGTGCCGTTGAAGGCGGCCGGGCAGACGATGCGGTTGAAGGTGCCGTTCTTGATATTTTTCCAGAACCCGGCCACGGTCAGCGCGCCGCCGTTGCCGTAGTACCACTCCAGGCTCAGGTCGGCCTGGTCGGCGGTCAGTGCCTTCAGATCGGTCTGGCCCTGGGTGACGACATAGGTGGTGGTGCCGCCGGTATTGGTGCCGGTGGAGATGGTCGAGGCGATGGCGGTATTGCTGTCCAGGATCGGCCGCACCAGTACCTTGGCGGCGGCAAAGCGCAGCAGCAGGTCTTCGCGCATGTCCAGCACCAGATTCAGGCTGGGCAGCCAGTTGGAATACTCGTACGGTGCACGCGCGGTGCCGATCACCACATTGGCGTCGTCGCTGGCCGCCTGCGCCTGGGTCAGGTAGGTGTCGGTGGTGCGCTTGGTGTTTTCGTAGCGCAGGCCGAGGTTGCCGCGCAGGCGCATGCTGCCGATGTCGGTATCGATGCGCGCCATCGCATAGGCCGAGGAAATGTCGTTCTCGATGCTGTAGCTGCTCTGCGGTGCGAACAGCACCGGCACGCTGATGCCGGCCGCCGCCAGCGAGCGTGCGTAGGCGGCGATGTCCGGGGTGACCCAGCTGTCCTGCGAGGCCAGCTGCCCGTCGAGGAAGTTGCTCACCGTGCTGTTGGCGGCCGACAGCTCCGGGAACATGTCGAAGCCCGACACCGCACCGGTCCTGAGCAGGTACAGGAAGTCACGCCGGCGCACGTCGCGCTCGAAGGTTTCGCGGCGGTACTTGGCACCGAAGCGCACCGCATTCAATGCACCCAGTTCCAGATACCGTTCGGCATCCAGCTGCAGCGACCATTCCTTGTTGCTGAGCGACTGGATGGAACCGTTGGGATATTCGCTGCGCACCAGATTGCGCTTGTCCCAGGCGCTGGCATCGGTGGCGTCGGCATCGGTGGTCAGCGAGATCGCGTCGGGATTGGAGGTATCCAGCAGCGTTGCCGAGGGAATCCGGCCCAGGATCGCGGCGCGTTCGTTCTCGTCGGTCTTGCCCTGGGTGTAATTGGCCGCGCCACTGAGCGTCCAGGCATCGCCCTTCCACTTGAAGTCGTAGCTGAGCAACTGCGTGGACAGATCGTGTTGTTCGATCTGGCGGTTGTTCTCCAGCCAGTAGTCCGATGCCGACACCTGCGTGGCGGTCAGGCCGTTGGTCTGCAGCACCGTCAGCGGGCTGCGCTCGAACGAGTACACCAGCTGGTTCATGTCGTTGGCGGTCTTGTCCTGCGAATACAGCGCAGTGAGGTTCATCTCCAGCTGGGCGTTGGGCTTCCACTGCAGGCCGCCATTGAACATCTTGCGGGTGGTCTCGCGCTCGATCGAGCGATAGCGCGGGCGACGCGGAATGTACAAGGTGCCGGCGTCGGTGGCCTGCGTGTACCAGCGGTCGATCCACAGATAATCGGCGCGGTCCTTGAGCTTCTGGTAGCCGGCACTGAGGAACACGCCCAGATCGCCGCCACCGAACTTGAACTGGTCGATATAGGTCAGCACGCCCTTGGGCGTCGGCGAGCCGCCGGCAAACTCGGCGTACTGGGTCTTGGCCGAGAACAACAGCTTGGTCTGCTGGTAGTCCAGCGGTTTGGTGGTGTTGATGTTGACCGTGCCGGACAGGCCACCGGCATCCATGTCCGCCGACGGCGACTTGACCACCTCGATCCCGGCGGCCACTTCCGGCTGGATGATGTCGTAGCGGAACCCGTCGGTGAAGTCGGCGCTCTTGATCACCTGGCCGTTGATGGTGGTGGCCGAATACTGCGGGCCCAGACCACGCACGCTGATGGTGGAGCCGCGCCCGTTGATGGTGGAGATCTGCACGCCGGGGATGCGCTGGATCGCCTCGGCGATGTTCTCGGCGGGAAACTTGCCGATGTCCTGTGCGGAGATGCCGTCGGTCATGCGCACATCGTCGCGCTTGTTGTCCATCGCGGTGATCAGGCTCTTCTGGTAGGAGCTGGTGACCTTGACGGTATCGAGCTGGGAGATCTGCGCCGATGCCGGCGGCGGCGATTGCTGCGCCTGCGCACTGGAACCGCAGGCAAGCAGCGACAGCGCGATGGCGACGGACAGCGAGGAGGGCGAACAACGACGCAACGAGGCATGCGGGACAGGTGACATGGGAGATCCTGAGTGGAAGGGCTGGACGACGACGCGGCTGGCATTCCGATCGATCAGCAATGACAGATCACGACGCTGGGCAACCCGCCCACACGCGCACAGGCCACCCGTTCCGGACGTCCGGAACCGCCTGCGATCTGTTGTCTGCGAGCACCCCGTACGGCCCCCCCGTGGGTGCCGATGCCGCCTCCCTCCCAGGACGGACATCGCATGCCATTGCTGATCAACGGCCCTGACTGGCAAATACCAATTCAGTGGATTTGATTCTTATGGTCTTTAAAAGATCCTGTCAACAGTCACTGTCGAAAGTGGTCGAACGGCGGCTGCGACTGCTCCCAATCCCTGTGTTTAATGAACTTCGACGGTGCGTAAAGAATCATTCCGGTGCGTAGCGGGCATCGTTGTCACAGGACCTGTGACTGACCAATTTTCAGCAACCAGACCAATTCTGACGGATCCGGAATGTGCCCGAAGCGGCGCACGCGTTGCGGACTGCATCACAGTCCGTCACCGCGTGCTTCTTCGTGATCGGGGGCAGCATCCCTGCTGCACCCATGCAGCCCGTCGACTGTTGCAATGACTGCCAGCGGTTTGACGTAGACAACGTTGTCAACGGATCGATGAGGTGCGCCATTGCATCGACCGAGGGCAAGCCGCCAGCCATCACCCATGCACGCTAATGGTGCAGACCACAGATTTCCTGCCGCGCCGCGCGCAACCGTACTGCTAGCGCAATTGCCCCTGGTCGATGCGCAACAAGCTGCGCTCCGGGGTGGCGGCAAAGCCCAGCAGCTGCAGGCCCACACCCAACACTGCGTCCTGCCCCGGATCGATGCGTGACTGCAATTGCCAACGCCCATCGCGCCACACGTGCAGCTGTGCATCGGCCTGCACGCCGGCAGGCAGCGTGGCGTCGGGCAGCAGGCTCAGCACGGCGGCGCCGTCCACGCACCGCGGCTGCCCGGACAAGCGCAACGGCGGCAGACCGGGCAGCTCGCCCGCCCCGCTCGCCAGCAGTTGCAGGCCGACCCGGCCACCTGCCTGCACGCACCCGGTGGCATCGAACAGCAGATCCACCTGCTGCAGCTGCAGCTCCACCGCCAGATCGATCAGGGCCATGCCCGCCGGCTGGCGCAGCAGCAGCTGGCCCTGCGCATCGCCGATACCGTGTTGCGCGCCGTCCACCAGCAGCACTTGCAGCTGCGGGGCCCGCAAGTGCACCTGGCGCTGTCCACGCAATAGCGGCCAGATGCGCGGCCGCACCATGACATCGCCGAAGGCGATGCCCTGCCATTGCACCTGCCGCAAGGTGCCGGCCCATACCGGCCCATCCACGTCCAGCGCCGAGAACGGCAAGCCCTCGCGTGGCAGCACCAGACGCAGGGGCAGCCATGCCAGCAGTGCAACGCCCACCATCAACAAAAAGACCAGGATCCAACGCAGGCGCGTCACGGTGCAGGCTCCGCAAACCCGCAGCGTACCCGCAGTTGGCCCTGGTCGCGCACGATGCTCAGCTGCGTCGGTGCCAGGCCATGCGCCTGGCGCAGCCGCTCCAGCCAGCCGAACAAGCTGGCGGCGCTGACCGTCTCGATCTGCACCTCCACCCCGCCCGCTGCGTTGCGCTGCTGGGCGGTGATGCCGACGCCGGCATCGTGTGCGCTGCTTGCGATGAGCTCGGCCAGTGCCGCCGTATCAGGTGCGGCCATACGCCTGCTCGCCGATGCCTGCGCAGATACGTCGAGCACCAGCTGCGCCGCAGCGGCATAGCGCGCCTGCGCCTGGGCACGCCATTGCCGCAACGGGAGGTAAAGCGCATACCAGGCGACGAACGCGGCCACGGCGGTGCACATCACGCCCAGCATCAGCCGCTCGCGCGGCGCACGCGCCTGCCACCACTGCATGCCGCGTTGCACAGGTGCAGTCATCGCGATGGCTCCAGCGCGAACGGCGTCCGCAGGCGATCGCCCTCGCCCTGGCTGCTGCCGGGCTGCAGTTGCCACCCCTCCCCGGCCAGCCGCGTGGACAGCTGTTGCAGGCTGGCGCCATCGGCATGCAGCAGGGTGCCGCGCAGCGGCTGTGTGGCGTGATAGTCGATCTGATCCAGTTCCGCCGCCGGCATGGCATCGACCGCTGCGAACAAGTCGCCGAGCTGCACGGCCAGGCGATCGGCCGCTGCACCGGTATGCCGGCGTGCCTGCAGCGCGGCCGGCACCGCCGCTGCATCGCGCACGCCCAACTGCGCGGCGGCGCGCGATTGCAGCAGGCGCGCGCCGATTTCGTAGCGCAGTGTCTGCGCCAGCAACAGCAGCAGCGGCGACAGCAGCACCAGCGCGGCCAGCGCCGCAAGACGGCGCGTAGTGACCGTGTGCGCAGCCGCCGGCCTTGCAGCGAATGCGTGCTGCAGCAGGTTGATCGGCGCGCGCGTGGCGCCTTGCGCAAGGCAGGCAATGGCGTGCGCGGTGTCGTGCGCTGGCGGCTGTGCCGGCGCGCGCTCGCCCAGCAGCATGCGCGCGGCCTGCGGCTCCAGGCTGCAGGCCAGGCCTGCGCCACGGATCAACCAGCGACCGTCCCAGTCCACCACTGCCGCCGCAGCGTCCGCGCCGGGCTCCAGCAACAGGCAATCGGGCACCACCGCATCGGGGACGACGCCCAGCTGCGTTGCGCGCGCCAACCACTGCCGCATCGTTGCGCCATCCACCGCAGCCACCAGGCGCGTGCCATCGGCCTCGCTGCGCTCGGCGATCACCACATGCAGCGCCGGCGTCTCCACAGCCAGGTGTTCGGCCAGTTGCAGGCGCGCGGCCGCGACCGACTGCGCGATGCTGCGGCCGGGCAGGCTCAGCCAGCGCAGATGCACATCCACGCCCGGTACCACCAGCACGGTGCGCCGGGACGGTTCGTACGGCGCGCTGGCCACGCGCTGCGACAGTACCTGGCCATGCGCGTCCACACGCACGGCGATCGCCTGCGCCGTGGCATCGGCAGGCAGCAACAGCAAGCTGGTACTCATTCGTCGGAACTCCATTGGCGCGCCACCAGCCGCACGCGCCCGGCAGGATCCTGCTGCAGCAAGGCGTCCAGCACGACCTGCGCGCCGGCATGGTCGACCTGGCTGTAGAGGGAGAAATAATGGGTGCGTAGTGCGATCTGTTCCAGCACTGCATTGGAAAGCTCGGCCTGGATCAGCGCAGGCTGGCTCAGGAAGGTCCTGACGTCGCGCCATCCGCCGGCCGGCCGCGCGGCGATGACGCGGCGCGCGGCCGGCAACGCCAGGGCGCCTTCGGTCAGCGCCACCAGCACCGGCGCATCCTGCAGACGCAACGTATTGATGTTGACCGGCGACAGCCGCGCCTCCGGCAGTGCGCACACATGCGGCCGCAACTGTGCGATCACCTGCGGCGTGTAGCCGGCGATGGCACGCAGCTCGCTGACGCCCGCGAGCAGGGTCGCCCCGCTGCGCAACGGCACTGCCGATTGCAGGTAGCGATCGTCTTCGGCGCCCTGCGCACCGGGCTGGCTATCGCTGTCGATCCAGTCCACCAGCGCATCGGTCAGCGCCTGCGCCTGTTGCGGTGCGATGCCCAGCACCTCCAGCAAGGCGCGGTACTGCGCTGCGCCGTCGTCGCTGCGCTGCCAGTGCTCGGGCGCACCGGCGACCACGCTGTTGAGATTGAAGCAGCCGCCGCGGTCGCGCAGCCGCACGCTCACTGCGCCGTCGTCCAGCGGGAAGGTCAGCGGCTGATCGTTCCAGCCACCCTCCAGCGTGGTACGCATCGGGTCGCGCCTGGCCAGTGCCTGCAGGCGTTGCCGGGCGATGGTTTCGGTGCCCAGCGCATACCACTGCGCCTGCGTCATCGCCTCGCCATTGCCGCTGCGGCGCAGGCCAAAGCGCAGATCGTCCAGCACTGCGACCATCAGCAACGTCATCACCGCCACCAGCAACAGCACCGTCAGCAGTGCGATGCCGCGTTGCTGCCGGCGTACGTTCAAGGCCATCATCCGCGCCCCTCCGGCAGCAGGAACAACTGGCGCACGCGGCCCCATTGCTCCAGGTCCAGCTCCAGCGAGACCGCATCCGGCAGCGCGTCGAGCCCGCCGCTCCAGCCATCGCTCCACTGCGCGCGATAATGGAACCCGACCACCGCCGCGCGCACCCCACGCAACACCACCTGCGGCGGACCGGCGATTGCACCGTCGAGTGCGGGGCGTGCACTGCGCTCCAGGCGCCCATCGACCACGCGGTATTCCACATATTGCAGCGACGCGCGCGGCGCCTGATCCGGATTGCTCCAGCCGCGTCGTACAAAACCAAACAGCGGCCCCGGCACACCGGGCGGGCTGGCGACGAACGCGGTGCGCGCAGCGCCGCCCCCGCTGTTGCGCGTGCGCCGCACTGCGGCCTGCTGCAGGTCGCTGCGCAACAGGCCATGCGCGAGCTGGAACTCGCGGACCTGCTGCAAACGCGCACGCACCGCATCGCGCTGGTCGATGCTCTGGCGCATCACCACCACCGCCGCGACCGCCACCAGCGCGAACACCGCCAGGGCGACCAGCAGCTCGATCAAGGTAAAGCCCGCGCTGCCACGGCTGCCCGCTGCGCTGCCGGGTGTGCGGATCATTCGGCGCTCCGCAGGACGCTGAGGCTGGCGATTTCCTGCGCCTGCGCTGCGGCGCGCACCTGCACCTGGATGCGCACGCTGCCGGTAGTGCCGGCCGGCAGCGACGTACGCCGCCAGTCCCAGCTGCGTCCGCCCAGCATTTCCTGCCCGTTCGCCGGCGCCACTGCTGCGGCGGTGGGCGCCAGCATTGCGTCGATCGCCTGATTCTCCGCAACCACCGCAGCCAGGGCGCGCTCTTCCAGCACCACCGCGGTGCGCGTGCTTTCGCCGGACAGGTTCAGCAGGCCAACCACGGCCATGCCGAAGATCGCCAGCGCGACCATCAGTTCGAGCAGCGAAAACCCGGCGCAGGCATCGGGCTTACCGCAGGGGCGCATCGACCCGCACCACGCCGGCGGCGTCCACCACCACCCGCAGCTGTTGCCGGCCGTCGGCCAGCGCGATGCGTTGCGGCGTGGCCGCACCGGTGGGATCGAAGCGCACGCTCACCTGCGTCCCGCCCACCGGCAACTGCGTCTGCACGCCGGCAGGCCAGCGCATCGCGGCGAACGGTTTTTCATCCAGCGGCACCCAGCGTTGCTGCGCCTGGCGGCGGAACCTGTAGCCACCCGCATCCACGGTCACCTCGACCATGCGCAGGCTCAGGATGGCTTCGTCGCGTGCATGCAGCAGGGCACTGGCCAATGCATCGGCCTGGTCGTGCAGGTCGCGCCGCGTCTCCGGCAAGGTCAGCACCACCAGGGTGCTGGCCAGTGCGGTGATCACCAGCACGGCGAGCAGTTCGAGCAGGGTGAAGCCGCGCGCCTGCGCCCGCGACGCACATGCCCGTGCTTGCCTTGCGATGGCGGTTTGCGCGAGCACTGCTGCGACTCAGCGCCAGTTGCCGACATCGGCATTGTCGGCGTCGCCGCCTTCGGCACCATCGGCACCGAACGAGTAGACGTCGAAGCCACCACTGCGGCCCGGGCGACGATATTGGTATGCGTGGCCCCACGGATCTTCCGGCAGGCGGCGGATGTAGCCGCCCTGGCGATAGCGCTCGGGCCGGGTCAATCCGCTCGGCGCATTGAGCAAGGCCTGCAGGCCCTGTTCGGTGCTCGGGTAGCTAAGGTTGTCCAGGCGATAGGTCTCCAGCGCCTGCTCCAGCACCGCTACGTCGGCACGCGCCTTCTCGACCATGGCGCGGTCCTGGCTGGGCATCACGTTGATCATCACCACCGTGGCCAGCAGGCCGATGATGACGATGACCACCATCAACTCGACCAGGGTGAAGCCGCGCATTCGCGCTTGCGAGGACAGCGAGCAAGAACGTTGGCGGTGACGGATGGACTGCATGAGGATCTCCAGGGATAAGCGTCCGCGCTCAACCAAGCGCGAGGGTGTTGAATTGCAGGATGGGCAGCAGGATCGACAGCACGATCACCGCCACCACCCCGCCGAGCAGCACGATGATGGCCGGCTCCAGCAGGCTCATCGCCGCGGTGGTGAACGACGCGAACTCGCGCTCCAGATAATCGGCGGCGCGCTCCAGCATCGGCGCCAGGCGCCCGCTGTTTTCGCCGCTGGAGGCCATGTACAGCAGCGTCGGTGGAAACACGCCGGCGCGCTTCATCGCCGCGGCCAGGCTGCCGCCCTCGCGGATCGCCGTGACCATGGTGTCGGTGGCCAGCCGCAAGGCGCGGTTGTCGACGGTGCGCGCGGCGATCATCAGGCCTTCCATCAACGGCAGCCCGCTGTTGACCATGATCGCCAGCGTGCGCGCCATGCGTGCAGCATGCAGGTCGCGAATCAGCCTGCCGAGCAAGGGCGCACGCAACACCGCGCGGTCGGCCACCAGGCGCAGCTGCGGGCGCCTGAGCAGGCGCAGCGCTGCGACCACTGCAATGACCAGTGCAACCAACAGCGGAATGCCAGCATGCAGCAGGAAGTTCGACACGCCGATCACCGCGCGCGTCAGCCATGGCAACGCGCGGCCCATCGAATCGAACTGGTCCACCACCTTGGGCACCACGAAGGTCATCAGCACGATGACCACCGCACCGGCAGTCAGGGCCAACGCCGCCGGATACACCAACGCAGACTGCAGCTTGCTGCGCACCTGCGCCTGCCGCTCCAGCAGGTCGGCCAGGCGCTCCAGCACCTGCGGCAGCGCCCCGGCACTCTCGCCCGCGGCCACCATCGCGCGGTACAGCGGCGGAAACGCAGTGCCCTGGCGCGCCATCGCATCGGACAGGCGGAAGCCCTCGACCACCAGCCCGTGCGTCTGGCCGGTGACACGGCGCACGCCGCGCCGCTCGGATTGCGTGCCGATGGTGCGCAGCGCTTCTTCCAGCGGCGCGGTTTCCACCAGCGTGGCGAGTTGACGGGTGAACAGCACCAGATCCTTGCCACTGAAACGCGCCGGACGCACGCTGCTGGCCGCCACCGCCGCCTCCACGCGTACCGGCACCCACTGCCGCTGCTCCAGTTGCGCACGCGCAGCCTGTACCGTGTCCGCGCTGATCACGCCCTGACGGCTGTGCCCATGCAGGTCGAGCACGGTGTAGTCAAACCGCGGCATGCGCATCGTCCTGCTGGCGGGTGACCCGCAGCGCTTCTTCCAGCGTGGTGAGGCCTTGCAGCACAGCGGCGCGCGCGGCATCGCCCAGGCGCGCTGCGCGTGCGAAGGCCGCTGCCGCCAGGGCATCCTCGTCGGCGTTGTCGCCGATCAGGCGGCGCATCGCATCGTCCACCGCGATGGCTTCGTAAATGCCCACGCGCCCGGCATAACCGCTGTGGTGGCAGGCCGCGCAGCCCACGGCGGCGTAGATGCTTGCATCGTCGGGCGCCTGCAACATCTGCCGCGTGCTGGCATCCAGCAGGCGCGGTGCGCGGCACTGCGTGCACAGGCGACGGACCAGGCGCTGCGCCAGAATCAGCCGCAGGCTCGACGCGAGCAGGAACGGTTCGATGCCCATGTCGCGCAGCCGCGTGACTGCGCCCACCGCATCGTTGGTGTGCACGGTGGACAGCACCAGGTGGCCGGTGAGGCTGGCCTGCACGGCGATCTGCGCGGTCTCGGCGTCGCGGATTTCGCCGATCATGACCACGTCCGGATCCTGGCGCAGGATGGCGCGCAAGCCGGCCGCGAAGGTCATGCCGACACGTGCGTTGACCTGGGTCTGGCCGACGCCGTCGATGGCGTATTCCACCGGGTCCTCCACCGTGAGGATGTTGCGCGAGCCATCGTTGAGCAGGCTCAGCGCCGCATACAGGGTGGTGGTCTTGCCCGAGCCGGTCGGCCCGGTCACCAGCACGATGCCGTTGGGCACCTGCAGGGCGCGCTGCACGGTGTGCATCACCGCCGGTGGCATGCCCAACTGGGCCAGCGACAAGGTGCCCTGCTCCTTGTCCAGGATGCGCAGCACCACCCGCTCGCTGCTGCGCGTCGGCAGCGTGGACACGCGCACGTCCAGTGCCTTGGCGCCCATCACCAGCGACACGCGGCCATCCTGCGGGATGCGTTTTTCGGCGATATCCAGCCGCGCCATCACCTTGACCCGCGACACCAGCAACGGCGCGATGCGTCCGGGCAAGGTGGCCGCCTCGCGCATCACCCCATCCACGCGCAGGCGTACGCGCAGCCGCGATTCGTAGGATTCCAGATGTACGTCCGAGGCGCCCAGGCGCGCGGCCTCGGCGATGATGCCGTTGATCAGGCGGATGATCGGCGCATCGTCCTGGCTGTCGAGCAGATCGGCGGTAGGGATGTCGTCGATCAACGAATCCAGGCTGCCGTGCAGGTCCAGCGCCTCGACCTGCACGCCCTGCTCCATGCCGGCATCGGCGTAGATCTCCGACACATGCCGGTCGAACACCGACGGCGCCAGCGTGCGCACCTGCAACGGCATGCCCAGCGCACGCCGCAGCTCGATCAGCGCCTGCACGTCGCCGCCTTCGCGCAGGCCGATCTGCGCGGCGCTGTCGCTGCCCAGCAGCACCACGCCGTGGCGCTTGGCAAACGCGTAGGAAATGCTGGCGCGCGCGGTGTTCATGGCATCAGCGCTGCGCGGGACGCGCGCCGGCCGCAGGCGTTGTTGCCGGTGCGGGCACGGCCGACGATGGCGCGGCCGGCAGCTGCGGCGGCTGCGCGCGCAGGTAGTCGCGCACCAACGCATCGAGCGCGGCTTCCGGGTCGCCATCGGCCAACTGGCGATCGCGCAGATAGGTGTAGCGCGGCGCGGTCATGCGCTGCGCATCGGCCGCGTCGCGGATGATGGTCGGGCGGATGAACACCATCAGATTGGTCTTGTCGCGATTGCGCGACTTGTGCCGGAACAGCGCTCCCAGCCCAGGTACATCGCCCAGCAGCGGCACCTTCTCCACGGTCTGCCGGTCGTTCTGGTCGAGCAGGCCGCCGAGCGCGACGATGGCGCCGTTTTCCACCACCACGCGGGTTTCGATCTGGCGCTTGTTGAACACCAGCTCCGACGACTGCGCGCTGACCGGCCCGGCAATCGCCGAGACTTCCTGCTTGATCGCCAGGGTGATGCCGCCGGCGGTATTGATCTGCGGGCGCACTTCCAGCTCCACGCCCACGTCCTGGCGCTGGATGGTGCGGAACGGGTTGTCGTTGGCCGCGCCCAGCACTTCGCCGGTGGTGATCGGCACTTCCTGGCCGACCAGGATGCGCGCCTGCTCGTTGTCCAGGGTCATGATCGACGGGGTCGACAACAGGTTGGAGCCGGTGTCGCTCTTGACCGCATCGATGATCATGCCGAACACCGCATCGTTGCTTTGCCCGGCCAGCCCGATCAGGCCGCCGCTCAGGCCCAGCAGCGATTGCGCGGCCACATTGCGCGCCTGTTCCAGCACCGAATCGTCGTCGCCGTTGTTGCTGCGCGTGCCGGCCGCTGCCGCGGCCAATGGCACGATGCCCGGCGAGGCGCCGCTGTACTGCGTGGCAATCAACGGCACCGTGCCATTGCGCCCGGCCAGCAGCAGCTGCACACCCAGGCGCTTGGCGGCGGTGTCGGAGATCTCCACCACGATCGCTTCGACCAGCACCTGCTCGCGATGTACGTCCAGCTGACGGATCACATCCATCAGGGCACGCTGGGTTTCCGGGTCGGCATTGATGATCAAGGCGTTGGAGCCGGGGTAGCGCACGATCACCGGGCGCTTGCCGGCAGCCGGTGTGATCACCTGCGTCTGCGCAGCGCCTGCAGCGGCGGCGGCCACATCCACCGCGTTGGAGCGCGCGTCCTGCCCGGGCTGTGCCTCGTTGCCCGGGGTCTGCCCGACCAGCTGCTGCAACACCGGCAACAACTGCTCGGCGCTGGCATGCTGCAGCCGCACCACGCTGACATCACCGCGACGTTCGGCGCGCCCGTCCAGATCCACCGCGGTGCGCACCACCCGCTGCACCAGCGCCGGGTCGCCGCGCACGATCAGCGAATTGCTGCTTTCCACCGGCAGCACCGACAGCACGTTGCTGCGCTCGCCCGCCTGCCCGAACAGCGAGGTCAGCGTGCGCGCCAGTTCCTGCGCCGAGCTATTGCGCAAGCTCACCGTGTCGATCGCTGCGTGGTCGGTGTCGATCTGCGCGACCAGGCCGCGCACGCGGCGCAGGTTGTCGGCGTAGTCGGCAATCAACAGGCTGTTGCCCTGCGGCATCGCCATGATCACGCCGCCGCGCCCGATCAAGGGCTTGAGGATCTCCGCGGCGCTGCGCGCATCCACGCGTTGCAGGGCGAACACCTGCGTGGCAAATCCCAGGTTGCCGTTGGCGGCGCTGGCCGGCTGCTGTGCAGCGGTATCGTCGGGAATGATGCGGTAGGTCGACGGCCCGCTGGACACCGCGATCAAGCCATTGGCGCGCAAGACCGCCAGCAGCATGCCGAGCAGATCCTGTTCCGACATCGCCTGCGCACGCGCCACGTTGACCGTGCCCTGCACGCGCGTGTCCACGATGAAGGTGATGCCGGTGGCGCGCGACACATCCTGGATGAAGGCGCGCAGGTCCACATCTTGTAAACGCACGGCAGGTGCATCGGCGGCCTGCAGCGACAGCATCGGCACCACCGGCAGGGCGAGCAACAACGTGGCCGAAAGCAGCCATACTGGGCGGGCGGCAGTCATTGCGGGCGCTTCAAGGTCATGGTGTGGGTCTGGCCGTCGCGGCGGTAGGTCAGCGTGGCCGCCTGGCCATCGCGCAGTTCGTCCTGCAGCTCGCGCAGGTGTTCGGCATCGAGCGTGCGGCCATTGAGTTGGGTGAGCACATCGCCCGGCGCCAGGCCGGCCTGGCGCAGCAGCGCACCATCGCCGCGCGGCATCACGGTGAAGCCGCTGCCGTCTTCGCTTGCACGCAGACCGGCGGTGGTGAGCAGTTGTTGCGGGTCGACGGCCGCCGCCGTGGCCGTGCCGGCCGCGGTGCCGACATTCGAGGTCACCGCAGGTGCGCCGCCCACTGCTGCGGGCGCGGCCGTTGCCGTTGCCGGTGCCGGCGATGTGGCCGCCGCAGACGCGGTGGATTCCACCAAGGCCAGACGTCGCACGCCGCTACCGGTACGCAGCAGCACGTGATCGC
This sequence comes from Xanthomonas arboricola pv. guizotiae, assembly GCF_002940205.1. Lineage (GTDB taxonomy): Bacteria > Pseudomonadota > Gammaproteobacteria > Xanthomonadales > Xanthomonadaceae > Xanthomonas > Xanthomonas arboricola_C. Next base: position 56,417 of record NZ_MDSK01000017.1, read on the forward strand.
TCGCGATCGCCTGCACCGTCACGCCAGCCACCACGCCATCGCCGATGCGATACGCCCCCTGCCTGCCGTCGCCGCTGCTCAGGAACGCGGCTGCTTGCGCGCCACCCGCGCGTACCCCATGCAACACGATGCCGTCGCTGCTGGCCTCCGCAACGCTGCGATAGAACACGTCGCGGCGCAGTGCCGGCAGCTGCGCCTGTGCAGGCGTGGCGACCTGGGCGGTGCCCAACGGCCCGATCGGGGCGATCACCAACCACATCACGCGCGCGCACTGCAACGCGAGCAAGGCCAGCAGCACGCAGGCCAGTGCGCTGCGGCCGCGCGCCGACATCAGGGGTTTCAAGGAGGGCAAAGCGCGCTGCAAAGCGGACATCCGTCTCAGGATTGCGGTCTGGTGACAGAATGCGGCAGCAATGTGTCAGTTCGAAGAAAGTGATGACACAGGCCGACACACGGCGACACGGACCCAGATGCAAACGCCCGCCATGCGAGGCAGGGCGGGCGTGTGCGATACCGGCAGCGGGCGTCGGATCAGAAGCGCGCTGTCACACTCAGGTCATACGTCACGCCGGGCTGGTACTCGTACAGGTCCACCCGATTGCTGCCCAGGCTCTGATATTCCTGGTACTTGGTCTTGAGCAGGTTGCGTGCGGCGAAGTTCAACGACAGCGTATTGCCCGACCATACCAGGCCCTTCTTGATCACCAGATCCAGCGAGGTGCCGGGTTTGTCGATGTAATCCGGTTGCCCCGGTCGACCACGCGCGGACACCCGCTCGCCGACATAGTTGGCGATCAAGGTGGCCTGGCTGTGGGTGCTCTCGCTTTCCACACCGATCTGCAGGTTGGCGATGTCATCGGATTGCCCCTGCAAGGCCGAGCCATCGCGGATGAACAAGGTCGCCTGCACCGGTGCGGTGAAGCCGAAGGGCTGCACGGTGTCGCCATCGCTGGCACTCACCTCCGACTTGGTGCGCGTGTAGTTGCCGGACACGAACACCCGCTTGTCGCCCCACCAGTCGGCCGCGATCGGCAGGTCCAGATATTTCTTGGCCTCCAGCTCGATGCCGTACAAGGTGGCCTCGGGCGCATTGATGAAGCTCTGCACGATGCCGCCGCCGGGCGCATCGTTGACGATGGCTTCGATCGGCTTGTCGATGCTCTTGTAGAACGCGCCGACGGTGACATACTCGCCCGGCTCGAAGAACCACTCGTAGCGCCCATCCAGGTTGACCAGCTCGCTATCGACCAGGAACGGATTGCCGAAGAACTGGCGGTCGATGTCCGGGTCCAGGTACTGCTGCGGCGCCATCTCGCGGAACTGCGGGCGCGCGATGGTCTTGGATGCACCAAAGCGTAGCTGCTGGTTCTCGGCAAAGTTCCAGGTCACCGTGGCCGATGGCAGCGCGTAGCTGTTCTCCAGCGGTGCCACGCTGTCCTGGCGCACGCCAGTGAAGATGTCGTACGGATGCACCGCCTGGGTGGCGTCTTCGTAACGCACACCGACGGTGGCGCGCAGGGTCGGCACGATCTCACCCTCGGCCTGCAGATACGCCGCCTTGACCTTCAGGGTCGCATCGTACGCGGCCGCACCGAAGCTGCCGGTGGTCTCGCGCAGGCGCAGCAGATCGTTGCTGAGGTTGTAATCGGAGATCAGGTAATCCACGCGCTGGTACTGGTTGTAGAACGGCAGCGGGCCGTCCAGCGCCAGGAAGCGGAACTCCCGGCTCCACGCGCTGCGGTCGTTGTCCAGATAGGCCAGACCGCCCTTGACGGTGAAGTCGTGCTCGATCGGCAAACGCCAGGTCACATCCACCCCACCGCTGGCCACCTTGTCGTCGACCTTGCTGAAGCGGGTGTAGTTCTGCACGCGCGAGGCATCGTGCGCCCAGTAGCCATCCAGCAACTCGTAGCGAATGCCGGTTTCGTAGGGCACATCGCGGCTGGCATTGGCCACCGCTGCGCGCCATTCGATCTTGAGATCGTCGTACTCGCCGAACGCGTGCGTGCCGCGCAGCTGGTTGTTGATCAGCTGGCGCTCGTACCACTCGGTGTTGTCGTCGCGCACATCGAAACCGGCCAGCTCATCGCGGCCGGCACGGCTGCGCGCCACCTTCAAGGTGTCGTGCACGTACAGGGTGGTCCAGCCGATGCTGTGGCGGCCGTATTCCCAGCCCAGGCCCAGCATGCCGTTGCTGCGCACGTTGTTGCGGGTGGTGGCGAAGTCGTAGTTGGAATTGAACTCGACCGTATCGCCGACAAAGATGCCGTCCTGCTGCTTGCCGGTGCGCGTGCGCCACTCGTTGTCGTAACTGGCCACCGCGATGATGCCCAGCCTGGCCTCGCCCACGTCCATGCTGTAACCGGCACTGCCGCCGACATTGACGTCCGGGGCGATGCTGTCCTTTTCCTGCAGCAGATACAGGTTGGCATCGTTCAAACTGCGGCCGATACGGCGGATGTCCTCGCGCGAGAAGCTGCCCAGATCCACGCGCCGGCCGCTCTGGATCGCATCGCGCAACGCGGCAGGCTGCTTGCGGGTGCCATCATCAAAGCCCCATTCGTCATCGCCGGAGCCGTAATAGGTCAGGCCTTTTTCGCCGGTGCTGACGCTGTTGACGCCGCCACCCACGGTCAGCGACAGGAACGGTTTGTCCGGCACCGCCATCGATTGCAGGTCGATCACGCCACCGCCAAATTCGCCCGGATAATCGGCCGAATAGGTTTTTTGCACGGTCACGCTGGCCAGCACGTCGCTGGGAAACAGGTCCAGCGGCACCACGCGCTGCATCGGCTCGGGGCTGGGCAGCGGCGAACCGTTGAACAATGCCGACGAATAGCGCTCGCCCAGGCCGCGCACATACACGTACTTGCCGCGCGACAGGCTCAGCCCGGTGACACGCGTCAGCGCCACCGCCGCGCTGCTGTCGCCGGTGCGCTCCATGTCCTCACGGGTGACGAACGATGCCACCTCCGAGGTCTGCAGCATCGGTTCGGGAATGTACTCGCCGCGCACCACGACCTGGTCGAGTTGCTTGGGCGCACTGGTGGCGGTGCTGCTACTGCCGCTGGCAGAGCCGGCATCGGTGGTGGTCGACTGCGCCAGCGCAGCGCCGGAAAACAGGAAGGTGGAAATGGAAAGAGACAGGCCCGTCCGCGAGAGACGGGCGACAGCGGAGGTTCGCATCGTGGGAGCCCTGGCAACTGAAGAATGAAGCTGGACGCATCGCAAGGCAGCCGCGTTGGCTGCCTTGCGATGCTGTGCCTCAGCAGGGACGATCGGCGGTCAGGCCGCAGGTCCAGCCCTGCCACCAGGTGTCGTTGGCATCGCGCACGCCACCGATGTAGTTCACCTGCTGGAAGAAGCTGCTCACCCCGTTCAAGCCCTGGAAGGCCGGCACGGCGCTTTCGTTGGCGCCATTGACGAAGGTGTTCTGCAACGTGGACACGCCGTTGGCGACGTTGTTGGTGCCGGCCGCGAACTGGGTGGCCGCACGCGCGTCGCTGCCGAAGGCCGTCGGGCAGGCGAAGAACACCGAGTTGAAGGTCCCGAGCGTGTCGGCATCGGCCAGGTTGAAGCACACCAGGCCATCACCGCTGCCACCGGCCGGACGCGTGACGACGGAGTTGTAGAACGCGGCCTGCGTGCCCTGGTTGAGCATGATCGCCGCACCGGCGCGCGCATTGCCCACGTAGGTGAAGTTGGCCACCTTCGGGCGCGAATATGGCTGACGGCGCAGGCTGCTCCACTCGTTCATGCGGTCGCCGCCACCGGCGCGCTGCACCACGATGCCGAACTGCAGTGCGCCGTTCCAGCCGGCGTCGGTATCCAGCGAATCGTCGTCGGCGCCGGTGATCACGATGTGGCTGCCGTTGACGCTGCCACCGAACCATTCGATACCGTCGTCGGAGCTATTGTGGATCTGCACATGATCCAGGCGCGTGCCGCTGCCCACGCCGGCCAGGGTGATGCCCTGCAGCTCGTTGTTGGGCGAAATTTCGAAGCCCGAATACATCACCCGCAGGTAGCGCATGGAGCCGCTGTTGTCGGTGGCGCTGTTGCCGCCGTAGAACGCATTGGTACCTTACACCTGCGCCTGGCATTCCGGCGTACCGGAGACCGTGGTGCCCGGGCAGTTGTTGATGGCCGCACGGCCCAGCACCACGATGCCGCCCCACAAGCCGATGGTGTTGGCGCTGACCTGGCCCTCCAGCGCCTGGCGCGCGGTGAACACGATCGGGGCGGTGGCGCTGCCTTCGGCAAAGATCTGCGAACCGCGGTTGACCACGATGTAGTCGCTACCCGCCGAACCGAACAGGGTCACGCCCGGCTCGATGGTCAGGATGCCCTGCGTGCTGCCGGCAGCCGGTGCGATGGCGTTGCCGCCGCGGTCGGTGCCCACGTTGACGCGTCCGCTGATCGAATACGCCGTGCCCGCACGTGCCGGCACCACCAGGTTGCCGTTGATGGTGTCCGGCAGCTGGCAGGCGCGCAGCGTGTTGTTGGCGATGGTGCCGACGTTGGAGAAACCGGTCGGGCAATCGGCGGCCGGGCCGGTCGGTGCCGGAGCGGGCGTGGGTGCAGGCGTGGGCGCCGGGGTCGGTGCGGGAGCCGGCGTCGGTGCCGGCGGAAATGCGCCCTCGCCGGGCGAGGCGACACGATCGGCACCACCACCGCAGGCCGACAACGCCAGCGCGGTACCAAAGGTCATGAGAAGTGTCTTGCTGCTGTTGCGAACGGACATGCGGCTGATCTCCAGGTCAAGAAAGGTCCGGTATGAAGAGGAGTCGTCAAGAATTGGTTGCGTTCCGCTCACTGCAGTGGCGAGCACGTTCAAGATCCCCGTCACTTTTATAGGGGCTGTCTGTTTCATTTGTCTTACGACGACACAATTGACACATGCCTGCCACACATTGACATGCACTGTAGGAGGATGACTCCGCCTCCTATCCCCGCTGCCCTGGGCGACTGGATCATTGCGCAGGCAATGGCCGGCCAGCCGCCCGAACAAGCGCTACAGCCGCTCCTGGATCAGGGCTGGAACGAACAGGACGCCATCGACGCAGTCGAGGCCCTGCTGCGCGACCACATCCAGCAGCACGCGCAGACGCATGGCCTGCCGGTGCCGGTGCGCGTGCCGGCAGTGCTGCAGGACAACGATGCCTCGTTGCTGGACCTGGGCGATCGCCAGGTGCGCGTGCTGGTCAGCCTGTTGCTGCCGCGCGTGGTGGTGCTGGGCGATTTTTTGTCCGATGCCGAATGCGAGGCATTGATCGCACTGGCGCAGCCACGCCTGGCGCGTTCGCGCACGGTGGACAACGACAACGGCGCGCAGATCGTGCATGCCGCACGCACCAGCCACAGCATGTGCCTGCAGCTGGGGCAGGATGCGCTGTGCCAACGCATCGAAGCACGCATCGCCCGCCTGCTCGACTGGCCCGTGGACCACGGCGAGGGACTGCAGGTGTTGCGCTATGCCACCGGCGCCGAGTATCAGCCGCACTACGATTACTTCGACCCCGCGGCCGCCGGCACGCCGGTGTTGCTGCAGGCGGGCGGCCAACGCGTCGCATCGCTGGTGATGTATCTCAACACGCCCGAACGCGGCGGCGCCACGCGCTTTCCCGATGCGCACCTGGACGTCGCTGCGGTGAAGGGCAATGCGGTGTTCTTCAGCTACGACCGCCCGCATCCAATGACACGCAGCCTGCATGCCGGCGCACCGGTCCTGGCCGGCGAAAAGTGGGTCGCAACCAAGTGGCTACGCGAACGCGCGGTGCGCATGCCCGGCTGAGAGCGAAGATTGAAAGCTACGCAGTCGCAGGTGGACGAGCATCGCGCACGGCTCTCAACCTTGCACACCGACCATCTCCACCGGCCCCTGCAGCAAAGCTGCAGACCACTCGCTCCGCACAACAGATCTACCCGCGCGACCCGAACATGCGCCTGTCCATCCGCAACATCACCGAGCGCAGTGGCGTCCACACCAGGCACAGGCCGGCGAGGATGCCCAAGGTATCGGCCAGCGCATCGTAGGGATCCGCGCTGCGGTTGGTGGTCAATGCGCCTTGCGCGATCTCGATGCCGATCCCCAGCAGCACCAATCCGAATGCCGCAAGCAACAGCGCGCGGCGGGTGGCAAACAGCTGCACCGCCCCCCAGCACAACAGCGCGAAGGTCAAGAAGTGCTCGGCCTTGTCGCTGTTGGACGGCAGTTCCGGAAACTCTGGCGGCGGCCCCATGCATACCGCAATCACCACCAAGATTGCGGTGATCCACAAGCCTACCCATAACCGTGGCCGCTGGAATGGGCGCAGCGCCGCACTCACAACCGCCATGTGAGATCGCCCGCCAGAAATGCCGGCGCAAAATCGACGTCGCGCGCAAAACCCATCACCTGGAAGCGCTCGCCCATTTCGCTGGGCAAGGTCAGCCGCTTGATCTGCTCACGCAGCCGCATGCGCCCGACTTCGTCGGTGCGCGTGTCGGCCTGCGCCAGCAACGCATCCAGGCCGTTGCCGAGCAGAAAGCTCGCTTGCGTGCAGTAGCCGGCCAGTTCGAAACCGGCTCCGGTGCCGGCTTCGGCCAACGCAGTGAAGTCCACCGACGCAGTCAGATCCTGCAGGCCCGGCCAGCGATACAAATCCTCATGCATGCGATGGCGATAGAACGCGCGCAGGGTGCCGTCTTCGCGCTGCGCACGATAGAACTCGCCACGCGGGTAACCGTAGTCGACGAACAACATCGCGCCGCGCTTCAGACCGCCGGCCACTGCCTGGATCCAGTAGGGCAACTGCGGCAGCAGTTCGGAGCGATAACCATCGGCGAAGGGCTGCTCCAGATAACGTTCCAGATGCCGCACCGCCGCGCCCAGCAAGGCATCGGCCGGCTGCTCGCCGCGCGCGAATTGCTGCTGCGCATCCAGCACCACGGTTTCTTCATACACCTCGCCATCGCGCAGCGTGAAGCGCGGCGTGGGCAATGCGTCGATCACTTCGTTGGCGAACAGCACCCCGTCCCAATCGTCCGGGAACGGCCCGTCCAGCCACTCCACCAGATCGAAGACCGGCGGGATCAGGCTGCGTCCCAGCCGCTCGCGCTGACGCTCGCGCAGGTCGGCGCTGGGCTCCAGGATCGCGTAACGCTCCGGCAGCGCATCCAGCTCAAGCAGACGCTTGAGCGTGACTTCGGCGAACGCACCGCTGCCGCCGCCCACCTCCAGCACCCGCGCCTGCGGCCCGAGCTGCTGCAGCACCGGTGCCAGCGCACCGGACACGGTGGCCGCGAACAACGGCCCCAGCTCCGGTGCGGTGACGAAATCGCCCGCCTCGCCGAACTTGCTGGAGCCGGCGCTGTAATAGCCCAGCCCCGGCGCATACAACGCCAGCTCCATGAAACGCGAGAACGCAATCGCACCACCGGCGGCGGCGATCTCGGCGCGCAGATGCGCGGCCAGCCGGTCGCTATGCGCCAGGGCGTCCGGATCGGGAGTAGGAAGGTCGGCGTGCATGCGGGCACCGGTTGCGGGGACAATGCACAGGATAGCCGAGCCCCTTGCAACGCCGAGCGAGTACGCCATGACAGACAGTTCCAAGGTGGTGTTGATCACCGGTGCAGGCCGCCGGATTGGCGCGCAGATCGCCACCACGCTGCATGCGGCCGGCTACCGCGTTGCCCTGCATGCGCACCGCTCCGGCGAGGCGCTCGGCGCGCGCGTAGCGGAGCTCTGTGCCCTGCGCGCCGGCAGCGCGCAGGCCTTGCACGCCGATCTGCGCCTGCCGGAGGCGCCGGCGCAGCTGGTCGCCGACTGCATCGCTGCGTTCGGCCGCCTGGATGGCGTGGTCAACAATGCCTCCGCGTTCTACCCCACCGCGCTTGGCGCAGCGACAGCCGCGCAATGGGACGAGTTGTTCGCAGTCAATGCACGCGCGCCGTTCTTCATCGCCCAGGCTGCCGCCGCGCAGCTGCGCCATCATCGCGGTGCCATCGTCAACATCACCGACCTGCACGCGCAGCTGCCGATGCGCAATCACCCGCTGTACGGCGCGTCCAAGAGTGCGCTGGAAATGCTGACCCGCTCGCTCGCGCTGGAACTGGCACCGGAGGTGCGCGTCAACGCGGTCGCGCCCGGCGCGATCCTGTGGCCGGAGGAAGGCAAATCCGCAGCGTCCAGGCAGGCGCTGCTCGCACGCACGCCATTGGAACGCATCGGCACGCCCGAGGAAATCGCCGAGGCGGTGCGCTGGCTGCTGGACGACGCCGGCTTCGTCACCGGCCACACCCTGCATGTGGACGGCGGCCGCCAGCTCAGTTGAGCGGCGACGGCGCTAGCGCGCCACATCCAGCGCCGGGGCCGCGTCCAGTGCCACCGTCGTGAACGCGATGCCGTGCTGCGGATGCGCCTGCCACAGCGCGGCCAGGGTCTGCCCGCTCAGCGGGTCGACAAAATCGGGCGCGATATCGGCCAGCGGCTTCAACACGAAGGCATGCTTGAGCTCGGGCCGCGGGATGCGCAGATGGCCGGGGCCTTCGATGATGCAATCGCCGAAGAACACCACATCCACGTCCAGGGTGCGGTCGCTGAAACGCGGGCCGCTGCGATCGCGGCCGTGCGCATCTTCCAGCGCATGCAGCCAGTGGTCCAGCGCGGCCAGGTCCATGTCCGTGTCCAGCGCCACGGCGTTGTTGACGAAGTCCGGCCCGTCGAAGCCCACCGCTGGCGTGCGATACGCCGGCGAGACCGCAAGTTGGCCGAAGCGTGCGCGCAAGGCGTCGACGGCCAGGCGCAGGTAGTGGGTCGGCTGGACGTTGCTGCCGAGGCTGAGAAGCACGGTGGTCATGCGTTATTCGCGCATGCGGCCGGCGTGGGCGTCAACTGTTGCGATCGTGCCGCACCTGAGCCTGCCCGCCCACGGGGTGCCAGGCCCTGGCCTCAGGCCACTTCCAGCGCATGCGCCACCGCGCGGAATACCCGGCGCATTTCCAGCGGTTTGCGCAGCACATGCACCGGGATATCCGGTGGGAAGTGCGAACGTTGCAGCGGCGCGCCGACGTCCTCGAGCACGATCGCCGGGCCGTGATAGCCCAGCTCCTGCATGCTCAACAACACGCTCACCGCCGAGAGCTGGATGATGTCGCTGTCGATGATCACCAGGTCCGGCATCGCGTGCTGCTGCACCAATTGCAGCGCCGCCGCGCCATCGGTGGCCAACTGCGGTTGATAGCCCTGGCTGGACAAGGCGTTGCCCAGCAGCGACAGGCGCGTGGCCTCGCCATCCACCAGCAGGATGCGCTGCCCATGCCCCAACGCCAGCGGCGGCTCGGTGTCGGCAATCGTCACTGCGGCCGCACGCATCGGCACGATCATGTCGAACCGCGTGCCCTCGCCCAGGCGGCTGTCGACCACGATGCTGCCGCCGTAGCTTTCGACGATGCGCTTGCAGGAAATCAGCCCCAGGCCGGTGCCATCGGCCTTGGTGGTGAAGAAGGGGCTGAACAGGCGTGCGCGGGTGTCCTCGCTCATGCCCACGCCGGTGTCGGCCACGCTCATGCGCACGCGCGCGCCGTCGTGGCGATCGGCCGACAGGGTCAGCATCCCGCCGCCCGGCATCGCCTGGATCGCGTTCAGGCCCAGGTTGAGCAGGCACTGCTGCAACTCGGTGTAGTTGGCCTCGATGGTCAGATCCAGCGGGATCGTGTCCATCTGCAGGCGCACGCCGTCGGGCAGGCTGCTCTTGAGCAGCATCTGCACGGCCTGGAACAGGCTGGCGATCGACACCTGCTCGCGCGGCTTGTTGGAGCCACGCACGAACGAGAGCATCGACTCGGCCATCTCGTGCCCGCGCCGGCCGCACTCGGCCACCACGTTGGCCAGCTGGCGCAGCTGCGGATCGTCGGTGCGTCCGGCCAGCAGGTCGGGCACGATCAACAGCGGTTGCAGGATATTGCGCAGGTCGTGGCTCAACCCGGCCGCCAGCATTGCCAGGCTTTCCAGCCGCTGCGCGCGCATCAGCTCGCTCTCCACGCGCTGGCGTTCCAGGTCGGCGCGCGCCTCGCGGATCGCACGGATCACCGCGCTCGGCAGGCGGGTCGGATTGTGCTTGATGATGTAGTCGTTGGCGCCGTCCTGCAGCGCCTTGACCGCGGTCTCCTCGCCCATGGTGCCGGAGACGAAAATGAAAGGCGTGGCGCCGCTCTGGCGCACCAGGCGCAGCGCCTGATGGCCGGAAAAACCGGGCATGCTCAGATCCGAGAGCACGATGTCCGGCTGGAATTCATCCAGTGCGGCACGCAGCGACGGTTCGCTGTCCACCCGCTCGAACGCCGCATCCAGCCCGGCATCGAGCAGCTGATCGGACAGCAGCTCGGCGTCTTCCGGTGAATCTTCCACCAGAAGGATCTTCAACTGCTCCAGTTTGCCCCCCTCATGCAGCATGGGTCAGTCCAGCTCCGGTGCCTGATTGATGACCGCCCAGAAGGTGCCGAGCGTCTTGACTGCATTGAAGAACTGATCCACGTCCACCGGCTTGACCACATAGGCATTCACGCCCAGGTCCCAGCTGCGGGCCAGGTCGCTCTCCTCGCGCGAGGACGACAGGATCACCACCGGCAGGCGCTTGAGCGACTCCTCGCTGCGGATCTGCTTGAGCACCTCCAGCCCGTCCAGGCGCGGCATCTTGATGTCCAGCAGCAATACCGCCGGCAGGCCTTCCTCGCGATCGGCGAAGATGCCCCGACGCAGCAGGTAGTCCATGGTCTCCACGCCGTCCTCGACGTGCACGATGGGATTGGCCAGGCGGGCTTCGCGCAGGGCATCGACGGCCATTTCCGCATCGGCCGGGCTGTCTTCTGCCAGAAGAATGGTACGGATGGCGGTCATACGTTGAACTCTTGGTTGGGCGCTTCAAGCGCAGGAGGAAGCACAAAATGGAAAGTGGCGCCTTCGTCGACCGCGCCTTCGGCCCAGATCCGGCCGCCGTGACGCGTCAGCACGCGCCGCACGCTGGCCAGGCCGATCCCGGTCCCGGGATATTCGCTGGCCTTGTGCAGACGCTGGAACACGCCGAACAACTTGGCGCTGTATTCCATGTCGAAGCCGGCGCCGTTGTCGCGCACGCTGAACTGGTGGCCGCCGTCGGCCATCGGCGTATAGGTGACCTCGATCCTGGCCACCTCGCGCCTGGTGCTGTATTTCACGGCGTTGCCGAGCAGGTTCATCCACAGCTGACGCATCATGTTCTCGTCGGCCACCAGCACCGGCAACGGCGCGATATGCCAGTCCACACGGTGGCCGGTGTTCTCGCTCTGCACGTTGGAATCCAGGATCGCGCGGGTTTCCGACACCAGCGACTGCATGTCCACCGCCTGCAACCGCAGCGCGCTACGGCCCAGGCGCGAGTACACCAGCAGATCGTCGATCAGCGACGCCATGCGCCGCGCCGAGCTGCTGATCACTTCCATGTAGTGACGCGATTTCTCGTCCGCCGCATCGCCCAGGTGGCGCGCCAGCTTGTCGGAAAATCCGGCAACATGGCGCAGCGGCGCGCGCAGGTCGTGCGAGACCGAATAGCTGAAGGCCTCCAGCTCGCGATTGACCTCCGACACCTGCTCCACCTTGCCTTCCATCTGCCGGTTGAGCTCCTGGATGCGCAGCTGCGAAGCTTTTTGCAGGCTGATGTCGCTGACCGTCATCAGCACCACGTCTTGGTCGCTGGTGTCCGGCAGCGGCATGCGCCGCGCGTTGATCAACATGGTGCGCAGCACGCCATCGGCGGCGCGCTGCTCGTGTTCGTAGTCCCACAACTCGCGGCCGCGCAACAGCACATCGGCCAGCCGCTGATGGATCTGCGCATCGCGCCAGACGCCATCGCCCACGTCCTCCAACGGCATCGATTCGTTGCCGCGCTCGTCCAGCCCGTACAACTCGGCAAATGCCGGGTTGTGCAGCAGGATGCGCTGTCCGGAATCCAGCAGCACGATCGGCTCGCGCACGGTCTGCAGCACCGACGACGCACGGCCGTTGGCGCGCAGGTATTCCTGTTCGGCGGCCAGGCGGCGCCGGATCTGCCGCTGCAGCAACCAGGTCACCGTGCCCAGCAGCAGCAACTGCACCACCAGCGTGCCCCAGCTCAACACCGCGTAATGCGCGCGCTCGCTGTCGGCGCGCGCATTGCGCAACTCCAGCAGCTTGCCCTCGGCATCCTGCAACTCGTCGATCAGCACGCGGATCGGGTTGTTCAGGGTCATGTCGTTGATCAGCCCACGGATCTGCTCCGGCGCGGTGGTCACCGCAATCCGCTCGGCCAGCAACAGACGCCGCTCGATCGTGCTCTGGATGCGCCCCATCCGCACCTGCTGTGCAGGATTGTCCTTGGTCAGCACGATCAGCCGCTGCACCGCGGCCAACGACTCGCGCCGGCCGCGCCGCATGCGCTCCAGCAGGGCCGGGCGCTGCACGCCGTGCGAGCGCATCAAGGCGGCCGATTCGGTATCGCGCATCGCCGCCTCCAGACGCTGGGCGGTCTCCTGCACTTCCTGGCTATGCGCCACCCACACCGCAGCCTGGTTGGCGTTATTGGCCATCTGCTGCAGCAGCAGCGACGGCACCACCACAACCAGAAATACGGCAACTGCCAGTAACGGCAGGCGCCAGCGATCCCATCTGTCTTCTTGGACCGTTGTCTGCATTGCTAGGTCGGTATCCGCTCGCTGCCAAAGCCCCGAAGGCAAGCCGGCATTGTCTCCCATCGGCCCCGGGATGAGATTAACGATTCAGCCTGATCACTCCCGCGATTACATAGCTGAATGGGCATATCATAAGTGCAGTAACCGTGAAAACGGCGCGAGCGCTTGGCGCCCATCGGCGTGCCCGGCGTGTGCGCAGGCAACAAAAAAGGCGCACTCCTGGGAGTGCGCCTCGTGCGCGGAGCAGCCGCCTCGCCTCGGCTGGTCCGGCATTCGCGACCGCTGCAATTACATCTTTGCAGCAACGACCTTCAGGCCGGTGGATTTGACGCTCTTGACGCCTTCGATGCCCTTGGCAACCGCCACGGCCTTGTCGTGCTCGGCCTTGGTGGCCACCGTGCCGGTCAGGGTGACGATGCCGTTCTTGGTCTCGACCTTGACGTCGGTGCCCGACACGTTGTCGGTGGCCAGCAAATCGGCCTTCACCTTGGTGGTGATCCAGGTGTCGGTCACCGGCTTCTTGGATTCGTTGATGTTGTCGGCAGCGTGATCCTTGTGCGCGGCGTGCTCCTGCGGCGCGGCGAATGCCTGCGAGGCACCCAGCGTCAGACCGAGCGACAGCGCCAGGGTCAGCAACTTGCGTGCGTGTGTGATGTGCTTCATCGGATGTACCCTCCTGTGAATGTGGCGGCAGTCTGCAGTGGCGCTCGTCGTGCACACGTGACCGCCGGATGCAGGGGTTGTGAACCCGGCGCACACGGGTGGGTGCAATACCATGCAGGCCTCCTCCGTCGTTGCGATGAACCGTTTTCAATGCCTAAACCGTTCAATCTGGCCGTCGTCGGCTATGGCTATGTCGGCCGCACCTTCCATGCCCCGCTGATCGCCGGCACCCCGGGTCTGGCCCTGCACAGCATGGTGTCGTCCAAGCCGCAGCAGGTGCAGGCAGACTTTCCCGATGTCGCCGTGCTGGCCGATCTGGAAACGGCACTGGCCGATCCGGCGCTGGATGCGGTGGTGCTGGCCACCCCCAACCAGACCCACGCACCGTTCGCGCTGCAGGCCCTGGCCGCCGGCAAGCATGTGCTGGTGGACAAACCCTTTGCGCTGGACGCCGCGCAGGCGCGCGAAGTGGTGGCTGCTGCGGCGGCGGCCGGGCGCATCGTCAGCGTGTTCCAGAACCGGCGCTGGGATGCGGACTTCCTGACCGTGCGCCGGCTGATCGACGAAGGCCAGTTGGGTGAGGTGGTGGAATTCCATTCGCACTTCGACCGCTTCCGGCCGCAGGTGCGCGACCGCTGGCGCGAAAGCGACATCCCCGGCGCCGGTCTCTGGTACGACCTGGGGCCGCATCTGCTCGATCAGGCGCTGCAGCTGTTCGGCGCGCCGCAGGCGATCGGCGCGGACCTGCAGCGCCAGCGCAGCCAGGCGCGCAGCGACGACTATTTCCACGTCACCCTGCGTTACCCGCGGCTGCGCGTGATCCTGCACGCCGGCTCGCTGGTGGCCGACAGTGGCCTGCGCTTTGCCGTGCATGGCACCCGTGGCAGTTATCTCAAGCACGGCCTGGATACCCAGGAAGACCAGCTACGCGCCGGGCGCCGCCCCGGTACCGCCGGTTGGGGCGTGGACCCGCTTCCGGGCACGCTGACCCGCGTCGACGACGAAGGCCGCGTGCATACCCATCAACCCGACACCACGCCGGGCGACTACCGGCAGTGCTACGCCGCATTTCGCGATGCCCTGGCGGGGGCCGGCCCGGCACCGGTCAGCGCTGCCGACGCGGTACAGGTGATGGAGCTGCTGGCGCTGGCACAACGCAGCGCCGCCTCGGGCCAGGTGCAATGGCTGGAAGGCGCGAGCGCGGCCTGACGCGGCCGATGCATGGCCGGGCGCCGGTGTCGGGCGTGTCGGGCGCCCCGGCCGATGGTCTGCATCGGCACGGCGTGCTCGCGTCCTGTAGGGCCACGTGCGGGCACCGCATCGATGCGCACTGCGATCAGCGATCAATCAGCGGGCACGCCGGCGGTCGCCGGACACGGACGCGATGGAACAGACCTGCACTGCGCGCCATGCGGGCGCGCAGGAATCGGCGCGATCGCTCAGACGTCCTTGCTGCCGATCGTCGGCGCCGCTTCCGTGCTGCTCTTGACCGCATGACCACCGAACTGGTTGCGCATTGCGGCCAGCAGCTTGTCGGTGAACGAATCCTTGTCGCGCGAGCGCAGCCGCTCCATCAGCGACAAGGTGATGATCGGCGCCGACACTTCCAGGTCGATCGCCTCGGCCACCGTCCAGCGCCCTTCGCCCGAATCGGCCACGAACGGTGCGATCCCGGCCATGGTCGGATTGTGCGCCAGCGCATCGGCGGTGAGATCCAGCAACCACGAACGCACCACGCTGCCATCGCGCCAGATCTCGGCGACCTGATGCAGATCCAGCGCAAAGTCGCTCTTGTGCTGCATCAGCGCGAAGCCCTCGGCATAGGCCTGCATCATTCCGTACTCGATGCCGTTGTGGACCATCTTGGTGAAGTGGCCGGCGCCGCTCGGGCCGACGCGGCCCCAGCCCTTGTCCGCTGCCGGCGCCAGCGTGGCCAGCACCGGATGCAGCGTGGTCACCGCCGCTTCGTCGCCGCCGACCATCAGGCTGTAGCCTTCCTGCAGGCCCCAGACGCCGCCGCTGGTGCCGCAATCGACAAAAGCGATCCCACTGGCATGCAGCAGCGCGGCGCGGCGTTGCGAATCCTTGTAGTACGAATTGCCGCCGTCGATGACGATGTCGCCGGCCTGCAACAGCGGCAGCAGCTGCGCCAGGGTGTCGTCGACGATCTTGCCCGCCGGCACCATCAACCACACCACGCGCGGGCTGGGCAGCGCGGACACCAGCGCGGCCAGCGCATCGGCAGTGACAATGCCCTTGGCCTGCGCACTGCGACGCGCGCCTTCGCCCGGATCGTAGCCATGCACGCGGTGTCCGCCGTGCACCAGGCGCTCGGCCATGTTGGCGCCCATGCGGCCCAAACCCACCATACCCAGTTCCATACTCGTTCCTCATGATCTGATCAGTGCAGGGTGCCACGCCCGGCGTACGCTGGCGTGGCGGAATTCTCAATGGATTGTTCCGCCGCGGTGCCGGCGCCGCACTGCTGCAGCTGCCAGTCGATCCAACGCCAGTACAAGGTGCTGCGCAGATTGTGCAGGGTCAGGTCGATGGCATACGGCGTGCGCGGATTGCGATCGAGCAGGCGCGCCACGTGGTACCCGATCGGCTTGATACCCTTGGGATGCACGTACACCAGAAAGCCCTGGTAGAACGGGTCATCCAACAGGCCTTGCAGCGTTTGCAGGCGTGCCTGCTGCTGCGGATCGAGCCTGGCGCGCAGCGCGGCATCGCGTTCGTACAGCAGCCGCTCGAAGCGACGCTTGCCCGGCCCGCGCAGCGCCCTGGCCAGCTCCCAGATCTGCCGGTTGCGCGCGTCGTAATGCGCAAAGCCGCCGTGCTGCGCCAGCGCCTGCGCCGCCGCATCGCTGACCTCCACCACCACGAAGTTTTCGGCTTGGTTGTGGATGTCGTCCAGAAACGACTTGTCGAACACGTGCGCGATAAACCCCGGCGCGCCGACAAATGCCTGCCGCCCCAGCTGCGCGGTCCTGGCCGCCTTGCCGTCGGCGAAGAAATCGCCGGCATGCGCGCCCAGCAGGATGCTGTCGGTGTCGTGCAGGGTCAGAAACGTGCCGATCGACAACTCGCCCGGGGTGAACACCCGATCGAACCCGGCATCGCCATACAGCTCGCGCTGGGTGGCCAGCTGGGCCACCTGCCGCCCCACTCCGCATTCGGAGCGCACCTGGCCGCGATAGAACGCATCCAGCGCCTGCGCATTGCTGCCGCGCGGTTGATAGCCGCGCCCGAAACTGCGAAAGCCGCTCCAGCCCTGCGAGGCCGCGCCACGCCAGCCGAATCCGATCCAGCCCAGCTGCAGTGCCGAAAACCGGTAGCCCGGGTTGTCCTGCAGCTGCGTGGTTGCACGCCGCGTGGCCGCACCGAGTTCGAACGCGTAGGCGCATTGGGTAGCGCTGTCGTCCAGCAAGGCCCTGAGCGTGGCGCCGCGTTGCTGCGCGTTCCAGCTGGCCGGCAGCGTCAGCTGCAGGTCGCCGGCCGCGCGTGCCTGCGCAAGCGAGCCGCGCGTACACGGCTCGCCACGCTGGATCACCGGCGCACTCACTGCGGCGCTGCGAATGGTCCAGCCCAGTCGCCGCAGCAAGGCATCGACGCAGTCCACGGACGCCTCGCGCGCGGTCTCGCTCGGCGCGGCCGCGGCAACCTGCAATAGCTGCACTCCGAGCAGCGCCATCGCGCATAGACGCACGGCGATGTGGCGGCGCGGTCGGTGCGGCGCGGATACTGATACCGACGCAGGCCGCATCACTCCCGTCCACCGCCGCAGGCGGGGCTTCTGAAACGCACTCATCGGTACAAGGTGATGTCGATCCGCAGCAAGGCGCCGCACCCCCAGACGTAGAAAGCCCCGGCAGGACCGGGGCTCGCAGGATTCACTGCATCAGGTTCAGCGGCGTTCGCAGACGCGCTCGACCTGACGGTTGCCGTTGGCTTGCTGGCGGTTGCCCTGGATGGTACGGCCCGCGGCACCGCCGGCAACTGCGCCAGCCACGGTTGCCAGCTTCTTGCCGTTGCCGCCGCCAACCTGGTTGCCGAGCAGGCCACCGATGGCCGCGCCGGCCACCGTCCCGCCGATGCGATTGGGATCGGTCGAGTTCTTCTGCACTTCGACATTGCGGCAGCGCACGCGCGTGCCATCGCCGAACTTGCGGCCTTCATCTGCTTCGGTGTAACGCTGCTGATACGAACGCGTTTGCGCCTGCGCCAGCGTGCTCGTCGCCATCAGCGCGATCAGGGACATACCCACAAGGGAATTGCGCATCTTCATCGTCTGTCTCCATCTCGCCCCTTGGCGAGTCATGGCTGCACTTTCGCCACTTGGTCGAGAACGCAACGTGAAGCGTGCAGACAGCGATTCAGGCTTTGGCGCAGAGCCTGAATCGCTCCATCACGGCTGGGTTGCCGGCTCGGCTTGCGACAGCGTGGCTGGTGTCGGCGGCGGGTCTTGCGCCTCCACCGGCAACGGGGCCACCGGTGGCTGTGCGACAGGTGGCTGTGCAACGGATGTTGCAGCAGATTGCGGCGCAGATGCAGTGGGCGTGGCCGGCGGAGTGGCTGCCTCGCTGGCCTGAGTGGCCGCAGGCACCGGAGCCGACGACATCGCCTGTGGCGGCGGTACAGGTGCGGGCAGCGCTTCGGTGACCTTGGGCAGATACGAATTCAGACGCTCGAAGAAGCGTTTGTAGAAGGCCGCGTCCTGCACCGTGGTGCTGGACACGCGCACCAGCGAATCGCCGCTGCTGCCAACCGGCAACGACACCGAACCGAGCACGCCGACACCGACGCTGGCCGAGGTCGAACTCTTTTTCAGCGCATAACGGTCCTGCAATGCGCTGACGAACACCTGCGCCTTGCCGCCGTCCTGGGTGGCACAGGAAATGCGCAGATTGAGTTGTTCGCTCTGGTCGGCTTCCTTGAGCTGGAAGTTCTTGCTGCCTTCCACCGCAGCGGCATCGGCACGCGTCACCGCATAGCCCTGGCTCAACAACACCCGGCGCGCGGCCTCGCAGGCCTGCGGCGAGGTGGACGCCACACTGCGCGAGTAGGTGTCGTCGGAATCGAACGACTCGCGCATCAGCATGGTGTCGCCCTTGCTGCCGCCGCAGCCGGCCAGGGTTGCCAGCGCGCCAAGCAGGGCACCGCGCGCGATCAGGGAAGAACAAGACATGGAGACATTCCGGCATCCAAAACCGGCACAGAGCATAGCCGCAACCGGTGTGCGCGCGGCGTCGCGGGGCCGATCAGGGCAACGGCGGTTCATCCGCTGGCAGCTGCAGGTCCAGCTGCAGGCCGCTGCCGTCTGCGCCGATGCGCTCGGCGCGCAGATAGTGGTGCGCGCGCAGCGCCGCCAACGCGACCGGCGCCCGGCATGGCTCGCCCCACAGGCTCAGGGCGAATCCCTGCGCCTGCAGCCAGGCGGTGAGGCGGTCCCACAGCGGCTGCTCGGCCCGCAGGATCAGGTCCAGGTCCGCCGGCCCCTCCGGCACCGACTCGGGCGCCTGCAGCCAGCGCGCGTAGCTGCCGTGCACCTGCACCGGCAGGCCGTCGGCGCGTAGCGCCTGCAGCAGCAGCGCTGCCTGCTGCAGGTCCAACCGCGCACGGCAGTGCTGGAAGATCAGCGCGTACTCGTGGCTGCGATTGCTGTGCGTGCCTGCAGGCGCCAGCACTGCGCCCGGCCGCCGGTAGCACAGCACCCGCTCCTCGCGCAGGGTGAACAGGCTGGCAAGGATCCGCCCCAGATCCCACGCCTGCGGAATCACCCGCCCGCCGACGACGACGTTTTCCACCATCGCCACGCCGAAGCCATCCGCTCGCATCCGCTTGCGCAGGGCGTGCAATACCGCCCGCATCCCGGACAGATAGCCTGCGTAATCGGCACTGGCATACAACTGCCCCGGCAACGCCGCACCGCGCCAGTGGCAACCGAAATACGGCACGTTGGTCAGGCACAGATCGACCGCCGCAACGGGCGCGGTGTCGACCAGCGTGCCGACCACGACCGGCGCCTGCACGCCGTGCCGCTGCAGGCGCGTGCGTGCCAGTTGCGCACGTGCGGCATCGATCTCCATGCCATGCGTGCCGCGCCCTTCCAGCGCCGCCGCCAGCAGCGTGCTGCCGAATCCACAGAACGGGTCGAACACCTGCGCGCCCGGCACGCTGAAGTGCCGCACGAACGGGCGCATCTGATTCACCCAGCCGCAGTCGCGCCCGCCAAGCGGGTCGGCTGCGCGCAGATCCTCGGGCAATGCCCAGCACGGATCATCCGGCGCCGGCGTCCACCAGCTGCGCTGGTCGAGCTCATCCATCGGCCGGCTCCCACAGCACATCGGCATCCGGGTCCCAGCCCGCGCACAGGCGGCCATTGGCGAAGAACACCAGCTTGTAGAGGTCGCCGGTGGCGTGGCGTGCGTGCATGGCCGCGTAGTCGGCACTTTCGAACACCACCTCCAGGCCGTCTTCGCTGCGCATGCGCAGATTCCAGAAGTAGTAACCCTCGGTCATGCCGTCGGCTTGCCAACGCGACCACCACGGCTGCTGCATGCAGTCCGCCAACAGGCTTTGCATGCCGATGCGATGCTGGGCGATATAGCGCCAGGTGCCATTGCTGCGGTACGCATCGTCCAGACGCGACAACTCGCGAAAGATCACCTGCGTGGCGCCACAGCCCCGCGCCCACGCGATGTACTGCGCCACGCCATCGGCACAGTCCACGCCGCCCCGCTGCACGATGCAGACCAGCCGCACCGGCAGGCGCGCTGCGGCGCGTTGCGCCGTCCGCACGAACATGGCCGCATCGGCAATGGGCTCGTCGGGACGGAAACGCATGATCGCGTCGTTGCCGGCCTGCAGCGGGTGGTGACGCGACAGCTCGATCCACGACAGGCCGAAGCCGACCAGGGCATCCAGCAACTGTGCCCCCTGCGCGCGCGCCAGACCGGCGCCATTGCTGTACAGCACGCGCTGCTCCACGCACGGGCCGTTGGGCGTCGTCGCCAGGGTCTGCAGCAAGGCCTGCAACCAGTCCGGATCGTCGGTCATCTCCAGGCCAGACAACGAATACGACAACGGCACCCCGTGCAGCAGCTGCAACGCAGCGCGCAACTGCGCAAAGTAGTCCGGCCCTGGCCGCAACATCGCTGCGGCCAGGCCACCGTGGTGTTGGCGCAGGTTTTCCGAACAGAAGCCGCAGCGCGCCGAACATGGCCGTACCGAGGCATACGGGGTCAAGGTGATCGGCAACGCTGCCCGATACGCGCGCTCGCCGATGCGCAATGCATGCCATCGGCCGTCCTCGTCCTGCTGCGGCACGCGCCGCCGCAGGCTGGGCGCGGCGGCGCGCAACCCGGCCAACAGCGGCGATGCGGACAGCAACGCGTCGTCGTCGAAGGAGGCGTGCATGCCGCTAGCCGCGCGGCGAACGTCAGCGGCGCGCGGCGTCGGCACGTGCGCGCACCTGCTCCAGGGTCCACTCCTGCTGCATGACGCCGTTCTCCCACACCGTCACCAGCGCATCTTCGCTATCGGCATGCGCGTCGACTTCATCCAGCAACGCGCTGCGATAGCTGCCATCGGCACGGTCGCGCAGCAGGGTCAGCCGACCGCGCTTGCTCTGCTTGCCCTTGTCGGTGATCGGGTCCTTGTAGACATCGATCCATTGCCCGTCCACGCGCACGGCCGAGCACTTCAACGCGAACTTCTGGGTGTCGCGATCCACCTTCTGCAACAGCGCACCGCCCATGCCGAAGGCGACGTTGTCGGCGGCATAGCCGGCTGCGGTGATGCGTTCGAGAATCGCGCGCAGCGACTGCGGGTTGATGCCATCGCCCTGGATCACCC
The DNA here is from genome assembly GCF_002940205.1 of Xanthomonas arboricola pv. guizotiae. Taxonomy (GTDB): domain Bacteria; phylum Pseudomonadota; class Gammaproteobacteria; order Xanthomonadales; family Xanthomonadaceae; genus Xanthomonas; species Xanthomonas arboricola_C. The sequence goes on from NZ_MDSK01000017.1 coordinate 77,621, forward strand.
GCACATGGTTGAGCACCTTGTAGCCCTTGCCGTTGACCTGATGGCCGAACGCCTCGTCCAGCAGCAGCAGGCATTGCTCGACCACATCCACCGGGTCGCCCGAATCCGGACGGATCACCACCGTCGCACCGGAGGCAATCACCTCCTCGCGCAAGGTGGTGCCCCAATGCTCGCGGATCGCGCGGTAGATGTCGTAGCTGTCCGAGACCACCGCCACCAGCGAACCGGGGCGCGCGAACTGCGCCAGCATGTTGCGGTACGCATCGGCCTCGCGCTCGCGGCCCCAGCTGGTGATGGTGCTGTGCTCGGCAGCGGGAATCGAATAGCCGGCTACCGGCGTGTGGTAATGCGCACGCGCCAGCAGCAACGCCGACAAGGTATCGGTGCCGAGGAAGTTCACCAGATGCGCGGCACCGCCCAGCGCGGCCGAGCCAAGGCTGGACACCCCACGCGCACCAAAGTCATGCAGCTTGAACGGCAACTGCCCTTCCGGATCGTCGCTGGTGCGCTGCAGGTAATCGCGTACCACCTGCTTCACCTGCCAGCTCACCGTTGCCACCGTCACCGGGTACCACACGCGCAACAGCAGCGTTTCCAGGTACGACGGCACCCAGAACGCCTTGGGATCGGTGGATTCGATCGTCATCAACACAGTGTGCGTGGGCACGACCGTGCCTTCGGGCACGGCACGGATACGGATCGGCAGTTGCCCGCCGAGACGATCGACAATGTCGCGCCAGCCGGCTTCGTTGAACGGCTCGCCATGTGCGGCCAGCAAGGCCTTCGCATCGTCGATGTCGGCATGCGTCACCGGCCGGTTGATGGCCTCTTTCAGGATCGACTGCAGGCCGAAGAATACGGTCTGGTCGTAGACGCCACCGCGCGATTCGACATAGAAAAACGCCGCATCGGTGCCGGGTGGATACTGCAGCCAATGGCTGGCCTTGTAGCTGTCGGTGTTGAGCAGCAGGTTATCGAGGTAATGCATGACGGAAGCTCCTTCGCGTCGAATGGACCAGCGGTCTGTCCGCCGGCGGGAGGCTACGGTTCAAGCCGATCTTGGATTGCGCGCGGACGCCTTGGGTGGGTGACGGCACGCAGTCGTTGTCGGCCTCAGCCGCGACCCAGGAAGAATTCGAGGATATGCAGATGATCTTCGTACAGGCGCGGGCCCATCGCCATGACTTCGGCAAGCGGAATCCAGCGCGCCTTGTCGGCATCGTCGCCGCCGCGCACCGCGGGCAACTCACCGGCCGGAAATTCGAAATGGAATGCATGGGTGATCGTGCGCCCACGCAGGCTGCGCTCGGGGTGGTCGAACACCTGGCGTCCACGCAATGAGCCCTTGAGCACCGGCACCGGCACCTTGAGCCGTGTTTCCTCGCGCAGCTCGCGCAGGCAGCCGTCCAGCAGCCCTTCGTCCTGGCCGACGAAACCGCCCGGCAATGCCCACAAGCCCTTGCCCGGCTCGGCGCGACGACGCACCAGCAGCACATGGCCCGAATGCACCACCACCGCATCGGTGGTGACGAAGGTCGGCGGATACGGCGCGTCTTTCCACGCCGCACGGTATTGCTCGATGAAACGGTATTCGGCCACCAGCTGCGCATAGCTCGGCGAGTTGCGCCGGAACGCTTCCAGCATGTCGTACACCGGCGCCGGCACATTGCCGCGCAGCATCAGCAACCCACCGTGGAAACCGATCTCGCCGGCCTCGAACAGATAGCGGCGCAACTCGGTGGCCGACAGCGTGGCGGTATGTTGCACATCTTCCAGCGGCCACTGCGGAAACTCGCGCAGGTAATAGCTGCTGGCATCCTTGTCCATGCCGATCAGGCCGATGCGTGCATCGGGCGTGCCGCCATCGGCCTGCACGGCCTCGGCGACCTGGCGCTGCACCTCGGCAATCCACAGGCTTTCGTTGTACAGATGGTCGCGCAACGGGCGCAGGATCAGCCGCTGGCTCTCGCCAGGCAACGCAGACTCGATCATTACCGCGCGTTCGGCAACGGTCCATGGATTACGAATGGTGCGGGGCGTGTCGGCAGAGCCGATCAACACGATGAGCTTGCTGGCCTTGCCCAGCGCGTGGCGGGCGAAGGCGGCGTGGCCGTTATGGAAAGGCTCGAAACGCCCGATAAACACGAGATAGTCGTACTGCAATGCCATGAGAATCCCTCACGGTTGGCTAGGCATGCAGCGGTCTATCCGCTGGCGTGGTGCAAATGCTACGCCGATGCGCGAGGAGGTCAAGCAGGCGCGATCTCGCGATGACATTTCGGTCATGCATGCCGATTAGACTCGCCGATTGGTCCTCGAGGAATCCGCCTGCATGTCACGCCTGTCCGTTCGCGCCATCTCACGTTCCCTGTTCGCGGCACTCGCGCTGCTGTGCATCGCCTTGCCTGCGTTGGCTGCACCTGCGCCCGCAGCCTTGCGGGTGATGTCGTTCAATGTGCGCGTGCCGGTGGATACCGATGGCGACAAGCGCTGGAGCGTGCGCCGCACGGCGATGGTGGCACTGGTCGAACAAGCGCACCCGGACGTGTTCGGCACGCAGGAGCTGGTGCAGGAACAGGCGCAGTATCTGGCTGCGCAACTGCCTGATTACCGCTGGTTCGGGAAAGGCCGCGACGCCGACGGCAACGGCGAACACATGGGCGTGTTCTACGACAGCCGCGCGGTGTCGGTGGTGGAATCGGGCGACTTCTGGCTGTCGGAGACGCCACAGGTTCCCGGTAGCCGCAGCTGGAACACCGACCTGCCGCGCATGGTGAGCTGGGCCCTGTTAGAGCGCCGCAGCGACAAGCGCCGCTTCTATCTGCTCAATACGCACTTCGCCCACCGCGACCAGGACGAGGCCGCACGCGAGCACAGCGCGCGCCTGATCCTGTCGCGCATCGCGACGCTGCCGGCCAACATTCCGGTGGTGCTGACCGGCGACTTCAACAGCGATCCTGACCAGGGCACCTACCGCGTCCTCACCGCCACGCTTGGCGATGCGCGCGCGCGTGTCTCCGAGCCGCAAGGCCCGGAAAAAACCTTCCAGGACTTCACCACGCAACCGACCCGACGCATCGACTGGATCCTGTTCCGTGGCCTGACACCGACACGCTTTTCCACGCTGGATCAGCGTCCCGGCGGTGTATTGCCGTCCGACCACTATCCGGTGCTGGCCGAATTCGCCTGGCCGCGTTGAGCGCGCCGGCGACGTGACGCTGTCACGCTGCCGGCCGCTCTGACGCTACGCAGCTCAGTCGCGTTGCAGCCAATCGACCAGCGCTTGCAGCGGGGTCGACGGCGCAGGCGCGTGACGCAGCACGAGCGAAAGCTGCCGAGCTGCCCAGGCTGCATCCAGGGGCACCGTGGCCAGCTGATCGCGCACGCATGACCGCTGCACTGCGGCGTGCGGGAGAATCGCCACGCCCATGCCTTGCGCAAGCATGCGGCACAACACGTCGATGCCTTCTGGCAGCCGTGACGCCGGGCACCTGGTTGAGTGCAGAGGTACTGACAGGCGCCACCCCCAGCCTGGTCCGCGCCGGGTTGGACGGGGCGGCCAACAAAAAAGCCACCGCGATGCGGTGGCGTTTTCTTTGCTTCAAGCCGATGCCGTCGCCAGCTGTCCGACGAACGATCAGTCGGCCCAACGCCCCGGCGCGGTCGACTGCGGCAGCACCTGCGCCGACAACGGCTGGTCCTGCGACAGCAGACCCAGCGCATCGGCGAGGATGGCGGCCGATTCGTGCAGCAACGGATCCGGGCGCTTTTCTGCGGCCTTCTCGCGCGCGGTGTCCTTGACGATATCGCGCTCGTTGCCGGTCAGGCCGTCGTCGCTGTCTTCGGCGAGCGGGTCCAGCGGCAGGCCCAGCTGCTTGCGCACCTGCTGGCGATCCTTGCGCTGCTGATCCTGCTTCTGACGCTCGGCAACGCGCTCGGCTTCGTTCAACGAGATGTACTTCTTGGCCTTCTCGTCGCGGAACTGCTTGACGTCCTCTTCCCACCACTGGAATTCCTTGTCGGTGGCGATACGCGCGGTGTGCAGGCCCTGCAATTTGGGCAGCAGCGGCGCGAAGTTGCCGTACTGGGTGTGCGGTGCGGCGGCGATGCGCGTCCACGGCAGCGCATTGTCGTAGGTGCTCTCGCCGAACTCGGTGGCATCCACGCTGGCGGGGAACGCGATGTCCGGTACCACGCCCTTGTGCTGGGTGCTGGAACCGCTGACGCGGAAGAACTGCGCGATCGTCAGCTTGACCTGGCCGTAGCGCTGGCCTTCCGCCGCCGGCCAGCGGTCCAGGTCGACGATGTTCTGCACCGTGCCCTTGCCGAAGCTGGTTTCACCGATCACCAGGCCGCGACCGTAGTCCTGGATGGCCCCGGCAAAGATCTCCGAGGCGGATGCCGAGCCGCGATTGATCAGCACGCCCAGCGGACCATCCCAGGCCACCTTGGGATTGCTGTCGCCATTGACGGTGACCCGGCCGCCGGATTCGCGCACCTGCACCACCGGGCCCTGCTCGATGAACAGGCCGGTGAGCTCGATCGCCTCGTCCAGCGAACCGCCGCCGTTGTTGCGCAGGTCCAGCACCACGCCGTCGACCTTGTCGGTCTTGAAGCCGGCCAGCAGCTTGGCGACGTCGCGCGTTGCCGAGGCATAGTCGGTCGCGTTGCGGCGACGGCCTTCGAAATCCTGATAGAAGCCCGGCAGCTTGATGATGCCGATGCGGCGCTCCGGCTCGCTGCCCTTGGCCGGCAGGGTGATGGTCTCGCCCTTGGCGGCCTGCTCGGCCAGGCGCACCTTCTGCCGGGTCAGCGTCACCGTGTGGTGCTTGCCATCGATGCCCGATTCGGCCGGGATGTATTCCAGGCGCACCTGGGTGTCCTTGCTGCCGCGGATCTTGGCGACCACGTCGTCGATGCGCCAGCCGATCACATCCTCGATCGCGCCGTTCTTGGCCTGGCCCACGCCGACGATGCGATCGCCCGGCTTGAGCGTGCCATCCACCGCTGCCGGACCGCCCGGGATGACCTCGCGGATCACCACCATGTCGTCCTGCTTCTGCAGTTGCGCACCGATACCTTCCAGCGACAGCGACATCTGCTGGTTGAAGTTTTCGGCCGTGCGCGGCGTGAAGTAATCGGTGTGCGGGTCGACCGCGTTGGTGTAGGCGTTGACGAAGAACTGGAACACGTCCTCGGCCTTCAACTCGTTGACCGACTCGGCCAGCGCGGCATAGCGCTTGTCCAGCGTCTTGCGGATGTCTTCGGGCTTCTTGCCGGCCAGCTTCAGGCGCAGCCAGTCGTTCATCACCGACTGGCGCCACAGCACGTCCAGCTGTTTGTCGTCGGCAGCCCACGGCACGTCCTTGCGGTCGTACTCGAACTTGTCGCTGCCGGTGAAATCGAAGTCCTGCTTGAGCAGGTCGCGCGCGTACTTGACGCGCTGGTCGACGCGCTTCCTGTAGACCGAGAACACCTGGAACGCCGGATCCAGCTTGCCCCCGCGCAGCGCATCGCCCACGCCTGCTTCCAGCGGCGCGAAGCCGGTGATGTCGGTCTGGGTAAAGAACTGTTTGCTGCCGTCCAGGGTTTCAAGATAGCGCTTGAACACGTCCTTGGTCATGGCCTCGTCCAGCGTGCGCGGACGGTAGGCGTAGCGGCTGTCGGAGAGCAGGCCATAGACCAGCTTGGTCGCCGTGGCCTGGTCGGGCGTGGCTGCCGCCGGCAACGCCGTATCGGCGCGTGCGAGCAAGGCCATCGGAGTGGTCAACACCAGCGCCAGCAGGCCGGCCTTCATGGACGCAGAAACGTTGTAGGTCATCGAATGGCTCTCGGCACAGGGCCGACGAAAGAAAGGCGGTGAACGGATCAGACAGCATGACAGTGCCGAAAGTTGCTGGCGTTGTCATCCACTGGCTGAATCAGCCTAGCGCCGGGCCTGTAGCGGATTGTGAACGCGACCGTACCCTGCAAGCCGAGAGCAGCGGCCGGAGACGACACGACCCCGCGGTGTGCGGGGTCGCAGGTCGTTCCAAATCGAAATTACTGGACGCCTCGCGATAGTCGCGAGCAGTTCGCGACGACATGCGCTCGGGGTGCGGCCGGCTGCGGCATCAGATGACGCCAGCACCGGCGGCCGCGCCTGCCCGAGTGTGGGCGCAGGCGTCATCGGCTGGCTTAAGCAGCGACGCCGGCGCCGGCGGCCTGGCGATCGGCGTGATACGAGGAGCGCACCATCGGTCCGGAGGCGACGTGGCTGAAGCCCAGCGCATTGCCGTAATCCTCCAGCGCCTTGTATTCCTCCGGCGTCCAGTAGCGCATCACCGGATGGTGATGCGGCGTCGGCTGCAGGTACTGGCCGATGGTGATCATGTCCACATCGTGCGCGCGCAGGTCGCGCAAGGTGGCCTGCACCTGCTCCATCGTCTCGCCCAGGCCGAGCATGATGCCGGACTTGGTGGCGATGGACGGATGCTGCGCCTTGAAGCGCTGCAGCAGGGTCAGCGACCACTGGTAATCGGCACCCGGACGCACGTTCGGGTACAGGTCCGGCACGGTTTCGATATTGTGGTTGAACACGTCCGGCGGGCTCAGCGCCAGGATCTCCAGCGCGCGGTCCATGCGGCCCTTGCCGCGGAAATCCGGGGTCAGGATCTCGATGCGGGTCTTGGGCGAGCTGACCCGGATGGCCGCAATGCAGTCGACGAAATGCTGGGCACCGCCGTCGCGCAGGTCGTCGCGGTCCACGCTGGTCACCACCACATACTTCAGGCCCATGTCGGCCACGGTGGCGGCCAGGCTGGCCGGCTCGTTTGCATCCGGCGGCTTGGGCCGGCCATGCGCCACATCGCAGAACGAGCAGCGCCGCGTGCAGACCTCGCCCAGGATCATGAAGGTGGCGGTGCCGTGGCTGAAGCACTCGTGGATGTTCGGGCAGCTGGCTTCCTCGCAGACCGTGACCAGGCGGTTTTCGCGCAGCTTGGCCTTGAGGGTCTGCACCGCATTGCCGGACGGAATCCGCACCCGGATCCACGACGGCTTGCGCAGCACCGGCGCATCGACGAACTGCACCGGCGAGCGGTTGATCTTGTCGCCACCGATCTGCTTGACGCCGGTCTGCAGCGGCGCAGGTGCAGCGGTGTCGCCGGAGACGACCTGCAAGGGGATGGAACGGGCGATAGGCTGGGTCATGGCAGTAACGGGCGCTCAGGCCGGAAGCGAAAGGTCGGGCAACGCGGAGACAGGCTGCAAGACGAGACCGAACTGGCGCGCCAGCTGATCGAGCAGCACCGCCTTGACGGCGTCCATCCCGGAGGGGCCGCCCAAGTCTAGCACCGAGGTCACCTGCAGGCCCTGGTAGCCACAGGGGTTGATGCGGTGGAACGGCTCCAGATCCATGTCCACGTTGAACGACAGCCCGTGGAAGGTGCAGCCACGTCGCACCCGGATCCCGAGCGCGGCGATCTTGGCCCCGCCCACATACACGCCCGGCGCGCCCTCGCGGCGCTCGGCGACGATATTCCATTCGTCCAGCGTGTCGATCAGCGCCTGCTCGATCCTGCACACGTAATCGCGCACGCCGATCTTGAGCCGGCGCAGGTCCAGCAGCGGATAGACCACCAGCTGGCCGGGGCCGTGATAGGTCACCTGGCCACCGCGATCGACCTGCAGCACCGGAATCTCGCCCGGCGCCAGCACATGCTCGGGCTTGCCGGCCTGGCCCAGCGTAAACACCGGCGCGTGCTCGACCACCCACACTTCGTCGGCCGTGGCCTCGTCACGCGCATCGGTGAAACGCTGCATCGCGCGCCACACCGGCGCGTATTCCTGTCGACCGAAGTCGCGCAACTGCGCCGGCAGGACGGGAACAGGGCTTGCCACTGCCTGGACCGCTACAGCGTCCACTTCACTTCCGGGTGATCGCGCAGCGCCTGGTGCGCTGCGTCGAACTGCTCGCGGCTGTCGGCGCGAAAGCCGATCTTGACCGAGACATACTTTCCGCTGGACGAATGCTTCCAGCTGATGCTTTCCTCCAGCAGCTCCACACCGGTGGCGGCGAGCAGGCGCGGCAGTTCGCTTTCCAGCCCGCGCTCGGCCGCGCCCATGGCGCTGAGCTCGAAGGTGCCGGGAAACTGGAAGCCGTGATCGGGGTTGTCGGTGCTGATTTCCATCCGCCCATTATCGGGACGATGGCCGACAAACCCAAGCCCGTACCGGCCGAATGGATGAGCGCGTCACGGCCGGGAAGCCGGGCGGCCAGCTCCGACTTTCAGCAAGCTTCTGCCATTACCGTCCCGGACCAAACACAGCTACGTGCCGGTGATGGTTCTGCAGGTGTGGGCAACGGCAGAGAATGCTGTCCGCTGCTGCGCACATTCACACGGCGCAGCAGCGGCCGCAGGCACCTTTGCTGAACACCGCCCTTACCTACCCTTTCAGGCCCTCCATGCTTCGACCGCGCGCCTTGTCCGCTGCCCTGCTGCTCTCTCTTTCCGGGCTGTCGATGCCGGCCCTGGCTGCCGACCAGTGCGACTCCAGCAGAATGAGCCGGACGCCGCCGGCGGTGAACTTCCGGGTCGACAACGACCTGTTCGGCGGGGAGGATCAGGACCAGGGCTATTCCAACGGCGCGGTGCTGACGCTGGTGTCGCCCAACCTGGTCGACTACACCGACGACCCCTGCCTGCCGCGCACCGCGCGCTGGGTCAACGGCTACCTGGAGCGCCTGCATCCGGGCGAGTTCGACCAGCAGAACATGGTGTTCTTGATCGGCCAGGCGATCTTTACACCGACCGACCCCACCCGCCGCGACGTGATTCCGGACGACCGCCCGTATGCGGGCATCCTGCTGGCGAGCTTCGGCTACAACGCGCGCAACGATGCGCATCTGCGCACCACCCAGCTGCAGGTCGGCGTGGTCGGCCCGTGGGCATTTGCGCAGGAAGCGCAGGATGCGATCCACGATGTGCTGGGCGACGAAAAATTCCAGGGCTGGGACAACCAGCTGCACAACGAGCCGCTGATCAACCTGGTGCACGAGCGTATGCGCCGCTGGCCGGGCGATGCGGCAGTCAATGCGGACGGCTTCGGCTGGGATTTCATTTCGCACTGGGGCGGCGCGGTCGGCAACATGGCCACGCATCTGAATGCCGGCGGCGAGGTGCGCTTCGGCTGGAAGCTGCCGGACGACTTCGGCAGCACCCCGACCCGTCCGGCCGGCGAGAACACCGCCCCCAGCCGGCTCGGACGCGCCAGCGGCTGGTCGGGCCATGTGTTCCTGACCACCGATGCGCGCTGGGTGCTGCGCGACATCACCCTGGACGGCAACACCTTCCGCAACAGCCACAGCGTGGACAAGCGCCCGTTCGTGGGCGACGTCGGCTACGGCCTGGCGGTGATGTACGGCCGCTGGAAATTCGCCATCGCCCGCTACCACCGCACCCGCGAATTCGAGACCCAGCGCGAAACGCCGGTGTATGGCAGTTTCACCATCAGCCGGATGCTTTGAGGGCGGGGAATTGGGAGTGGGGAATCGGGAATCGCAAGCGCAAACGCTGTGCTCCTGCATTTACCCATTCCCCATTCACCATTCCCCATTCTCGATTCCAAAAAATGCCGGCTTTCGCCGGCATTTTTCTTACTCCGATTCCCACCACATCCAGAACGCATCCCAGAGGCGCTTGAAGAAGCCGCCCTCTTCGACTGCGTTGATGGCCACCAGCGGGGCCTGGGCGATGATCTTGCCGTCCAGGCTGACCTTGACGGTGCCGATCTGCTGGCCCTGCTTGATCGGGGCTTGCAGGTTCTTGGCCACTTCCATGCTGGGCTTGAGGTCGTTGTAGCGACCGCGCTGCAGGCTGACCAGCAATGGCTGGGCCACGCCGAGCTGCACTTCGTCCTGCTGGCCCTTCCAGACCTTCTGCTTGGTCACGACCTTGCCGGGCGCGTACAGGCTGTGGGTTTCGAAGAAGCGGAAGCCCCAGTTGAGCAGGGCCAGGCTGTCGTCGGCGCGCTGGCGCTCGGACGAATCGCCCATCACCACCGCTACCAGGCGCTGGTCGCCGCGCTTGGCCGAGCTCAGCAGGCAGTAGCCGGCCTCGGAGGTGTGGCCGGTCTTGATGCCGTCCACCGCCGGGTCGCGCCACAACAGCAGGTTACGGTTGTTCTGCTTGATGCTGCCGACCTGGAATTCCTTGATCTTGTTGTAGGCATAGGTCTCCGGGTAATCGCGCACCATCGCGCGGCCCAGCAGCGCCAGGTCGTAGGCGGTGGAATGGTGACCTTCGGCGCTGAGGCCGTGCGCGTTGACGAAATAGGAGTCCTTCATGCCGATCTTGGCGGCATAGCTGTTCATCAGCGAGGCGAAGGCTTCTTCGCTGCCGGCCACATGCTCGGCCAGCGCGATCGCGGCATCGTTGCCGGACTGGATCGCCATGCCCTTTTCCATGTCTTCCAGACGCGCGGTCTGGTTGACCGGGAAGCCGCTGTAGCTGCCGTCGGTGCCGGCACCACCCTCGCGCCAGGCGCGCTCGCTCATCATGACCTGGTCGTCGCGCTTGACCTTGCCATTCTTGATTTCGGCAGCGACCACGTAGGAGGTCATCACCTTGGTGATGCTGGCCGGGGCCAGCTGCTGGTGGATGTTTTCACCGGCCAGCACCTGCCCGGTGGCGTAATCCATCAGGATCCAGGATTTGGACACCGCCGGCGCGGGTGCGGGCGGAACCGGGACGGCAGCCGGCGCAGCGGCAACGGCAGGCGTCGGCTGCGGCGCAGGGGTCTGCGCGCAGACCAGGCCAAAGGCGAACGTGGCCACCGCAGCGGCGGCGAAGCGGAATTTCATTGCAGAACGACTCCTGACGGGCCCGAAGGCTGGGTAATGCGAAATTGTAAGGCGCCACGGCGATCAGGGCGACGCGTGGGATGGCGCACGCGCCTGCGCAGTTCAGCGATGGCGATGGGGTGCAGGCACGAGTGTGGCGCCTTGGGCGCGCTATCGGAGGCGCCGCGCACAGCGTGGGCGTCGCTTGCGACGTGTCGAAGCTGGCGAACGTGGCACTCGGTCGTCAGCTGGATACACACGGTGCATCAGGCGCCGACATGCGCGGGAGAACATCGATTCAGGCCCTGGCCGCACCCGCGTTGCAGGTGCACACGGTTCGCTGCCCGACCCGGATCGCCCCCGCCATCCCCAGGACGGCCGGTGCTAGTTGGCCACGATCTGCGGGCGCCCGAAGCCCAGGCCGGCGATGCGCTGCGCGATTTCCGAGGCATTGGCGTGGTCGCGTGCGTTGACGCGCAGCCGCCACAGGGTGCGACCGCCGCTGACGATGTCGCTGACGCTGGCACCGGCAATGCCGGCCGAGGCCAGCTGCGACAACGCGCGGTTGGCGTTTTCGCGGCTGGCGAAACTGGCCACCTGCAGCAGGATGTCGCCCAGTGCGGCTTCGGCCACGCTGGACGCCTTGGCGGGCACCGGCTCGGCCTTGAGCGGACGTGCAACGGTGTTCTCGGATGGCTTGATCGCCGCAACCGCAACCGGCACGGCCGCCACAGGCGCCGAGGCGGATGCTGCCGATGTCGGTCGCGGTGACGCAGCGGCCGGCTTGCCGGTCGCCACACGCACGCCCTGCGACTTCATCCAGGCATCGAAGTTGTCGGCATTGCCGGGCTGGCGCGAATCGGCCACGCGGTAGCGCCAACGCTCGCCGGCCGCAGTGACCGGCGCGCTGCCAGCCGATGCGGCAGCGGAGCTGGCAACCACGGCACCAGCGCCAGCTGCGACTGCGCGCGGCGGCACGGTGCGGGTGGGCAGACGCTGCACCAGGCCATCGATCTGGCTGGCACCGGCGGCCGGCCGCGCGGTGGCAACGGCGGTATTCACCGGGGCCTGACCACTGCGGCGCTTGGCCAGCAGATTGCCGTTGTCGGCTTCGGTCAGACCGCGTACCTCGACGTTGCCGGTGCCCTTGCCGGTGATGCCCAGCTTGACCGCAGCGGCGTAGCTCAGATCGATCACGCGGCCATCGTGGAACGGGCCGCGGTCGTTGACGCGCACCACCACCGAGTCGCCGGTGTCGGTGTTGGTCACCAGGGCGAAGCTGGGCAACGGCAAGGTCTTGTGGGCGGCAGTGAAGGCGTACATATCGTAGACCTCCTTGTTGGAGGTCAGCCGGCCGTGGAATTTGCTGCCGTAATACGAGGCGGTCCCGCGTTCGACATAGTCGCCGGGGTTGTCCATCACCACGTAGCGTTTGCCCAGCACCTCATACGGCGAGCGGTTGCCCACCGCCGAGCGCGGCTCGTTGGTGACCAGCGGTTCGGGGATGCAGGCCACGTTGGGCACGTGGTCCGGCGTGGTGTCCTTGACGCCGGGCTTGTACAGGCCGCCGGCGGTGTAGTCGCCGCGCGTGGACGGGTCTTCCTTGGCGGGTGCGTAGGGCGAGGTCGAGGGGCAACCGGTGGCCACATACGCCGGCCCCTTGCCGTCGACCTTGACGCCCTTGATCGCGCCGCTGCCGCCGGTGCCGGCGCTTTTCTTCGGTGCACTGCTACAGGCCGCCAGGCCGAGCATCAGCGCCATCGGGATCAACCACTTGGGGCCTGTCGTGCTGTTCATGCCGGGGGTAACTCCTTGCCGGCGATGGCCTCGGACAGCTGGAACACGGCCATCGCGTACATCTTGGAAATGTTGTAACGGGTGATCGCGTAGAAATTCTGGAAGCCCAGCCAGTACTGCTTGCCGTTGGCATCGTCCAGGGTGATCGGGGTGGCGGTGCTGCCGGCCACCACCGGCGCATTCGGGTGATAGCCGCGCGCAGACAGGTCGGCCAGCGTGTACACCGGCGACCAGTCGGTGGGATTGAATTCCTCGTGGCCGGCGGCCAGCGTGGCCGGCACCGCGACCTGGCCACCGCGCACCCAACCGCCCTTCTTGACGAAGTAGTTGGCGACCGAGGCGAACACGTCGTTGTGGTCGGTGAACAGGTTGCGCCTGCCGTCGGCATCGCCGTCGACGGCGAACTGGCGGTAGCTGGACGGCATGAACTGGCCCATGCCCATCGCGCCGGCATAGCTGCCGATCAGCGTGGTGACATCGAGCTGCTCTTCCTTGCCGAGCGCGAACAGCTGGCCGAGTTCATCGCGGAAGAACAGCTCGCGACGCACTTCGCGTTCGAGCTTGGCCGGGTCGCCGCTGCGCGGGTAGCGGAACGCCAGCGTGTACAGCGCGTCCAGCACGCGGTACTTGCCGGCATTGCTGCCGTAACTGGTCTCCACCCCGATGATGGCCACGATCACCTGCGCCGGCACGCCGGTGGCCGCTTCGACCTTGCTCAGCTCGGCACGATGCTCGGCCAGGAACTTGCGGCCGCCATCGATCCGCGCCTGGGTGATGAACATCGGGCGGTATTCGTTCCACGGTTTGACCCGCTCGGCCGGGCGCGACATCGCAGTGACGATGGCGTCCTTGAACTGCGCCTGCGCCAGCACTGCTTCGATCTGTGCGGCGTCGATGCCGTACCTGGCGGCGGTGTCGCGCACGAAGTTGGCGCGGGCGATCTCGAACGGCACCGGGGTCAGGTCCACCGGCGGCAGCGCGGGCGCTTCGGCAGCGGCACTGACGGGCGCGACCGGGGCGCTCGGCGGCTTGGCCGGGGGCGCGCTGGCGGCCGGCGGCGGGGTCGGAGGGCTGGGCTGAGTCGCGCAGGCGACAAGGCCGAGGGTGAGCAGGCAGGTCAGAGTGCGTCGAATCATCGGCTGAGGGTAACAGACATCAGATGAACTTCTGGCAATAAGGCCATGAAACGCAAAGACTTTAATCAAAGTCAAGCCTGCCGCGTTTGCGGCAGGGGATGCGGGAGGGGGGATCGGGGGTTCGGTGGTGCCTGCGGGCGGAACGTTCCGGCACGCGGCGGTAGCGATGTGCGGGGCCGCCGCCCTAGCTGCCATGCTGAAAAACGTACGTTCGCAGGCAAGGCGCCAGCGGGTCTGGCGCGGCGAGTGATGGCCGCGCCAGCGAGATCACAGCGCGGGGAAGCGCGGTGCGCCCGAGCAGGTGGGCACCGCGCCGCCGACCTGCACGGTGCCGGTGGTGACGCCGGTCCCCGACGGCGTGACGGCGCTGTTGCTCAGCCCGATCTGCGCATTGCTGGCATTGATCGACGCGTCGCTGTGCGCCACGTTGGCCAACACCAGATCCAGCGGTGTCTGCGCATCAAAGCCCTTCAGGATCCAGCCCTTGCCGCCGGCGTCGTTGCTGGTCTTGAGCCCATCGACCACGATCTGGCTGAAGGTCGGTTTGGTGCCGCTGGTTGCGGCGGCGTAGAACGGGTTGATCACCAACGGGCTGCTGACGCCGTACAGGCAGGTGTTGCGATAGGTGACCAGACTGACCGGGCCGCCCTTGGCGAGGCTGGTCTTGATGCGCAGGCCGCTGTTGTCGGTGCTGCGGTTACCCGCATCGTCGGTGGACACCAGCGCATTGTTGTCGACCAGCACATTGCTGACGCCGGACATCACTTCGCTGCCGATCGAGATGCCGTGGGTGCCGTAGCAGCGCGAGTTGCGCACGGTGATGTTGGCCGACTTGGAGGCGATGGTCTTGATCGCCACGCAGTCGTCGCCGCCCATCACATCGCTGTCGTGGATGGTGGCGTTGACCACGCTGTCCAGATCCAGGCCGTCGGTGTTGGGGCTGGTGGCCGGCGACTTCACCCGCACGCCCCAGATGGTCAGGCCGTCGACGATATGCGCGAAGAAATGGAAATACGCCGCATTGATCAGGTTGATGTTGTAGAGCGTGAATGCCGTGGCGTTCTGCACCTTGATCAGGTCGGGGCTGTTCTGCACCTGGCCTGCGTTCTTGGCGTTTTCTCCGAATTCCCACCAGGTGGTGCTCTTGCCGAGCATGGCCAGGTCGCCGCGCCCGTCGATGGTGCCCTGGCGCCCGCCGGTGCGCATGCCCATCACACCCGCGTTCGCACCTTTGATGCCGATCAACGGCAGGCAGCTGCCGCTCTTGGAACCGGCGCTGCCGCAGCCGCTGCCGTAATCGGCCGGGTTGCGCGAGCCGTACACGGTGACGCCCTGATCGACGACCAGGGTGACGCCGGCGGGAATGGTCAGCGGGCCGGTCAGGAAGGCGTTGCCGCTGCCGCTGGTGAGCAACACCGCGCCGTTCTTGCACGCAGTGAGTGCCGCCTGGATGGTTCGGGTATCGGGCGGCGCGCTTTCCAGCGCCGCATCGAACACGCGCCCGTTCGGCGTCTGACTGGCCTTCAACGCAGGCTGGCAGAGGGAGGGAATCGCAGGTTGCGCGACAGCGCGCGCATCGCCGGTGGCGAACGTGACCGCACCGGCTTGCGCGGCCAGCGTGAGACAAACACTGCCGATGGCGGCGGCTAGCAGTTTCATGGAAGAGATCACCCGAAAGAGGAATGGCGCGTGTTGCTGGAGCGACGCGACGCGGCCGCCAACGCTATAGCGACGTGGCGGACTCTACGAAGCCCTGTACAGCCATGCAGAGGGCGCGCGAACCCAGCGCCGCACGAACGAAGCAGGCCTACGCCCGTGTATCGTCGTTGCAATGCACTGCGCAAAAACGCAGCGCGCCGGAAAGTGTGTCAACGTTTGACATACGGGTGTCGCATCGATCGACGTTGCGACATTGCATGCACACAAAGAAATGCGCGCACGGCGCTGGCGCAGCGACGCGACGCGACACACTCTCGCGTCAGTATCCGTGCACCGGCCGGTGCGTCTTGACGGCCGTCACCACGTCCAAGCCGGGCACCTTGCCGGTATCCTCATTAACCTTTCAAGTTTGGAAGCATCAACAGCGAGACGCGACAGGCAGCAGGAGCCAGACATCAACACAACGCCCTGCGAAGACGACCTGCGTCAGCCACCATCTCCCCCACCATCCCCGTTTGAGACTGGGGACGTAGCTTGTTGCTGGGAGCGCGCAGCAAGCGTCATCACTGGACCGGTTGGGTTCTTGTCGATCTCTTCGCGCTCGTGCTGGAATTGCGTCATCTCCTGCGCCCGCTGTTGATCCAATGCCTCTGTTTTCTGCAAGGTCTCATTGATGCCAGGCGATGGCGTGTTGAGCGCAGTTTCCGAGTGGAACCCCGGCGTTTTGCCGAACACAAAGGCGACGTCATCTTGGATGATCACTTTGCGGAGTTCATCCGCGCGTTCGATCCCTGACTCTTTGACGGCATGGAGCACCTCGGCCGTCTTCTCATCAGATGTGCCCTTCGGGAGCTGGGCCTGGATGGCGGAGAACAGCGCGTAATCCCGATGATCAGACGGAAACGCCTGCTGAGCGACATCTTGGGAGGGCCTTGCTTGCTCGACCCGTTCTTCACGGTATTCGTGTGCGTTTGAACGCGCGCCAGTCCCACCAAAACCTGGCGACGACGCATAGGAGGACGTGCGCACAGGCAAGACGATCTGCGCCGGCATCTCGCTTTGCGTTGGCGTCGCCGGCAATGTCGCTTGCGTCACCTCTGGCTGCGTTGCCTGCAATGGAACAGCCGATGGCGCACCGTTCTGTGGTGCAACTCCTTGCGCTTGCTGCTCGCTACCCTGCTCCAGCGCCGCAGTGGCCGATGCCGGCGCTGTCGATTTCAAGGCTTCTCGGCGCGCGTTTTGTGCCTGCGACAGCGCTGCATCCAGGTCTTGGCCGGCTACGCCCGTTGCCGGCAAACCTTGGTCTTGCTGAAACTGCCTCACGGCATGTTCGGTCTCTGGACCGTAGTGCCCGTCTTGCGGCACGGCCCGACCGTTCGGACCCCGGGCATCCACTTGCTGCAAGCGATACTGCAAGAACTCGACTTCTTGCCCTCGGTCGCCGAGGCGCAGCCCTTCCACCTCACTTGATGGCGGCTGCGTCGGCACAGTGGCCTGAGTAGATGCTTGATCGGCGGAGGTCGAAGCGGATGATGCCGATCCAGCGCTCGGTGCAAGCGCGCTTGCCGTTGGAACCAATGGCTCCACCTTAGGCTGGACCGGGACGGCTGTTGAAGGTGCAGCAACCTCAGATGCCTGGGTCTCTTGTGGTTCGCGTTGCGGGACAGGTTCGGGCTTCGATTCGGCAGGCTTGGCGACCGGGCGCGCGTCTTCTGGCAGAGGCGCGTTGACGGATGTAGGCATCACGACCGAGGCAGGCGTTGCCGTCTCCGCAATGGCAGGCTGCTCAGCGGCGCGTGCTACGCCTTGATCACGCGTATCAATGGCTGCCTGAGGCGCTTGGGTTTCATCCACACGCGGAGCGGTAACGGTCGTTGCTGCGAAGCTCGCAGCTTGTTGTGCTTCTTGTGTGGAAACGCCCTGCCGATTGGCTTCGCGCAATGCTTGATCGTAGGCATCGCGTTCTTGGGGCGACTGCGCGTCAATGCGCAGCTCGGGTGCACCCGCCGAAGGCGGTTGCTCCTGCCGAACTGACTGCACCTGCCCAAGTGCCTGATAGATCTCATCAGTGCTGGTGGTTGCCGCAACGCGCACCACACCATCTGCATCACGGGTCAAATGCTGGATGGGGCTGTCTACCGAGTATTGGCCGGTCGCGTCGCGCTCCAACGCCAAAGAGCTGGTCGCGGCATCAATCCCGTTTGCCTCACGTGTCTTTTGCACCGCAAGCTGGATCGCGCCTGCAGTCTGGGCATTGGGCGCAACGCCATAGGCGGCATAGGTCGCTTCGGTATTGGCCTGGTCTTGTTGCTGTGGCGTTGGCGTTTGCCTTGCCGGCATCTGTGCCATTGCCTGCGCATGCTGCTCCAATGCCGGTTGCAAGCGTTCGCGCATTGCGTTCAGTTCCAACGGGACATTGCCTTCGGCAGCAATACCATCATGCCGCCACTGGCCCTGCGTATTGCGCTGATACTGCTTGCCGTCCGATGCTTGCAGCGAATCTGGGTTTAAGGCGGCTTGCACGGCCGCTGGCACAGGGCCGAAGTCATCCCAGCCATTGCGCTGATAGGCAGCTTGATAGGTCGCTGCAATCGCAGCCGGACCTCGGGCAATGTTGGCGTCCACCACCTGAGCTGCTTGTTGGTCCAACGCGGCACTGCGCTCAGGGCTTGCCGGATCGACCGTCCAGACGGGTCGATCGTTCCGGTCGACGTCGTCGGCGATCATCCGTGACCACTGGCCACTTGCCGGATCGTGCCGCCAATCCCGTGCGTAAAGATGCGCCGCATCTGCCTCACTGGATGGCTGCACATAAGGATTACTGGGTTGCACTTTGCCCAGTGCCTGCTCGGTCGCTTCGCCACTGGCGTGATAGTTCAGCTCGCGCGCTTTTTCTGGCAGCGCGAACATGCCCTGCTTCTGTGGCGCATCCACGCCATCGTTCGGCAGGTCGACTTTTTCTTGGCGAAACCACTGGCTGCCGTTGAACTCCCAGCTCACGCCCTGCTTGTCGGTTTGCGTATAGATCTGGCGGTTGTCCCAGAGCGTCACGGCCTTGTCGGCAGCAGCACTGAACAGATAACCATCGGCCACCACCAGCGCGACGGGCCCGGCGCCGCTTGTGCCAACAACGGCAGCGGCAGCAGCGCCTCCCGCCCAGCCACCCGCGCCTCGGGCAGCAAAGTGCAACGCTTCCGAGCGTGCAGCGGTGAGGTTGTCTTGTGCCAACAGCGTGCCAACACGCTCCCCGGCTTGCGACGCATCGTAGGCGGTCGCGGCAACGCCCAAGCCAGCAAGCCCTGCTGTCACCCCGGCGCGACGCAAGCCTGGGATGCCAGGTTCCGGCTTGGTTTGGATATTGCGTCCCTGCCACTCATCCCAACGCGCCTGACCCGCCTGGGCATGCTCGGTTGGCGGATTCATACGCTGACTGAGCGGAAGCGTGCTCTGGTCTAGAGCGTGTTATGAACTTTGCTCTTGTCCCGCTAACGTATACGGATGAAGCCTCGTAAGCCATATCCGACCGATATTTCCGACGAAGAATGG
>NZ_MDSK01000018.1 GCF_002940205.1 Xanthomonas arboricola pv. guizotiae
CCGTACCGCTCGCTCTCGGACCTCTGGCGAATACTTCATTGCTTTGCTCATGACTCCATCCTCTCAAGAGTTGGAGCCTCCGGGAATCCCGGGGGGTTCAGTGCGATCTCCGGACACGGCGTTGTGCGCGTGCTCGATCGGTTGGCACACAGTCGCGGTTTGCGGAAGGTGATCCGCACCGAGCGCGAAGCCTGCCCTAGGGGCACAACGGCAAGGAGTTTTGCGGCAAAGCGATGGTCGCCTGGGCGCATGACCGAGGTGTGCAGCTACGGCTGATCCAGCCGGGCAAACCGAACCAGAACGCCTACGTCGAATCGTTCAACGGCCGGCTGCGCGACGAATGCCTCAACGAACACTGGTTCCCAACGCTGTTGCATGCACGCACCGAGATCGAACGCTGGCGACGCGAATACAACGAGGAACGACCCAAGAGCGCAATCGGCGGCATGACCCCGGCTGCGTATGCCCAACATCTGGCAAACACCGATATCATCAGCCCCGGACTCTAAACCCGGCCGCTACTCAGGGCGGGGGGACGTCGTCCGGGCCAAGGTGGATCTGTCCGAGGTCGTGCCTCCACTGCAGGAAAGCGTCCGCCAGTCTCAGGCCCTGGATGCGCAACGGTCGCAGCAGGATACGGTTGAGCAAGCACCTACACGATCGATGTAAAGGTCGAGCCGCGAAGTGGCTTCGGCTTGAGTGAATTGTTAGGCTTCATTGTGCGGCTTGCGAGGCAAAGCGACAACGTTGCCAGAAGACGAATGCTTAGTGCCCTTTAGTGGTGCTGGACGGAGAAGACCAGGCGCTACAGTCCAACGCTGACCGTCATCCGTAAGCAAGGAGACCGATTTTTTGTTGTAGCGAACGATGACGCCATAAACCGGGCCACGCATGTCCGGCTCAAACGTGACGCGATCACCAATGCTGAAGCGGAGCATAGTTGCGTGAGCTCGCGCATGCTGCATAAAGCGAAGTCTCTCAACAATCCGATGATTGAGATCGATGAGCTCGGCTTCTGTGAGTTTGTCGATATCGATTGTCATGAGTTCTAACACCAGAGTTAGGCTGAGCCCCGGGGCGGAGCCAGTAACATGGCAAGCTCTACCTGCTATGTTCGTTGGCGTAACGAAGTGGGGCTCACCTTGAACAAATTGTTAGCCTCCAACGCGACGGACCAGTGTTGATGGATCTCGCCGATGATGAAACACCGCAAGGACAAGAAACTCATCACCGTTAGCGCGATAAACCATTAAGAATGGGAACCTGCGAAGCAAGACGCGCCGGCAGCTACCCGCAACAGCAGCGAACGTTTCTGGGCTGCGTACCGCTGCAGCTACGCTAGCATCCAATGCTCGGGCAAACTCAAGGCCAAGTCCGGCAGCGCAAGACGCGGACCAGGCCTGCGCCTCAAGAGCCTCAGCCCTGGCTTGAGGCCGAAAGAGGACACGCATTGGTAGTTGCGCTGGAAAAGCTCGGCGCGGACCTGATCCCAGGGCACCGCAGTCGCAGGGTCTAAGGCGTGCTCTTGCAACCGAGCCTGCACTGCCTGGAGCTGGGCGGATGTCAACGCCGCAGACTCCGGGCTCTCAGCAGAAATACTGTCCCAAATGTCTTCCGCCAGCTGGATACGCTCCGCTACGGAGAGTTTGAGGAAGTCGGGTCTGGGCTGGCTCATAGGGGGCAGTATAGACCGACTGCTCTTCTGGGAGCCAACGCCCACGGTAAGCCGCATCGGCGACGTCCCCCGCCCTGAGTAGCGGCCTAAGGAAGCTCTGAACAACTCCTCGATAGACTTCTGATCGACGCCTGAGGTTGGNGCTCAAGGCACTCAGATCCTCGATTTTTTGCCGTTTTGGGCGCATTTGCGGGGTATTACCCAGATTACAGGCGCACCTACCCCGCGGCGGGCATTAACTCTTTGCGCTTCAGCCACAGGTTCGACAGCGCAAACAGCGTCAGCACCTGCGAGGTGTTCTTGGCCAGGCCGCGATAGCGCACCTTGGTGTAGCAAAACTGGCGCTTGATCACACGAAACGGGTGTTCAACCTTCGCGCGCAGGCTGGCCTTGGCGTGCTCCCACCGCTTGGCCAACTTCAGTTCGCGCTTGTTCTTGATCTGCTTCAGCTTCGAGGGCTTTTCCGCGATCAGGTAGCGCAGCTTGCGCTTGCGTTTCATCTCACCGCGCTTCTCAAGCCCGGTGTAGCCACTGTCCCCGCACACCGTCTCTTCCTTGCCGTGCAGCAGCTTGTGCGCTTGCGTGATATCGGCCACGTTTGCCGCCGTGCATTCGACGTGGTGCACCAACCCGGAGTCATCGTCCACCCCGATGTGCGCCTTCATCCCGAAGTAGTACTGGTTGCCCTTCTTGGTCTGGTGCATCTCCGGATCGCGCTCGCCATCCTTAGGATCGCTCAATGCATACAACGCTGCAAAAAATGGATGCGCAGCATTGTCTCCAGCCGATACGGCTGTCGCCCCTGCTGCCCCGACTTTGGATAGTGCGGCTCGATCAGCCCCAGCAGGTCCTTCCACGGCACGACCTGATCCATCTCGGCCAAGAACACCTCACGCCGCGTCCGCTTGCGCTTGCCGTTGTACTCAGCGTCGCCGAAGGAAAGTTGCATCGTCATCGTCCCGTTGCCTCTGTGCGATTGTCGCAGGATCATGGGGAATTGTTCAGACCTTCCCTAATGCAGGTCGCAGGCGTTCGTTCGGTTTGCTCAGTTCGACAGCTGATCGCGTTTGGCCAACTGGCCTTCCACGATCTGCAGGATCTCCGCCACTGCAATGCCGAACGAACCGGCATTGCCGGCGTCGAAGGCGGCCTTCCATTGCGCATAGCCAGGCAGGTAATCCTGATTGGGCGCGGCAGTGCCGACGTGTTCGGCGGCGCTGCGTTCCAGGGTCTGCGCGATCACCGGGATGTGCGGCAGCGCGTCCAGGATCCCGTCGGGCAAGCCTGCGTGACGTACCTGGATGTCGCTGATGCTCACGTGCAGGATCTGGCCGCCGTGCGGGTGCACGTCGATCTGGTTGATCAGCAGCAGCGGGGTCTCGGTTGCAGTCCGCCCGCGGCAGCGCCAGAGCTGGCCGACCGCATAGACGGGAGGGGTGGTGTCGGGCATCGGGTACTCCACGATCAAACCGCAATGATGCAATGTGCTTGCGAAGATGGCGACTCTGCGCTGTACCGGACATGGCTGCAGTGGGTCTGGTCTTCGCCCCGACGTTTGCGCAGTCGCGCCTTGCCCCGCCAAGCGATGTCTGCAGGGGTTGCGTGAGCCTGAGAGCGTGTTGTCTGGATGAGCCCGCTTGTGGCAAACCGGGATGGCCTGGATCACCGCATCTGGCTGAATGCCAGCACCGGCCAGCACTGCCGCAACGCCTGCAAGCCATGTCAAGATAGCGATTCTTTAACTTTCCCAGCTCCCTGCCAGGATCGCAAGGACCGTTTGCATGCGCACCGTGTTCCGCCCCGTTGTGTGGGCGCTCGCCCTAGTCTGTAGTCCTGCCCTGAATGCCGCATCGCGGCCCGTGGCCGTGCCTGCGCGCACGCCGGTGTCTGCGACCGCCGCTGTTGGCGCCGATGCGGTGGCCAGCGATCCGGCCGTGCCGTTGCCGGCCACGTTGAAGTCCGGCATGGGCTACCGCGCGTTTGCGCAGGCGGTGATGGAACAGGGCTGGCAGCTGGTGGATCCGCTCGCCGCCGACAGCTGCATCGCCGCCGGCGACTGCGCCGTCGAGTTCATCGCGCCCGGCGGCAGTGCGCGCCTGCAGGTGCAGGTGGGCTCGCAGTCCGGTGCGGCGGTGGTCAGTGGCTGGCGCGCGCAGCAGGTGCCGCTGGATCGCATCGGTAATCCCACCGCAGCGGCGGTGGACGGCAAGGCTGCGCCGGCCGCGTCCAAGGTGGCCGACAACCCGCGCTGAGTGCAGTGCGCCGGCGTCTGAGGCGCGCGGCGTATCATGGCGCTGCACGCGCTGCGGTCTGCATCGGTGGCGCGTGTGATCGCCAGCAGCGTCTTTCCCGATCCCGAGTCCAGTCCCGCATGACCTCCTGCATGAAGAGCATCGATCCCGCCGATCTGGAAGCGTTGTTCGATGCGGTGCCGGACGTGCTGTTCTTCGTCAAGGATCGCGAGGGCCGCTATACCCACGTCAACCAGACCATGCTGCGGCGCCTGGGCCTGAAATCGCGCAAGGAGTTGATCGGCAAGCGCGTTGCCGAGGTCTATCCCAGCGGGCTGGGGACCAACTACGCCAATCAGGACGAGCAGGTGCTGGCCGGGGAAGTGATCGACAACCTGCTGGAACTGCATCTGTTCGCCAACCGCGAACCGGGCTGGTGCCTGACCTGCAAACGGCCGCTGCTGGTCGACGGCAAGGTGCAGGGCATCATCGGCATCTCGCGCGATCTGGGGCCGCAGGACGGGCACGCATCGCAGTACGAAAAACTGCGGCTTGCGCTGGCGTACCTCAACGCCAACTACGCGCAGAACGTGCGGATGCAGGCGCTGGTGGAGATCACCGGGTTTTCGATGTCCAAGCTGCAACGCTCGTTCCGCAAGGTGTTCCAACTCACCCCGCAACAGGTGCTGGCCAAGCTACGGCTGCAGATGGCGATGCATCTGCTGCACGGAAACAAGAGCCTCACCGAAATCGGGCATGCCTGCGGTTTCAGCGATCAGAGTGCCTTCGCACGGCAGTTCAAGCTGGCGGTCGGCATGACGCCACGCGAGTACCGCGCGCTGGCGAACGCGGCGCAGTTTCCTGCCGAACCGGCTTAGCGCGCCCGAGCAAGACGACTGCTCAGTAGCTGAGTTAGCCGAGCACGTGGCTCCCTTACTGCTTGCCGAGCACTGCGTGAATCCAGCGGAATTCCGGGTTGCAGTCTCGTTTGGTAGATGCAGTCAAAAGCCTGGGGAGTCGAGTGCGCGGTGCCCTCACCGCTTGCGGGACACGCCGTGAATCCGTCCATGGAGGCTCGGTGGCGGCATCCATGCCGCCACACGGTCCCGCAATCGGCGAGGGCACCGCACCAGACAGTTGGTCGGCTGTTTTCCTGAAAGCTTGTTGCTCAGCCTGGGCAGAAGAGAAGTTGGTAGGTCACGTGTTGAAAGCCTGTTGGCTACTCCGCTTGCAGCGGAGAGTCGTTAAGGGCTGGTCGGACCCAGAGCAATCCGCCCAGCGCACCGCATACTCTTGCTTGCAACCGTGGGCACCGACTCTCTCGACGGGTCCTTGCCCGCTCACCGTCGCGGGACCTTACGCGGCATGGATGCCGCGTAAGAGCCTACATGGACGTACTTGCGGCGTGTCCTGCGATGGTGGGCGGGCAAGGGCCTCGCAGCCGAGTCGCAGCCCGCTGCTCTACTGCCGACCTGGCCGCGCGCACCGATACCCAAAGACATGACCGCGCCACAACGTAGAGACAGCCAGGACTCCAAATCGCAGCATCGTTTATGAGACGCTGCCCAAAAAGTCGTTGAAAACTGGCCATCGCAGAGGATGCGCTGGTTTTCCGTAGAGGATGAATCGCTGCCGCATAAACGACTTGGGCGCGAACGACGTAGAAGTCGTTCGCGCCCAAGCCTGCGCAGCCCATGCGGATGCGGTTACGCCAGCATGCGCACCTTCGGTTCGCGTGCCCACTGGCGGGTCTTGGCGGCAGTGATGAATGCCTTGGTGTCCGCAGCCGCGATCACGCCCGCGTCCTTGCCGACATTGCCGGCCTTCAGCAGCAGCTGCGCGCCATCGTCGAAAGCGATCGCCTTCAGATGCGCCCACGCATTGCTGACGAAATCCAATGCCGCCGATTCGCGTGTCAGCGCCTTGGCAGCTTCCGACGACAACACCACCGCCACCGCATCGAACACCACCGAGGGTGTGCCGGCCAATTGACCGTCGGCAGCCAGTTGCTTGCCGTCGCTGAGCCTGGCGCCGCCCAGTTTTGGCGCAACGATCTTGACCGTGGCACCGGCGGCTTCGGCGGCCTTGCGCACGGCCTTGATCGTCGCTGCATCGGAGCCGTCGTGAATCAGGATGCCGACCGTGCGGCCCTGCAAGGTGTCCTTCATCTTGCCGATCAGCTGCAAGGCGGGCGACAGCGGCATGTCGGTCGGTGCGACCGCAGCCGGCGGTGCCGGCGGCAACGTGGTCATGCCCATGCCATCGGCCACACGCTGTGCCAGCGTCGGGTCGATGTGACGCAGGTGGCCGACGACGGCTTCGCGCACGTGCGCGGTCTCCACCTTGGACAACTCGAATACCAGCGCCGATGCGATATGCGCCTGTTCCGGTGCGGTCTGGCTGCGAAAGAACATGCGCGCCTGGCTGTAGTGATCGGCAAAGCTTTCTGCGCGCACGCGGCCCTTGGCACCGTCTTCGGCCGGAGTCGCGTGGCTGGGGAATCCACGCAGCGCCTCACGCGGCGCATCGGCCTGCAACGAGCTGGGCTCGTAGGCGACACGGCCCTTGGGGATGCCCATCTGCATATGGCCGTCGCGCTGGTTGTTGGCGAACGGGCACTTGGGCGCATTGACCGGGATCTGGTGGAAGTTCGGCCCACCCAGGCGGCTCAGCTGCGTATCCAGATACGAGAACAGGCGGCCCTGCAGCAGCGGATCGTTGCTGAAGTCGATGCCGGGCACGATGTTGGCCGGGCAGTACGCCACCTGCTCGGTCTCTGCGAAGAAATTGTCCGGCCAGCGGTCCAGCACCATGCGGCCGACGATCTGCAGCGGCACCAGTTCTTCCGGAATGACCTTGGTCGAATCCAGGTGATCGAACGGGAATGCATCGGCTTCCGCCTCGGTGAACAGCTGCACGCCCAGCTCCCACTCGGGGAAGTCGCCGCTCTGGATCGATTCGAACAGATCGCGACGATGGAAGTCCTGGTCGGCGCCGGCAATCTTCACCGCCTCGTCCCAGATCGTGGACTGCAGGCCGAGCTTGGGGCGCCAATGGAACTTGACGAAGGTGCTGTCGCCCTTTTCATTGAGGAAACGGAAGCTGTGGATGCCGAAGCCTTCGATCATGCGCAGCGAGCGCGGAATGGTGCGGTCGCTCATCGCCCACATGATCATGTGCATCGATTCGGGGCTCAGCGAGATGAAGTCCCAGAAGGTGTCGTGCGCACTGGCGGCCTGCGGGAAACCGCGGTCCGGCTCCATTTTCACCGCGTGGATCAGGTCCGGGAACTTCATCGAATCCTGGATGAAGAACACCGGGATATTGTTGCCCACCAGATCCCAGTTGCCTTCCTTGGTGTAGAACTTCACCGCAAACCCGCGCACGTCGCGCGGCGTGTCCACCGAGCCGGCACCACCGGCAACGGTGGAGAAACGCGTGAACAACGGCGTCTTTTCGCCGACTTCGGTGAAGATCTTGGCGGTGGTGTACTGGCTCAACGACTTGGTCAGCTCGAAATAGCCATGCGCCGCGCTGCCACGTGCGTGCACGATGCGCTCGGGAATGCGCTCGTGATCGAAGTGGGTGATCTTCTCGCGCAGGATGAAGTCTTCCAGCAACGTCGGCCCGCGCGGCGTTGCGCGCAGCGAGTTCTGGTTGTCGCCAACCGGAATGCCCTGGTTGGTGGTCAGCTGCGGATGCGTGCCGCCGGCCTTCTGATGCAATTCATCGCCCGTGCCGCGCAACGTTTCGGGAGTTGCGCTGACAGCAGCGGTGGACGGAAGTTGCGCGGACTTGCTGGGGGACTTGGGCATGGGACTCCACTCTGGCGGGCTTGAAATGCGGGCTGATCCACTGAGCCTGGGAGTGGCGCTGTTAAGTGCACGTGTCTGCATGCGAACGAATACTCACATGCAGCCAAAAGCTTGCGCTGGATCGCAGCTGCCCGATGCGTCTGTCACGCAATGCACCGATGCACGGTCTGCAACGCATGCAGCGAACGCGACCGGTACATGCCGACTACAGCAGATCCAGCGGCTGCTTGCGTGTCGGTGGCGGGAACGCACGGTCCAGTTCGGCAAGGTCCTGCGCGTCCAGTTGCAGCGTGCACGCCGCTGCATTCGCGCGCACATGTGCAGGCGTTCCCGATTCGGGAATGGCAATGACCCGGCCACTGCGGATTGCCCATGCCAGCGCTACCGCAGTTGCGGCCACGCCGCGTCGCTCGCCGATCGCGTGCAGTACCGGGTGATCCAGCAATGCGCGGCTGCCAAGCGGCGAATACGCCATCACCGTCACCTCGTGCTGTGCGCACCACGGCAGCAGATCGAACTCGATGCCGCGGCTACCGGCGTGATACAGCACCTGATTGACCAGGCAATGCTGGCCGCCCTCGATCTCCCACAGCTCCTGCATGTCCTCCACATCGAAATTCGATACGCCCCAGTCGCGGATCTTGCCGGCATCACGCAAGGCCTCGAAGGCATCGACCACTTCGCGTAGCTCGCTGCCACCGCGCCAGTGCAGCAGATACAGATCCAGCGTGCGCACGCCAAGCCGCTGCAGGCTGGCCTCGCAGGCACGCGCGATGCCGCGTGCGCTGGCATTGCTCGGCAAGACCTTCGACACCAGATACGGCGGCTGCGCGCTGCCGATAGCCTGGCTGATCAGTTGCTCGGAGCGCCCGTTGCCATACATTTCGGCGGTATCGATCAAGCGCATGCCCAACTGCTGGCCGGTCTGTAATGCGTCGATTTCCTGCTGCGGCGCATGTCGGCCCTGGCCTAGATTCCAGGAGCCCATGCCGAGCGCAGGCACGTTTCGCCCATTGCGCAGGCGCACTTCGGGGCAATGCGGAAAGGTGGGTTCGGACATCTGTCACTCCTGTAGCGTCGGATTGGGTGTGACAGCATTCGCCATCTCTGCTGCCGTTCTAATGCAACGGTGGCTGCGCGGATGTGGAGGCGATGTGCGCTTGCGCATCCCAGAACGCGCAGCGATGCCGTTGTACGAAGTCGGGCGTTGCACCGATCCTGCCCGGCGACAGCGTCAACGGGGTGTCTCCATCGAAGCGCGGCCACTGCGGCCGGCCGCCACCGTTCGGATCGCCGGTGCGTGCAAACGCGCCCCAGTAATCCTGCAGCGTATCGGCGAAGGCCTGCTGCGCCGGCGTGAACGCCGGCGCGCCACTGAGCACCCACGGACGCTGGAACAGGTACACCAGCTCGGACGCGTGATACGCGCCCAGCGGATGCGAGAACGGCAGGCGCAACAGGCCGTAAGGCGCCTGCGGGTCGTCGAATTCGTACGCATACACCGGCGCGCGGCTGCGCAAGGCCTGGCCCAGCCTACGTGTTGGGCAAGCGAATCCACCATCGGTGACGATGTCGGCAAACGCATCCCAGCGCGATTGCGCGGCAACGTCCGCGTAGCGCGCCATGATCGCGCTAGGGTCGGCATGCATGCGCTTGAGGCGTGCCTCATAACCGCTGCGCAGGTTGAGCTTGCCGATGTAGGACAGCAGCTGCGCAAACAGCCGCCCTTCGTTGCGGTTGCTGCCGATCAGCACCGGCACCTGCGCGTCTTGAAGGTTGGCGATCGCCTTGGCGGGCGGCAACGGCAACACCTCGCCGCCGGACATCGGCGCCCACGCATCGCTGCCGGTCAGGCCACGGCGCTGCGGTTTTGCATCGGCCACGGTGTCAGCGGGCAATGCGCGCAGGCACGCGGCAACATCGCCTGCGCGCTCGCAGCCAAGCGTCTGCGCCATGCGCACACCGCCGCGCTCGGCTTCGGCACGTGGCAGGCTGGAATCGCTGGCCAGGCAACTGCCGCTCTGCAGGATTGCGCGTTGGAACAGACCGGCCGCGCCCGGTGCGGCCAGTTGATAGCAGATGCTCCAGGCACCGGCCGATTCGCCGAAGACGGTGACGTTGTGCGCATCGCCGCCGAAGACGGCGATATTGCGCCTGACCCAGCGCAACGCAGCCTGTTGATCGAGCAATCCGTATGCGCCTTCGCCCTCGCCACGCAGCGCCGGATGCGCAAAGAAACCGAACACTCCCAGCCGGTAATTGGGCGCCACCACGATGACGTTCTGCCGCGCGGCCAATGCACTCAGGTCGTAGTCGACATTGCTGCCCAGCTCCAGCGCGCCACCGTAGATCCACACCATCACTGCGCGCGGATGCGCCGGCGCAGGGCCGGGTGGCGCATAGACGTTGAGGGTGAGGCAATCCTCGGACACCTGCTTCTGCCCGAAGCGATAACGCGGCAGGCACGCCGGCCCGGCCTGGGTGGCATCGCGGACTCCCTTCCAGGCTGGCGCCGCCTGCGGCGCGCGAAAGCGCAATGCGCCCACCGGCGACGCGGCGAACGGCACGCCCAAGAACACCCGCCCCTGCGCGCCGGCAACACCGCGGACTGCGCCGGCATCGGTCTGCACCACCTCGGCCTGCGCATCGGCCGCGTGCACCAGCGCCGGCACCTCGCCAGGACGGCGTGGCGCGCACGCGGTCACTGCAAGGCTGGCAAGCAGCAGGCAGGCCAGGTGACGTGTCAATGAAGCTCTGTCGCGCTCGATCACTGTCTGTTGTGTCCTCTCTCAGGCGTACATCATCGCGAGCGGACGTGTAGGGAAGGAAAACGCGTGGGCTGCCTGAGTGAGAGCGGCCGATAGACTCGCCCGAACGCTGTGGGATGGTGGCAAGGTATTGCCTGACGCGTGCAGTGATGTCGGCAATGGCCGTCACATCGGTTGGATCGAAGGACCCCGATCGAGAGCCTCTGCGGCATGGATGGCGCACAACGGCCGTGCCGGCGGCGCGTCCTGCACTATGGGCGGGCACGGGCCCTGCAGTCAGGCCGCAGATCATCCGCTCTGCAACTGACGCCTCCACGCCGTTCAACTATCTCTCGATGCGGCCTGGACAGTGAGGTCTAACGGCGAGGTTCCCGCGCCGAGCGGTGGTCGCATACGCCGCAGGCGCTTGCCGCACGCGCGCGATGTGTCCAGAACACAGCACCGCAGCCGCAGCCGCAAAAAAACGAAAAATCCGGCCCGGGATTGCTCGGGCCGGGTTTCAATGCCGCACGTCAATGCCGCATGTCAACGCCTACGCCTCCACGTCGTCCTTGTACGCATCCACCGGGATGCAGGCGCACATCACGTTCTTGTCGCCGTAGACGTTGTCCACGCGCGCCACCGGCGGCCAGTACTTCTGCTGCTTGAGGCTGGGCAGCGGGAAGGCGGCCAGTTCGCGCGGGTAGGCGTGGGTCCACTCGCTGGCCGACACCTGGGTGGCGGTATGCGGGGCGTGCTTGAGCGGGTTGTCGTCGCGGTCCAGGCGGCCGTCTTCGATGGCGCGGATCTCTTCGCGGATCTGGATCATCGCGTCGATGAAGCGGTCCAGTTCGTGCTGCGATTCGCTTTCGGTCGGCTCCACCATCAAGGTGCCGGCGACCGGGAAGCTCAGCGTCGGCGCGTGGAAGCCGAAGTCGATCAGGCGCTTGGCGATGTCTTCGGCACCGATGCCGCTGGTCTTTTCCAGCGGGCGGATGTCGAGGATGCACTCGTGCGCCACCAGGCCGTTGCGGCCGGTGTACAGCGTCTTGTAGTGCGGCGCCAAGCGCCTGGCGATGTAGTTGGCATTGAGCAGGGCCACCTGGGTCGCCTTGCGCAGGCCGGCGCTGCCCATCATGGTCACGTACATCGAGCTGATCGGCAGGATCGACGCAGAACCATAAGCCGCCGCGCTGACCATGCCCCCAGTGCGCAAGGAGCCGGCAGCTCCGCTTTCGGAGTTGAGTCCGCCGCCATGGATGGCGGCATCTTGACCTTCGCCGGCATGGATGCCGGCACGAGGAAGGTAAGGCGCCAGATGCGACTTCACCGCGCACGGGCCCACACCTGGGCCGCCGCCGCCGTGCGGAATGCAGAAGGTCTTGTGCAGATTCAGGTGCGACACGTCCGAGCCCCACTTGCCGGGCTTGGCCACGCCGACCAGGGCATTCATGTTGGCGCCGTCGGTGTAGACCTGGCCGCCATGCGCATGCACCGCTTCGCAGATCGCCACTACGTCTTCTTCGAACACGCCGTGGGTGGACGGGTAAGTGATCATCAACGCGGCCAGGCGCTCGGAGTACTTCTCCGCCTTGGCGCGGATGTCGTCGACATCGACATTGCCGTTGGCATCGCACTTGGTCACCACCACGGTCATGCCGCACATCTGCGCCGAGGCCGGATTGGTGCCGTGGGCGGATTCGGGAATCAGGCAGATATCGCGATGCGCTTCACCGCGTGAACGGTGATACGCGCGGATCGCCAGCAGGCCGGCGTATTCGCCCTGCGCGCCGGAGTTTGGCTGCAGGCTCACCGCGTCGTAGCCGGTGCACTCGACCAGCATCGCTTCCAGCTCGTCGATCAGCTGCGCATAGCCGGCCGATTGTTCTGCCGGTGCGAGCGGATGGATGGCGCCGAACTCCGGCCAGGTCACCGGAATCATTTCGGCGGTGGCGTTGAGTTTCATCGTGCAGCTGCCCAGCGGGATCATGGTGCGATCCATCGCCAGATCCTTGTCGGCCAGCGAGCGCATGTAACGCAGCAGCTCGTGCTCGCTGTGGTGAGTGTTGAACACCGGGTGGGTCATGAATGCACTGCTGCGCAGCAGACCCTGCGGCAGGGCATCGGCGGTAGCGGCATCGAGCGCATCCACATCGGCAGTGGCACCGAACAGCTGCGCCAGCGCAATCACGTCGGCGCGCGTGCTGGTTTCGTCCAGGCTGATGCCGACCGCTTCGCTGTCGATCGCGCGCAGGTTGATGCCGGCGGCGCGGGCCTTGGCGTGGATGGCCTCGGCATCGATCGCCTTGACGTGCAGGGTGTCGAAGAACTGCTCGCCCACGGTGATGCCGGCACCGCGCAGGGCGGCGGCCAGAATCGCGGCAAGGCGATGGGTGCGCCGCGCGATGCGGGTCAGGCCCTCGGGGCCGTGGTAGACCGCGTACATCGAGGCCATCACTGCCAGCAGCACCTGCGCGGTGCAGATGTTGGAGGTGGCCTTCTCGCGGCGGATATGTTGCTCGCGCGTTTGCAGGGTGAGGCGATAGGCCGGGTTGCCGGCGGCATCGATCGACACGCCGATCAGCCGGCCCGGCATCGAGCGCTTGTAGGCATCGCGGCAGGCCATGAACGCCGCATGCGGGCCGCCGAAGCCGAACGGCACACCGAAGCGCTGCGAATTGCCGACCACGATGTCCGCGCCCCATTCGCCGGGTGCGGCGATCAGGGTCAGCGCCAGCAGGTCGGTGGCCACCGCGACCAGGCCGCCTTGTGCGTGCACCGCATCGGCCAGCGCGGCGTGATCGCCGATATGCCCGAAGCTGTCCGGGTACTGCAGCAGCACGCCGAAGCACTCGGCCTGCAAAGCCTCTTCCGGCGTGCCGACGCGCAGCACGATGCCCAGCGGTTCGGCGCGGGTGCGCAGCAGTTCCAGCGTCTGCGGGTGCACCGCGTCGTGCACGAAGAAGGTGTCCGACTTCGACTTGGCCGAGCGCTTGGCCAGCGTCATCGCTTCGGCCGCGGCGGTGGCTTCGTCCAGCAGCGAGGCGTTGGCGATCTGCATGCCGGTCAGATCGGCGCACAAGGTCTGGAAGTTGATCAGCGCTTCCATGCGGCCCTGCGAAATCTCGGCCTGATACGGCGTGTACGCGGTGTACCAGGCCGGGTTTTCCAGGATGTTGCGCAGGATCACCTTCGGCGTATGGGTGCCGTAATAGCCCTGGCCGATGAAGCTGCGCTGCACCTGGTTCTTGCTGGCGATGGCGCGGATCTTGGCCAGCGCCTCTTCTTCGGTGATCGCCTCGGGCAGCGCCAGCGCCGCGGGCGACTTGATGTTGCCCGGCACGATCGCATCGGTCATCGCATCCAGCGAGGCGTGGCCGACCACCCCCAGCATCTGCGCGATTTCTGCGTCGTTGGGGCCGATATGGCGTTCGACGAACGCACTGTGGTGTTCGAGGTCGCGCAAGGAAGACGTGGTCTGGGACATGGCGGGCATCCGGGGCAGGGGGCAGACGAATGGTCGACAGCCACCGCACCGGCGTGACGCGCGCAGCGCATCACCTCCTGTCGCAGCGACAGTCTTCCTCGCGCCCCTCTGTCCTTTTGCCTGAGAGTTTAGGAACGCGGCATGGCGCTGGGCCTGCCTGCGTTCCGTGCCCCTTCGGCGCCGGCATCGGCCGGTCTCTCCAGAGTTGTACTGCGGATGGTATCGGGCCTGAGCGATTACGGGCTGTTGCGCCTTCGGCAGCGGCAGTGCCGCTTCTCCCACCGTGTTGCCGGCCGATTATAGCCTGCGTGCGCACGCGCCGGAGCGCACGCGGCAGGCCTATGTACTCGGGTCTGCTTAACCTTGCAACGGCGAGCGCCTATCATCGACGCCCTTGTGCTCATCCCGACGCCGCCCCCAGGGCGGCGCCGGCGTGCGTCCCCCGATGCACCACGTTTCGGATCCCTGCATGACCCCCACCACGCCTTCCACCCGTCGCATGGCGCTGCTGCTCGCCGGGTTGGCGATGTTTGGCCCGTTTTCCATCGACACCATCTTCCCGGCGTTCTCGCGGCTCAGCCGCAGCCTGGCGGTGGACGAGGTGGCGATCCAGCAGACCATCAGCGTCTATCTGCTCGCCTACGGGCTGATGAGCATCGCGCACGGCCCGCTGTCGGACGCCTGGGGCCGCAAGCGGGTGATCCTGGGCGGGCTGCTGCTGTTCATCGCCGGCTCGGTGGGCTGCGCGCTGTCGCAGGACCTGCCCACCCTGCTGGCGTTCCGCGCGTTGCAGGGGCTGTCGGCCGGGGTGGGCATGATCGTTGGGCGAGCGGTGATCCGCGACCTGTTCCAGGGGGCGGACGCGCAACGGCTGATGAGCCAGGTGTCGATGATCTTCGGCATCGCCCCGGCGATCGCGCCGATCATCGGCGGCTGGATCCTGCTCAGCGGCGCCGGCTGGCCGCTGATCTTCTGGTTCCTGGTGGCATTCGGGCTGGTGCTGCTGCTGGCCACGCTGACCTGGCTGCCGGAGACCCACCCGCCGCAGGCGCGCACGCCGCTGCAGCTGCGCCGCCTGATGCGCGACTACGTGCGGATCGGCTTCAACCCGCGTTTCCAGCGGCTGGCCGCGGCCGGTGCGTTCAACTTCGCCGGGATCTTCCTGTACATCGCCTCGGCGCCGGTGCTGATCATGCGCCACCTGCACCTGGGCGAGGGCGACTTCGCCTGGCTGTTCATTCCCACCATCGGCGGCATGACGCTGGGCTCGTTCCTGTCCGGGCGCATGGCCGGCAGCATGGACCCGGTGCAGCAGATCCGCATCGGCTTCATCTGCTGCGGCGTGGCGGCGCTGGCGAACTTGGGCTACACCATGACGGCAGCGCAGATCGCGCTGCCCTGGGCGGTGCTGCCGATCTTCCTGGCCGGCGTGGGCATGGCGCTGATCTTCCCGATCCTGGCGCTGGCGGTGCTGGACATGTACCCGCATCAGCGCGGCCTGGCCTCCTCGCTGCAGGCCTTCACCCAACTGATGACCAATACGCTGGTGGCCGGGGTGCTGTCGCCGCTGCTGAGTGAACACCCGCGCCATCTGGCGATCGGCATGACCGGTTTTTTCCTGCTGGGCTGGCTATTCTGGCGCTGGGAACGCCGCAGCGGCCGCCGTCTACGCCGCCGCCAGGCCGAGGAGGCAGTGCCTCTGGAGCCGGCCGACCATCTCTGACCTCACAGGAGCCTGCATGTCCACCGATTCCAAGCTGCGCCGCGACGCCCGCAAGCGCGCCGCCGAGCGCCAGCGCAACCAGGCCGCCGCCAATCCCGCGCCGGTCTCGCCGATCGAGCCGCATGCCGAACTGCGCGACCAGCAGCGCACGCTGCTGGCCGGCATCGTCCGCCGCGATGGCGAATGGGTGCTGGGCATGGACGGCCGCATCGCCGGCGAAAGCACCAGCGCCGCCCAGGTGCTGGCCCTGATCATGCGCGCGGCCGAGCTGCACGAACGCCAGGGCACGCCGGTACGGCTGACCTATTCGGACGCGCTCAAGGACGCGGCGCATGCCGAGGCGGCCGCCGACGGCAGGGATTTCGAGGCGTTCCGGATCGAGTTCGCGCAGAAGCTGGTGCCCGCGCGCACCAACTGAGGCCATGCACGCAGCGGTGGTCGGCCAAGCCGACTCCGAACACGGCCCATTGCGCGTGGATGGGCCGCGTTCGGGGCCGGGCGCTGCGCATCAATTGGCTGCGCTTCAAGCAGTGCGCTGGATCAGCGCGCCGGTGCCGGTCGGCCTACGTCCTGCTGCTGCGCCTCCCGTGCGGCGACCAGGGTGGCGGCTGCCGCATGGCGCGGGGAGCGCGCGCGTCAGTGCGTTGCGGCAGGCACAGGCGCATTGCCTGTGGCAGCGGGTGCGCTTGCCTGCCAGCCGCACAATTTTCCCTGATTTTGCTGCTTCAGCCAGGCGTCCATCGGCGCGAAGTATTCCAGCATCGGGCCGGCATCCAGGCGGTCGTTGCCGGTGAGTTCCTTCAGCGTGGTCTGCCAGGGTTGGCTGGAGCCCCGTTGCAGCATCGACCAGAATTTTTGCCCGGCGTCCTTGTTGCCGTAGAAGCTGCACTCGTACAACGGGCCTTGCTGGCCGGCGGCCTCGCACAGGCCCTTGTAGAACTGGAACTGCAGGATGTGCGCAAGAAAATACCGGGTGTACGGCGTGTTGCCGGGCACATGGTACTTGGCGCCGGCATCGAAGAACTCTTCGCCGCGTGGACTCGCCGGTGCCACGCCCTGGTACCTGGCTTTCAGGTCCCACCAGGCCTGGTTGTAACGCTCGGGGGGGATCGAGCCGTCGAACACGCCCCAGCGCCAGCGGTCGATCATCAGGCCGAACGGCAGGAAGGCGACCTTGCTCAGCGCCATGCGCATCTGCGAATTGAGCAACGCCTCGCGGCTGGTTTGCTGTTCGCCGATCATGCCGATCGACTGCAGATACCTGGGCGTCATCGCCAGCACGATGGTGTCGCCGATCGCTTCATGGAAACCGTCGTTGGCACCGTTCTGGAACAGTGGCGGCAGCGGGTTATAGGCCAGGTCGTAATAGAGGTGCCCAAGCTCGTGATAGATGGTGGTGAAATCCTCTTCGGTCGGCTTGATGCACATCTTGGTGCGCACGTCCGCACCGATATTCTGGGTCGCTTCGCCGCCCATGTTCATGTCCCATGCGCTGGCATGGCAGACCACGTCGCGGTCCAGCGGTTTGATGAACTGCGAACGCTGCCAATAGCTGTCGGGAAGCTTGGGCATGCCGAGCGAGGTGTAGAAATCCTGCGCACGTTCGGTCATCTGTTTTGCGGTGCGCAGCTGCGCTTCGCGCTCGGCCTGGAAGCGTACGCCGCTGCCGCCTTCGGTGCCGGTGGTGCGCGCCAGCACCGCACTCAGGTTGCCCTGGTACTGTTTTTCCAGCGCAGCGGTGATGTCCAGGTCGCCGTCACCCGGGTACGGCTGCAGCAGGTCCCACAGGTTGCTCCAGTCCTGCTGCCACATATTGCCCATCAGATGCGCGGGCAGCATGCCGCCGGCAAGCTCGCCCTTGTCCTTGCCGTATTGCGTATCGAGCTTGCCGCGCGCATAGCACTGCAGTTGTGTGTACAGCGGCTTGACCTGGTCCCAGAGACGGTCGGTTTCGCTGGCCAGTTGCGCTGGCGGCATGTCGTAACCGCTGCGCCACAGCACGCCGACATTGGCAAAGCCCAGCCCGCGTGCGCCCTCGTTGGCGAGTTCGACAAAGCGCTGGTAGTCCTTGCGCATCGGGATTGCGGTGCCATGCCAGCCCTGCCAGGCATCCAGTTGTTCGGCGTAATCGCGGCTGCTGGCCAGCACCTGTTCCAGCTCGCCGAGCTGGCGGCAGCGGCGTTGTTCGCCATCGCCTATGCAATAACTGGCCGCACCGTAGTCGCCTTCCATCTTGGCGGCGATCCGGGTGAGCTCTGCCAGCTTGGCCGGGTCGCGTGGGGCGGGCAGGGCGCTCATCAATTTCAGCAGTTGCAATGCACGCGCGCTGTCGGCCGACATCGGGCTGCCTGCATACTGCTTGGATTGTTCGATCCAGCGGTCCAGTTGCGCCAGCGAGCGTTCGTTGGCCTTGGCGGCCAGCAATTGCGAATCGGCGTTGATGTAGGTCGAGGACAGCCACTGCGCGGCGGTGAGTTCCGGGTATGCGGCCTTGTACTCGGCGCTGATGCGCGCGACGAACTGGTCGGCGCTTTCCTCCGGCGCGGCTTTGCTGGCAGCGGGCTTGGCGGGTGCCGCCGCGTCCTGGCGGCAGGCCGACAACGACAGGGTGCCGGCAGCCACAGCCAGTGCCAGCAACAGCAAACGAGGATTCACGGGTGGTCCTTGCGGTGAAGTCCGACGCAGGCTAGAGCGCGCCGGGGTTCAGGGCAAGGGGCAACGCCCGCCATGCATGTACTGAGGCGGGCGGCTGCAGGCGTTATCGATCAGCGCAGCGTGCTGCCCGTGCACTTGGCGAACAGGTCGCGCTCCGGCGCATAGGCGCTGGTCTTGACCTGCATCAGTCCCAGCACAGACGGAAACAGCGCGTCCTGGTCGGTGTACTGGCCGGCACGGTGGCGCAGGCAGGTCTCGTCCAGGCCGCGGTCGCGTGCGAACTCCGGCGAGAACCACATCACCATCGGCACGTGGGTCTGCTCCCTGGGCGCGATCGCGTACGGCACGCCATGCAGGTAGAGGCCTTTTTCTCCCAGCGACTCGCCGTGATCGGAGAGATAGATCATCGCGGTATCGTAGTCCTGCAGCCCGCGCAGCGTATGGATGGCCTGGTTGAGGAAGTGATCGGTATAGGTGATGGAATTGTCGTAGGCGTTGACGATGCTCTGACGGCTGCAACTCCCCAGATCGGCGGTCCTGCACACCGGCTTGAAGCGCTCGAATTGTGCCGGGTAGCGCTCGAAGTAACTCGGCCCGTGGCTGCCGAGTTGATGCACCACCACCACGCGGTCGCCGGGTTTCGCACGCACTTGCGCAGCCAGGTCGCTCAGCAGGATCTCGTCCATGCAACGACCATCGGCGCATAGCCCTGGCGTGGTGGCATCGTCCAGCTTCTGGATGTCCAGGCCATCGCAGACGCCCTTGCAGCCGGACTGGTTGTCGCGCCATAGCGTGGAAATGCCGGCGTGTTCGAGCACATGCAGCAACGACTGGTGGCCGCGAATCGTGTCCTCGTTGTAATCGCGGCGGCCGAACGGCGAGAACATGCACGGCACCGAGACCTCGGTGCTGGTGCCGCAGGAATGCATGTCGGGGAAATTGATCACCCCGGCCTGCGCCAGCTCGGGCGTGGTCTGGCGCGCATAGCCGTTGAGGCCCCAGTTCTGCGCACGTGCGGTTTCGCCCAGCACCACCAGCAGCAGGCGCGGACGGCTCCCCGGTGCACGTGGTGTGGCCATGGCGTCGTGTTCGACCGGTTGCTTGGGCGCATGCTTGAGCGGCGAATCGGATTTGAGGTTCTGCCGCAGCGCCACGATATAGTTGATCGGCGTGGCCAGGTAACGCACCTCGCGGTGATTGCGCATCAATGCCGAGACGTCCTGCGACGACAGCATCGCGCCGGCCGCACCGACCACTGCCACCACCAGCAAGAAGCCGGCGCGGATTGCCAGTGATCTGCCGATGCTGCGTGCCTGCAGGCGCGTGCGCCACAACAGCGTGGCCGGAATCAGGAAGTAGCACAGCAGCGGCAGGATCAAGCCGGGCGTAAGCAGTTCGCGCGATTCCTTGTGGTCGGTATGCAGCACGTTGCGCAGCATGTCCGCATCCAGGTAGACGTTGTAGCTGTCCATGTAATGCGCAGCCAGCGCGGTGGTGAACAGCAACAGCGTCAACAGCGGCTTGGCGTTCCAGCGCCACACCAGCAGGCCCAGCAACAACGCATGCACGGCCACCAGCAAGGCCATCAACGAGATGGCAAACCCGACACTGCCCGGATGCGTGGCCATCGCCGTGTGCCAGAACAGCTGGTTGCACACCAGCGCGAAGAACAGACTCGACAGCAACACCAAGGTCTCGGTCGAAACCGTCGGTTGCATCGTCCAGCTCAGTGCGCGCAGGCGCTTGAGCGAGCGCGATTGCGGTAGATAGGTACTCATGCTGCATCCCCCGATTGCAACACCACAGCATTGGCGCGATGCGGTCGAGCCAGCATCGCGCAGTACAGTGCAAGTGCAGTTCCCCAACACACCGCCAGCGACCACAGGTCGTGCGATAAAAAATGCGCGCCGCGCAGTTGCTGCGCAAGACCGAAAATGAGACCTGCCGCCAAACCTGCGAATAGTCCTGGCAGGCGCCATGCAGGACGTAGAGACAGTGCACAGAAATACAGCGCGACCCAGGCATAACCAGCGCTTGCATGGCCTGCCGGAAAACAACCGGACGCAGCAATGCCGTGGCGTGATTCGAATAGACCGATCATCGGATGCGTGCCGCCATAACGGCTCAAATCCCAAGGGCAATCCATCGCTGTCCACGACTTGAGCAAGGACACCAGCGAAGTCGACAATGCGATCGATGCGGCCAGATACGTCAGCGGCCAGCGCATCGCGCGCGCGCGCGGCCTGCTCCATGCCACGATCGCCAGCGCCAGCACGCCGACACCGGCGGCCGTGCTCAACCATTTGCCGACGCGGTGAATCACCCCGCTGGTGAACCAGTGGTCCTTGAGCAGCCACTGCCCGCCTTGCAGCCGATACAGCGCATCGGCAATCCACTGGTCGCCGCCGGCGCCCATCAACAACGCGCTGAGCACCAGCACGCCGACCAGCGGCAGCCACAGATGCCGAACGAGAAAGCGGGTTTGCGCGAGAGTGGCTGTGCGCGCCAGGGCTGGCGCGTATACGGGAAGCGAGGTCATCGAAGCATCGGCCGGTGGTCTATGCCCGGCATCTTCGAAAGCGGCATGTCGGAAAGCGGTCGGACCGGAGTTGTCCGGCGGTTAACGCGCTATCCGGCGTTCAGTCTGTCTCGCTGTCGCCACCGCCGGTGTTGGTGTCGGAGGCGGTTGCAACGCAACCGGCATGCCAGGCCGTGCCCGGCACCAACTGCCATTGATTGCGGTTGGACTCGCCAATATCGATCCGTTGCGCCGGATCGATGCACGCCGGTACCGCCTGCTTGAGAACGAACAGCCAACGGCGCTCAGGTGCGTGTGCAAGCCATGGACCTGCCTTGGCCCACTGCTGCTGCCAACTCGCCTTGAAGCCGAAGTCGGTGACCGGTCGATCCGCCTGCAGCATGTTCTGCTCGCGCCAGGCCAGCATGCCCAGCTCGGCCTCCGGGCCAATGCGCTGTCCCACGCGCTGCATCAAGCCAGCGGCAGAACTGTAAGGGTCCAGTGCCGGCATCAAGCCCAGGCCATACACGCTCCATAGTGCGGCGGTCACCACCACCACCGCGGTGCCGGTGCGCTTGCCACGCGACCATGCAATTGCCGCGAGGCCGGCCACGCCCAGGCCGATCGACCACAGACCCACCGACCGCAGCGAGGCCAACTCCATCCCGCGCTGCAGGGCGGTGTTTTCCGCCCAGTGCAGATGCAGTGCGATACCGCTGCCCAATGCGAGAGCGGCCAGCGCAAGCAGCAGCAGGTAGCCGGTCAGCAATATGCGGACACCACGCTTGCGCAGCAGCCCGGCCAGAAGCGGTGCGGCGGCGATGCACAGGGCCGGCAGCATCGGAAAGATGTAGACCTCGCGCTTGCCCGGGCTGGCGCTGAAAAACACCAGCACCAACATGCTCCAGGCAAGCAGCAACAGATAGCGCGGGTCGCCGCGTCGCAGCCGCCGCCACCAGGCCGGCAGCAGCCAGGGCAACAGCAGGCAGCCGGGCAACCACAGCGTGGCGATCACCTGCAGGTAGTACCAGGCCGGCTTGAGGTGATGCCAGGCGTGGGCGTAACGGGTACCGGTCTGCTTGAACAACAACTCGTGCGCGTAGGCATGCAGCGCCGGGTCGTTGCTCTGCCACAACGCGATGCCCAGCGGACCAAGCCATACCGCGGTCCCCGCCAGGAACGCGGGCAGCACCAGCAACCAGCTGCGCCCGGCCTGTGCGCGTGCCGGCAGCACGCGCCAGTGCCTGCGCGGCAGCGCCATCCACGGCAGCAACAGCAGCAAGGGCAGAAAGCCCACACCCTTGGTCACCGTGCCCACGCCGGCGGCGAACAATCCCAGCGTCCATGCGCGCCAGTCCGGCCCGCGCAGCAGATGCCGCAGCATCCCCCACAACGACAGCGTGGTCAGCGCCACCAGCACCATGTCGATCTGCGCACGCTTGGCCATCAGGCCGAACTGCAGCACCGCAAACAACGCCAGTACCGCATGCCGCGCCACGCGCCGGTTCCACAACCGCCGCGCGATGTCCCAGGTCAGCCATAACGTGGCGAGCGCAGCCAGCAGCGACGGCAGCAGGAACGCGACCGGCCAGTGCGGCACCAGCTCGTAGCTGGCTGCCTGCAACCACATGAAGACCGGCGGTTTTTCGGCGTACAGCTCGCTGCCCCGGTGCGGCAATAGCCACTGACCGGTCGCGACCATGCTGCGTGCGGCCAGCACAAAGCGCGGCTCGTCCGGCGGGTTGGGCTGGCGCAGGCCCAGCCCGGCCAGCAGGCTGACGACGATCAGCAACACGGCGACAAGCAGCGCACGCTGGCGGGAAGTGGCGGCGGAGATGGCAGGCGACACGCGCACGCTCCGATCGGTGGGGCGCCACACTATCCGGCAAGCAGGTCGGAATTTTGTCGGAGCCATCCAGAGCGGCTGTGTTCGGCCAGGCTCGGTTAGGATGCGCACATCGTCCCTGCCGGGCCGCCCTGGAAACGCGCTGATGCGGCTGCTGGTCATCGAAGACAACCGCAACATGGTTGCCAACCTGTTCGACTATTTCGAAGCGCGCGGGCACACCCTGGACGCAGCGCCCGACGGCATCACCGGCCTGCATCTGGCCACCACCCAGCAGTACGACGTGCTGGTGCTGGACTGGATGATGCCGCGCATGGACGGCCCGGAAGTGCTGCGCCGCCTGCGCGAGCAGCACCAGTCCGAGCTGCCGGTGATCATGCTCACCGCCCGCGACGAGTTGCCCGACAAGATCGCCGGCTTCCGGGCCGGTGCCGACGACTATCTGACCAAGCCGTTCGCGCTGCCGGAACTGGAGGTCCGCATCGAGGCCCTGCTTGCGCGTGCGCATGGGCGCCGACGCGGCAAGTTGCTGCAGGTGGCTGATCTGCGTCTGGACCTGTCCACGCTGGAAGCCACCCGCGCCGGCCAGGTGCTGCATTTGTATCCGGCCTGCCGCAAGCTGCTGGAAGTGCTGATGCAGGCCAGCCCCGCCGCGGTTACCCGCCAGCGGCTGGAGCAATCGCTATGGGGCGACGATCCGCCCGATGGCGACATGCTGCGCTCGCATATCTACGAGTTGCGCCGCAGCGTGGACGGCCCGTTCGCGCAGAAACTGATCCACACCCTGCCGCGGCTGGGCTATCGCCTGGCGCCGCTGGAAGGTGCCGGCGATCCGGCCGCGGGCGAGTGCAGCGATGCTTAGGCAGCGCCCGTTGGGCCGCCGCGTGCTGGTGTGGTTGTTCGGCTACACGCTGTTGATGGTGCTGGCGGTGTTCGGCACCGCGCAGTATCTGCACGAGCGCGCAGAACACGGCGTGTGGCGCTCGTTGTTGAATTCGGAGCTGGACAGCATCCTGGACCGCAGTGCGCAGAATCCGGATTACCGCTGGCAGGACTCGGACACCTTGCGGCTGTATCGCGTCGACGGCGGCGCGGCAGTGCCGCCGGTGTTGCGCACGCTGCATCCCGGCCTGCACGACGAGCTGGAAATCGCCGGCCGCCAGAGCGCGGTGATGGTGCGCGACACGCCGCATGCCGGGCGCCTGGCGCTGGTGCTGGATATCACCGACTTCGAGGCGCTGGAGCAGTTCATCACGCGCTGGATGCTGGCGGCAGGCGTCGCGCTGATCGGCATCACCTTGCTGATGGGCACTTATGCGATGGCGCGGCTGGTGCGCCCGCTGGTGGAGCTGGCGCGCGACATCGGCGCGCTGCATCCCGAGCGGCGTGCGCAACGTATTGCTGTTGGCCCGCAGGGCAGCGCCGAGCTGTACGTGATTGCCGACGCACTCAACGACTATCTCGATCGCAACGGCCAGTTCGTCGAGCGCGAACGCGCCTTCATCGACAGCGCCAGCCACGAGTTGCGCACCCCGCTGGCGGTGATCGGCAACGCCGCCGAACTGGCGCTGGAACAAGCCGGTACACCCCCGGCGGTGCGTCATCAGCTGGAGCGCATCGCGCAGACCAGCGCTGCGGTGGAGCAGTTGATCACCTTGTTGCTGGTGCTGGCCAAGGACCCCGGCCGGCTGACGCGCAGCAGCGATACGCT
The DNA here is from genome assembly GCF_002940205.1 of Xanthomonas arboricola pv. guizotiae. Taxonomy (GTDB): domain Bacteria; phylum Pseudomonadota; class Gammaproteobacteria; order Xanthomonadales; family Xanthomonadaceae; genus Xanthomonas; species Xanthomonas arboricola_C. The sequence continues at coordinate 24,409 of NZ_MDSK01000018.1, forward strand.
GCGTCTGGACCAGTTGCTGCCGGAGATCGTCGCCGACCACGCGCATCTGCTTGCCGACAAGGACCTGCAGGTACTCACCGATCCGCTTCCGCCATGCAGCCTCACCGTACCGGTGGCGATCGTGCAGACCGCCATCGGCAATCTGTTGCGCAACGCGATCGAGAACAGCGACCGCGGCATCATCCGCGTCTCGCTATCGGCACCAGGGGTGGTGCGCATCGCCGACCCGGGCCACGGCATGACGCCGGAGGAGATCAGCGCGATCTACGCGCGCCTGGCGCGCGGCAACGCACGCCAGGGCAACGGCATCGGGCTGGAACTGATCGGACGGCTCTGCGAGCATCTGGGCTGGCATCTGAACCTGGATTCCAATGCCGGGCAGGGCACGGTGGCGACGCTGGACCTGTCCGGGGCCATGGCCGCGACAGCGAACGGATGATGGGGCAGGCGCGCAGGCGGTGACATCGCACGCGGTCGCGCAGGCGCCGCGTGTGTGGAATCCAGCGGACTGCGGTGCCAGCTGTGGCATCTGCCAGCGCCCGACGGCCGTTTACGACGGCGTGGCAGCCACCGTGTCGAGTGGACGCATCGACGCGTCCCGAGAGCCGCGTCCAGCGCCGCGCCCCTCGACCACGGCGCGGGCACTCAGGCCGGCAGCAAGCCGCGCGCGCTCAACCAGCTGCGCGCATTTTCCGCGTCCTGCTCGAACCAGGCGCGCGTGGATCCCAGCCGGTAGGTGTAGCCCCAAGTGTCCATGTCGGTCATCAGGCGCGCGCTGCCGACGCCCGGCAATTGCTCGGCCAGCAGGATCTGCAGATAACAGGTGGCGTCTTCCTCATCCACCGAATCGGTGGCGTCGGTATGCACGGCCGCGCGTTTGTCGGCCGGCAGGACGATCAGGTGCCCGGCCTCGTGCAACAGCGAATGCACCGGCGTGTCGTCACGCACATAGACATCGCAGCCGATGATGCCGGCTTCCGGTTCGCCCCAGAAACTGCCGGGGATCGGCGCGCCGGCTTCCACGCGATGCAGGCGCAGGCCATAGCGGGCGAGCAGGGCGGCCGGTGCGTCCAGGCCGATATCGCCCACGCACAACACGCTGGCTGGCTCGGCGCTGGGAGAGGAATCGATGGTCACACGCAAGGACTCGCGGTCGGTTCGGGCCGTCAAGGCGGCACCGTGCAAACACGGCGCCGCAGGGGACGCTTACTTGTCGCCGTCTTCGGGCAAGGCGACCGAAATATCGAGCACGTCATGCTCGCCATCCTTGACCAGATCAACCCGCACCGCATCGGCGTCGATGTTGACGTACTTCTTGATCACTTCCAGCAATTCGCGCTGCAGCAGCGGCAGGTAATCCGGCCCGCCGCGGTGGTTGCGCTCCTGCGCAATGATGATCTGCAGGCGGTTCTTGGCCGTCTCGGCGGTGTTCTTCTTGCTCTTGAGAAAATCGAGCAGGCCCATGCTTACCCTCCGAACAGCTTGCTGAAGAAGCCTTTCTTCTCCACGGATGTGAATCGCATCGGGCGCTCTTCGCCCATGATGCGGGCGACCGCGTCGTCGTAGGCCTGGCCGGCCGGGGACTCGGCATCCAGGATCACCGGCTCGCCCTTGTTGGAAGCGTTGAGCACATCGCCGGATTCGGGAATCACGCCGATGGCCTTCAGCCCCAGCACTTCCTCCACGTCGGTGATGCTGAGCATCTCGCCGCCTTCCACGCGGCCCGGGCTGTAGCGGGTCAGCAGCAGGAAGGCCGGCACGGTCTGGCCTTGCTCGGCCTTGCGGGTCTTGGAATCGAGCAGGCCGATGATGCGGTCCGAGTCGCGGACCGAGGAAACTTCCGGATTGACCACCACCACCGCGCGGTCGGCGAAATACATCGCCAGGAACGCGCCTTTCTCGATGCCGGCCGGCGAATCGCAGACGATGTAGTCGAAGCCGTCGGCGGCCAGGTCCTTGAGCACCTTCTCCACGCCTTCCTGGGTCAGCGCGTCCTTGTCGCGGGTCTGCGAGGCAGCCAGCACGTACAGGTTGTCGAAGCGCTTGTCCTTGATCAGCGACTGCTTGAGCGTGGCTTCGCCATGCACGACGTTGACGAAGTCGTACACCACGCGCCGCTCGCAGCCCATGATCAGGTCCAGGTTGCGCAGACCGACGTCGAAGTCGATGACGGCGACCTTCTTGCCGCGCCGTGCCAGCCCGCAGGCCAGGCTCGCGCTGGTGGTGGTCTTGCCAACGCCGCCCTTGCCGGAGGTGACTACGATGATTTCAGCCAAAGGATTTCTCCGAATATTTCTGTGGTTGGGCTGCGTCAGTCCAGCGCAGCGATCTTGATCTGATCCTGCTCCAGCCAGACCTGGACGGCCTTGCCACGCAGGTCCATGGGAACATCGTCCAGCACCTTGTAGTGGCCAGCGATGGCAACCAGTTCGGCGTGGAAGTCGCGGCAGAAGATGCGCGCGTCAGGGTTGCCCTGGGCGCCGGCCAACGCGCGGCCACGCAGGGTACCGTAGATATGGATGCTGCCGTCGGCGATGACCTCCGCCCCGGCACCGACCGTACTGAGCACAGTCAGGTCGCAGTTCTCCGCATACAGCTGCTGGCCCGAGCGCACCGCGTTGCGTTGCATGCGCCCAGGCGCCGGCCGCGCCGCCGGCGCTGCGGGTTCGGCACGTGGTGGCGGGGGCGGCGGCGGGCTCACCGCGGTCGGCTCGTATTGCGCACGGAACTTGGCCAACAGCGGCACGCCGAGCTGCTGCGAGAGCAGGTCGATCTCGCTGGTGCCGTAGGCCAGTGCCACCGGCAACACGCCGGCATCGCGCAGGCCGTCCAGCAGCGCCTTGGCCGTGGCCAGGTCCGGTACCTGCGACAAGCCGCCGAAATCCAGGATCACCGCCGCGCGTCCGAACAACTTCGGCGCGCGGGTCACGCGCTCGCGCATCTCGCGCACCAGGCGCGGCACGTCCAGCGTGCGCACGCGCAGGTTGGCAATGCCCACCTGGCCGATCTTCAGTTCGCCGGCCTGTTCAAAATCCACATTCACGCTCGCCACGCCTCAGCTCCCCGTCGACGGGTTGTCGGTGGCGGCGGCATGACGCGGCCGGCCGACCCACGGCAGGTGGTCGGGCAACGTGCCGGCATAGGTCTCCTTGACCCACGGATAGCTGCACATGTCTTTCATCAGCATGCTGGCGCGCACCTCGACATCGGCCATGGTGTTCTGGCCGACCTCGCGGAAGCCGAAGCTGCCATGGAACAGCAGCGCCGCATCGGCGCCATGGTCCAGGAACACCTCGCAGGCCAGTTGCGGGTAGCGCAACTCGGTGTAGCTCTGCACATCGGCGTAGAACGCACGCCCGACGCCACCGCCGCGACGGCGGCTGGCGACCACGATGCGGTCGATATAGAAGAATTCCGGGTAACGGTCCCGGAACCAGGCGAAATTGCTGCTGTCATGCGCACTGCCGCTGCCGAACCCGACCAGGAACCCGGCCAGGTTGCCGTCGCGCTCGGCGACGCGGAAATATTCGGCCTGCTCGTAGAAACGTTGCAGCTTGGTTGAATCCAGCGGCAGGATTGCCAGTCCGGCATTGTTGTTCAGGGCCAGGACGGAATCGAGCTCGTGCTCGCGCACGTCGCGGATAACGATCGACATTGGGACTCCGTGGGGTAACGCTCTCGACCCGAAATCGGATCTGCGTCGGATTATTGCATGCGTGGCCTGAAGCGGCGACCCGCCGTGTGCCGCCAGCCAGGCATGAGAACCGACTGCAGCATGCCGATGCCGGCAGCTCCTGCTGCCAGGGCCGGCGCGCCATGCCACCCACATGCATGACTTCCGGCAAGAGGGCAGCCGCCCGGCGAGCGCCTAAGATGCCTGCATGTTGGGATACCTCAGTCATACGCGCGTCCTGCGCTTCGCCGGCCTGTTCACCTGGGCAATGATCGCCATGCCCTTGGTGTACACCTACTGGCCGGCGGCCGAAGAGGGCGACCACCGCAGCGTGGCCGAAGGCCTGCTGATGTCGGCGTTCTTCGTCGGCTTCGGCGCCAGCTACTTCTGGCTGACCCGCGGCCTGAGCAGCGGCGGCCATGCGCATTGGTACGACCGGCTGATCCTGCTGCTGCTGACCATCTTCGCGCTGGCGGTCAGCTATCTGAGCGGGACCGGGCTGGGCAGCATCCTGATGATGGTGGCGGCCGGGGTGATCCCCTGGCTGCTGCCGCTGCGCATCGGCGTGGCCTGGCTGGTGCTCAGCCAGCTGGCGGTGCTGCCGGTGTTCTATTACCTGCGCCCGGACTTCACCCTGTTCGCCGCGCTGATGCAGTCGCTGCTATACGGCGGCTTTTCGATGTTCATCTTCGTGACCAGCCTGGTCGCGCGCCAGCAGACCGATGCCCGCGAAGAACAGCGCCGGCTCAATGCCGAACTGCGCGCCACCCGCGCGCTGCTGGCCGAAAGCGCCCGCGTCAACGAGCGCACCCGCATCTCGCGCGAGCTGCACGACCTGCTCGGCCACCACCTCACCGCGCTGAGCCTGAACCTGGAAGTGGCCGGCCACATCACCGACGGCCAGGCCCAGGAACATGTGCGCCAGGCGCATACGCTGGCCAAGCTGCTGCTCACCGATGTGCGCGAAGCGGTCAGCCACCTGCGCGACAGCGGCGCGATCGACCTGGAAGCGGCCCTGCGCCCGCTGGTGACCCAGGTGCCGTCGCTGGACATCCATCTGGACATCGCCCAGCCGCTGACCCTCGACGACCCCGAGCGCGCCCACGTGCTGCTGCGCTGTACCCAGGAAATCATCACCAATGCGGTGCGCCATGCCGGTGCGCGCAACCTGTGGATCCAGGTGCGGCGCGATGCCGACACCGTGTTGATCGACGCGCGCGACGATGGCCATGGCGCCGACACGGTGGCGCCCGGCAACGGGCTGCGCGGCATGCGCGAGCGGCTGAACCAGTATGGTGGCCAGCTCGAGATTCAAACCCGGCGGGGTGACGGCTTCGGCCTGCGCATCTCCGTCCCAGGCGCGCCGGCACTGATGCCTGCGGCCGTGACTCAAGGAGTGTTCTGATGATCCGTGTGTGCCTGGTCGATGACCAAACCCTGGTACGCCAGGGCATCCGCTCGCTGCTGGCGCTGGATAACGGCATCGAGGTGGTGGCCGAGGCCTCGGACGGCAAGCAGGCGGTCGAGCAGATCCCGCAGGTCCAGCCCGATGTGGTGCTGATGGACATGCGCATGCCGGTGATGTCCGGCCTGGAGGCGCTGCAGATGCTCTCGCGCAACGGCACGCTGCCGCCGACCATCATCCTGACCACCTTCGACGACGACCAGCTGGTGCTGGCCGGGCTCAAGGCCGGCGCCAAGGGCTACCTGCTCAAGGACGTCTCGCTGGAACAGCTGGTCGGTGCGATCCGCACCGTGGCCGACGGCGGCTCGCTGGTGCAGCCGGCGGTGACCCAGCGCCTGCTGTCGGGCCTGGAGCACATGCGCAACGAGTTCGTCAGCCTGGACCGGCCCGATCCGCTGACCGACCGCGAGACCGAGATCCTGCGGCTGATGGCCAGCGGCTTCTCCAACAAGGAGATCGCCAACTCGCTGGGCGTGGCCGAGGGCACCATCAAGAATCATGTCTCCAACATCCTGTCCAAGCTCGGCGTGCGCGACCGTACCCGCGCAGTGTTGAAGGCCTTCGAGCTGCAATTGGTCTGATCGCAGCGCAGGTGGCGCTGCGTGCGGCATGGCGGCCACGCGTGCGCGACGCTGCGCGTACGCCAGGGCACCCGGCGGGGTGGTCTGGTCGTTTCCGACCTGATCACGCACGCGGCCGGGAGGCAGAACGTGGCGCCGGCGGCAATCGCATCACACGCAGGCATCGCGCGATGTGCATGATAGCTGCGCGCAATCTGACCAAACCCTTGTGCAGGTTGGGGTTGCGCCGTCATGGGCTGCGCGGTTGCGCGGTGGATGACACCGCAAGACCGCGCTACCCGTCGCACAACTGAACATCTTTCTCGAAGCCTGCTAGGATGGCGGCTTCGCTTCACTCAACCCGGCCGTGGGATCGGCCCCGGAGACCTCCTGAATGACCCGTATTATCGAGTTCCTGATCGCCTTGGGGATCGTGGCTGGCTTGTTTGTCGTGGTGGGCTTGGTGTTGCCCTCGGAGCGGCAGATATCCGAGAGTGTTGAGACCAACCGCAGGATGACGATTGTTTACGACACCGTGAACAGCTTCCGTCGTTTCAAGGATTGGAACCCGCTTGTGCTGCGTGACCCGAAGATCCAGTTGAAGCTGGTCGGCCCGAACGAGGGCAAGGGTGCACGCATCGAATACAGCTCCACCGAAGGCTATATCGGCGACGGCAGCTGGGAGATCACCAACAGCGTCAAGAACGAGCGTGTTGAGATTTCGATCGACGATCCCACCAAGGGCTACGACAAGGTCACCAACTTCACCCTTGCGCCGACCGGCAAGAATAACAGGAACGTCAAGATCACCCAGGACTACAGCGTCAAATACGGCTGGAACCTGTTCGGTCGTTATGCCGGCCTGTATGTCAGCCGCCACGTGGGCGACGACCTGAAGCTGGGTCTGTCGCGTCTGGCGACCGCACTGGCCACCGTGCCGAATTTCGACTACCGCGCCCAGCTCGACGGCAAGCCGGTGTTGAGCGATCTCAAGCTCGTCGATGTGCCGGCCGAGGACCTGTTGGTCGTCAATGCGGGCAACATCGATCGTGACAACGAGACGATCAAGAAGTCGATCAAGGACAACCAGGAGTGGATCAAGCGCGTGATGGACGCCAATGGCCTCGAAGCTGCCGGTCCGGTCCGCATCGTGACCACCGACTTTGCCACCGACAAGTACGCCTTCGACGTGGTGCAGCCGGTCCGCAAGCGTGCCGGTGGCGCGCCGAAGGCCGACGCCGCCAAGGCCGATGCCAAGAAGGATGACGCCGCGGCTGCCGCACCTGTGGATGCAACTCCGGTTGCTGCAGCGGGCGCGGAGTTGAAGGTCAACATTCCGTCGGAAGCGCCGGTCAAGTACGAGCGCACCAAGGCACACCGTTCCGCGTTTGCGACCTACGCAGGCCACATGGCCGGCCTGGATGCAGTGCGTAGTTCCCTGCGTGCCTGGGCTGCCACCAACGGCAACGACGTGACCGAGCGTCCGTACGAGTCGTGGAAGGGCGGCGTGGACAAGTCGTTTACGCAGGACGGTACCTACGACGTCTACTGGGCCATCAAGTAGTCGTCTCACCACGATGATCTGATCCAGACGAAAACGCGCCGGTCCTGCGGCGCGTTTTTTTTGCGCCTCGGCGCTGCAATGGAGCCGCTTCATGTCCCTGCTCGAACGTCGCAAGAAACATCCGTCGCTGCTGGCGTTTTGCGGCGGCCTGCTGGCCGCCAGCGCGGTGGGCCTGTCGGCCTATGCCTCGCACGGGGTGGCCGATGCGCTGGTGCAATCGCGGCTGCAGCTGGCAGCGCTGTATGCCTTCGGCCATGGCGCGCTGCTGACGGTGCTCGGCGCTACCGAAACGCGCGCGCTTGGCCGGCTCGGCCTGTATCTGCTGTTGCTCGGCACGCTGCTGTTTGCCGGCAGCCTGGTCGGCGGCGCGCTGCTGCACTGGTCCACCAGCCTGGCACCGGTCGGCGGCGTCAGCCTGATGCTGGGCTGGGTGGTGCTGGCGATTGGCGCATTGAGGCGCTGAGCATGCCGCGCCATGCCCGCGGATTCGACGTGGAGGCCGCCTTCGCGCACCTGACCCGGCGCGATCGCGCGCTGGGTGCGTGGATGAGGCGCATCGGCCCGATCGCCGCACAGCCGGGTTGGCGCAAGCCGTTCGATCCGGTGGATGCATTGGCGCGGGCGATCCTGTTCCAGCAACTCAGCGGCAAGGCCGCATCGACGATCGTGGCACGGGTGGAAGCGGCCATCGGTGCGCCGCGCCTGCATGCGGACACGCTCGGTCGCATCGACGACGCGGCACTGCGTGCGTGTGGCGTGTCCGGCAACAAGTCGCTGGCGCTGCGCGATCTGGCGCGCCGCGAGCGCGACGGCGAGATTGCCTCCCTGCGCAGGCTCGCCTGCATGGACGAGGAAGCGATCGTGCAGGCGCTGATCCCGGTGCGCGGCATCGGCCGCTGGACGGTGGAGATGATGCTGATGTTCCGCCTGGGCCGGCCGGATCTGCTGCCCGTCGATGACCTGGGCGTGCGCAAGGGCGCCCAGCGCGTGGACGGGCAGGAACGGATGCCGACACCGAAGGAACTGGCCATCCGCGGCGAACGCTGGGGCCCGTACCGCAGCTACGCCGCGTTCTATCTGTGGAAGATCGCCGACTTCAGCGTGGCAGCCAGGGTGCCGACGCCGCGCTCGCAGGAGTAGGGCGTTGGATTGCGCGGTGCGTGCGGCTTGCCGCGCGCATTACCCCGCCGACCAACGCCAATGCCAGGGCTCGTAGATGATGCCGTGGGGATTGTCGCGCGGATAACTCAGCCGGTAGCCAAAGCGATCCGCGTTGTCGCGCAGCCATGCGAAGGCGCGCGTGGTCTCGAAGGATTCTTCCACCGGCGGCTCGCCGGGCGTGCCGATGTCCAGTGCATCGCCGCTGTGGTGCTCGCTGAAGCCCGGCGCGGTGTTGACCGCCAGGATCTGCGCCACCGTCAGGCCGCGCGCCAGCTTGCGTTCGAAGATCGCCAGTTGGTAGTCGTGGCTGCGATACCCGGACAGCGCATCCAGCAGCACGCCGGCGCCCGCCGCGTCGGCCTGCATCTGTCGCCATGCACGGCGTGCGCCGGCGCTGAGCCACAACGGCCGCGCAAAGCGATCGCGTCCGGCAAAGTGCAGGGCGGCAGGTTCGGCGACCAGGCTCAGCCCGGTCTGCCGTGGATACGCCTCCACGTCGATGTGCAGTTGCGCCAGCCGCTGCTGCACGCCGCTGACCGGCAGCAGCGTGTTCGCCCGGTCCGATGCACGCCCGCCTGGAAGCTCCAGCAGCGCCAGTGCCTCGTCCAGCCCCGGCTCGTACGCCAGTCGCGGAATCAACGGCATCACGCCCTGCGGCAGATGCGCGGCCAGGTAGCGTCCGTCGCGCTTGCGCCGCAGCAGCCAGTCGGCCTGCGCCAGCACGCGCGCATCCGCATTGCCGCGCGCGCGCAGCAGGTCTGCCGGCCACAGTTCGATGCTGCGGGTGTTGAGGAGCAGCCGTGGAGAATTGCGCATCCACGCAGCTTAGCGGGTGCTGGGTGCGCGCTGCCAGTCCAGCGCGGCGCGAACGCTGGCGTGCGCCGATGGAGATGCTCCGTTGAGTGGCGGCGCGGCGGATGCATGCGAACGCGGGAGCGGTCGCTTTGCCCGCAACCACTACGGCCGTTCTTGTTCAAGCACCGGCGTCCTTGTCGCCCTGCGGCTTCGGCAGGCGCCCGGCCTTGCGTAGCGCATCGCGCAGCACGTATTCGATCTGTGCGTTGAGGCTGCGCAGTTCGTCGTCGGCCCAGCGCTGCGCGGCGGCCAGCACGTCGGCGTTGATGCGCAGCGGATAGGCCTTCTTCTCGCTCACTCGCGCTCCTGGCGGCCGCTGTGGCGGCGCAGGTGCATCACCATCGAGACGATCAAGACATTCACGCCGACGAGCATGCCGATCACCACCGCGTAGATGCCGGCGCGGTTGTCGCCGGCCCAGTACAGGCAGGCCGCACCGATCAGGATGACCAGGCTGATCAGGGCCCAGCGCAGCCCCAGGCCGCGCGCGCGGTCGTCGTCGTCCGCGCCGATGGAGGCGGCGATTGCCAACGCAGGCAAGCCGGAAAGCGCGACGACCAACGGCACCATGACATTCATTGCATCACCTCAGTACAGCGAGCCGGCGTTGACCACCGGTTGGGTCCCGCGATCAGAACACAATACGGTGAGCAGGTTGCTGACCATGTGCGCCTTGCGCTCTTCGTCCAGCTGCACCACGCCGTTTTTCTGCAGCTCGGCCAGCGCCATTTCAACCATGCCCACCGCACCGGCGACGATGCGCGTGCGTGCGGCGATCACCGCATTGGCCTGCTGACGCTGCAGCATGGCCTGGGCGATTTCCGGCGCGTAGGCGAGGTGACTGATGCGCGCTTCGATCACGTCCACGCCGGCCTGGGTCAGGCGCTCGTCCAGATGGCGCTTGAGCTGTTCGCTGATTTCGGCCGGATGGCTGCGTAGCGAGATCTGATCGTCCTCGTGCTGGTCGTACGGGTAGCTGGTGGCCATCGCGCGCAGCGCTGCTTCGGACTGGATATGCACGAAGCTCTCGTAATCGTCGACGTTGTAGACCGCCTCGGAGGCGTCCAGTACCTGCCACACGATGACCGCGGCGATCTCGATCGGGCTGCCATCCAGTTCGTTGACCTTGAGCCGGCCGCTCTCGAAGTTGCGCACGCGCTGGCTGACCCGGCGCTTGGCGTAGAAGGGGCTGTTCCAACGCACCCCCTGGTCCTTGACCGTGCCGACGTACTTGCCGAACAGGCTCAGGACGGCAGCCTGATTCGGCTCCAGCGTGTACAGGCCGACCAGGACGAACACGTTGCCGGCGGCGACCAGAATGGCCGGCAGCATGGACAGGGGCGGCAGATAGCCCATGCCCGCAGCGATCAGCGCCGTGGCAGCCGACAGCAATACGACGACGCTGACAGCGATCACCGGAATGCCGGGAAAGGATCCGAGCGATTTCTCTTTCATGGTTGGGGCGTCCTTGTGGTTGAATTAAAAGATATCAAATTGATATCAAAAATGTAGGTGTTTCCGACCGGCGGTCGTGGCATTGGCCCGTTAAAATGTCTGCCCCCCATCGATCTGGATACCCCCATGACCACCCTCGGCACCCCGCTGTCGCCTTCCGCCACCCGCGTACTGCTGCTGGGCTCGGGCGAGCTGGGCAAGGAAGTGGCGATTGAATTGCAGCGCTTCGGGGTGGAGGTGATCGCGGCCGACCGCTATGCCAACGCGCCAGCGATGCAGGTGGCGCACCGTTCGCACGTGCTGGACATGCTCGATCCCCAGGCGCTGCGCGCGCTGATCGCCAGCGAGCAGCCGCACCTGATCGTGCCGGAGATCGAGGCGATCCATACCGAAACCCTGCTCGCGCTGGAACGCGAGCAGGGCCAGCGGGTCATCCCGACCGCGCGCGCCGCACGCCTGACCATGGACCGCGAGGGCATCCGCCGCCTGGCCGCCGAAACACTGGGCCTGCCGACCTCGCCGTATCGCTTCGTCGACACCGCTGCCGAGTATCGCGAGGCGATCGCCGCGGTGGGCCTGCCGTGCGTTGTCAAGCCGGTGATGTCGTCCTCGGGCAAGGGCCAGAGTACCTTGCGCAGCGAAGCGGACATCGATGCGGCCTGGGACTACGCGCAGACCGGCGGACGTGCCGGTGCCGGCCGCTGCATCGTCGAAGGCTTCATCGACTTCGATTACGAGATCACCTTGTTGACCGTGCGGCACGCCGGCGGCACCTCGTTCTGCGACCCGATCGGGCATTGGCAGAAGGACGGCGACTACCGCGAGAGCTGGCAGCCGCAGCCGATGTCGGCGGCCGCCTTGCAGCGCTCGCAGCAGATCGCGCAGGCCATCACCGACGACCTGGGCGGCCTGGGCCTGTTCGGGGTGGAGTTGTTCGTCAAGGGCGACGAGGTGTGGTTCAGCGAGGTCTCGCCACGCCCGCACGACACCGGGCTGGTGACGCTGGTCTCGCAGGAGCTGAGCGAATTCGCCCTGCACGCGCGCGCGATTCTCGGCCTGCCGGTCGGCGCGGAGAACGGCGGCGTGATCCGTCAGAGTGGCCCCTCGGCCTCGTGCGCGCTGCTGGCGCATGGTCACGGCGTGCCGGTCTTCGACAATGTCGCGCGCGCCTTGCGCGACCCGGACACCGCGTTGCGCCTGTTTGGCAAGCCGCGCGTGGACGGTCACCGCCGCGTCGGCGTCACGCTGGCGCGCGCGGACAGCATCGACGCCGCGCGCGAGAAGGCGCGTGCAGCGGCAGAGGCAGTGCAGATCCAGCTGGACTGAGCGCTGCGCGCGTCATGGCGCGGTTGCGGCGACCAGCCGCAATCGCGCCACGACCCAAGCAACCACCCGACGCGTCAAATCCCGAATCCCGAATCACCGCTGCCGAATCACCGCTCCCCAGCCACATCCACCCAAACCGCATGATGGTCGCTGCCATCGGCGATCGCCGCTTCCGGCGTGGCGCTGGCGGGCCAGAAGATGCCGCTGCCGACCAAGGTGAACTGGCGCGAAGGCAGCACGTAGTCCAGCCGCATCGTGCCCGCCTGCGGCCCGAAGTCGCCGGTCACCTGCTGCGGGTCGCCCGCATGGGCAATGCCTTGCACGGCGTATTCGGCGGTTTTCTCCGGGCCGCCTGCACTGTGCGGCGTGGGGTACTGCAGCACCCGCGGGTGCGTGATCAAGGCGCGGATCGCATCGTGCCGGCCGGCGCCATCGACCGGGTCGTTATTGAGGTCGCCGAGAATGACGAAGCGCGCATCGGCGGGCAGCCCGCCGCAGCGGCCCTGGTCGTCGCACAGCCAGCTGGCGTCGCTGGGATTGTCCAGATACTCGCGCCACAGCCGCAGCTCGTCGTGGTTGCGGGCGACGTTGCGCTTCTCGGCGCCATCGAACACCGGCGGGGTGGGGTGCGAGACCAGTGCATGCACCACACCGAGCGGTGTGCGCACCGGCACGTCCCAATGCGATTTGGACGACAGCCGCAGCTGCGCCCAGATCGCGTCGCGATAGAACGCTTGCTTGCTGGACGGGTCGGTCGGGCGCAGCGCACCCGGCAGCGCGCTCCATTTCAGCAACTGGAAACTGCGCACCGCCTGCGTGTCGATCGGGTAGCGCGACAGCACCAGCATGCCGTACTGGCCGGGATGCAATCCATAACCCCAGGCATCGTTGCCGCGGGTGCGGCCATCGCCACCGACGCTGCCGTTGTTGTCCAGATCCAGGCCGCTCGGCACGCCGGTATTGACCGGGGCCAGATAGCGGTACGGATAGCGCAACGCTTCGCCACCACCCGGCTGGGCGACCTGCAGGTAGCGCTGCTGGAACAGATCGGCGGCGCGGTGCTCGGGGTCGAAGTCGAACTCGTTGAGCAGCACCAGATCCGGACGCACCCGCTGCAGCACCGCGGCGATCTTGCGCGCATGCGCGCTGTCGCCCTGCAGTTCGCGCACCAGGCCGCCGGCCTGATCCGAATACAGCGAGGTGTTGTAGGTCGCGATGCGCAGCTGGGCCGGCGCGGAGTCGGCAGTTGCCTTGGGGCTTGTCTCCGGAGAGTTCGCCTGATGGGCGCAGGCGGCGCAGAGCGCGGTCAGCGCAAGCAGTAAGAGAGGTCTGATCATCGCCACATTCTCGCATGTGCAAGACGACAGCCCGATGTCGTCCCGGCGGGGTTCACCCTTCCGGTGCAGCGGCAGGAAGCCCGCGCCACTGGCGGCCGTCGTAGGCCTCCAGTGCGCTGAAGCGGCGCTTGTAGTTCATCTTGGCATGGCCGTCGATCCAGTAGCCCAGATACACATGCGCGCGGCGCTCGCGTTGCGCCCACTGGATCTGCTGCAGGATCGCGAAGGTGCCCAGGCTGCGCGCAGCGGCATCCGCTGCGTAGAACGTATAGACCGCCGACAACGCATGCTCGGTGACATCGGTCACCGCAACGGCGAGCAGCCGCCCCGGTGCGTGCGCCACCGCCGGTTCGCGGATTTCCAGGAAGCGTCCATGCGACCAGCCGCCGATCAGGAACTGGTCGAATTCGGTGGCGCCATGTTCGTCCATGCCGCCGCCGGGATGGCGGTGCTTGAGGTACTGCCGGTACAACGCGAGTTGTTCGTCGGTGCGCTCGGCAGCAACCACGCGCACCACCAGGTCCTGGTTGCGCGCCAGGCAGCGGCGCTGGCTGCGATCGGGCCGGAACGCATCCACCGCGATGCGCACCGGCACGCAGGCGCGGCAACGTTCGCAATGCGGCCGGTAGACCAGATCACCGGAGCGACGGAATCCCCACGCCAAGGCCTGCGGATAGATCGCACCCAGACGCGGGTCGTGCGGATCCAGCACCAGGTCGCGCGCACGGCGCTCGGACCAGTAGCCACAGGCATGCTCGCCGGTCTGGAACAGGCGCAGGTCGTCATGGGTGTCGGCGTGGATGGCCATGGCGTCAGGATAGCGCCTGCGCGTCGCAACAGCGGCGACTGTCCGCCGGATGAATACGTCCGGTTGCCGCGTCAACGCGCGCGCCGATGGCTCGTTGATGTGGGTGTTGGTGGCAGCGCACGGTGGATCCGGATGCGCCACCCACGCGATGCGGCCCATGCAGGTGCCGCGTGTGGTTCCCACATTCCAGGAGTTTCTCATGACGTCTCGCAAACCGTTTCTCGCACTGGCCGTGCTGGCTGCCCTGTCCACCGGCGCGGTGTTCGCCGCTCCGCCTGCCGCCGGCGATGCGCCGCGTCCTGCCAAACTCGACAAGAACGGCGATGGCGTGATCGATCGCAGCGAAGCCGCTGCCGACCCCAGGCTGGCCGCACAGTTCGACACGCTGGACACCAACAAGGACGGCAAGCTGTCGCGCGACGAGCGCCCGCATCATCGCGGCCCGGGGCGCGGCGGACGCGGCGAATGGCTGAGCAAGCTCGACACCAACAAGGACGGCCGCATCAGCCGAGAAGAAGCCAAGGCCGACCCCAAGTTCGCCGCGCGCTTCGATGAGATGGACATCAACAAGGACGGCTTTGTCGATCGCGCCGACCGTGAGCTGCGCATGCAGCAGCATCGCGATGCGTGGTTTGCCAAGGCCGACACCGACAAGGACGGCAAGCTGAGCAAGGCCGAGTTCGATGCCGCATCCAAGCAGCGCGGCGAGCATGGCCGCTGGGGGCAGGGCGAGCATGGCGACCACGGCAAGCGTCCGATGCCGGCCAAGCCGGCTGCGGGCAACTGAGTTCGTCCGCTCGCTACAGCGTTACCCGGTCGCAGGACTGCGGCCGGGGCAGCACTGTCGTGATACGCAGCAGGTAAACCGCAACACGCAACAAGGCGCCGATCGACCAACGGCCTCCCGCGCAAGCAGGAGGCCGTTTTTGTTGACTGGAATGGCCGCACTTGCCGCATGCGGCGATGGCGCCACGCCGGGATCAGAGCATCCCCAGCTTCATGTAGTGCCGCACGATGGGCAGCATGACCGCCGCCGTGCTCACCAGCATCGCGGCCGGGCTGAACATGCAGCGATACAGCAGCGGTGCCCGCGTGGTGCCGCGTCGTTGCGCATCGCGTTCCAGCATCGGGCGCATGACGCGTGGCAGCACCCGGATGGATTGGTAGTTGAGCACCGCCATGCCTGCGCCCAGCAGCAGCAGCGACGTCCATGCGCCGGCATCCAGGCGTTTGAGCAGCAGCGTGCTGCCCACCACCAGCACCGACGTCAGCGTGGTGATGTGCAGGAAACGACGAATCGCCGCTGCTTCGGCGGCGGTCTGCGCAAAGCGCAGCAGATACCAGCACGACCAGTACGTGCCGACGCCGGCAACCAGCACGGCGCCGGCGGCGAATAGAGACGGCAGGCCGAGCCAGAGGCTTAGCGCACCAGCGGCGCCACCCCCGCCCAATGCCGAGCCGGTCAGCCCGCTCACGCCTAATTTGCCCGCGCCCCCCATGCCGGTCAGCACGATGGCCGCGCTCGCCGTCCCCGGCGCGGCCAGCAGGGTTGCCGAGGTCACCGCGGTGGCAAAGGCCACGCTGGGCGCGCTGGCACGGGCGAACTCGCCGAACCGGTGCAGCAGCTCGCCGCGCACGCTGGCACGTGCCCGCGACAGGCGCTTGCGCACGGCCGCATCGCTCAGGCCAAGCAGCGAGGCGACCTGCCGCGAACTCTGGCCTTCGCGATAAAACAGCAGCAGCGTCTCGCGGCTCTCTTCGGGCAATGCAGAAATGATGTCGAGCGCGGCGATCTCTTCTTCCACCTGCAGCAACTGGTCGGCGGGCGAGGGGGCCGGGTCGGCAGCCATCGCGATCGCCAGGTCCGCCGCTTCGCCGCTGAGCGCGCGATGCCGGTTGGCGCGCAGCCAGTCGCGCGCCAGGTTGCGGGTGATCTGCCGCAGCCACGGCAGGAAACTGGCCGGCTGATGCAATTGCGCCAGCCGCTGCCAGGCGCGCAGGAAGGCTTCCTGGGCGATGTCTTCGCTGGCGGCGATATCGCGGGTGATCGCCAGTGCGATGGCGGTCACCGTGTTCTGGCAGGCGCGCACGATGCGGCCGTAGGCCTGCTGGCAGCCGGCTGCGGCGACCGGCAATTCGCGTTGCAACATCAGGTCCAGCGTGTCGGTGTGCATCGGCGCAATCCATGTCCTGGTCCCAGCATGACGCAGGCGAGCGGCAGATGTGACCGACGCGGTGGCGGTGGCGCCTGGAGCAGCGCCGGGTGGCTGCGCTCAGCGCGCCGGCTGGATCCGTACACGCACTTCGTCGTCCTCTGCGGCGGGCGCTGGCTGCGCTGCCGGCTGCGCAGCCGGGGTGACCGCATCCGGGGCATCGCGATGGCGCAGCACTACGAACATGGCGACCGCGCCGATCACCAGCAGCAGCACCAGCCGGATGCGCCAGGCCCAGCTGCGCGCATTGGTGCTCGAGCCGTTTTCGCCGTCGCGGAAGGTGTATTCCACATTCGGCAGGTCGCGGCGGGTGGTGTCGAGCAGGCGTGCGTCGCGCAGCAGGTCGCGGGCACGCGGCTGGTCGTCGGCGTGCACGATCCACACCGTGGGGTAGGCCTGGGCGTTGCCCTGTTCGAGATAGCTGAACTGGCCGCTGCGCTTGCTCTCGTAGGAGCGGCCGTTGCTCATGCGCACGTCGATACCGGCGTTGCGCAGGAGATCGGCCACGCCTTCGGCGGTTTCGATACGTTGACTGCTGAAGATCTTGCGCATGTTTAAGGAGTGCCCGCGATTGCCGAGCAGGGCGCGCTGCGAAGGCGCTTGCTCGAGCTGAAAGAAAGGAGCCGCAAGGAGGTCGATCCAGGCCGGAAAGTGCCGGCGGCCATCAGCATGCCTGCGCGCGGCGAACGCGGTGCAGACATCAACATGGCGAGTCGTTTGCCGGCACCGCGATCGCGCTGCCCTCGGGCACCACGCGGATCAGGCCTTCCTGGGTGGTGCTGGCGACCAGCACGCCATCGCGGGTGAAGAACTGCCCGCGCGCCAGGCCCCGCGAGCCCTGTGCGGTGGGGCTGTCGAGCGAATACAGCAGCCAGTCGTCGGTGCGGAACGGGCGGTGGAACCACAGCGCGTGATCGAGCGAGGCCATCTGCACGTTCGGCGTGTAGTAGCTGATGCCGTGCGGAAAGGTGGAGGTGCCCAGCAGCTGGAAATCCGAGGCATAGGCCAGCAAGGCCTGGTGCAGGCCGACGTCGTCGCCGACCGGGTCGCTCAGGCGCAGCCACATCTGCTGGAACGGCGGGCGCTTGGGCGGCTTGAGTTCGTCGCGCGGAAACACATGGCGAAACTCGAACGGGCCGCCACGCGACAGCCAGCGCTGCACCTTGGCAGGCAGTTTTTCCAGCACCTCCGCCGCCAGCGGCGGGGTGGGTTCGATGTCTTCGGGCGGCGGCACCGCCGGCATCGCGGACTGGTGTTCGGCGCCGTCTTCGCGCTGCTGGAACGAGGCCGCGCAGAAGAAGATCACCTTGCCATGCTGGATCGCGGTGACCCGGCGCACCGAAAAACTGCCGCCATCGCGGGTGCGGTCGACGTCGTAGACGATCGGGTGGTCGATGTTGCCGGCGCGCAGGAAATAGGCATGCAGGGAGTGCGCCTGGCGGCCGTTGTCCACGGTGGCCTGCGCGGCGGCCAGCGCCTGGCCCAGCACCTGTCCGCCGAACACGTACTTGGTGCCGATATCGCGGCTCTGGCCGCGGAACAGGTTGTCTTCCAGGCGCTCCAGCGACAGCAGGCTGATCAGTTCGGAGACGACGGGTTCGGCAGTGGCGGACAAGGGGCTGGCCTGGGCGTGCGACGGACCGCGATTATAGCGGGCCGCCCCCTGCGCGCCGTGCGGGAGCGGCGTCAGGCCTTCTGCAGCCGCGCCACCAGGCCGTGTAGGGCGGCCTGCGCATCCGGCGCGTACCAGCCGTCGATGAAGCGCTCCAGCTGGATCAGCTCGGGCGCCAGCGCCGCGCGCAGATCGGCGCGCGCAATCGCGCGCGTGGTCAGCATCGGCTGGCGCGGCAGCTGCTGCAGGTCCTGCAGCCAGGCCACCGCGCGGGCGGTGACCAACTCGCCATCGACCAGTTCGTCGACCAGGCCGATCGTGACCGCCTGCTCGGCCGGCAGCAGCTGCCCGGAGATCAGCAGGCGCTCGGCGCGGTGCGCCCCGACCACGCGGCGCAGCAGGCGCTGGATGCCTTCCGGCGCCGCCAGGCCCACCTGCACCTCGTTCAGGCCGATCGCATACGGTTTGGCGGTATCGGCGCTGCGCGCCATCACCCGGTAGTCGCAGCACAGTGCCAGCACGCAGCCGCCGGCCGGCGCATGCCCGCCGATGGCCGCGACCACTGGCACGCGGCTGTTGGCCAGCGCCTGCGCGGCCTCGAAGAAGGCTGTCCAGCTGGCCAGCAATGCGGCGCGGTCGGTGCCATGCGCCAGCAGCTGCGGCACGTCCATGCCACCGGAAAAGATCCGCTCGCTGCCCGACAGCACGATGCCGTCGGTCTCCTCGCCGGCCTGCTGCACCGCAACGCGCAAGGCGTGGCACAGCGCGCTGTCCAGCGCATTGACCGGCGCGCGCGCCAGACGGATTTCGCGAAGACGGCCATGGTCTAAGATCTGGATGCTCATTCGGGGCTCCTGGAGGTCGGGTCATGATAGACGGCAGTCGAAGCAGGCAGCGCATGTGCGGACGCGTGCTGCTCGGTGCATGGGTGATGTTGGCAAGTGCAGGGGTTGGCGCGCAGTGCCTGCCCGAGTTCAAGGACGGCTGGATCCGCATCCCGCCACCCGGTGGCATGGGCATGGGCATGGCAGCGGGCTTCGGGCAGTTCCACAATGGCTGTGCGCAGCCGTTGAAGGTCACCGCGGCCAAGAGCGGTGCGTTTGCCGATGTGTCCATCCATGAGACCACGCAAACCAACGGTGTCAGCCGCATGCGCGCGGTGCCGGAGCTGGCGTTGCCGGCCGGCAAGTCGGTGCCGCTTGCGCCGGGCGGCCTGCATCTGATGCTGATGGAAGCGCGTGCGCCGCTGCAGGAAGGCGCGCAGGTGCCGGTGACCTTTACCTTGCAGGATGGCCGCGAGATCAAGACCACGCTGCAGGCACGCAAGCGCGCACCCGGTTCGTAAACGCGCGCAGTGCGTGGCTGAGCGGAGGCTGCAGCCTTGCAGGTTGCAGTTCTTGCAGAGCCCACTGCGCGATGTTGCCGACCAAACGCAACGCGTGGTGGCGAGCAGGCTGCCACTTCACTGTGTCGGTCTCGATCACGCGGCCTGTCGGTGGTATCGCGTAGCGGCACGACAGGATCGCTGCAGACAAAAACGGCGGCTCCCGGAAGAGCCGCCGTCGTCTTATCGCGCTGGAGATCCAGCGCGCAACTGGCAAATCTCAGCTGCTGGCGGCGCGTACCGCGTCCGGCAGCGATGCGCTCTTGCCGGTCTGCGTATCGATCCACACCACCACGACGTTGCCGTCCGAGTACAGCTTGCTGTCGTCCTTCTGGTCGAAGATGCGGTGGCCGATGGTCACACTGCTGGTGCCCAGGCGTTCGACGAACAACTCGACGGTGATGTCGTTGGGCCAGATCAACGGCTGCTTGTAGTTGACGTTGGTGGCCGCGACCACCGGCGCGATGCGGTCAGTCATCGCCACGCCTTCAACGCCCAGCATCCAGCGCACGCGCGCTTCCTCCAGATACGAAATGTACTTGGCGTTGTTGACATGGCCCATGTTGTCCATGTCGCGCCAGCGCACGCTGATCGGGATGCGTGCCAACACCTTGTGCTGTTCGCTCATCAGCTTGCCTTCTTCTTTGCGGTTTTCTTGGTGGCGGACTTGGCGACCTTCTGCGGTTTGACCTTGCGTGGCGGGCGCGCATCCGGCTTGTTGGCCATCGCCGCCGGCCGGGTCTCGCGCGCCTTCACCGACGGCAGCATCTTGGCCAGGAACTGCCCGGTGTAGGACGCCTTGTGCGCAGCCACATCTTCCGGCGTGCCGGAGACCAGGATGCCGCCGCCGCGATGGCCGCCTTCCGGGCCCAGATCCACGATCCAGTCGGCGGTCTTGATCACGTCCAGATTGTGTTCGATCACCACCACCGTGTTGCCCTCGTCGCGCAGCTTGTGCAGCACGCCGAGCAGCGCTTCGATGTCGTGGAAGTGCAGGCCGGTGGTCGGCTCGTCCAGGATGTACAGGGTGCGTCCGGTATCGCGGCGCGACAGCTCCTTGGACAATTTGACGCGCTGCGCCTCGCCGCCGGACAAGGTGGTCGCGCTCTGGCCCAGCTTGATGTAGCTCAGACCCACGTCGACCAGCGTTTCCAGCTTGCGCGCGATCGATGGCACCGGCTCGAACAGGCGCAGTGCGTCTTCCACGGTCATCTGCAGCACGTCGCTGATGTTGAAGCCCTTGTAGCGGATCTCCAGCGTCTCGCGGTTGTAGCGCTTGCCGTGGCAGACATCGCAGGGCACGTAGACGTCGGGCAGGAAGTGCATCTCCACCTTGATCATGCCATCGCCCTGGCAGGCCTCGCAGCGGCCGCCGCGCACGTTGAAGCTGAAACGGCCCGGCGAATAACCGCGCGCGCGCGCTTCCGGCACCTGCGCGAACAGCTCGCGCAACGGCGTGAACATGCCGGTGTAGGTGGCCGGATTGGAGCGCGGCGTGCGTCCGATCGGCGACTGGTCGATGTCCACCACCTTGTCGAACAGGTCGAGATTCTCCACTTCGCGATGCGGCGCCACCGTGTGCGAGGCGCCATTGATCTCGTTGGCCGCCAGCGTGAACAAGGTATCGTTGATCAGCGTCGACTTGCCCGAGCCGGACACACCGGTGATGCAGGTCAGCAGGCCGGCCGGAATATCCAGGTCGACATTCTTCAGGTTGTTGCCGGTCGCCCCGCGCAGATGCAGCATCATCTTCGGGTTGGGCTTGTGGCGCTGCTTGGGAATCTCGATGCGGCGCTTGCCCGACAGGTACTGGCCGGTCAGCGAGCCGGGCGCATCCAGGATGTCCTGCAGCGTGCCTTGCGCGCAGATTTCGCCACCGTGCACGCCGGCGCCGGGGCCGATGTCCAGCACGTAATCGGCCAGGCGGATCGCGTCTTCGTCATGCTCGACGACGATGACGGTGTTGCCCAGGTCGCGCAGCCGCGTCAGCGTGCCGAGCAGGCGTTCGTTGTCGCGCTGATGCAGGCCGATCGACGGCTCGTCCAGCACATACATCACACCGACCAGGCCGGCGCCGATCTGGCTGGCCAGACGAATGCGCTGCGCCTCGCCACCGGACAAGGTGTCGGCCTTGCGCTCCAGGGTCAGGTAATCCAGGCCCACGTCGACCAGGAAGCCCAGCCGCTCGCCGATCTCCTTGACGATCTTGGCCGCAATCTCGCCGCGCCAACCCGGCAGCGACAGGCCACGGAAAAAGCTCAGCGCTTCGTTGACCGGCAGCACCACCAGCTCAGGCAGCGGGCGATCGGCGACGAACACATTGCGCGCCGCACGATTCAGGCGCGTGCCGTTGCAGGCCGGGCAGGGCTGCTGGCTGACGTACTTGGTCAGCTCCTCGCGCACCGCCGGCGATTCGGTTTCGCGGTAGCGGCGTTCCAGGTTCGGCAGGATGCCCTCGAAACGGTGCTTGCGGGTGGTGCGCCCGCCGGCATCGGTAAAGTAGGTGAAGCTGATCACCTCATCGCCGCTGCCGAACAGCACCGCCTGGCGCACCTTGGCTGGCAGCGTGTTCCACACCGCGTCCACGTCGAACTTGTAGTGCTTGGCCAGCGAGGCGATCAGCTGGAAATAATAGGCATTGCGTCGATCCCAGCCGCGCACCGCGCCGGCCGATAGCGACAGCTCGGGATGCACGACCACGCGATCCGGGTCGAAGAACTCGGCCACGCCCAGGCCATCGCAACTCGGGCAGGCGCCCACCGGTGCGTTGAACGAAAACAGCCGCGGCTCCAGCTCCGGCAGCGAGTAATCGCAGACCGGGCAGCTGTACTTGGACGAGAACAGGTGCGGCGCTGCGGCCGGGTCGTCCAGTGATTGCACCGCGACCATGCCTTCGCCGAGCTTGAGCGCAGTCTCGAAACTTTCCGCCAGCCGTTGCTTGATGTCTTCGCGCGGACGGAAGCGGTCGATCACCGCCTCGATGGTGTGTTTCTGGCGCAGCGCCAGCGGCGGCACCGCGTCGATCTCATACAGCTCGCCGTCCACGCGCACGCGCACGAAGCCCTGCGCGCGCAGTTGTTCGAACACCTGTGCATGCTCGCCCTTGCGCTCGCGGATCACCGGGGCCAGCAGCATGTAGCGCTGCTCCTGGTCCTGCGTGAGCATGTGGTCGACCATCTGGCTGACGGTCTGCGCCTCCAGCGGGAAGCCATGGTCCGGGCAGCGCGGCTGGCCCACGCGTGCGTAGAGCAGGCGCAGGTAGTCGTAGATCTCGGTGATCGTGCCGACCGTGGAGCGCGGGTTGTGGGAGGTCGATTTCTGTTCGATCGAAATCGCCGGCGACAAGCCTTCGATATGGTCCAGGTCCGGCTTTTCCATCACGCTGAGGAACTGGCGCGCATACGCCGACAGCGACTCGACGTAGCGGCGCTGGCCTTCTGCATAGATGGTGTCGAACGCCAGCGACGACTTGCCCGAGCCGGACAGGCCGGTGATCACGATCAGTTTGTCGCGGGGCAGGTCGAGGTCGATGTTCTTGAGGTTGTGCGTCCGCGCGCCGCGGATGCGGATGAAATCCATCGCCATGGGGGATCCGATGTCGGGCCGGCGAACCGGCAGTGATGCGAGCGTGCTCAGCAGGAATGAGTGGCAGTCGATCAGCCTACCCGCCGACCTAGGTGAGGGCAATTGCCCCAAATGCCAGTCTGACCGGGCGCCTGTAGCGACCGGATGATGCGTTCTGCCAGCCCGCTGCCGGCGGGTTTCGGCGGGACTGCTTGCGACTTGACCAGAAACCGGCTAGGCCAGTACAATTCCGCTCCTGTCTGCCCCATGGGCAAGTCAGGCGACCATAATAACTACAGAGGAAAACCTGGTCATGTACGCAGTTCTGGTAACCGGCGGTAAGCAATACCGCGTCGCGCAGGGCGAAACGCTCCGCGTGGAAAAGCTCGAAGTCGAAGCTGGCAACGAGATCACCTTCGACACCGTCCTGATGTTGGGCGATAGCGATGGCATCAAGCTGGGCGATGCGCTGAAGGGCGCCTCGGTCACGGCCAAGGTCGTGGCTCATGGCCGCGCCGACAAGGTGCGCATCATCAAGTTCCGTCGCCGCAAGCACCACATGAAGCGTCAGGGACACCGTCAGCACTACACCGAAATCGAGATCACCGGCATCGCCGGTGGCGACAAGAAGTAAGGAGAACCAGTCATGGCACATAAAAAGGGCGTAGGTTCCTCGCGCAACGGTCGCGATTCGAACCCGAAGTACCTCGGCGTGAAGATCTTCGGTGGCCAGGCCATCGACGCCGGCAACATCATCGTGCGTCAGCGCGGCACCCAGTTCCATCCGGGCGCCGGCGTCGGCCTCGGCCGTGACCACACCCTGTTCGCGCTGGTCGACGGCAAGGTGGAGTTCTCGGTCAAGGGTGCGAAGAAGCGTCGTACCGTCAGCGTGGTTGCCGAGGCGTAATCGCCCGCTCCATGCAGGCCAGTCCGTCAGGCATCGCTGCCTGACGGACGAGACGGAAAGCCCCGCTTTTGCGGGGTTTTTCGTTTGACGGCCGGGAGTCGGGATTCGGGATTGGGGATTCGCAAGAGCGGATCCCTCGGCATCCTGGCGTTCCCATCCTTCCCTGCTGACGGGCTCGCCAAGGTTGCGTTGCCGCGTTGTCACCAATCCCAAATCACGAATCCCGAATCCCATGAAATTAGTCGACGAAGCAGAAATCCTGGTCAGTGCCGGCAATGGCGGCAATGGCTGTGTCGGCTTTCGCCGCGAGAAGTTCATCCCGCTTGGTGGGCCCGATGGCGGCGATGGCGGTAACGGCGGCAGCGTCTGGATCGTTGCCGACGAGAACGTCAATACGCTGGTCGATTTCCGCCATGAGCGCACCTTCAAGGCGCAGCGCGGCGAGAACGGCATGGGCCGCCAGGCCTACGGCAAGGGCGGCGAAGACCGCATCATCGTGGTGCCGGTCGGTACCGTGGTGATGAACGTGCAGACCGATGAAGTCATCGGCGACCTGACCCGGCATGGCGATCGCCTGCTGGTGGCCAAGGGCGGCAAGGGCGGCCTTGGCAACATGCATTTCAAGAGTTCGGTCAACCGTGCGCCGCGCCAGTCCACCACCGGTGAAGAGGGGGAGGAGCGCCTGCTCAAGCTGGAGCTGAAGCTGCTGGCCGACGTCGGCCTGCTGGGCTTTCCCAATGCGGGCAAGAGCACCCTGATCCGCGCGGTGTCCTCGGCAACTCCCAAGGTGGCCGATTACCCGTTCACCACCCTGTACCCGAATCTGGGCGTGGTCAGTGTCGAGGCGTATCGCAGCTTCGTCATCGCCGACGTGCCGGGCCTGATCGAGGGCGCGGCCGACGGTGCCGGGCTGGGCACGCAGTTCCTGCGCCATCTGCAGCGCACCCGTCTGCTGCTGCACCTGGTGGACATTTCGCCGATGGATGGTGGGGTGGAAGCGTCGCCGGTGGACCAGGTGCGCACCATCGAGCGCGAGCTGGAGCGCCACGATCCCGAGTTGCTGAAGAAGCCGCGCTGGCTGGTGCTCAACAAGGCCGACCTGATGTTCGAGGACGAGGCGCGTGCTGCGGCCGAGACGATCGTGGCCGAACTCGGCTGGACTGCGCCGTGGTATCTGGTCTCGGCGCTGGGCCGCGATGGCACCTTCCCGATCATGAAGGACGTCATGGCGTTCTTCGACCGGCAGCGCGAGGACGAGCTCGAGGCGCGCAATGCCGGCTGAGCGCATGTGCAGGCACACAAAAAACCCGGCCAAGGCCGGGTTTTTCTATGCCACCGCAAGCCAGGCCTGCGGTGATGCCGACACGGGCTCGCTTACGCGGCCTTGATGGCCTTGATGCGAGCGGTCAGGCGGCTCTTGTGACGCGCAGCCTTGTTCTTGTGAATCAGGCCACGGGCGCTGAAACGGTCGAGAATGGGCTGGGCAACGGCGAAAGCGGCTTCGGCGCCTGCAGCATCGTTGGCGTCAAGGGCCTTGATCACCTTCTTGACGGCGGTGCGCAGCATCGAACGCTGACCGGTGTTGCGCTCATTGCGCACAATGGTCTGCTTGGCGCGCTTCTTGGCGGACTTGATATTGGCCACGGTGGTGGGTTCCTGAAAAATCGGTATGGTGGAAAAAGCAAGCGCGAAAGTATGATGGACCCAGATATGTACGTCAAGTCAGTTGTCAAGAGGGATGCAGCGTGAGCAAGCCCGGCATGTTGAGAGGCCTGCTCTCATTCAGCAGCATGACCATGATCTCGCGGGTGTTGGGCCTGATCCGCGACCAGGCGATTTCCACCACCTTCGGCGCCAATGCGGTCACCGACGCGTTCTGGGTGGCGTTCCGGATCCCCAATTTCCTGCGTCGGCTGTTCGCCGAGGGCTCGTTCGCCACCGCCTTCGTGCCGGTGTTCACCGAGGTCAAGGAAACCCGCCCGCATGCCGATTTGCGTGAGTTGATGGCGCGCGTGTCCGGCACCTTGGGTGGAATGTTGCTGCTGATCACCGCACTCGGGTTGATCTTCACCCCGCAGCTGGCCGCGGTGTTTTCCGATGGCGCGGCCACCGATCCGGAAAAATACGGATTGTTGGTCGATCTGTTGCGGCTGACCTTTCCGTTTCTGCTGTTCGTCTCGTTGACCGCGCTCGCCGGCGGCGCGCTCAACAGCTTCCAGCGCTTCGCCATTCCGGCGCTGACGCCGGTGATCCTCAACCTGTGCATGATTGCTGGCGCGCTGTGGCTGGCGCCGCGGCTGGACGTGCCGATCCTGGCGCTGGGCTGGGCGGTGCTGGTTGCCGGGGCGCTGCAATTGCTGTTTCAGCTGCCGGCCCTGAAGGGCATCGACCTGCTGACGCTGCCGCGCTGGGGCTGGACGCACCCGGACGTGCGCAAGGTGCTGACCCTGATGATTCCGACCCTGTTCGGTTCGTCGATCGCGCAGATCAACCTGATGCTGGACACGGTGATCGCCGCACGGCTGGCCGACGGCTCGCAGTCGTGGCTGTCGCTGGCCGACCGGTTCCTGGAACTACCGCTGGGCGTGTTCGGGGTGGCGCTGGGCACGGTGATCCTGCCGGCGCTGGCGCGCCATCACGTCAAGACCGACCGCAGCGCGTTCTCCGGCGCGCTGGACTGGGGATTCCGCACCACGCTGCTGATCGCGATGCCGGCGATGCTCGGCCTGCTGCTGCTGGCCGAGCCGCTGGTGGCGACCTTGTTCCAGTACCGCCAGTTCACCGCCTTCGATACGCGCATGACCGCGATGTCGGTCTACGGCCTGAGCTTCGGCCTGCCGGCGTACGCCATGCTCAAGGTGTTGTTGCCGGCCTTCTACGCCCGCCAGGACACCCGCACCCCGGTGCGTGCCGGTGTGGCGGCATTGATCGCCAACATGGTGTTCAACTTCGCGTTGCTGGCGGTGGTCTACCAGATCATGGTGCCGCCCGAGCTCAAGGCGCAGGGCGTGATGCAGGCGCTGGGCAAGCAGCCGGGCCTGCATCTGGCGCTGGGCATTGCCAGCGCGCTGTCCAGTTATCTCAACCTGGCTTTGCTGTGGTACTGGCTGGGCAAGTCCGGCGTGTACCAGCGCCGGCCGGGTTGGGCTGGCTATGTGCTGCGCCTGCTGCTGGCATGCGCGGCGATGGTGGCGGTGCTGTTGAGCCTGCTGTGGTGGCTGCCATCGTTCACCGTGATGGATAAGTGGGATCGCATCGGCTGGCTGGCGGTGCTGGTCGGCAGCGGTGGGGCGACCTACCTGGTGGCGCAAGTGGCGCTGGGATTGCGGCCGCGGCATCTGCGCGAGGGCTGAGCCCGGATTTCGAGTGCTGCGGTGACCCTCGCTCTGGCGCTGCCGGCGCCTGCATCGAGAAGGGCCGCGCCTGCCCGGGCTCTGCAGGGTGCGGCCCGCGCTGGCGATTGCAGCCAGCGATCGGTGCACGGGTCGCCGCATGACCGGGCGGAGTCTGCCCGGATGTGTTGGCATCTTGCCGATAACGCACCTGCCTAGTCGGTTCGGGCCATGCGGCTTGACAGGCCCGGCTATACTTGCGGGTTATGCATCAACGAGGGTCGGCCGGCAGGCCGGCATCTGTTTGGATCGAGGAATGAGCAGGCTGTTTAGAGACGTCGAGGGCGGGACGCTGTTCCCGCACGGAAGCGTGGTCTGCATCGGCGCCTTCGATGGCCTGCACCTGGGGCATCGGGCATTGGTGCAGCACGCGGTCGCGCGCGCGCGCGCGCTGGGCGTGCCGGCGGTGGCGGTGAGCTTCGAGCCGTTGCCGCGCGAGTTTTTCGCCCCGGCCGCGCCGCCGCCGCGGTTGACCCTGGCCCGCGCCAAGATCGAAGGGCTGCACGGCTTCGGTGCCGACAGCGTGGGCATGATCCGTTTCGATGGTCGCCTGTCGGCGATGAGTGCCGAAGACTTCGTACGCCTGGCCCTGGTCGGCCGGCTGTGCGCCAAGGAGGTCTGGATCGGCCCGGAGTTCCGTTTCGGCCATCGACGTGGCGGTGATATCGGTCTGCTGCGCTCGCTTGGTGCCCAATATGGCTTTGCAGCGGGCGAAATCGCGCCGGTGCATCTGCACGGCGAGCGCATCTCGGCCACGCGCATCCGCGAGCTGCTGGGCGCGGGCGAGTTCGCGCACGCCGGGCAATTGCTTGGGCATCCGTATGCCATCGGCGGGCGGGTGGTGCGCGGCAAGCAGCTTGGCCGCACCCTCGGCTATCCCACCGCCAATCTGCGTTTCCCGCGCACGCCGGCGCTGTCGGGCATTTACGCGACCTGGGTGCATGGCGTGGCCGAGCGGCCGTGGCCGTCGGTCTCGAGCTTTGGCACGCGCCCGACCGTGGCCGGTGTGGAGCCGCTGCTGGAAGCGCATCTGTTCGATTTCCAGGGCGACCTGTATGGCCGGCATATCGAGGTCGAATTCGTCGCCAAGCTGCGCGACGAAGAGAAGTTCGATGGCCTGGAGGCGCTGACGGTGCAGATGCATCGCGATGCCGAGCAGGCGCGTGCGGTGTTGGACAGGCACGCAGTTTCTGTAACACATGCGAGTCCCTCGCAAGAACCCGAAGATACTGCGAGTCCCTCGCAAGAGCCCGCACATCCATGTGCGGACTTCTCAAGTAATCCAGCGCAACGGTAGAGACCTGTGACCCAAGACTACAAAGCCACTCTCCATCTGCCCGCGACGGAATTCCCGATGCGCGGCGACCTGCCCAAGCGCGAGCCGGCGATGCTGGACCGCTGGGAGCGCGAGGGGCTGTACGCGCAATTGCGCGCCAATGCGGCGGGGCGCCCGCTATTCGTGCTGCACGACGGCCCGCCGTATGCCAATGGCCAGATCCATCTGGGCCATGCGGTCAACAAGATCCTCAAGGACATCATCGTCAAGTCGAAGTACCTGGCTGGCTTCGATGCGCCCTACATCCCGGGCTGGGATTGCCACGGCCTGCCGATCGAGATCGCAATCGAAAAGAAATACGGCAAGGTCGGGGTCAAGCTCGATGCGGCCGAATTCCGCCAGAAATGCCGCGAATACGCCACCGAGCAGATCGATCTGCAGCGCCGCGATTTCAAGCGCCTGGGCGTGATCGGCGATTGGGACAACCCGTACAGGACGCTGGATTTCCGCTTCGAAGCCAACGAGATCCGTGCGTTGGCCAAGGTGGTCGACAATGGTCACCTGACCCGCGGCGTCAAGCCGGTGCACTGGTGCTTCGACTGCGGTTCGGCGTTGGCCGAGGCCGAGATCGAATACGCCGACAAGGTGTCGCCGACGGTGGATATCGCCTATCCAGCGCGTGATCCGGCAGCTGTCGCTGCCGCATTCGGCGCCAGCCTGCCGGCGGGCGTGGGCGTGGCGGTGCCGATCTGGACCACCACGCCGTGGACGCTGCCGGCCTCGCTGGCGGTGAGCCTGGGCGCGGAACTGGACTATGTGCTGGTCGAAGGCCCGGCCGATCGCGGCCAGCCGCGCTGGCTGGTGGTTGCCGAAGCGCTCGCTGCCAGGGCGCTGGCCCGTTACGGCGTGGACCAAGTCGTGGTGCATGGCCACGCCAAGGGCGCCGCGCTGGAGCAGATGCTGCTGAACCACCCGTTCTATGCCGGGCGCGAGATTCCGCTGCTGCTGGGCGACCACGTGTCGGCCGAGGACGGTACCGGCGCGGTGCATACGGCACCGGGCCATGGACAGGAGGACTACCAGGTCTCCAGGCAGTACGGCCTGCTGGAGCGTTACGGCGCCGCGCAGATCAACCCGGTCGACGGACGCGGCGTGTACCTGCCGTCCACTCCGCCGCTGGGCGACACCGTGTTGGCCGGGCTGCATATCTGGAAGGCCAACGACATCATCATCGAGGCGCTGCGCGATACCGGCGTGTTGCTGGCGGCCAGCAAGATGGAGCACAGCTATCCGCATTGCTGGCGGCACAAGACGCCGATCGCGTTCCGTGCCACGCCGCAGTGGTTCATCTCGATGGAGCAGGCCAACCTGCGCGCCGATGCGCTCAAGGCCATCGACAACGTGCACTGGTATCCGTCCTGGGGCCAGGCGCGTATCGCCGGCATGGTCGACGGTCGTCCGGACTGGACCATCTCGCGTCAACGCACCTGGGGCGTGCCGATCGCCTTGTTCGTGCATCGCGAAACCGGTGAGCCGCACCCGCGCAGCACCGGGTTGCTGCGCCAGGTGGCCGACCGCGTGGAACTGGGCGGCGTGGACGTGTGGTACACGCTGGACGCGGCCGAACTGCTGGGCGATGAAGCGGCCGATTACGACAAGATCACCGACATCCTGGATGTGTGGTTCGACTCCGGCGTGACCCACGAGGCGGTGCTGGTGGACCGCGGCCTGCCCAAGCCGGCCGACCTGTACCTGGAAGGCTCCGACCAGCACCGTGGCTGGTTCCAGTCCTCGCTGCTGACCGGCGTGGCGATGGACGGGGCGGCGCCGTACAAGCAGTGCCTGACCCACGGCTTCACCGTGGACGAGCACGGCCGCAAGATGTCCAAGTCGCTGGGCAACGGCATCGAGCCGCAGGACATCATGAAGACGCTGGGCGCGGACATCCTGCGCCTGTGGATCGCCTCGGCCGATTACAGCAACGAGATGTCGCTGTCGCAGGAGATCCTCAAGCGCAATGCCGATGCGTATCGCCGCCTGCGCAATACCGCGCGCTTCCTGCTCGGCAACCTGCATGGCTTCGACCCGCTGCAGCACCTGGTGGCGCTGGACGACATGGTGCTGCTGGACCGCTGGATCGTGCACCGCGCGCACGAGCTGCAGGAAAAGATCGCTGCCGCGTATGCGCGCTACGACTTTGCCGAAATCGTGCAGGCGCTGCTGAATTTCTGCAGTGTCGACCTGGGCTCGCTGTATCTGGACGTGACCAAGGACCGCCTGTACACGATGGCCGAGGAGGCGCGCGGCCGCCGTTCGGCGCAGAGCGCGATGTATCACGTGGCCGAGGCGTTCGTGCGCTGGATCGCGCCGGTGCTGAGCTTCACCGCCGAGGAGCTGTGGGGCTACCTGCCGGGCAAGCGGGTCGACAACGTGTTGTTCGCCACCTGGTACGACGGCCTGGCGCCGTTGCCGGCCGATGCCGCGTTGAGCAGTGCCGATGTCGACAGGTTGCTGGCCTTGCGCGAGCAGGTGGCCAAGGTGCTGGAGCCGATGCGTGCCAACGGGGCGATCGGCGCGGCGCTGGAAGCGGAAATCACCGTGGCCGCCGATGCGCAGACTGCCGCGCGCTGGCAGCCGCTGGCCGGGGAGCTGCGCTTCCTGTTCATCAGTGGCGACGTGACCGTGACCGCGGCCAGCACCGACGACATCTTCGTCAGCGCGCAGCCGACCAGCAAGGCCAAGTGCGTGCGTTGCTGGCACCACCAGGCCAGCGTGGGCAGCGATCCGCGTCACCCGGAACTGTGCAGCCGCTGCGTCAGCAATATCGAAGGCCCCGGCGAGCAGCGTCGCTGGTTCTGATGTCTTGATTGCTTCTCCCGCAAGCGGGAGTCCGCTGCATTACCCCTTCTCCCGCAAGCGGGAGTCCGCTGCATTACCCCTTCTCCCGCAAGCGGGAGAAGGTGGCGCGCAGCGCCGGATGAGGGCCGCGATGGCGCGTCCGGCGCTGCTGACCGATTTGCCCGTCGGGCAGCTTCTTCCGAACCCGGGAGTAGCAACAGCTAAGGTGATTCCATGACCGCAAGACCCAAACCCTCCGCCCTGATCTGGCTGCTGCTGTCGGCACTCGTGGTCGGGCTGGACCAGTGGAGCAAGGCCTGGGTGCTGTCCAGCCTGCCCGAATACACTCCGGTGCCGGTGATCGACGGCTTCTGGAACTGGTACCGCACCTACAACACCGGCGCGGCCTTCAGCTTCCTGAGCGATGCCGGCGGCTGGCAGCTGTGGTTCTTCACCGCGCTGGCGGTGGGCATCAGCGGCCTGCTGGCGTTCTGGCTGTCGCGCACCGCGCGCGGGCAGTGGCGCAGCGCGCTGCCGTATGCGCTGGTGATCGGCGGGGCGATCGGCAACGTGATCGACCGCCTGATGCACGGCCACGTGGTCGATTTCATCCAGTGGTACATCGGCACCCATACCTGGCCGTCGTTCAACATCGCCGACTCGGCGATCGTGGGCGGCGCCATCGGGATTGCGGTCTTCGGTCTGTTCGACACGGCCGGCAAGCAGACATCGGAAACCGGGAATCGACGCTGAAGTCGCGGCGCACCGGCGCCGCCCGGTCCCATCCTCCAGTCCCCATTCCCGTAGAATGCCCGCCATGGATGTCCTGCTCGCCAATCCCCGTGGTTTCTGTGCCGGTGTCGACCGCGCGATCGAGATCGTCAAGCGTGCGATCGAAACGCTGGGCGCGCCGATCTATGTGCGCCATGAAGTGGTACACAACCGTTTCGTGGTCGACGACCTCAAGCAGCGCGGTGCGGTCTTCGTCGAGGAACTGGACGAGGTGCCCGACAACGCCACGGTGATCTTCAGCGCACACGGCGTCTCGCAGGCGGTGCGTCAGGAAGCCGAGCGCCGCGGGCTCAAGGTGTTCGACGCGACCTGCCCGCTGGTGACCAAGGTGCATTTCGAGGTGGCGCGGCATTGCCGGGCCGGCCGCGACGTGGTGCTGATCGGCCACGCCGGGCATCCGGAAGTGGAAGGCACGATGGGGCAGTGGAGCCGCGAACGCGGCCCGGGCACGATCTATCTGGTCGAGGATATCGAACAGGTCGCCACGCTGCAGATCCGCCAGCCGGAGAACCTTGCCTACACCACCCAGACCACGCTGTCGGTGGACGACACCATGGGCATCATCGAGGCCCTGCGTGCGCGCTACCCGGCGATGCAGGGGCCGCGCCACGACGACATCTGCTACGCCACCCAGAACCGCCAGGACGCGGTGCGCGATCTGGCGCGCCAATGCGATCTGGTGCTGGTGGTCGGCTCGCCCAACAGCTCCAATTCCAATCGCCTCAGCGAGCTGGCCCGGCGCGACGGGGTGGAGTCCTACCTGATCGACAACGCCGGCGAGATCGATCCGGCCTGGATCGTCGGCAAGCAGCATATCGGTTTGACTGCCGGCGCTTCCGCGCCGCAGGTGCTGGTCGATGGCGTGCTGGCGCGGTTGCGCGAGCTGGGCGCCGAGGGTGTGTCCGAGCTGGAAGGCGAGCCGGAATCGATGGTATTCGCGCTGCCCAAGGAACTGCGGTTGCGTCTGGTCAGCTGACAGCGGGTGCTCCAGGCTGGCTGAGCCAGCGTCGAGTGCATGCGGCAAGTCCGGGCGTTTTGCAGTTGCAGGTGGCCATGGTTCGAAGGCCACAGCCCTGGGCTCGGGGCCGGGATGCATAGTCCGCCGCCTGGTGGCGATTGACCGGGCACCGGCTCCGCTCCTACAATTCACGGCTCGCCGGAATAGCTCAGTTGGTAGAGCGGCGCATTCGTAATGCGTAGGTCGTAGGTTCGATTCCTATTTCCGGCACCATCGCTTCAGCACTGGGTCGACCATTGGTCGGCCCATTGCGTTTTGGGCCGATGCACGGGTTTCCCCGCGCTGCGCCGCCATGCACGCCGCACATCACGCAGGCCGCAATCGATGGCCGCAACCGCATCTTTGCCGCCCCGCGCAGCGCTGCGACAACATGTCGCACAGGTTTGCGCGGATTAATTGCGACAGATCATTGCCGATGGGTTTCGTGCAGGTGCAGCAAAGTCTAAAATCAGGGAGCTAACTCGTGTCTTCGGTCTGCGTGGCTGCCTTCCCCCGGGAAGCGCACCGTCAGGACGCGTCCACATGGATACGACGTACGAGGCTGGCGTTCCTTCGCACTTGGATCGACCGATGATTCCGTTGAAACATCTCGGGCGTGTACTTCGTCCAGGCCTGATGCTGCCGTTCCTGCTGTTGGCAGGCTGCAACTCGGCCATTCTCAATCCGAAAGGCCAGATCGGCCACGACGAGAAGCAGCTGCTGATCACCTCGGTGGTGCTGATGCTGATCGTGGTCATCCCGGTGATCGTGATGACGATTGCGTTCGCGTGGAAGTATCGCGCGTCCAACACGAAGGCGCGCTACGAGCCGGACTGGTCGCACTCCACCGCCATCGAAGTGGTGGTGTGGTCGATCCCCTGCGTGATCATCCTGGTGCTGGCGGTGCTGACCTGGCGCTCCTCGCACGCGCTGGACCCGTACCGGCCGCTGGATTCGGACGTCAAGCCGATCACCATCGAGGCGGTGTCGCTGGACTGGAAGTGGATGTTCATCTACCCGGACCAGAACATCGCCACGGTCAACGAGATCGCGTTCCCGGTGCATACGCCGCTGAACTTCAAGATCACCTCCGATACGGTGATGAACTCGTTCTTCATCCCGCACCTGGGCACGATGATCTATGCGATGGCCGGCATGGAAACCAAGCTGCACCTGGTGGCCAACGAGCCGGGCGAATACTTCGGCCTGTCGACCAACTACAGCGGTCACGGCTTCTCGAAGATGAGCTTCAAGGCGCATGCGCTCGATCAGGCCGGCTTTGATGCGTGGGTGGCCAAGGTCAAGGCATCGCCGACCGCGTTGAACGCCGCCGAGTATCAGGTGCTGGCCGCCAACCGCAACGACAAGGAACAGTATCCGGTCACCTACTACTCGTCGGTGCAGGACGGCATGTTCCGCTCGCTCGTCGACAAATACATGAATGGTCCGGGCCATGACAAAGGCCATGGCGACCATCAGGCAGCGGCTGCAGAGCCGGTTGCCATGTGCACTTCTGGAGACAAGTGATGCTAGGCAAACTTACGATCGAGGCGGTTCCGTACCACGAGCCGATCATCATGGTCGCACTCGGTGGCGCCGGTCTGCTCGGCCTGCTCATCGCGGGCGCCATCACCAAGTACAAGCTGTGGGGCTACCTGTGGAACGAGTGGTTCACCTCGGTGGATCACAAGCGCATCGGTGTGATGTACATCATCGTGGCGCTGGTCATGCTGCTGCGCGGCTTTGCCGACGCGGCGATGATGCGCACCCAGCAGGCGTTGGCCGGTAACGGTGGCGAAGGTGTGCTGCCGCCGCATCACTACGACCAGATCTTCACCGCGCACGGCGTGATCATGATCTTCTTCATGGCCATGCCGTTCATGACCGGCCTGTTGAACCTGATCGTGCCGCTGCAGATCGGCGCACGCGACGTGGCGTTCCCCTTCCTGAACTCGCTGAGCTTCTGGCTGTTCGTGGCCGGTGCGGCGCTGATCAACATCTCGCTGGGTGTCGGCGAATTCGCGCAGACCGGTTGGCTGGCGTATCCGCCGTTGTCGGGGCTGGAATACAGTCCGGGGGTCGGTGTCGACTACTACATCTGGGCGTTGCAGGTGTCCGGGTTGGGCACGCTGCTGACCGGCATCAACTTCTTCGTGACGATCATGCGGATGCGCGCGCCGGGCATGACCCTGATGCGCATGCCGATCTTCACCTGGACCGCGCTGATCACCAACATCCTGATCATCGCGGCGTTCCCGATCCTGACCGTGGCGCTGGCGCTGCTGGGTGCCGACCGTTACCTGGGCACGCACTTCTTCACCAACGACGGTGGCGGCAACGCCATGATGTACGTCAACCTGATCTGGATCTGGGGTCACCCGGAAGTCTACATCCTGATCCTGCCGGCGTTCGGCATCTTCTCCGAGTTGATTGCGACCTACAGCCGCAAGCGCCTGTTCGGCTACACCTCGATGGTCTACGCCACCTCGTGCATCGGCGTGCTGTCGTTCGTGGTGTGGTTGCACCACTTCTTCACCATGGGCTCGGGTGCCAACGTCAACGCCTTCTTCGGCATCACGACGATGATCATCTCGATTCCGACCGGCGTGAAGATCTTCAACTGGCTGTTCACCATGTTCCGCGGTCGCGTGCACATGACATCGCCGGTGCTGTGGACGATCGGCTTCATCATCACCTTCACCATCGGCGGCATGACCGGCGTGATGCTGGCGATTCCGGCGGTGGACTTCGTGCTGCACAACAGCCTGTTCCTGATCGCGCACTTCCATAACGTGATCATCGGCGGCGTGGTGTTCGGTTACCTGGCGGGTCTGACCTACTGGTTCCCGAAGGCGTTCGGCTTCAAGCTCAACGAGAAGATCGGCAAGGCATCGTTCTGGTGCTGGATCATCGGCTTCTTCGTGGCCTTCATGCCGCTGTACGTGCTCGGCTTCATGGGCATGACCCGTCGCATGAACACCTACAACCATCCCGAGTGGGCGCCATGGCTGTACGTCGCTGCGGTGGGTGCTGCGATCATCGGCCTGGGTATCTTCCTGAACCTGGTGCAGATCGGTTACAGCGTGTGGAAGCGCAAGGAGCACATGGACTACACGGGCGATCCGTGGGATGGCCGGACGCTGGAGTGGGCAACCTCTTCGCCGCCGCCGTTCTACAACTTCGCCGTGCTGCCGCACATCGACGACCGTGACCAGTTCTGGGCCGACAAGCAGAACGGCAAGGGCTGGCTGCGTCCTTCCAAGTACGAAGCGATCCACATGCCGCGTAACACCGGCGCAGGCGTCTACATCGGTGCCTTCAGTGTGCTGCTGGGCTTCGGTCTGATCTGGCACATCTGGTGGCTGGCCATCATCGGCCTGGTGGGCATGATCGGCAGCTTCATCGCACGTACGTTCGATGACGACATCGATTACTGGGTGCCGGCCGACGAAGTGGAGCGCATCGAAAACGCACGTTTCGCCCTGCTCGAACAGCAACAGGCGGCGCAGGCCGCGAAGGTGGTATGACCATGGCTTCCTCGACCACGCTTGACCACGCCGCCCACGCGGGCGGCCATGACGACCACGAACACCACGACGCCGGTGGCAACACCGTCTTCGGGTTCTGGGTCTATCTGATGAGCGACTGCCTGCTGTTCGCCGGTTTGTTCGCCACCTATGCGGTGCTCTCCGGCGCCACGGTGGACGGGCCGACCGCCAAGGAGCTGTTCGACCTGAAGTTCGTGCTTGTGGAAACCTTCCTGCTGTTGTTCAGCAGCCTGAGCTTCGGCTTCGCGATGATTGCCGCGCACAAGCGCAAGATGGGCGGCCTGTATGGCTGGCTGGCCGTCACCGCGCTGCTGGGTATCGGCTTCCTGTGCATGGAAGTGTGGGAGTTCAACCACCTGATCCATGAAGGGGCGGGCCCGGGGCGCAGCGCGTTCCTGTCGGCGTTCTTCACCCTGGTGGGCACGCACGGTCTGCACGTGGCCTCCGGCCTGCTGTGGATGGCGGTGCTGGTGATCCAGATCTCCAAGAACGGCCTGACCGCGCGCAACAGCACGCGTCTTGCCTGCCTGAGCCTGTTCTGGCATTTCCTGGACATCATCTGGATCGGTGTGTTCACCGTCGTCTACCTGCTGGGAGCGCTGTAATGGCCAATCACCACGCGCATGAAACCGCTGCCGATGCACATGCCGGCGGCCTGAAGTCCTACCTGATCGGCTTTGTGATGGCCGTGATCCTCACCGTCATCCCGTTTGCGATGGTGATGAGCGGGGCATTCTCCAAGGGCGTCACCGTCATCGTGATCTCGCTGATGGCGGCGGTGCAGATGCTGGTGCACATGGTGTACTTCCTGCACATGGATCGCTCGCCCGAGCAGCGCTCCAATGTGCAGGTGGGCCTGTTCTCGCTGCTGATCATCGGCATCGTGATCGTCGGCTCGCTGTGGGTGCTGCACAACATGAACGTCAACATGATGCATTGAGACGGCGCTGTGCCGGATCACGGCACGCCGGATCCCAGCATGCTGGACAAAAAGCCGCCGGGTCACCGGCGGCTTTTTTGTGTGCGAATCGCTGCGCAGCATGACCTATGGCATACGGGGAAGCGCGGGCAGGCGCTTAGCATCGTGGGCTTGCCTGTTCCAGGTCCCTGCGGAGTTGCGATGAAGATCCCCACCTTGTTGTCCGTGTCGTTGCTGGCGGCACTGTCGTTGCCTGCGGCCGCGCAAACCGCACCGCCGCAGGACGTGCCGTTCGACGGCACCTTGAAGATCGACGTCGATGCCACCGATCTGGCCCACCGCATCTTCAAGGTCAAAACCACCATGCCGGCCAAGCCGGGCCCGATGGCGCTGCTGTATCCGCAGTGGATTCCCGGCAACCACTCGCCGACCGGGCCGATCGACAAGCTCGCCGGTCTGGTGATCAAGGTCGATGGCAAGGTGGTGCCGTGGAAACGCGACCAGTTCGATGTATACGCCTTCACCGTGGACGTGCCGCAGGGCGCCAGCGAGCTGGTGGCCGAGTTCAGGTTCCTCTCCCCGCAGGCCCCCGCCCAGGGCCGGGTGATGATGACCCCGGAGATGCTCAACCTGCAGTGGAACACCACCGCGCTGTATCCGGCCGGCGTCTTCGCACGCAACATCAAGGCGCAGGCCAGCGTCACGCTGCCGGCCGGCTGGAGCTATGCCACGGCGCTGGAGACCGAACGCCGGGTGGGCGACACCGTGACCTTCAAGCCGATCGACTTCGACGACCTGGTCGACTCGCCGATGTTCGCCGGCAAGTACTACAAGCGCGTGGAGTTGAGCGGCGGCAAGCAGCCGGTCTACCTCAACGTGTTCGCCGACGAAGCCAAGTCGCTGGAGGCCAAGCCCGAGCAGATCAAGGCGCATGCGTCGCTGGTGCAGCAGATGGACAAGCTCTACGGCGCGCGGCATTTCGATCACTACGAATTCCTGCTGGCGCTGACCAAGAAGTTGGGTGGCATCGGCCTGGAGCATCATCGCTCCAGCGAAAACAGCGGGGTGCCGACCTACTTCACCGAGTGGGACAATAGCTGGACCGGCCGCGATCTGCTCGCGCACGAGTTCAACCATTCCTGGAACGGCAAGTACCGCCGCGGCGCCGACCTGGCCACGCCCAACTTCAACGTGCCGATGGGCGACAGCCTGCTGTGGCTGTACGAAGGCCAGACCCAGTTCTGGGGCGAAGTGATGGCTGCGCGTTCGGGCCTGTGGACGCAGGACCAGGCACGCGAGATGCTGGCCGGCGTGGCGGCGAACTACGAGCGCGGTCGCCCCGGCATGGCCTGGCGCACCGTGCAGGACACCACCAACGACCCGACCATGTCGATGCGCCGGCCCAAGGCCTACCGTAGCTATCAGATGGCCGAAGACTATTACTCCGGCGGCCAGATGATGTGGCTGGAAGTGGACAGCAAGCTGCGCGCGCTGACCAACAACAAGCGTTCCATCGACGATTTCGGCAAGGCCTTCTTCGGTATGAAGAACGGCGATTGGGACGTCAACCCGTACACCTTCGACGACATCGTCGC
Organism: Xanthomonas arboricola pv. guizotiae; assembly: GCF_002940205.1. Lineage (GTDB taxonomy): Bacteria > Pseudomonadota > Gammaproteobacteria > Xanthomonadales > Xanthomonadaceae > Xanthomonas > Xanthomonas arboricola_C. The sequence goes on from NZ_MDSK01000018.1 coordinate 63,650, forward strand.
CGCGCTCAACGGCGTGGCCGCGTACGACTGGGCGAGCCTGTTGCGCAGCCGCATGGACGGGCACGGTTCCTTGAACGGTGGCATCGAGGCCAACGGCTGGAAGCTGGTCTACAACGAGGAGCCGAATCTGGCCACCAAGGCCGACGAGAGCGACGACAAGGACGCCAGCCTGACCTATTCGCTTGGCGTGTCCCTGAAATCCTCCGGCGATATCAGCGATGTGCTGTGGGACGGCCCGGCCTTCAATGCCGGCCTGATCGCCGGCAACACCATCGTGGCAGTCAACGACCGTGCCTTCAGCAGCGAGGTGATCAAGGACGCGATCAAGGCGGCCAAGGGCACCACTGCGCCGATCGAACTGCTGGTCAAGCGCCTGGACCGCTACGACACCGTGCGCATCGATTACCACGGCGGCCTGCTGTATCCGCATCTGGAGCGCATCCCCGGCAAGCCGGATCGTCTGAGCGAGTTGTACAAGCCGCGCTGAGTGGCGCCCGCCCGCTTGCAGCCGTTCGAGCTGGTAACGAAGACCTGGAACTGCATGACCGATTGCGATCGATCATGCGGCTCCAGACGCTGCTTCTGTTCGGTACCGATGCCGACCGAGCAAAAGACAGCGCGCCAGCCAAACGCTCGGCGCCATCGATATCTGAGTGAAAACGCAGCAGCAGGATGGGCGGTTGCATCGATTCCTGCGACGCCGCAGCCTGCCCGATTCCCGATTCCCGATTCCCGATTCCCGAATCCCGAGTCCCGAGTCCCGAGTCCCGAATCCCGAATCCCGAATCCCGAATCCCGAATCCCGAATCCCGAATCCCGAATCCCGAATCCCGAATCCCGAATCCCGAGCCAGCGTCGCGCATCCTGAGACCAGCGCCGACTATCCTGTCGCTCCAGAAGCGATTGGTTGACTGACGATGGCGAAGGCGAAAACTGCCTATGTCTGCGGCGAGTGCGGCGCCGAGTACAACAAGTGGCAAGGGCAGTGCACCGAATGCGGGGTCTGGAACACGCTGAGCGAAATCGTGCTCGAAAGCGCGACGCCGGGCAGCAAAGCGTCGCCTGCAGCATCGCGGCGTAGCGGCTGGGCCGGCAAGGCCGAGGCGCCCAGGATCACTGCGCTCAAGGACGTGCAGCAGTCCGAGCAGGCGCGCGTGTCCACCGGCATTGGCGAGTTCGATCGGGTGCTGGGCGGCGGCCTGGTCGAAGGCGCGGTGGTGTTGATCGGTGGCGACCCCGGCATCGGCAAGTCGACGCTGTTGCTGCAGGCGCTGGCGAGCATGGCCAGCACGCTGCCGGTGCTTTACGTCACCGGCGAGGAATCGCTGGCGCAGGTGGCCGGGCGCGCGGTGCGGCTGGATCTGCCGCTGGAAGGGCTGAATGCCCTGGCCGAAACCGGCATCGAAAACATCCTGCAACACGCCAGCGTGGCGCGGCCGAAGCTGATCGTGGCCGACTCGGTGCAGACGCTGTGGACCGAATCGCTGACCGCAGCGCCGGGCTCGGTCAGCCAGGTACGCGAAAGCGCGGCGCGGCTGGTGCGTTACGCCAAGGAGACCGGCACCGCGGTGTTCCTGGTCGGCCATGTGACCAAGGAAGGCGGCATCGCCGGCCCGCGCGTGCTCGAGCACATGGTCGATGCGGTGCTGTACTTCGAAGGCGAGAGCGGTAGCCGGTTCCGGCTGTTGCGCGCGTTCAAGAACCGCTTCGGTGCGGTCAACGAGCTGGGCGTGTTCGCGATGGGCGAGAAGGGCCTCAAGGAGGTCTCCAACCCGTCGGCGATCTTCCTGTCCGGTGGCAGCACCCAGCAACCGGGCAGCTGCGTGATGGTCACCCGCGAAGGCACCCGCCCGCTGATGGTGGAAGTACAGGCCTTGGTGGATGCCTCGCCGTTGTCCAATCCGCGCCGCGTCGCGGTGGGCCTGGAGCAGAACCGGCTGGCGATGCTGCTGGCGGTGCTGCATCGCCATGGCGGCATCGTGGTGGGCGACCAGGACGTGTTCGTCAACGTGGTCGGCGGCATTCGCGTGCAGGAAACCGCTGCCGACCTCCCGGTGCTGCTGGCAGTGCTGTCCTCGCTGCGTGACCGGCCGCTGTCGGAGAAGACCATCGCCTTTGGCGAAGTGGGGCTGTCCGGCGAGATCCGGCCGGTGCCCAACGGTGAGGATCGTCTGAAAGAAGCCGCCACCCATGGCTTCAAGCGCGCGATCGTGCCCAAGGCCAACGCGCCCAAGACCACCAGGATCAAGGGCATGGAGATCGTCGCCGTGGAGCGGCTGAGCCAGGCACTGGAAGCGGCGGCCGAGTGATGCCGGCGCGGTAGGGGAGCGACTGTCTATACGGGCGTCGCTCTGCATGCGATGAGCTGACCCCACACCCCCGTGTAGTGGGCGGTATGGCCGCCTGCGCAATGCCGGAATGACATCAATGAAGTTTCGGGCTGGCCGCCGCCAGCTCCGGCGACCGTCCGCCGGCCAGCAGGTCGCGATCTGCCCTTGATCGATAAGAAAACGTTTTCAGCGCAGGGCGGCTATGGCAACATGCGCGGCCCGTTGCACTGTGCACCGGATCATGGACAGCGCTCACTGCGCGTTATCAGGAGAAACACGATGGAATGGATGTTGTTGCCACTCAAGCGCTACGCCGACTTCAATGGCCGCTCGCGCCGCAAGGAATATTGGATGTTCATGCTGCTGCAGGCGATCGTCCTGCTGGTGTTGGGCGGCATTTTCGGCATTGCGGCTGCACTGACGGGCGGCGAGAGCGGTCCTGGTGCATTGGCGTGGCTGGTCGCTGCCGTCATCGGGATCGTGGTGCTGGCACTGATCGTGCCGAGCATTGCGGTGACCGTGCGTCGCTTGCACGACCAGGGCAAGTCGGGCTGGTTCTATCTGCTCAGCCTGGTGCCTTACGTCGGTGGGTTCATCGTGCTGGTGTTCATGTGCCTGGAAGGTACGCCCGGCCCGAACGAGTACGGCGAAAATCCCAAGCAGTAACCGGTTGCAAGGCCTGATCGCACAATGGCGCGGAGACTGCTCCGCGCCATTGTCGTTTCTGGAGATGTACGGTCGGCGGAGGCTGACCAAAGCACGCGTGCGTTTGAGTGCGGAATTCAGCTCGATTGATGCGTTCTTCGATTGTCGGCAGAAAACTTGGAAGTCCCGCCAAGGTGTAGCAAGCAGTCAGGCGGCAATACGCCGGGGGCTGCTTGTGTTTTCAATACATTATTGAACTATTAAATGGGTATGTTTCCACTCAACGTGGAGCCGGCGAAAAGCTCTGCCAGTTAATGCCTGACCAGATCAACGCATGGCAGCGGCCTAGGCAGTGCACTGCAGGCGTCGATAGCAGGTAGCAAGCGCAGGTCGCAGCCGATCGACGCGCTTCGCTTTTGCAGGGCCGCAACGGTCAACAGGCCGCAGCATGATGGCCGGTGCTGGGGCTGACGACCTTGCCGGGCGTCGGTGCGTCCTTGTCCTGCAGGGCAAGTTCCAGCTTGTACCCATGCGAATACACGGTTCTGATGCGCACCACGCCGCTGTGATTGCACAGCTGCAGTTTCTTGCGCAGCTTGTAGATGTGCTGCTCCATCGTGCGGTCGGTGAACTCGGTGTGGCTACCCCACACCGCCTTGGCCAACTGGCAGCGGCGGAAACACACACCGGGGCTGGAAAACAGCAGCCAGGCGATCGAGAACTCGCGGGCGGTCAACACGATCGGCTTGCCGTGCAGATACACGGTATTTTCGTCGCGGATCAGCTGGTAGGGGCCCACACTCAGCTGCTGGCTCTCGGGGCACGCCTCGACCACCGGCGAAAGCGCCAACGCTGCGCGCACATGCAGTTCGTGGGAATTGAAGGGAAGGGCGAGCACATCGTGTGCGCCGGCGCGGTACCAGGCCAGGATGTCGTGGGCACAGTCGAAACGCCCCAGCACGATCAGCGGCGTGGGATGGCCGCTGTGGCAGCGTTGCCAGGCCAGCAATGAACTGTCGTCCGACGCAACGCAGGTCGCATCGAAGATCAACAGCTCGCAAGGGGAATGCCGCAGCGAGCGCAGAAGTTCGAGTTCGTCGGAAAACACCGCAAAGCTCGGGGCCAGCGGTGCCAGGCTGGCATTGACCTGCGATGCCAGACGCGCGTCCTGCGTCAACAGGAAAGCCGATCCTTGCTTGCCGGGAAGGTTGCCGTGCATCAGCCGGCCTTCCCATGTCTGCACACGTGCCAGGCGTACATCGGATGCCTGTTGCGAACAGCAGGCGCCAATACAAAACCCACGTGTATAGATAAGTGCATCGCCATCGCCTTTGGCTGCCAGGGGATCCAACCTGGGGTCGGACGAATGGTATGTACCATTGCCGGGCCAGAAAGTTTCACTGTTGCGTACTTTTCTTCGGCTGTGGGTAGGTCGGCTTTAACGTACGCTCATTTAGGCGCAACACAGCTCTTACATCCAGGGCATGCGTGATCGATAACTAACAAAATTCCGACATCGGGCAATGCGCAGGCCGGGCGATCCGGCGAAACAACAGGCGCGATCGCTGAGTCCATCCAATCGCGTGTCCAGGTCTATACCACGGTATTGCGATTTGCATGCGCTTGCAGCGCACATGGAATATGTCGCCAATCCGTCGATGCAACGGAACCGCGCGGCAATCGTTTGAAGCGCATCTTTCATTTACTGAAGCGCCGCGCCAGCAGCCATTACCACGTCATGCCAGGACAGTGGTCAAGCCAATGCAAGGCTTGGTCCTTGGATTGCCTTGCGAATCCTCTCCGGCAAAAGCCTTGTCTTCAATACGGTTTCGCATGGCGTGCAATGTCCTATGCACGACAGCGCCGGAGGTATGCAAAAAGTGCCCTTTATCTGCATGCCGCATAACTGGGTTGGCAGGAGACAGAGTGAGGTTTTTTGATTTTCTTAGTGCCTTGGAGTGAGAAATTCCATTGGATCCGCTGCATACAATCGGTTGCGCCAGCCAGACCGGCGCATGGTTGTTTTTGCTCATCCCCCTATGAGAGAGCCCGGCATGATCCTTTCAACCTACTTCGCGGCGATCTCTGCGTTGTCGTACGCAGACCGTCTTCCTACCTACACAAGCAGGATGCTGGTTGGTGCCTGGCCGCAAGGTCTGCAACATCTTCAACAACGCCGTGACGGCCAGGCCGCCGCAGATGGCGCCGACGATGAAGTCGGCCTGCTTGGCGCCAGCGGCGACGCCTTGTTGATCCTCGAATACCAGGAGGAGGCCGAAGATGCCTACCGCCACGCCTTGAAGGCGATGCGCGGGCACCAGCGCCAACTGCGGCTGCTGTCCTGCCGCAATACCGCCTGGTTGATGCTGAGCCAGCGCCGCCTGAGCGCTGCACTGAACTGCTTTGCGCAGCTGGCGATGGACCGCGAGACGCCGGCCTGCCTGTGCGGTGAGAGTCTGCTGGGCAAGGCGCTGACCCACTTCCATCTGGGCCAGAGCACGCTGGCGCTGCAGACGCTGGAGCGTGCCAACGACGTGCTGGCGGACCTGGACAGCGGCGCAACCGAGTGGCTGCGCATCGCCACTGCGCTGCGCCTGGACATGATTGCGCAGCTGCGCATCCGGCGTGCCGACCGGATGAGCGACCACGTGTTCTGGCAGGCCACGCTGCGCCAGGAGGATGCGGCGCACGCGTTCGAGCCCAACGCGCTACGCGCCTGCATCGCCGACCTGGCCGAGAGCATGCCGGTGCTCGCACAGCGCATGCGCCACGTGCGCAATCTGCTGCGCATCGCCAGTGGCGACACCTTCGGTTTCGATGCGCAGATCGATGCGCTGCCGGCCGCCGCCACCGGTTGCCCGCCCTGCGCCCGCCAGGATGCGCAGGTGGAGCTGGCGCTTGCCGCATTGGCGGTGGGGCGCGCCGATCTGGCGGAGCGCGCCCTGGCCGGTGCCGGCCGGCACCACGCGCCGCGCTGGAATCTGGAGTTCGAGTATTGCCAGGCCAAGATCAGCCAGGCGCTGGGCAAGACCGAGCAGGCACTGCTGCTGTACAACCGCTATGCGCTGGGCGCGGTGCAGTGCCTGCGCAGCGAGGTGCAGGCGCCGCGGCTGCTGGAAAGCGGCACGCCGGCGCATGTCAGCGACGACATCTCCGCGCGGCTGCCGGCCAAGTACCGGCGCGCCTACGCTTACATGATCACCAATGCGCACCGCTCGGATCTGTCGATCAACGAGGTGGCTGCGCAGATCGGCGTCACCGGGCGCGCCCTGCAGCAGGCCTTCAAGTCCGCCACCGGGCTGTCGCCGACTCAGGTGCTGCGTCGTTACCGGATGCAGAGCATTCGCGACGAACTGCTGGCCGAAGGCGGCTGCGGCAGCGTGCTGCAGGCGGCCAGCCGCTGGGGCGTGGGCAGCCGCTCGGCGCTGGCCAAGGGCTATCGCCAGCATTTCAATGAGGCACCGATGGAAACCCTGCAGCGCTAAGCCGTTGCGCGCCACGGCCGGGCGTCGACGCAGGCCGTGGCGCGTCGTTTCCAAAGCGTGTGCTGCAATGGCGACCGGACGGCTGGCTAGGCGCTGAAGGCAGTCATAGTGTGACGCGCGTGCGTACGGCGTGGCTTGCGGCTATCCTGTTCGGCTCGCACTGCCACCCAGGAAGGCGCGTCCGAGGATGGGCGTGGCCGCCAAGGAAACGACGAACGATCATGCAAGATCACAGCGCCGAGGCGACGGACGCCTCCCAGATCCGCCGTGCAGGCGTCGATCTCAACGGACTGATGTCCGTCCTCAGCAAGCATCTGTATTCTACGCCGGTGGTCGCGCTGCGCGAGCTGGTGCAGAACGCGCACGACTCGATCCTGCGTCGCCGGCTGGAACAACCCGACTGGCAGGGCGAATCGCGCATCGAAGTGCATGCCGACGCTGCCCAGGGCCGCGTGCGCATCATCGATACCGGCGCCGGGCTGACCCAGCAGGAAATCCACGATTACCTGGCCACGGTCGGCGTGGGGTATACGCGTGGCCTGCGTCAGGGGGGGCATGAGGACAGTGGCCTGATCGGCATGTTCGGGCTGGGCTTTCTGTCGGCCTTCGTGCTGGCGCGCCGCGTCACCGTGCGCACCACCTCCTACCAGAGCCCGACGCTGGGGCATTGCTATATCTCCAGCAATGCCGAGCACTACACGGTGAGTCCGATCCCGGCGCGTGCGCAGGTCGGGACGGAAGTGGTGCTGGAACTGCAGCAGGACTATCTGTCGTTGGCCCAGGAAGCACGGCTGCGCGAGATCCTGTCGCGCTATTGCGCGCTGCTGCGCGAGCCGATCTGGATCGGCTCCGATACCCAGGCGATCAACCCCGAGCCGCCGCCGTGGCGCATGCACGATGCGGTGCCGTTGCATCCGGTGCAGGCCTGGCGGCGCCAACGCGAGTTTGCCGCACGTTTCGAGCGCAACTTCGAACCCTTGTGCTGCATGCCGGTGCGCGCGGAGGAGGGCAGCGATGCGGTCGGCCTGCTGTGGGTGCAGGACGGGGCCACCTACGGCACCAGCGACAACCGCAATCTGTCGGTGTTCCTGCGCGGCATGCTGTTGGACGACAACGCGCGCGAACTGCTGCCGCCGTGGGCGGGCTTTATCGGCGGCGTGATCGAATCCAATCGCTTGACGCCCACCGCCAGCCGCGAAGACCTGCAGCGCGATGCCACCTACGCGGCCGTGCAGCACGCCCTGTCCGAAGCGTTGGTGCAGGGCCTGGCCGAGGTGGCGCGTCAGCAGCCGGAAGCCTGGCGGCGCATCCTGCTGCGGCACAACGAGGCATTGCTGGGCGCGGCCTTGTGCGACGAGCGCTTGTTCGAATTGCTGATGGAACACGTGCGGGTGCCGACCTCGCAGGGCGACCTGCCGGCGCAGCAGTTGCCGGCGCGTGGTGCGGTGCACGTGATCCTGGACAGCGACAGCGGTTTCGAAGAAATGCTGTTCCGCGCGATGGGCGTGCCGGTGGCTTACGGAAACCGCTATGCGGTGGTGCCGTTCCTGCGCCGCTGGGCGCAGGCCAAGGGCGTGCGCCTGGTCGAGCTGGGCACCGAGCAGGGCAACCGGCAGTTGTTCCAGCTGGACACGCTGCCGGGCGACGAACTGGCCTGGCTGGAACAGCACCTGGGCGATGGCGAAGCGCTGGTGCCGGCGCGTTTCAGCCCCGAGGCATTGCCGTTGGTGGTGGTGCCCGACCGCGAGGCCGAACTGAAGCGCCGCCTGGAGCAGGACGAGAACGACAAGCGTGTGTCCACTGCTGCGCTGCGGCTGGCCCGGCAGTTCACGGCGGGGATCGAAGCACGGCAGACCCAGCGGCTCTACCTGAATCTCGACAACCCGGCATTGCAGGCGCTGCTGGCGGCGCAGCGTGCCGGCAATCCGCAGGCGGCGGTGGCGGCGCGGCTGCTGCGCTCGCTGAAGGTGATCGCGTCGGCGCAGGGGCGCACCCAGCCGCAGCCCGCTGCCAACGCATCGGGCGGATCGGATCTGAACCGGGCCTTCGGCGATCTCGCCGAGGCGGTGACCCAATTGCTGGCGCGCTGAGCGCCGCATCGAAGGAGCAACACGATGGAAATCTGGAACTGGGTGGAGAAGCTGCAGGACGATCTGGGCGAAGCCGGGCAGCCGCAGAATGCGCAGCTGCTGACGCGCCTGACCGACCATATCTGCGACCTGCAGATCGAACGCGCCGAAGCGCTGTTGCCCGAGGCGCGTGCGCTGGGCAAGACGCTGGCCAATCCGTGGCTGGAGGTGTTCGTCGGGCATTGGGAAATGCGCAACCGGGTCGGCAACCTGTGCGAAGGCGAGCGTGCGTTGAGCGATGCGGTGACGCTGTTCGAGCGCGCGCACCGCCCCGATGCGGTGGAGTGCCCGCAGTCGGTGTGCGTGACCCAGGATCTGGCCGCGTGCTACGCCAATATCGATGGTCCGGGCTGGGTGGAAGAGCGCATCGAGGTCTGCGAGGAAACCCTGGGCCGCATCGATCCGAGCTGGTCGTGCTACCAGTGCCTGAGCTGCGAAAAAGCCGACGCCTTGCTGGACGACGGACGCGGTGAGGCGGCGCTGAGTTATCTGGACCAGCAGTCGCAGACCATTGTTGCGCATGGCGGGCAGATCTACGACGGCGTGCCGGACATGCGCATCTCGATCCTGCTCGCGCTGGGCCGCGCAGAAGATGCGTTGGCACTGATCGAGCAGCGCGAGCGCGAGGCCGCGCGCGAGGGGGCGGAGTGGGCTAACTGCAGTCAGCCGCGGCGTCTGCAGAAAGCCCGCGCCTTGGCAATGTTGAATCGCGACGACGAAGCGCTGGAAGCGTTTCTGCCGTGGCGCGAGGTCGCGCCGCGTTATCGCCTGCACTGGTTACGTGCGGTGGTGGTGCTGGTGTCGCGCCAAACCCAGCGCAATACCTGGGATCTTGGCAGCCGCCTGCAGGTGATGCTCGATCATTACGCGCAGGTCGGTGCGCATCGCATCCTGATCGAGGCGGCCGAGATGGCGATCGGGCTGGCCTTGCAGCGTGGCGCGGTGTGGACCGCACGCCGGCACCTGGCGCTTGCGCGTGCGCACGTGCCCAAGTTGCGCCAGGACCGGGGCGCTACGCAACTGCTGGACGGTCTGGCCGTGCGCATCGAGACCGCACCGGCCGGCGAGCCGGCGCCGGTACCCGCCGAGCAGTTGCTGGCATGGCTGGATGCGCAGGGCGAAGACGTGGCGCGTAATCCCGAGCGCGAGGCGCAGTGGTTGCTGCAGGCCGTGGCCGAGCGACCCGACGATGCCGAGTTGGTGGACACCACGGCGTCGGCATTGAGCGCGTGTGCGGCCGACGATGAGGCGATCGCGCTGCTGTGGGCATTCGTGCAGCGGCATGCCGATCGCGAAACCAGCCCGACCTTCCGGCTGATGAATCTGCTGCTGGGCCGTGGCGACGAGGCCGGCCTGCGCCGGCTGGCGCAGCTGTATCGCCCGCTGGTGCCGGTGGCGGCGCTGTGGTGCGAGGCGCAGCTGGCGCAGCGACTGGCCGATTGGCCGGCACTGGAGCAGGCCTGCACCGCGTTGCTGGAACTGTCGCCCGGCTCGCACGGTGCGCGCGGCTTGCTGGGGCGCATGTATCTCAACACCGGCCGCTTCGCCGATGCCACCGAGGTGTATCGACAGCTGACCGAGTTGATGGAAGAACCGCGCTCGGCGCATTGGGATCACATGACCGCGGCCAGTGCGGCGCAGCAGTGGGACGCAGTGCGCACCTCGGCGCTGGCGCTCGGCATGGAGCTGGGCAGCACCAGTGGTGTGGTCGAAGAAACCTGGGGTTGGGTGATCGTGCGCTGCGTGGATGACGGCGAAACTGCCGAGTACTACGCGCGGCGCACCGGCCCGGTCACCGCGCGTATCGTCGAAAATGCACCGGCGCATCGGCGCCAGCATGTCGGCGACTGGGTGGTGTTCGATGCGGAGTTGCTGTATCCGCCGCCGGAGGACGAGGCCGAGCGCGAGCGTTTCGTGCCGACCTACGCACAGGTGCATGTGCTGGAGGCGGGCGGTTACGGCAGCAGCTGGCTGGTGTATGGCGTGCATCCCGGCGAGCAGGCGATCGAGGCCTTGCGCGAGGACATAGAAGCGCGTGGCTGGAAACTATGGCTGCATAGCCGCGACGATTACCGCGTGGTCGATCCGGAACACGCGGACGCGTTCGACCCGGAAGATGCGAGCACGGGTCTGCCGGGCGTGCTGTTCACCGTGGCGCTGCCGGAAGCAGCGGCGCCGCTGGGACTGCATCGCGTCCTGCTGGCTACAACCGCGCAGTGGGCGCACCCGATGTGCTGGCTGCGCCTGGCCGAGGCCTGCGATCAGGACCCGCGCCCGCATCTGGACGCAGTGGAGCGCTACGGGCTGTAGGGCGGCGATCAAGCTCGTCGCGCAAATGTGGTGCGCAAGAATGATCGGTGTGCGGATTTGGTCGGCAGCGCGGCGCCGCATCCAGTGTCGGGACACGCCTTGAATCCATCCGTGGAGGCTCGGTGGCGACATCCATGTCGCCACACGGTCCCGCCACCGGACGCGGCACCACGCTCTCAAGATTGCTACCGCTGATCGGCAAGCAATGCTTTCAAAGCACGTGTGGATGCCTGCGCAGTCCGTGGCCAATGCAAATCGGTAAGCCATCTATCCGCTGCCACATCGTCAGCGATGGCGACATGCCGAAGCACCTACGGCCCAACAGGCTCTCCGCATTTCTTTCAGCAACCGACAACAACCGGTGGTGCTTGTGCGCGTGCCGGCGTGGGACCTTGAGCGGCAGGGATGCCGCGCCAGAGCCTACATGGACGTACTTGCGGCGTGTCCTACGCCGGTACGCGTGCAAGCGCCCTCAGTAGACCGAAGCATTCGCATGGAACCGGCAGAGGTCTTGCACAAGATTGCCAGGTCTGCGGAGCTGGTCGGCGGCGCGGTGCCGCATGCAGTGTCGGGACACGCCGGGAATCCATCCCTGGAAACCCGGTGTAAGCGCCCGCAGCAGACCTAAGCATTTGCACGTACCGCAATCTCGCAGCGCGTCGCAGCTGTCCGATCAGCTGCGCTTGCCGTAACGCTCCAGCCAGTGTGCGTACGAGGGCGGCAGTACCCACGACGGGCGTTCTTCGCCCAGGGCCAATGCGGCGTGATACGGCCAGTGCGGGCTGGCCAGGTGCGCGCGGCCGACCATCACCAGCTCCATCTGTCCGGCGCCGACGACGCGGTCGGCTTCCAGTGGATCGTCGATGTTCCAGGACGAGGCCACCGGCAGCTGCGCCTCGCGGCTGACCCGTTCGGCATAAGGCGCCAGCAAGGCCGGTCCCCATGGAATCTGCGCAGTCGGGGTGCTGAAGCCGATGCTGACGTTGAGCAGATCCAGGCCGCCTTGCTTGAAGTTGCGCGTCAGTGCGATGGCTTCCTGCAGGGTCTGTTCGTCGCGGCCATCGAATTCGATCACGCCAAAGCGTGCGGTGAGCGGCAGCTGTTCCGGCCAGACCGCACGCACGGCCTGCAGCGTTTCCAGCAGAAACCGTGCGCGGTTCTCGGCAGTGCCGCCGTAGTGATCCTGGCGTTGATTGGCGTGTACCGAGAAGAAGCTCTGCGCCAGATAGCCGTGCGCAAAATGCAGCTCCAGCCACTGGAAGCCGGCATCGCGCGCGCGCTGTGCGGCGGCGACAAAATCGCCGCGCACGCGGGCGATGTCGTCCAGCGTCATCTCACGCGGTACTTTGGGCAGGCCGCCGCCGAAGGCGATGGCCGAGGGCGAGATGGTGTCCCAGCCGCGCGGGTCGCCGTCGGCGATGTGGTCGTCGCCTTCCCACGGCAGGTTGGCACTGGCCTTGCGGCCGGCGTGGCCGATCTGGATGCCCGGCACGGCGCCGGCAGCACTGATCGACGCCGCGATGCGCGCCAGTCCCTCGGCCTGGGCGTCGTTCCACAGGCCCAGGCACCCGGGGGTGATGCGTCCTTCCGGCGACACGCCGGTGGCTTCGACGATGACCAGGCCCGCACCGCCGCGCGCCAGGCCGGCGTAATGCACCTGGTGCCACGCGTTGCTGAGGCCGTCGATGGCGGTGTACTGGCACATGGGCGGCACCGCGATGCGGTTGCGCAGGGTGACGTCCTTGAGTTGATACGGAGAGAACAGCGATGACATGGAGAGCGAGCACCTGAGAAAAAAGCAGGCTGCGATCAGACCACGCCCGGCCGCCGCGCAGACACCCTGCCGGTGGCACAGCGCGTTGCATGCGGTGCCGGTTGCGGGCAAGCCGGCCTGCCGGCGCAGCGGGCGCGTCCGCTGGCATGGGATGCGCGGTCCCGATCGGTCTGGGCCGGCGTCGGCGCGCTCTGCCCGCAAAGCCATGACCACCGTCGCGCGGCGGTCGGCGGCTGCATGCGCGGCCGAGCCGGCGGCGGACGCCAATCGGCTGCCGTCGCGCCCGCCATCGTCGTGCCGGTGGCAAGGGAACGGGACGGCAGTCATCGCATCTTTCCAGGCGTGGTCGCGCTCACGTTCACTGCGTGCGCCGCAATGTCAAACTCCATCGGCGGCGCTCCTCTGACCGCTACAGGTTCGTCGCTGGTTGCCAAAACTGAATTGCTTTATTCTGCAGCGCTTCGGCGTGGGGGCGCCGCGCCGGTGAGGGGGCGCCACCGTCCCGCATGCCCAGCCTTCTCTTTATCTACTCTCGGCGGGTGATCTCATGGTGGCATTGCAGCAGCGCTCGATCGATGCGATTCGTGGCCAGGAAACGGCGTTGTTGGCCGCATGGCTGAGCTCCAACCTGGGCAGCGATGGACGTATTTCCCGGCAGGACGCCGAAACCCAGAGTGCGGACTTCCTGCATCTGTTGGTCGCTTCGCTGAAGGACGGCGGCGGCAGCCTGGACAGCGCCGACTGGAGCGAGGTGCGTCGCTTCCTGGAAAACCTCTCGCGCGACCGTGCCACCCGTGGCTTCGATTCGCAGGAAACCGCCAACTTCATCTTCTCGCTCAAGCGGGTGCTGTTTGCGCTGATGCAGCGCGAGTATGCCGATGCGCCTGAGGAACTGGGCCAGCAGCTGTGGGCGCTGTCCGAGCTGCTGGACCGTCTGGGCCTGTATACCGTCAAGGCGTTCCAGAAGACCCGCGAAGACATCATCGTGCGCCAGCAGGAAGAAATGCTGGAGCTGTCCACCCCGGTGGTCAAGCTGTGGGATGGCGTGCTGGCATTGCCGATGATCGGCACGCTGGATTCGCAGCGCACCCAGGTGGTGATGGAGTCGCTGCTGCAGCGCATCGTCGATACCGGCTCGGAAATCGCCATCATCGACATCACCGGCGTGCCCACCGTGGACACGCTGGTGGCGCAGCACCTGCTCAAGACCGTCACCGCGATCCGCCTGATGGGCGCCGATGCCATCATCAGCGGCGTGCGCCCGCAGATCGCGCAGACCATCGTGCACCTGGGCCTGGACCTGCAGGGCATCGTCACCAAGGCCAACCTGTCCGACGCACTGGCGCTGGCGCTCAAGCGCATCGGCGTGACCGTGAGCAAGGCAGGCTGACATGGAGCGCATCCCGATCCTGCGGATGGGCGACCTGCTGCTGGTCACCATCCAGGTGGACATGCACGACCAACTGGCGATGACGCTGCAGGAAGACCTGTCGGAAAAGATCAGCGCCACCTCCGCGCGCGGCGTGCTGATCGACATTTCCGCACTGGACATCGTCGACTCCTTCATCGGCCGCATGATCAGCACCATCTCCGGGCTGGCGGCGATCATGGATGCCAGTACCGTGGTGGTGGGCATGCAGCCGGCCGTGGCGATCACGCTGGTCGAGCTGGGCCTGACCCTGCCGTCGGTGCGTACCGCGCTCGATGTCGAACGTGGCATGCGCCTGCTGCAGCAACCCGATCGCGCTTCATGACCACCGGTTCGCAACCGGTGCGCACCGAACAGGATGTGGTGCTGGCCCGGCAGACGGTACGCAAGCTGGTGGTGCAGTGCGGCCTGCGTCTGGTCGACCAGACCAAGCTGGTCACCGCAGCCAGCGAACTGGCCCGCAACACCGTGATCTACGGCGGTGGCGGCGACATGGATTGGGCCCTGGTGGAAAGCGGCATCCGCAAGGGCGTGCAGCTGACCTTCCGCGACGAAGGCCCCGGCATACCCGACCTGGATCTGGCGCTCACCGATGGCTGGACCTCCGGCAGCGGACTGGGGCTGGGCCTGTCCGGCAGCCGTCGGCTGGTGGACGATTTCGTGCTGGACACCGCAGCCGGCAAGGGCACGCGGATCACCATCACCAAATGGAAGTGATGCTCGCCGGCGAGGCCACGCGTGCGTTTCGCGTCGACGAAGCCAGCCAGGTCGGGCAGGCGCGCCGCGAGGCGGCGGTGCTGGCTCAGACGCTGGGTTTCGATGAGGCCGCCTGCGGGCGCGTGGCGCTGGTGGCCACCGAGCTTGCCACCAACATGGTCAAGCATGGACGTGGCGGCTGGCTGCAGTTGTCCACGGTGGCCGCACGCCAGGGCATGGGCGTGGAGATCTGCGCCATCGACGGCGGCCCCGGCTTCGCACTCGTGGACGGCCTGCGCGATGGCTATTCCACCGTCGGCACGCCGGGCACCGGGCTGGGCGCGATCCAGCGCCAGGCGCAGGTGCTGGACGCATATTCCGACGCCAGGGGCGCGGTGGTGATGGCACGGTTGTTTGCGCAGCAACGCGCCGAGCTGGACCTGCCGTACGGCGCCATCCGCCTGCCGCTGCACAACGAAACGGTGTGCGGCGATGCCTGGCATCTGGCGATTGGCGAGCAGCGGGCGACCGTCACCCTGATCGATGGCCTGGGCCACGGTCCGGGCGCCGCCGATGCCGCCGACGCCGGCGCGCGCGCGGCGGCAACGGCGCGCGGCGAGCCCGGCGAGCGCATCGCGCAGCTGCATGCCGGCATGTCCGGCACCCGCGGCGGCGCGGCCGCGGTGATGCAGTTCGACAGCAGCACCGGGCGGGTGCGCTTTGCCGGTGTCGGCAATATCGTCGCCTCGCTGTGCGATGGCGACGGCGTGCGTGGCATGCCATCGCATCCGGGCATCGTCGGAGTGCAGTTCCGCAAGGCGCAGCCGTTCGATTTTCCGGACGCCGCCGGCAAGCTGCTGGTCATGCACAGCGATGGCCTGCAATCGCGCTGGAACCTGCGCGATCACCCCGGTCTGCTGTCGCGCCATCCGCGTCTGATTGCGGCGGTGCTGTTGCGCGATTACACGCGTGGCCGCGACGATTGCGGCGTGTTTGTCATGCGGCTGGGAGGCCTGCAATGAATGCTTCCGGTGAGACACCGCCGCTCGATCCGCTGGCCGAACTGGACGCGCTGCGGCGGCAGAACCAGGCCCTGCGCGAAGAGCTGGAAGAGACCAACCAGGGCGTGCTGGCGCTGTATGCCGAGCTGGATCAGCAGGCCGAACAGCTGCGCGACGTGTCCGAGCTCAAGAGCCGCTTCCTGTCGTACATGAGCCACGAGTTCCGCACCCCGCTCAGCTCGATCCTGAGCATCACGCGGCTGCTGGAAGACGGCATGGACGGGCCGCTGACCGCCGAGCAATCCAAGCAGGTGCGCTTTGTCAGCACCTCGGCGCGCGAGCTCACCGAGATGGTCGACGACCTGCTGGATCTGGCCAAGATCGAGGCCGGGCGCATCACCATCTCGCCGGGCTGGTTCGACCTGATGGACCTGTTCGCGGCCTTGCGCGGCATGTTCCGCCCGCTCACCGATGCCGGCAGCACCACCTTGATCTTCGAAGATCCGCCGGTGCTGCCGATGCTCTATACCGACGACAAGAAGCTGGCGCAGATCCTGCGCAACTTCATTTCCAACGCGCTCAAGTTCACTCCGCAAGGCCACGTACGCGTGTTCGCGCAGCTGGAGGGCGAGACCCATGTGCGCTTCGGCGTGCAGGACACCGGCATCGGCATTCCGGCCGAGCTTCACGACGCCTTGTTCGAGGATTTTGTACAGGTGGATTCGCCGTTGCAGAAACGCCTTACCGGCACCGGTCTGGGGCTGTCGATCTGCAAGCGGTTCGCCGAGTTGCTGGGCGGCACGGTGGGGATCAACAGCGTGGTCGGGCAGGGCTCGGAATTTTTCGTGGTACTGCCGGTCACGCTGGCAGCGGAGGATGCACGTGGGCAGTAAGCCGCACATTCTGGTGGTCGACGACAACGCGGTGACGCGTTATTCGGTGCGCCGCGTGCTTGAGCACCATCAGTTCGTGGTCGAAGAAGCCGGCACCGGCAGCGACGGCCTGGCCAGACTGGCCGAGCAGGCATTCTCTGCGGTGGTGCTGGACGTCAATCTGCCGGACATGAGCGGCTTCGACATCGTGCGCACGCTGCGCGCCGAGCCACGCACCGCGTTGTTGCCGGTGGTGCACGTGTCGGCGGCATCGATCGCCACCGGCGACATGATCACCGGCCTGGAAGCCGGTGCCGACGCCTACCTGATCCACCCGGTCGACCCCAGCGTGCTGGTCGCCACGCTGCGCACCCTGCTGCGCGCGCGCCAGGCCGAGGATGCCTTGCGCATCAGCGAGGCACGCTTTCGCGAGATTTTCGAGCACATCAGCGCACCGATTGCGGTGGTCGATGCCAGGCTGCACACGCATGAGGCCAATGCGGCGTTCCAGCGCCTGATCGGTACCGTCACGCCCGGCGAGGCGCTTGCCGTGCCCGGCCTGGACCAGGCCGCCACCGTGCAGGCGCTGACCGACGCACTGGCGCAGCGCGAGCGCTGGAGCGGCACTTTGTCGATCCTGCGCGAGGGCAAGGTGTGCGAAACCGAGTGGCGCGTGTCGCCGTATCGCGAACCGGATCTGGGCCTGCTGCTAGTCGAGGATGTCACCGAACGGCGTCTGCGCGAGCGCGAGCAGCGCCAGGAACTGGATACTGCCACCACCGAGCTGGCCCACCAGATCGCCGAGCGCCAGCGCACCGAAATCCAGTTGCTGCAGGCGCAGAAGATGGAAGCGCTGGGCAAGCTCACCGGCGGCATCGCGCATGACTTCAACAATCTGCTGACCAGCATCATTTCCGGCCTGGACATGATCCAGCTGGCGGTCGAGTCCAACCGCATCGAGCGGGTGCCGCGGCTGGCCGAGATCGCCACCGGCTCGGCGCATCGTGCCGCCGCGCTGACCCAGCGCATGCTCGCCTTCGCGCGCAAGCAATCGCTGGATGCGCAGGCCTTCGACATCAACACACGCGTGCGTTCGCTGGAAGACATGCTGCACCGCTCGATCGGCGAGAACATCGTGCTGGAGCTGGAGTTGGCGGACACGCCGCTGGTGGCGGTGGCCGATGCCAACCAGCTCGAAAACGTGGTGCTCAACCTGGTCATCAATGCACGCGATGCGTTGAAGGGCCGGGGCACCATCCGCATCCAGAGCGCGGCCTACACCGCGCAAGGCGATCCGGAACTGGACGATGGCGATTACGTGGCGGTGAACGTGATCGACAACGGTAGCGGCATCGAGCCTGCGATTCTCAATCAGGTCTTCGAGCCGTTCTTCACCACCAAGCCGATCGGCGAGGGTACCGGCCTGGGCTTGTCGATGACCTATGGCTTTGCGCGCCAGTCCGGCGGCACCGCACGCATCACCAGCACCGTGGGGCGTGGGACCACGGTGGCCTTGCTGCTGCCGCGCGGGCTTACCGCCAGCGCAGCGCCTCCGGCACCGGTACAGAGTTCGCCCCGTGCCCGCAGCGAGCGCATCCTGCTGGTGGACGACACCGATGTGGTGCGCATGATGGTGAGCGAGGTGCTCAGCGATGCCGGCTACCACGTGCTCGAAGCCGAAGATGCCAACGGCGCGCTGGATCAGTTGCGGGCCGGGGTGGAAATCGATCTGGTGGTGTCCGACGTCGGCCTGCCCGGCATGAACGGGCGCGACATGGCCGACGTGGCGCGCGCGCTGCGGCCCGGCCTGCCGATCCTGTTCATCACCGGCTACGCCGAAAACGCCGCCACCCGCCAGGAATTCCTGGCCGAGGGCATGGCGCTGCTGCCCAAGCCTTTCAGCCTCAACGATCTGCTCAACATGGTCGGGCAGATGCTCGATAGCCGCGCGCTGGCCACTCGCGCCTGACGCGGGTTTGCGCGCGTAGGTCTCAGCTGTCGATGCTTGCCTGCCGCGCGAGGATGACGATGCGCGCGCGACGCCTCAGGTGTTGAACGCGCCCAAACCAGCGTCCAGCTTCGTGTGTTTCAGGTGTGCGCCGCCTGTACCTAACACGCCGTGTTGCAGGCGCCTGGCTGCAGTGGATGCCTGTCCAGTGCGCCGGCAGCAC
This sequence comes from Xanthomonas arboricola pv. guizotiae, assembly GCF_002940205.1. Classification (GTDB taxonomy): domain Bacteria; phylum Pseudomonadota; class Gammaproteobacteria; order Xanthomonadales; family Xanthomonadaceae; genus Xanthomonas; species Xanthomonas arboricola_C. The sequence goes on from NZ_MDSK01000018.1 coordinate 82,492, forward strand.
CGGCGTGTCGTTGGCTTGCGTGCGCTCAATGCGCCCGACCGCGCTGGATACGGTCACCGTCACTGCCGAGCGCCGCGAGCAGAACCTGCAGGAAGTGCCGGTGTCGCTGGACGGCGGCTTCGGCGGCCCGATCAACGACGTGCTGGCGTTCCGCGTGTCGGGCCTGTATCAGCACCGCCACGACTGGGTGGACAACACCTTCGCCGGCAGCAGCGCCGATGGCACGCGGACCCCGCGCAAGGATGCGATGGGCGGCTACAACGCCGCAATGCGCGCCTGCAGCTGCTGCTCAAGCCCAACGACGCGTTCTCGCTGCTGGGCTCGGTGCATACCCGCGATTACGATGGCACCTCGTCTCCACCGATTGGAACAAGCAGGGCCAGACCAGTTTCGTGCTGTACGACTCCACCGAGTTCCGCGCCAACGGCAATGTCGAAGGCGGCCTCAAGCTCGGTTACACCGGCGGCTATGGCGCGTGGGAGGTGGCGGCGTTTGCGCGCAACATCACCAACGAGAAGCACGTCAAGGGCGTGATCGAGAACTACATGGCGGTGGTGTACACCGAGCCGCGCGTGGTGGGGGTGTCGGTCAACGTCAACTGGCAGCAAGAGCGACTGAAAAGTAGCCAGCGGCTGCACGGTGCCCTGGTCAGCCGCTCCCGGTGATTGATCGATCGACGGCATCACTGCGCGTGTGCCGCAGTGATGCCGATCGTAGAACGTAGAACCAGGCCCGCTGCGTGCATCACGCAGCGGGTTTTTTGTGTCAACGGCTGCGCAACACCGATTGCACCCAGCTGACGATCTGCGCGCTGCTTACCGCGCCGGAGTGACGGCCCAGCTCCTTGCCGCCGCGGATGACCAGCAAGGTCGGGATGCTGCGGATGCCGAAGCGCGTGCCCAGCGCCGGATGCAGGTCGGTATCGACCTTGGCCAGCCGGACCTGCGGTTCGAGCAGTGCCGCGGCGGCGGCAAACTGTGGCGCCATGCTCAGGCACGGCCCGCACCACGGCGCCCAGAAATCCACCACCAACGGCAGCGCGCTGCGCACCGCATGCTTGTCGAAATCGGCCGCCGACAGCACCACCGGCGTGCCCGGGAACAAGGGCCGGTGGCAACTGCCGCAGTTGGGTGCATCGCGCAGACGCGCAGGCGCGACACGATTCATCGCAGCGCAGCTCGGGCAGGCGATCAGCAGCGGTGCGTCGGTCATGCGGTGGTCTCCGGTGGCAGGCAAGGCAGTCGCCGCGCCCGCACGCCGGGGCGGCGTGCGGGGCCGCATGCCGCCAGTGTAACGGCCATCGCCCAGGACCCGGTGCCGTCGGTCACTGCCGCAACGGTGGGAGTGCGACGATCAGGCGACGCGCAGGCGCGCGCTGCAGCGCTCAGCCCGATTGTCCCAGGCTCAGCAGTGGAACGAAGCCGCCGAAGATCATTCGCTTGCCATCGAACGGCATCGGGTTGACCGACGGGTCCATGCGCGGGTCGTCCATCATCTTGCGCATGCCCGCGTCGCGGGTCGCCTTGTCCGGCCATTCGATCCACGAGAACACCACGGTTTCGTCCTTGCCGGCAGCGACCGCGCGATGGAAGTCGGTCAGTTGTCCATGCGGGACATCGTCGCCCCAGCACTCCACCACGCGTAGCGCACCGTACTCGATGATGAGGGCATCGCCCATGCGGGCATGTTCCAGAAACGCGGCCTTGTTGGCCGTGGGCACCGCGAGCGCAAACCCATCCACATACGACATGACCACCTCCTCGGACAGGGCGCACGGCGTGCGCCGGATGACGACGACAGCTGCTGGTGCGATCGACACAGGCTGGAACGCAGCGCTGGGGCGGGTGTCGCCTGCGCTGAGGGCGAGCATACGGCGCATCCGGGCGGCGCGCACTGGTCGTGCTCGCATGACGGCGCTGCACACCGTCGTCGTGCCCGGTTTCGTTGGCCGGGCGCAGGCGCGGGGCGACGCGCCACGCGTCCTGGTTGAGCCCGTCGGAAGGGAATGTTGTCGCAATGGGCCGGGGGGACGACAGGCCGCCAGCATCGGGAGTGCACTGGCTCGGTCACGCATCACGCCCGGCGTGATGTCCGGCTGCCTCACGGGCCGCGATCACGCGGCCAGGTTGTATCGCCGCAGCACGGCTTCAAACACCACGTCGCCGTCTTCGTTGCGTGCCTGCAGCGTGCCGCCGTGCGCCTTGACGAACTGGTCGGCGATGAACAGGCCCAGCCCCAGTCCCTGGCTGGCATGGAAGCTGGCCTTGAACGGCTCGAACAGGCGCGGCATCAGGCTGTCCGGGATGCGCCCAACATTGCGCACCGACAGCCGCAGCGTGTCGCGTTGGCGTCCGTCCAGATGCACCCGCACCGGCTGGCTGCCGCCATGCAGCACCGCGTTGCCGACCAGATTGGACACGACCTGGGCCAGCCGATCGCCATCGCCGTCGCCGTCCAGATCGCCCTCGGTACGCAGGTCGATCGGCGTGTGCGGGTTGGCCTGTGCCACTTCGCCCACCACGCTATGGGTGACGTCGCCCAGATTGCAGGGGCCGAACTGCATCGACAGCCCGTCGCTGCGCAGGCGCGAGAAATCCAGCAGCTGCTCGACCATCCGCGCCATCCGCCGCGCGCTGTTTTCCAGGTGATCGAGCGTGCGCGCGGCCGATCCATCGGCGTCCACGTCCAGGCTGAGCTTGTCGGCGCACAGCAGGATCACCGACAGCGGCGTGCGCAGGTCGTGGGTGAGCACGGCCATCATGGTTTCGTTGAGCGTAAGCGCGCGTTCCAGCGAGGCGTTGCGCGCCTTGAGCAGGCGCCGCTGCTGGTACAACTCGATGAACACATTGACCTTGCTCAGGATCACGCGCGGCTCGATCGGCTTGTGCAGGAAATCCACCGCGCCGGTTTCGTAGCCCTGGAAGGCGCGCATCGGATCGTTCGGCGATGCGGTCAGGAAAATGATCGGCACATGCCGGCTGCGCTGCGAGCCGCGCATCAGCTCGGCCAGCGAAAAGCCGTCCATTTCCGGCATGTGCACATCCAGCAGCGCCAGCGCCACATCGTGTTCGAGCAGCAGCTCCAGCGCCTGCGCGCCGGACGCGGCGCACAGCACCTGCAGGCCGTCGCGCTGCAGCAGCGCTTCCATCGCCACCAGGTTCTGCGGCACGTCGTCGACGATCAGCAGTTTGACGGGTTCGTCGCCGTTGCCGGGCACAGCCGGGCCGGTCGCGGTCAGGTTCATGGGTGAAAGGCTTCCAGTCGGCTGCAGATCGCCTGCAGGGTGAGCACCGCATCGGCGCCAGCATAGGCGAGAGCGGAGGCGGGCATCAGCGGTGAGGCGGCATCGTCGGGGCGCTGGATCCAGGCGCTGCCACCGGCCGCGCGCACCGCCGCCACGCCGGCGCTGCCGTCGCTGCTGGCGCCGGTGAGCAGGATCGCCAGCAGGCGCTGCCCGAAGACGTCGGCCGCCGATTCGAACAGGGGGTCGATCGCCGGGCGCGAGAACAGCACCGGTGCATCCATCGACAACGCCAGGCTGTCGCGCGTTTCCACCAGCAGATGGTAGTCGGGCGGGGCGATGGTCACGCTGCCGGCAAGCAGCGGCTGCTTGTCTTCGGCCTCGCGCACCGGCAGGGCGCAGCGTGCATCCATCAGTTCGGCCAGATGGCTGGCGCGGTCGCGCGGCAGGTGCAACACCGCCAGCACCGGCATCGGCAGGTCCGCAGGCAGGCTGGACAACAGCGCCTGCAGGGCCATGACGCCGCCGGCCGAGGCACCGATCACCATCGCGTCGAACTGCGCTGCCGCCGCGTGCATCACGTTCATGCCGCCGCCTTGCGGAACAGGCGCTGCTCGCGTGCCACGGTCTCGAACGCCTGCGCATGCGCACCGAACTGCAGCGATTCCTTGCTGCCCAGGCCCAGGAACCCGCGGTGCACCAATGCATCGTGGAACAGGCCCACGGCACGGTCCTGCAGGCTGCGGTTGAAGTAGATCAGCACGTTGCGGCACGACACCAGGTGCACTTCGGAGAACACCGTATCGGTGGCCAGGCTGTGGTCGGCGAAGACGATGTTGCGCTTCAACCGGCGATCGAACACCGCGCCATCGTAGGCGGTGGTGTAGTAGTCCGAGAGCGAGCCGCGGCCGCCGGCGTCCAGGTAGTTGCGGCTGAATTGCGCGATGCGGTCGATGCCGAAGGCGCCGGCCTCGGCCATGCCCAGCGCTTCGGGATTGATGTCGGTGGCGTAGATCACCGCCTTTTCCAGCAGGCCTTCCTCGTGCAGCAGGATCGCCAGCGACCAGACTTCCTCGCCGGTGCTGCAGCCGGCCACCCACAGCTTGATCGATGGATAGGTGCGCAGGACCGGCACCGCATGCTCGCGCAGTACGCGGAAGTAGGCCGGGTCGCGGAACATCTCCGACACCTGCACGGTGAAGAACTGCATCGCCTGGGCGAAGGTGTCCGGCTCGTGCAGCAGGCGGTGCTGCAGATCGGCCACGCGGGCGCACTCCAGGCGTGCCATTGCATGGCGCATGCGCCGGCGCAGCGACGACACCGCGTAATCGCGGAAGTCGTAGTGGTAGCGCTGGTACACCGCTTCCAGCAGCACCCGCAGCTCCAGGTCGAACAGCTCCACCGCGTTCATTGCCGCGAGCACCACACCCGGCACAGCGACACCAGCTTGTCCACGTCGATGGGCTTGGCGATGTAGTCGTTGGCGCCGGCCTCCAGGCAACGTTCGCGATCGTCGGCCATGGCCTTGGCGGTCAGCGCGATGATCGGCAGATCCTGCCACTGCCGATTGGCGCGGATCTGGCGCATCGCGGTCAGGCCGTCCATCTCCGGCATCATGATGTCCATCAGCACCAGGTCCACCTCGTGCTTGGCCAGGTGTTCCAGTGCCTCGCGGCCGTTGCGGGCGATCTGTAGCGTCACCCCCAGCGGTTCGAGCACGCTGGAGAGCGCAAAGATGTTGCGCACATCGTCCTCGGCCAGCAGCACGGTGGCGCCGTCCAGCACCGCGTCGCGGCGCCGCGCTTCGCGCAGCAGGCGTTGCTGGTCGCTGGGCAGCGAGGCTTCCACGCTGTGCAGGAACAGCGTCACCTCGTCGAGCAGGCGTTCGGGAGAGCGCACGCCCTTGATGATGATGCTCTTGGAATAACGGCGCAGGCGCTGTTCCTCGTCGCGGGTGAGCGCGCGCCCGGTGTAGACGATGACCGGCGGAAACGCGACTGCGTCGTTGCCGGCCATGCGCTCGAGCAGGTCGTAGCCGCTGCCGTCGGGCAGTGCCAGATCGGTGACCATGCAGTCGAAGGTCGAGCCGGCCAGCTGCTGCATCGCCTCGGCAATGCTGCCCACCGCGATGATCTCCAGCTGATCGCGCGCCAGCAGCAACTCCAGATTCGCACGCAGCGCGCTGTCGTCCTCGACGATCAGCAGGCGGCGCACCGCGCGCGCATTGGTGTCTTCCAGTTGACGGATCGCGCCCGCCAGCAGCTCGCGCGTGGCCGGCTTGATCAGATAGCCCACCGCGCCCAGTTCCAGCGCAATCTGGCTGCGTTCCAGCGCGGACACCACATGCACCGGAATATGGCGCGTGGCCGGATCGCGCTTGAGGCGTTCGAGCACGCTCAGGCCGGACGCATCCGGCAGGCCGATGTCGAGCAGGATCCCGCTGGGGCGCAGCTCGGCGGCCAGACGCAGCGCTTCTTCGGCGCTGGGCGCCACCACGCAATCGAAGTCCAGCTCGTGGGCCAGGTCGACCAGCGCCTGTGCAAAGCGTGCTTCGTCTTCCACCGCCAGGATCAGCCGGCCGGGGCGGGTACGTTGGTCGCGATCGTCGTCGGCGCGCTGCAGCGGCGGGGCGGCGGCTGTCGGAATCGGCAGCGGCATCCCCGTGGACGCACCCGTTGCGCGCCCATCGAGGCGCGAGGCCATGCCGCTGGCGGACTGCAACGACGGCACGGCGCCGATCGCCGCTGCGCCCGCGTTGGCCTGCGCTGCTGCGGCCAGCTCGGCCGGTGCGCCGTCGATCGGCAATTCCAGCGTGAAACAGCTGCCGCGTCCGGGCTGGCTGTCCACGCGGATGCTGCCGCCCATGCGCTGGGCCAGGTCGCGCGAGATCGACAGCCCCAAGCCGGTGCCGCCATAGCGACGGCGCGTGCTGCCATCGGCCTGACGGAACGCTTCGAAGATGATCTCGGTCTGTTCGTGCGCGATGCCGATACCGGTGTCGTTGACCTTGAACAGCACCCGGCCCGGCGTGTGTGCCTGGATCGACAGGCTGACGCTGCCGTGCTCGGTGAACTTGATCGCGTTGGCCAGCAGGTTCTTGAGGATCTGCTGCAGGCGCTGACTATCGACGACCAGTTGCGTCGGCGCATCGGATTCGGCAGCCAGCCGCAACGCCAGCCCCTTCTGGTGCGCCAGCGGCTCGAACGTCTCGCGCAGGCGCTGCAGCATGGAGCTGGTGGCGACGGTTTCGTCGGCCAGTTCCACATGCCCGGCCTCGATCTTGGACAGGTCGAGAATGTCGTTGATCAACGCCAGCAGGTCGTTGTTGGACGACAGGATCGCCTGCGCGTATTTCACCTGCTCGGGGCTGAGCGTGCCGTCCTTGTTGTCTGCCTGTTGTCTGCCAGCAGCTTGGCCAGGATCAGTGCGCTGTTGAGCGGCGTGCGCAACTCGTGCGACATGTTGGCCAGGAATTCGGACTTGTAGCGCGAGGCGGTGGACAGCTCGTTGCTGTTGCGCACCAGCTGATTTTGCGCGATCAGCAAGGCCTGCTTCTGCGCCTCCAGCGCCTGGGTGCGTTCTTCCAGTTGCACATTGGTCTGTTCCAGTTCGGCTTGCTGCAGTTCCAGATCGCTCTGCGATTGCTGCAGGCTACGGCTTTGTTCCTCCAGCTCCTCGTTGGCCACGCGCAGTTCTTCCTGCTGGGTCTGCAGCTCTTCGCTCTGGCGCTGGGTTTCTTCCAGCAGCGCGACCAGCTGCGCGCGCAGCAATGCCGTGCGCAAGGCCAGGCCGATGTTTTCGCCGCAGCGTGTGAGCAGCTCTTCCTCGCGCGTGCGCGCAATGCCCGGCGCAGCGGCGCGGCCCAGCTCGAGGATGCCGATCACCCGCCCATCGGCGATGACCGGCGCCAGCAGCAGTTCCTGGCAGGCGCTGCGGCCCAGGCCCGAGGCGATCTGCAGATGTCCGGCTTCCACACCGCGCACCCGGCGCACCGTGCCGCTGCGCAAGGCCTCGCGAGTTGGCCGGCGTCGGTCGGCAATATCCTGGACACATCGGCCGGCAACGCGGCGCCGCCGGTCAGGCGCAGGCGTTCGCCCTCGATGCGATACAGCGCGCCGACCTGCGCATCCAGCGTGTCGCATAGCGCGCGCACGGCGGCATTGGCCAGATCGTCCGGGCTGTGATCGCCGCGCAAACTGGCTTCGACGGTGTTTTCGGCCTGCTGCAGCCACAGCGCCAGTTCGGCCTGGCGGCGCGCGCGGATGGCCTGCATCACCACCAGCGCCATCGCCAGGAACGAGACCCCGCCGATGCTGCGGTTGATCGAGGAAAAACTCGAACTGGTACTGGCCGGCGCCAGCTGAAAGCCGACGGCCAGCAGCACGCACGAGAGCGCGGCGACCAGCAGTGGCACCTGCACGCGATTCTGGAAGACCGTCACGCCCACCGCGACGAAATAGGTCAGCCACACCGCATAGCCGAGCGGCGTGACCAACTCCACGCCGAGCGTTCCGGCCATCAGGGCCCCCGCGATCACCCACATCCAGCGGTCGCGTGTGGTCGAGATGTTCTGCATGAAGGCGCGGACCGGACGGGGAGGGCGGTCATGGTAGCCGATAACTTTCACGCGCAAATCGCCGGCATCTTGACGGTCTGCAGCCGGGTCGGCTTGCACGCGACCTTCACGCACTCGTCACTATGGTCGCGCGCTTTTCCGGGGGAAAGTTGCGTGATGGATGCGGAAACGGCCGTCGACAGTGCGGGGCCGCTTTCTCACGACAGCCGGCAGTGCCAGCTGTTGGTGCAGAGCGTGTCCGACTACGCGATCTACATGCTCGATACGGGCGGCCATGTGTGCAGCTGGAATCCCGGTGGCGAGCGCATCAAGGGTTACACCGCCGCCGAGATCATTGGCGCGCATTTTTCGCGCTTCTATCTGCCGGAGGATGCGCAGGGCGGCGAACCGGCCCGCAATCTGGATACCGCCAGACGCGAGGGGCGCTTTGCCACCGAAGGCTGGCGGGTGCGCAAGGACGGCAGCCGCTTCTGGGCAAGCGTGGCGATCGAGCCGGTGCTGGAATTCGGTGTGCTGGTGGGGTTTGCCAAGGTCACCTGCGACATCGACCAGCGGCACCAGGCGCAGCAGCTGTTGCAGCATGCGCAGCATGCCCTGCTGCAGTCGCAGAAGGTCGACGCGCTGGGTCGCCTGACGCTGGGCATGGCGCACGATTTCAATAACCTGCTGACCGTGATGGTGACCAGCCTGGACCTGATCGCGCTGCGTGCCGGCGACGACGCGCGTACGCGCATGTTGGTGGAGGCGGCGCAGACCGCAGTCGATCGTGGCACCTTGCTGACGCGCCAGCTGCTCGCCTTTGCGCGCGGGCAGCGGCTGATTCCCGAGCGCCATGGCGCCAACGCGGTGGTGACGCGCTCGCTGGAGCTGCTGCGGCGCGCCTGCCCGGCCGGGATCGTGCTGTCGCTGGCATTGGCCGAGCAATTGCCCGATATCCGCGTGGACCCCGGCCAACTGGAAGCGGCCTTGCTCAATCTGGTGTTCAACAGCTGCGATGCCATGCCCGGCGGCGGCCGCATCGTGCTGGAAACGGCCGTGCAGCAGCGTGTTGCGCCATCCGATCCGCATGGCCGGGCGTGCGCTTATGTCGGCATTGCCGTGCGCGATGACGGCCCCGGCATGTCTGCACACGTGGCGCAATGCGCCAGCGAGCCGTTTTTCACCACCAAGGACGTGGGCAAGGGCTCGGGCCTGGGATTGAGCCAGGTGTATGGCTTTGCATCCCAATCCGGTGGCTTCGTCGAGCTGGACACTGCGCCTGGTCGCGGCACCACCGTTACCCTGTTTCTCCCGGCCATCGAGGAGGCTGAGCATGACTGAACCCCTGCGTCTGTTGATGGTGGAAGATCAGCAGGAATTGCGCGAACTGATCGGCGAAGCGCTGCGCGATGCAGGCATCACCGTCGAAACCGCCGACGACGGCCATAGCGCCTTGCGCATGCTGCGCGAGAACGGCCCCTACGATGTGGTCTTCAGCGACATCCGCATGCCCAACGGCATGTCGGGCATCGAACTGAGCGAACACGTGGCGCAGCTGCTGCCGCAGGCGCGGGTGATCCTGGCCTCGGGGTTTGCGAAGGCGCAGTTGCCGCCGCTGCCGGCGCAGGTGGATTTCCTGCCCAAGCCCTATCGCCTGCGTCAGCTGATCGATGTGCTGAAAGGCGTGGCAACCAACGCCTGAGCGTTGGCTGCGGGTGTCCTGCGCTGCAGGGGCCGTGACCGAGCGCCCTGCGCCTACGCCGCTCAACGGCTCTGGTAGTACACCTTGTCGATGGCGATCTCCACCGGTGCGGCCGGCGGATCGGCCACCAGCATGAACATCTGTTTGACCGCCTGCAGATCCAGGTCGTGGAACGCGTTGAAGGGAATGCTCACCTCGTGCCAGGCGCCGTCGCGCACCAGGCCGTACTGATTGCCGCCTGCGGCAAAATCCACCCAGCTGTCGCCAAAGCTGGTGTTGATGCCGATCTTGAAGGTCGACGGCGTGGTGGTTTTCAGGTGCAGCTTCAGCGCGCCGCCGGCATAGGCCGCCATGTTGCGATAGTCGGTCTGGATGCCCAGGCCATACCAGGCACCGGCGTTGGCGCGGTAGGCCATCACCTTGCTGCCTTCGAACGGCGCCTGCGCGATCGGGGTGAGGTTGTTCCACAGATACAGCGCGGCATCCTGGCCGAAGGTCAGCCGCCCGCTGGTATCGGCCTGCTCGGTGAACACGCCAAAGCGCCCTGCGGGCGCCGTGTGTTGCGCGCCCACATACAGCTGCGAACCGGGGTTTTGATACAGGCGGATGTAATCGATCTCCATCGTGCCCGGCAGCGGTGCGGTTACCGCCGCAGGCGAGGTGATGCCGGTATGGGTGCCGCCGACGGCGAGATTGAGCAGCAGATACTGCTGCTGATGGAATTCGTGCAGCGAGGCGCCTTCGATATTGGAGATCGCAAACTCGAAATATTGCTGGCCATCGATCGACACGCGGATGAACTGCGGGTCCCAGGTCATGCGGTACACATGGAAGTCGGCATGCAGATCCACCGGGCTGGTGTAGCTGGTGTCGTAGTCGGCCTGCTGGCCGTTGTAGTCCCAGTGCACTGCGGCGCCGATACGGCGATTGGCGGTGCCATTGGCGATCGCCGCAGCCGTGCCGGCTTCCATCAGGTCGATCTCGCCGCGACCTGGCCACACGCCGATGGTGCCCAGCATCCAGTACGCCGGCCACAGCCCATTGCCCACCACCGGCGTCTTGATGCGCGCTTCCAGCGTGCCGTATTTGAAATGCATGCGGCCTTCGGTCTTGAGACGCGCCGAGGTAAACGGCATGCCCTGGAACGCTTCACGCCGTGCTTCGATGACCAGCCGGCCGTTATCGATGCGCGCGTTTTCGGCGCGGCTGGTGTAGTACTGCATCTCGCCGTTGCCCCAGCCGCACAGGCCGATCTGGCAGCCGTTGCCGACGTCGTAGGTCCACTTGTTGCCATCGATGCCGGGGCCATTGAAGTTGTCTTCCCAGACCAGGGTCTGCGCGTGCGCACCTGGTGGCATCGCCACTGCGCACAGCAGGGCGAACTGCACAGCGACACTGCGTAGCGTGTTCATTGCGTGCGTCTCCAAAAAGTGGACCGACGTCCATGGAGAAGTGACGCTGCGCAGCGGCTGGTTCAGTGTCAAAGCAATTGTGTGGCGCGTTTCAGTTCCGTGGTGTTCATTCCGGAATCATCCAGTATTGGCATGACGGCGGTCGCAGACTGCATGCGCCGGATGCTGCGTGGCAGCAGCTGGCTGCGGATGTTTCGTTGCGGGCGCGACCGCATCTGCGGCGTCTAGGTCAATGCGTTCAAGCCGACAGATGCTTCGAGCGCCAACGCATGCACGCGTTGGCAGGCTCTGGAGTGGCTACGGCGCAGGGGATCCCAACGTGGCAGGCAAGCCGCGTGCTGCGGCACATCGATGGCCTTGCGGATGCATCGGCAAGATTGCCTGCGGCAGCGTTTCGCGCATGCCGCATACGCCCGACTCAATGCCCGGCATGCACCGTCCAGGCCACCAGCCGTATCACCAGCGGTCGCACCACCAGCAGGCAGCAGAATGCGGTGGGCATCGCAATGCGGTAGGCGTCCAGCACGCGCCACAGGTAGCCGGGGGCAAGGCCGGTGTTGGCGCCGGTGATCACCAGGCACATCAGCAAGGCCATGATCGTGGCCATATAGAATGCGAACACAAACGGGGTGGTGCGCACGCCGAGTTTCCAGCGCGGGCGCAGCAATGGGGAGGAGGGGGGAGATGACGACATGCAATGGCCTCGGTTGCCGCGGATCGGCGTGGTGGGAAGCACTGTAGAGACGCCAACGCGGGCGGGGTAGATCGCGTAGCCTTGCGGCTTACGTAAGAAAAACTTACGAATCGTTTGGTAATACTTGCCTGGCCAATGAACATTCTTCAGTCCATCCGTAGCTTTGTCAGCACGGTCGATGCCGGCAGCATTGCCGGAGGCGCCAAGTTGCTGGGGATCAGTGCCGCTGCGGTCAGCCAGAACATTGCGCGTCTGGAGCAGCACCTGGGCGTGCGTCTGCTGCACCGGACCACGCGCAGCCTGGCGCTGACCGAGCGCGGCACGCTGTACTTCGAGCAGGTGCGGCAGCTGGAGCGCGACCTGGAGCGCGCGCGCCAATCAGTGGCCGGGCCGCAGCAGGCGCCGGCGGGGCGTTTGCGGGTGGCCAGCACCGCGGCATTCGCGCGGCACGTGCTCGCCCCGATGCTGCCGGCCCTGCGTCAGCAGTACCCGCAGCTGGAGATCGAGCTGCTATGCACCGACCGGGCGGTGCAGCACGCGCAGGAAAGCGTGGATGTCAGCCTGCGCATCGAGGCGCAGCTGGAAGACGGCCTGGTCGCACGTTGCATCGCCCAGGTGCCGCTGGTGGTCTGCGCAGCGCCCGAGTATCTGGCGCGCTGCGGGACGCCGCAGGGTGCGGACGACTTGAAGTATCACGATTGCCTGCTGCTGCGTTACCCGGTCGACGGGCGCTGCCTGCCGTGGAATTTCGTACGCAATGGCGTGCGCTTCCAGCCGGAGCTGGGCAAGGCGATGGTCAGCGACGATATCGACGCGCTTGCTACCATGGCCGCTGCCGGCGGCGGCATCGCGCGGCTGGCCGCCTATGTCGTCCAGCCTTACCTGCAGCGCGGCGAGCTGCGGCCGCTGTTTGTCTCCGATCTCGGCAGCACCGCCCAGGCATTGCCGGAGCCACTGCGGATCTACCTCTGCGTCGCCGACCGCCGCGACTTCACCCCGAAGGTGCGTGCCTTCATGGAGCACGTGCTCGAACGCCTGCCGGTGCAATGGCGTACTGCCGAGCCCGCGCCGGCGCCGGCTCACGCAGCAACCGGGGTGTAGCCAGAATTCGACATTTGGAGCGCGCCTGGTCCGTGCGCTGTTCGACAGGGCGCACGCGGGCGTGACGTGCTGATGCCTGATGCATGCCGGGTTGCTTGAGAGCGAACGACGCTGAAGACGCAGTTTGCGCAGTCGTCGTTCTCGACCAACGACTAAGAGCGGCTAACAAAACCCTTGAATTCTGTTGAGTCGGCGACAACATTGCCGGCATGACACGTCGCAACGAGATCCCTAGTGCGCTTTG
>NZ_MDSK01000019.1 GCF_002940205.1 Xanthomonas arboricola pv. guizotiae
GGAAGTTGCCGCCGCTGCACTTCAATCCGCCGCAGCGTCTTTCCGTGTAGCTAGCCGCCCATCATAGCCGGCTTTTCCGTTTCGTCAACACCTTAATTTCAAGGAGTTTTCGAACCCTTTCCGCTCCGTTTCCGCGTTTGCGGGCCGTTGCGTCGGGGGAGGCGAACTATATGCCCGACGCAACGGATTTGGGAAGCGTTTTGTGAAAAATTTTTCACGGATTTGCCAAAAACTTGCGCTGCGCCTCAATCGGCCGGGCTTTAGAGCCCGAGCGATCTAATAGAGCCAGTACTTCTATCTGATGGGTGCAGCTTGCGTATCCATAGAGGCTACCGCCCTGCAGCAACCTCAAGGCAGGTCAGGCAGTAACGAGCGACACGCGAGCAAAATTACGTTTGCCCACTTGTATGACGCCTTCGAAGCCGTGAGCGAAAACGCGGCTGGCATCTTCCACCACTTCGCCATCGATCTTGACCGCGCGCTCCTTGATCTTGCGGGTGGCTTCGGAATTGCTCGGCGTCAGACCGGCGGCAGTCAGCAGACTGGCGAGGCGCAGCCCTTCGGCCGGAACCACCACTTCCTGTACCGGCAGCAGACTGGTGTCGCCCTGACCTGTCACCACCGCGTGCCAGCCGGCGATGGCCTGCTCCGCGGTGGCAGCGTCATGGAAACGTGCGGCGAGTTCGCGCGCCAGCCGCAATTTGACCTCGCGCGGGTGCAGTTCGCCCGAGGCGACCTGCGCCTTCAGGCGTTCTGCTTCGACCATGCTGATGTCGAAGGACAGCAGATCGATCCAGCGCCAGGTCAGCGCGTCGCCGATCTTCATGGTCTTGGTGACGATGTCGATGGCCGGCTCGTTGATGCCGATGTAGTTGCCCAGCGACTTGGACATCTTGGCCACGCCGTCCAGGCCTTCCAGCAGCGGCATGGTCAGCACGACCTGCGGGGCCTGGCCGTAGTGCTCCTGCAGGCCACGCCCCATCAACAGGTTGAACTTCTGGTCGGTACCGCCCAGTTCGACGTCCGCCTTCAGGGCGACCGAGTCGTAGCCCTGGACCAGCGGATACAGGAATTCGTGGATGGCGATCGGCTGCTGGCCAGTGAAGCGCTTGGCGAAGTCGTCGCGCTCGAGCATGCGCGCCACCGTGTGCTGTGCGGACAGCTTGATCATGTCGGCCGCGTTCATCTGGCCGAACCATTCGGAGTTGAAGCGCACTTCGGTGCGTTCGCGGTCCAGGATCTTGAAAACCTGCTCCTCATAGGTCCGGGCATTGGCCAGCACATCCTCGCGGCTGAGCGGTTTGCGGGTGGCGTTCTTGCCGCTCGGGTCGCCGATCATGCCGGTGAAGTCGCCGATCAGAAAGATCACCTGATGGCCGAGCTGCTGGAACTGCCGCATCTTGTTGAGAAGCACGGTGTGGCCCAGATGCAGATCCGGCGCAGTGGGATCGAAGCCGGCCTTTACCCGTAGCGGGGCACCGGTCTTGAGCCGTGCTTCGAGCTGATCGAGCTTGAGGATCTCTTCGGCGCCACGGCCAATGAGTGCGAGGGATTCTTCGATAGTGGCCAACCACAGACTCCAGCGGCGTTTGCCGTCAACAACGTGAACGATGTTAAACGCGGGTTAATTCCGCGCCAAATGAAAATGTTGAACAGGCTCAATGGTTTGACGCGCTGTTACAGGCTGTCTATGGTAACGGCGATTGGGCTCGCACTTCGAGCCAGCGAGGAATTTGAACGATGCAGAACTCAGAGCAGGGCCGTGCACGCAAGCGGCGCTTTCACGAACGCCTCCACGTCCTCCACGACACTGCCCTGCATCGCAAGCTCAAGGCGCATCTCCCGGCGGCGTTCAACGACCGGTGGACACGCCGTCACTGGATCCATGCCAGCCTGTTCGCGACCATCGGTGCGCTGGTGGCCACGATCGTGCCGGGCTTCTCCAACGCCATCGATACTCCGCTGTCCAGCCATTCCACGCTGGCATTGCCGTTGCCGCCGCTGGTGCCGAGCCGCAAGCAACTGGCGCCGAGCACCGATTGGGAAATTCTGCAGGTCAAGTCGGGCCAGACGCTGAGCACCTTGTTCGGCGAGCTGGGGATTCCGACCACGGTGATGTACCAGGTGCTGGCGCATCCGGGCACCAAGGAGGCGCTGACCAAGCTGCGTCCGGGCGCGGAGATCGCGTTCGACATGCCGACGCCGGGGCAGCTGCGCGCCCTGCGCTTTGATCGCGACGACAGTCATCGGGTGGAGCTGCGCCTGCTGGGAGATGCCGTGCGCGAGAACGTCACCGAACGCGCGACCACCACGCGCACGGTGGTGGCGAGCGGGGAAATCAGCAGCTCGCTGTACGCCTCGGCCGGCAAGTCGGGGTTGTCGCCGGCAGCGGTGGCGATCATGACCGACGAGATCTTCAAGTACGACATCGACTTCGACAAGGATCTGCAGCCGGGCGATCGTTTCAGCGTGGTGATGGACGAAACCTGGCGCGAGGGCGAGCGGATCAATACCGGCGACATCCTGGCGGCGACCTTTACCACTGGCGGCAAGACCTACACCGGTTTCCGCTTCGAGCGTGCCGGCAAGCCGGCCGAGTATTTCGACATCACCGGTCGGCCGTTGAAGAAGAGCTTCATCCGCATGCCGGTGGCCTACAGCCGCATCAGCTCGACCTTTGGCGCACGCAAGCACCCGGTGCTGGGCACCATGCGCATGCACAAGGGCGTGGACTACGCGGCAGCCTCGGGCACGCCGATCATGGCCGCCGGCGATGCGCGGGTGGTGTTCGTCGGCACCCAGCGCGGCTACGGCAATGTGGTGATCCTCGACCACGGCAAGAACTTCAGTACGCTGTACGGGCACATGTCGCGCTTCGGCAAGATCAAGGCCGGCCAGCGCATCAACCAGGGCACGGTGATCGGCTATGTCGGCATGACCGGCCTGGCGACCGGCCCGCATCTGCATTACGAATTCCGTGTCGCCGGGCAGCAGCGCAATCCGATGTCGGTCACCATGCCGCCGCCCGAGCCGCTGCAGGGTGCCGAGCTGGCCGCCTTCCGCGCGCAGACGGCGCCGGCACTGGCGCGTATCGAAGGCATGGAGAAGTTGATCTATGCCGACGCCGGCAAGCCTGCCAAGGACAAGCCGCGCGGTTGAGTGGCGGCGGCTGACTTCTCGGCCGCCGACATGGCCATCGCCGATCGGATGGCTGCATACCGTTCGCGCAGGGGCTTCTAGCTCCCGCAACACCGCGGCCGGCGCCGGATCGCTGCCAGCGGCCAGTGGACACCATGATGCCGACGCGGCCGTCGGCACTGCCGGTGCGGCGCCTGCCTGACGAACGTACAGCCCATTGGCCTCACCGCGATGCGTGCAGGGCCGGTTGACTCTCCAAGCCGGGCTGCACAAGCTGCACGACCACTGTGCAACTGGCCCTGGCATGTCCGCTCCGGAACACCTGGAATCCCCGCTGTACCTGGGCCTGATGTCCGGCACCAGCGCCGACGGCATCGATGCCGCACTGGTGCGCTTTGCCGATGACAGCCATCGCCGCTGCGAACTGGTTGCCGGCACCACCGTGGCCTGGGAGCCGCAACTGCGCGACACGCTGGTGATGCTGGGCCAGGGCGCCGACGTGATCGCCATCGATGCGCTTGGACACCTGGATGCGCAGGTGGGGCTGGCGTTTGCGGCCGCGGCCAATCAACTGATCCGCGACAGCGGCATCGCGCGTGCGCGCGTTCGCGCGATCGGCTCGCATGGGCAGACCATTCGACATCGACCCAAGGCCGATCCGGCCTTCACCTGGCAGATCGGCGATGCCAGCCGGATTGCCGAGCACACCGGCATCACCACGGTGGCCGATTTCCGCCGTCGCGATGTGGCTGCCGGCGGCCAGGGCGCGCCGCTGATGCCGGCCTTCCATCTGGCCATGCTGGGCACGGGCGATGAAGACCGCGCGGTGCTCAATCTGGGCGGCATCGGCAACCTGACGCTGATTCCGCGCGATGGCGCGGTGCTGGGCTTCGATACCGGGCCGGCCAACGCGTTGCTGGACAGCTGGTGCCAGCAGCATCGCGGCACGGCGTTCGATGCCGACGGTGCGTTTGCCGCCAGCGGGCGCGTCGATACCGCACTGCTGCAGGCGTTGCTGGCCGACCCGTGGTTTGCGCTGGCGCCGCCCAAGAGCACCGGGCGCGAGCAGTTCCATCTGGACTGGGCGATGCAGGCGATGCGGTCACTGGGACACGTGGCGCTGTCTGCGGCCGATGTGCAGGCGACCCTGCTCGAACTGACCGCGGCCAGTGTCGCCGACGCGTTGCTGCGGCTGCAGCCTGATACTCGCCGCGTGCTGGTGTGCGGTGGCGGGGTACGCAATCCGGTGTTGATGGCACGACTGGCAGCGCGACTGCCGGGCGTGGTGGTGGAATCCAGCGCGCGGCATGGACTGGATCCGGACTATCTGGAGGCGATGGGGTTTGCATGGTTGGCCGCCGAGCTGCTGGCGGGCCGTACAGCCAACCTGCCGTCGGTGACCGGGGCGGCCGGGCCGCGGTTGCTGGGAGCGATCCATCCGGCATGACAGGCCTGGATCAGTGCGAGCGTCCGCAGCCGCAGCATCCTCGCGCCGAATGGATTCGCACGCGAGGCAGCGCTGGCTGACCGTTTGCAGCTACGGACTATTCCCCGCCGGCAGCGCCTTGAGCGCGGCAATCGCTTCGGCCAGGGCATCGACTTCCGGGTGTTGCAGGCCGCCGGTGACTTCGTATTCGCTGGCGAACAGGCCCTGTTCGAGCAGATGCATCACGGTCTGGTGCTGGGTCCAGCCGCGTGCGACGGAGATACGACGAATCCTGTCCACCAGCAATGGATCGATGTCCCGCAACAGCAGATCGGTCATGCTTTGCCTCGTGCACTGCGCTGCCCCGCCTGCATCATCGGCAACCTTGGCGGCCGTTTCAATCCGGGCGCCCATCGCGGGCATCCAGCCGCGGCCACAGCCAGGCGAGCAAGGCCAGCGTGGGAACCACGGTCAGGGCGCTGAGGATGAAGAAGGTGCTGTAGGAGGTGGCCTCGACCAGGAACCCGGATACACCGCCGGCGAACTTACCCGGCAAATTGGCCAGCGACACCAGCAAGGCGTACTGGGTGGCGGTGAAATTGCGATTTGTCAGCGATGACATGAAGGCCACCAGCACGGTACCGGCGAACCCCTGGAACAGATTGTCGGCACTGAGTGCGGCGTAGAACGCCCACAATTTGCCAGGGTTCTGCGCCATCAGCAAAAACGCCAGGTTGGACAGCGCCACGCCCAGGGCGGCCACCAGCAGCATGCGACGGAAGCCGAACGCCGCCACCGCCGCACCGCCGGCGAATGCGCCGACGATGCCCATCCATACACCGAACAGCTTGGACACCGTGGCGATGTCGGCCTTGGTGTAGCCAGAATCCAGATAGAACGGCCCGGCCATCACGCCGATCACCTGATCCGGGAACTTGAACAGGCCGACAAATGCCAGCAGGACGATGCCCAGCGCCAGCCCATTGCTGGAGAAGAAACTGGAAATGGGCTGCCAGAATGCGTCGGCGACATCGATGCGACGCACCACCGTAACCGCGGGGCGGTCCGGCTCGCGGCATACCAGGGTGGTGATGATCGGCAGCAGCATCAGCGCCGACATGGCCAGGTACGCCGAGGTCCAGTTGAGGTATTCGGCCAGGTATAGCGCCCCGGCGCCACCGAGGATCAGGCCGATGCGATAGCCCAGGGTGTAGGTCGCCGCCAAGGCCGCTTGCGCCGTGTCCGGGGCGACTTCGATGCGGTAGGCATCCACCACCGAATCCTGCGTGGCGCCCCAGAACGAGGCGAACAGCACCCAGGCGACCAGGCCGGTGACACTCATCTCCGGGCGCGAAAACGCCAGTGCGAACAGGCCGGCAGTGACGCCGAGTTGCGAGACCAGCAGCCAGGAACGCCGGCGGCCCAGAAACGCGGTGAGCGGGAACGCATAGCGGTCGATCAGCGGAGCCCACAGGAACTTGAGCAGGTAGAAGAAGCTGGCCAGGCTGATCAAGCCGATGCTGCCCAGATCCAGGCCGACATCGCGCAGCCGGGTGGACAGGGTCTGCGAGGCGATCAACAGGAACGGCAGACCGCTGCCGAAACCCAGCAGTGCCATGGTTGCCGCCGATGGCGTGGCGAAGGCCTGCCGGATGCCGCGCAGTCCTTTGTAGTTGGGTACAAGCTTAGTCATGCGTATGGCCACTGGGAACGGGTGCTGATCATTGCCGGGCGGGCAGTATCGCTGGCCGCTGCGCGGATTGACCTGCCGGAAACGCATGATTGGCGCCATGAAGGATCCACCGCCATCAGGCTGCGGCCGGGCACAGCCTGCACGCACTCGACGTTGATCTCCACGCAACGGCTGGAAGCACACCACTGGGGGGCCTGGCCAACCGGACCCATGCTCGTCACTGCCAGCTGCGCGCCCTCACTCACTCCGCGTAATCCACGCTGTACGGCGCGTGGTCGGAGAAGCGCTGCTCGCGGTAGATGGAGCAGGCCTTCACCTTGTCGCGCAGGCCGGGGGTGACCAGTTGGTAGTCGATGCGCCAACCGACGTTGTTGGTGCGCGCCGCGCCGCGGTTGCTCCACCAGGTGTAGTCCTGGCCCTGGGGATGCAGCACGCGGTAGGTATCGACCCAGCCGCGGCCGCTGGCGGCGTTGGCGTCTTCCAGCGCATCGGCGCACAGGCCGTTGAGCCAGTCGCGCTCGGGCGGCAGGCAGCCGGAATTCTTCTGGTTGGATTTCCAGTTCTTGATGTCCAGCGCCGAGCGCACGATGTTCCAGTCGCCGCACAGCACGTACTGCCGGCCGCTGGCCAGCCACTGCTCCAGGATCGGCCGCAGCCATTCCATCACCTGGAACTTGTAGCCCTGACGCAACTCGCCCGACGAGCCGGACGGGATATAGAAGGACACCACGCTGAGGTTGCCGAAGCGCGCTTCGACATAGCGGCCTTCTTCGTCGAACTCGGGCCAGCCCAGCGCGGTGCGCACTTCGTCGGGCTCGTGCCTGCTGTAGATGGCCACACCGCTATAGCCCTTCTTGGTGCTGGCGTCGCGGAACCAGGCCTTGTAGCCGGTGGGCAGGAACTTGGGACCGGCCAGCTGATGCTCCTGGGCCTTGGTCTCCTGCACGCACAGCACGTCGGCGTCCTGGTCGGCGAACCACTCGAAGAAACCCTTGGTGACGGCCGAGCGCAGGCCGTTGGCGTTGAAACTGATGATGCGCATAGGCCGGGAATAAGGAGTCGGGAATAGGGAATCGTAAAGCCTACCCCAGCGCAGCTGCGAAGGCTGCCGAGGCGCGATGCGTTTACCATTCGCGATTCTCCATTCCCCATTCCTGTCAATGACCGACCACCGCACCCGTTTCCTGCAGCTGGCCCTGGGCGCCGATGCCCTGCGCTTTGGCGAGTTCACGCTCAAGTCCGGGCGGCTCAGCCCGTATTTCTTCAATGCCGGGCGCTTCGATTCGGGCGCCAAGACGGCGCAGTTGGCGCAGTGCTATGCCGATGCGATCGACGCGGCCGGGGTGGAGTTCGATCTGTTGTTCGGGCCGGCCTACAAGGGCATCCCGCTGGCGACCGCACTGGCCTGCGCCTATGCCGGACGCGGGCGCGACCTGCCGCTGGCGTTCAACCGCAAGGAAGCCAAGGACCATGGCGAGGGCGGCAGCCTGATCGGTGCGCCGCTTGAGGGCCGCAAGGTGCTGATCGTCGACGACGTGATCACCGCCGGCACCGCGATCCGCGAGGCGCTGGGCACCATCCGTGGCGCCGGCGGCATTCCGTCCGGGATCGTGGTGGCGCTGGACCGGCAGGAGATCGCTTCCGAGCAGGATCGCCGCTCGGCTGCGCAGGCGGTGGCGGCCGAGGCCGGCATCCCGGTGATCGCAGTGGCCAACCTGGTCGACCTGCTTGCTTTTGCGGCAGGAAACGCCGACCTTGTGGGCTTCCGGGAACCGCTGCTGGCCTATCGTGGCCGCTACGGCACCGACACCACAGGCTGACGGCAGGCGACAGGGGGCTGCGACGATGCCGAAACACACCCGTTTGGCGTTACTCGCCGCCGTTGCGGCAGCCGTGGCCACCGCGCCTGCCATCGGCCAGGACAAGCCGGCCGCGAAGAAGCTGTATTGCTGGAACCAGAACGGCGCCCGGGTGTGCAGCGATACGCTGCCGCCGGAGGCGGTCAATCAGGCGCGCGACGAATTCAACGCCAGGAGCGGCATGCGCAGCGCCGAGGTGCAGCGCGCGATGAGCAGCGACGAGCGCGCTGCCGCCGCGGCCAGCGAGCAGCAACGCCAGGCCGACCTGGCCGCCGAGCAGATGCGCCAGCGCACCGACCAGGCGATGTTGATGTCCTACCAGAGCGAGGACGATCTGCGCCGGGTGTTCAACGAGCGCATCGCCATCGTCGACAACAACATCCACACCGCGCGCTTCAATGTGACCAGCCTGCGCGAAGGGTTGGCCAGCATGCTGCGCAGCGCCGGCGACCGCGAACTGGCCGGCCAGGCGGTGGCCGACAAGCTGGCCGCCGACATCCAGCAACGCCATCGCGAGCTGATGGCGCAGCTGCGTCTGCAGACCAGCTTCGAGCAGCAACGGGTGGCGCTGGACAGCGAGATCGCCGACATCCTGCAGCGCTACCGGGCGATGAAGGAGCCGCCGGCCGGCGTGGCGCCCAGCGGCTGACCGGCGCAGCCGTCATTCCCGCCCGTGCAGCGCACTGCGGCGGGCGGCATTTCCCGATCCGACGCCCTGCCCGCATAATGGCCGGTCTTACTCCCTGCCCACGAGGCTCTCCCGCATGGCCCGGATCATCGCCATTGCCAACCAGAAAGGCGGCGTCGGCAAGACCACGACCGCAGTCAATCTGGCGGCCGGCCTGGCGCGCGCGCCCAAGCGTGTGTTGCTGGTGGATCTGGACTCGCAGGGCAACGCGACCATGGGCAGCGGCATCGACAAGCGCGATGTGGCCGCCTCGACCTGCGACCTGTTGCTGGGCGAAAACACCGCCGCCGACATCCGCGTCACCGCGCCGGAAGGCTTCGACCTGCTGCCGGGCAACATCGACCTGACCGCGGCCGAGATCCAGCTGATGGATCAGGGCGAGCGCGAGCAGCGGCTCAAGCGCGCCCTGGCGCCGATCCGCGACGAGTACGACTTCATCCTGATCGACTGCCCGCCGGCGTTGTCGCTGCTGACGCTCAATGCCTTGACCGCGGCCGATTCGATCATCGTGCCGATGCAGTGCGAGTACTACGCGCTGGAAGGACTGACCGCGCTGCTGGAAACCATCGAGGCGTTGCGCGCCAACCTCAATCCGGCGCTGGAAATCGAAGGCGTGCTGCGCACGATGTTCGACATCCGCAACAACCTGGCCAATGCGGTGTCGGCCGAGCTGACCGAGCATTTCGGCGACAAGGTGTTCCGCACCATCGTGCCGCGCAACGTGCGCCTGGCCGAGGCGCCCAGCCATGGCCAGAGCATCGTCGGTTACGACCGCACCTCGCGCGGTGGCGTGGCCTACCTGGGGCTGGCCGGCGAAATCGTGCGCCGCCAGAACGACCGCAACAAGGCCTACCGGCCCGTGGAGACCGTCTGATGAACAAGCCGATCCCCGCAAAGAAGCGCGGCCTGGGACGTGGCCTGGAAGCGCTGCTGGGGCCGAAGGGCGCGGCCGCCGCCGCGGCGCCGAGCGCGGCCAGCGAGGAGGCCTTGCAGCCGGGCGACAGCCTGCGCCGGTTGCCGGTCACCCAATTGCAGCCGGGCAAGTACCAGCCGCGCAGGGAGATGGACGAGGTCAAGCTGGCCGAGCTGGCGGAGTCGATCAAGGCGCAGGGAGTGATCCAGCCGATCGTGGCGCGCGAGCTGGCGCCGGGGCAGTTCGAGATCGTGGCCGGCGAACGTCGCTGGCGCGCCTCGCAGCTGGCCGGGCTGAGCGAAGTGCCGGTGGTGGTGCGCGAGCTGGACGACCGCACCGTCATCGCGATGGCGCTGATCGAGAACATCCAGCGCGAAGACCTCAACCCGCTGGAAGAAGCGCAGGCGCTGCAGCGACTGATCGACGAATTTTCGCTGACCCACGCCGAGGCCGCCGGTGCGGTGGGCCGCTCGCGTGCGTCGGTGTCCAACCTGCTGCGGCTGCTGGAATTGCCGGTGGCGATCCGCGTGCTGCTGGAAACCCGCCGCCTGGAAATGGGCCATGCGCGGGCGCTGCTGACCCTGGCGCCGGAGCTGGCCAGCAAGCTGGCGCAGGAAGCGGCCGACCAGGGCTGGTCGGTGCGCGAGGTCGAACACCGTGCGCAGCAGTTCGCCGCCGGCAAGCTGCCCGGCGCGCTGCGCAAGGGCAAGCCGGCGCCGGTGGCCCCGCAGGCCGATATCGCCTCGCTGGAGACCGAACTGTCCGAATCGCTGGGCACCAAGGTGGTGTTCAACCACGGCCGCGGCGGCAAGGGCAAGCTGGTGATCCACTACACCGACCTGGACACGCTGGACGGCGTGCTCGAACGCCTGCGCCTGCAGCGCGGCTGACCGCTATTGCGCATCCAACAGGATCCTCGCCGGCAATGAATCCCGCCAAGGTGGACCGCCAGCATCTGCTGCAGCTGACCGACCTGCCCAACGTCGGGCCGGCCTGCGAAAAGGATCTGCGCCTGATCGGCATCCGCGTGCCTGCGCAACTGCGCGGTCGCGACGCCTACGACATGCATGCACAGCTGTGCCTGCGCACCGGCGTGCTGCACGACCCCTGCGTGATCGATGTGTTCCTGTCGATCGTGCGCTTCATGGACGGCGAGACGGCGCAGCCGTGGTGGAAGTTCAGCGCCGAACGCAAGGCCAAGCTCGCCAGCGAAGCACCGCTCGCCCTGCGGTGAACGTACCCGCATGCCGCGTTGCAGCCCTTACCTGGAGCACCGCATGAGCCGCGACTGCCGTGAATCGAACTTGGCGCACTGCGCGCCGCAAGTACATCAACAGCATGAAAACGCCAGCACAGCGCGTGGCCGTGTCTGCGGCGCTTGGTGCGTGCGGATCAGTTGTGCTGGCCTTTTGTTTGCGTATTTCCCAGGATCACCGCCATGACCATACTCGTCACCGGCGCCGCCGGTTTCATCGGGGCCTACACCTGCCGCGCGCTGGCTGCGCGCGGTGAATCGGTGGTGGGCCTGGACAACTACAACAGCTATTACGACCCGCAGCTCAAGCGCGACCGGGTGGCGGCGCTATGCCCCGGTATCGACATCCGCACGCTGGACCTGACCGACCGCGACGGCCTGGCCGCGTTGTTCGACGAGATCCGGCCCACCCGCGTGGTGCATCTGGCCGCGCAGGCGGGGGTGCGTTACTCGCTGGAAAATCCGTCCGCCTACGTCGACAGCAACCTGGTCGGCTTCGTCAACATGCTCGAGTTGTGCCGGCACCGCGGCGTGCAGCACCTGGTGTATGCCTCGAGCAGTTCGGTGTACGGCGATTCGGCCACCCCGCCGTTTTCCGAAGACCAGCGCGTGGACCAGCCGCGCTCGCTGTATGCGGCGACCAAGGCCGCCAACGAGCTGATGGGCTATACCTATGCGCAGCTGTACGGCCTGCGCGCGACCGGGCTGCGGTTCTTCACCGTGTACGGGCCATGGGGCCGGCCGGACATGGCGCCGCTGATCTTCAGCCGCGCGGTGCTGGCGGGGCGGCCGATCGAGGTGTTCAACCACGGCAGGATGCAGCGCGACTTCACCTTCGTCGACGACATCGTGGCCGGCGTGCTGGGCGCGCTGGACACGCCCAGCGGCGAACCGGTGCCGCACCGGGTGTTCAACCTGGGCAACCACACCCCGGTGGAGCTGGAATACTTCATCGACCTGATCGCCCAGGCTGCCGGACGCCCGGCCGAGAAGGTCTACCGGCCGATGCAGCCGGGCGACATGATCCGTACCATGGCCGATACGCAGCGCGCGCGCGCCGCCTTCGGCTTCGAGCCGGCCACCCCGGTCGAGCACGGCCTGCCGCAGGTGGTGGATTGGTGCCGCAGTTATTTCGGCGAGCGCGCCTAGGGCGCGCGTTCGCTTCATGCCTGACTCAGACAGTCAGGGCACAATGCGCGATCTTTTTCGCTCAGCCTTCATCTGGCCAACACGCATCCATGAGCCAACCCCAGCTGTCCGTCGTCGTCCCGGTGTTCAACGAGCGCGACAACGTCGCCGCCCTGGTCGGCGAGATCGTCGCCGCCTTGCGCGGGCTGGTGGCGTTCGAGATCGTCTATGTCGACGACCACTCGCGCGACGACACCCTGGCGGTGCTGCAAGGCCTGAAGACCACCACGCCGGAACTGCGTGTGCTGCATCACCTGACCCAGAGCGGCCAGAGCACGGCGGTGCGCAACGGCGTCAAGGCCGCGCGTGCGAGCTGGATCGCCACGCTCGACGGCGACGGCCAGAACGACCCGGCCGACATCCCCAAGCTGCTCATCGCGCGCAGTCAAGCCGAGCCGCAGGTCAAGCTGTTCGCCGGCTGGCGGGTCAACCGCCAGGATTCGGGGTCCAAGCGCTGGGCCAGCAAGTGGGCCAACGCGATCCGTTCGCGCATGCTGCACGACAACACACCCGATACCGGCTGCGGCATCAAGCTGTTCGAGCGCGAGGCGTTCCTGGACCTGCCCTACTTCGATCATATGCACCGCTATCTGCCGGCGTTGATGCAGCGCGCCGGCTGGCGCACGGTAAGCGTGCCGGTGCATCACCGCCATCGCACCGCCGGCGTGTCCAAGTACAACAACCTCAATCGCGCGCTGGTCGGCATCCGCGACCTGCGCGGCGTGGCCTGGTTGATCACCCGCAGCAAGCGCACCGTGGTGCAGGAGCGCTGATGGAACTGCACTGGCTGGACCAACCGCTGACCTGGCTGTACTGGACCGGGCTGCACGTCACCGGCTGGAAGCTGATCGGCTATGTGGGCGCACTGATGTTCGGCGGCCGCTGGCTGGTGCAGTTCGTCGCCTCCAAGCGCGCCGGCAAGCCGGTGATCCCGCGCCTGTTCTGGTACATGAGCGTGGTCGGCAGCCTGATGACGCTGAGCTATTTCGTATTCTCGGCCAAGCAGGATTCGGTGGGCGTGCTGCAGAACCTGTTCCCGGCGTTTACCGCGTTCTACAGCCTGTATCTGGATGTGAAGCATCGCGGCTGGAGGCGGGATCGGGCGGTGCATTGAGCGGGGATTGGGGATTGGGGATTCGTAAGTGCGGCACTCCCGCTCCACGTTTCCGGGCTTTGAGGCGATGCTGGCTGCGTAGCTGAGCTGATTGAGCGTGCTGCATTGGTGCTGCATTGGCTCTGCTTTCGCTGGATAACGTCAGGGGCTCGCTAATTGGGGTCAATGCGTTTTTTCGTACGTCGCGATGCGATGGTTACCGACCTGGGACAAGGCGCGTGGCCGATGCCGCGCCTGTTTGCCCATCGGCATGCTGTGCCCATGTCCAGCGCACTCCTCCATCGTCCATTGTCCGGGTCGGCGCCGATTGCGGCGCACTGGTACCTGCAGCTGTACACGCATCAGCAGGTGCCGTTGTTTGCCGACTGGCGTTGCGCGCGGGCGGCCGCGGCCAGCCTTGCGGCCACCGGTCATTGGCAGGGCGCGCAGTTGCTGTGCTGGGTGCTGCTGCCTGACAGTTGGTGTGCGCTGTTGCAGGCGCCTGGCAAGGCTGCGCTGCTGCAACTGGCCTCCCTCGCGCGACGGGCGGCTGCCGAGGCGGTCAATCGCGCGCGCGGCCGTGGCGGGACGGTGTGGCAGCCGCAGATGCAGGCGTCGGCGCTTGCGCCGAATGAGGATCATCGACAGTTCGCGCGTACGCTGGTGGCGTTGCCAGTACGCGCAGGGCTGGCCGCGCAGATCGGTGGGTATCCGTACTGGGATGCGGTCTGGCTGTTGCATGACCGCGCTGCACATGGCGCCGCGATTGCAGCACCGGATGATCGCGCACGTATGCCGGGTCCGGGAGGCAGGTGACCGTGATCGCTTGCATCCGTCCGGCGCGAGCCAGACATACTGTTGCGCGTCTTCGCCGGTCAGCATTGCGGGATATCTGTGCGAGCGACGCCTGCTCGATCAATGTCTGACGTCCAGCGGCGTCTGTTCGGGCGACGTCTGAGGTTGCTCGCCTACGCCTGCCGGAGCGGGCTGCGCGCTGCGGTGATCGCCTGCATCTGCCAGCGCCGAGCACGGTGTGATCGGCCCCTGCGGCGCGGCGCCGCGACCCGCCCTGCCGACACGCCGGCAGAGCAGTCGCCCGTGACGCACCGGCCGGTCAAAATTCCAGCGGATGGTCCGGCAGCAGGGCCTGCAACTGGCTGCGGAACAACCCGCGAATCCGCTGCAGTGCATCTTCGGTGTCGGCCTCGAAGCGCAGCACCAGGATCGGCGTGGTGTTGGAGGCGCGCACCAGGCCCCAGCCGTCGGCGAAGTCCGCACGCAGCCCGTCGATCGTCGACAGCCGCGCCGATTCGAACGGCGATTCCTCGCCCGCCTGGGCACGCTCGACAAAGCGCGCGACCAGTGCGTGCGCATCGCCGTCCACCGGCACCTTGATTTCCGGCGTGGACACGCTTTCGGGCAGGGCGTCCAGCACCTCGGACGGGGTTTCCTCGCGTTGGGCCAGGATTTCCAGCAGGCGCGCGGCCGCGTAGATACCGTCGTCGAAGCCGTACCAGCGCTCCTTGAAGAAAAAGTGCCCGCTCATCTCGCCGGCCAGTTCGGCGTCGGTCTCGCGCATCTTGGCCTTGATCAGCGAGTGGCCGGTCTTCCACATCAACGGGCTGCCGCCATTGCGCAGCACGTGATCGGACAGCTTGCCGGTGCACTTGACGTCGTAGATGACCAGCGCGCCGGGATTGCGCTGCAGCACATCGGCGGCGAACAACATCAGCAGGCGGTCCGGGAACACCATGGCGCCTTGCTGGGTGACCACGCCCAGACGATCGGCATCGCCATCGAATGCCACGCCGATATCGGCATCGAAGCGCTGCACCATCTTGACCAGGTCGTCGAGGTTGTGCGGCTCGCTCGGGTCGGGATGATGATTGGGAAAGGTGCCGTCGATCTCGCAATACAGCGGAATGACCTTGGCACCGATCGCTTCCAGCAGGCGCGGCGCAATCTCGCCGGCCGCGCCGTTGCCGGCATCCACCACCACCTTGATCGGACGGTCCAGCTGCACGTCGTCGGCGATGCGCTGGATGTAGGCGTCGCTGATGTCGCGCTGTTCCACATCGCCAGGCGTTGCCGCGGTGTGCAGGCGGCCTTCGTTGATGCGTTGGTGCAGTTCGGCGATCGCCGCCCCGGACAGGGTCTCGCCACCGATCACGATCTTGAAGCCGTTGTAGTCGGGCGGATTGTGGCTGCCGGTGACCGCCACGCAGCTGCCGGCGCGCAGTTCGTAGGCGCCGAAGTACACCACCGGCGTGGGCGCCAGGCCGATGTCGATCACCTGGCAGCCGGCGCGACGCAGGCCGTCGATCAGGCCATTGGCGAGCTCCGGGCCCGACAGCCGTCCATCGCGGCCGACCACCACCTCGCGCAGGCCCTGCGCCTGCATCACGCTGCCGATGGCCTGGCCGATCAACGCGGCGGCGCCGGGGTTGAGGTCCTTGCCGACCACGCCACGGATGTCGTAGGCGCGGAATATCTCGGTGGCGACCTGCACGGCCGGTACCAGCGCCGGCGGCGCGGGCGGCGCATCTGCCTCCAGCGCGCGCGCCTGGCTGGCGAGGCTGGCGTCGTGCTGCAGGCTCTGGCTGAGGGTGGGTTCGTCGGCGCTCGGCTCGCCGGACACGCGGCGACGCGGCAAGGCGACGCGGCCACGGCTGGCCAGCACCAACAGCACGGCGATGACGAGCAGCAGCGCGGCCACGATCGCGCAGCCAACGGCGCCCAGACCCAGCGGGCCGTCATCGCGTTGCGGCACCGCGG
This sequence comes from Xanthomonas arboricola pv. guizotiae, assembly GCF_002940205.1. Lineage (GTDB taxonomy): Bacteria > Pseudomonadota > Gammaproteobacteria > Xanthomonadales > Xanthomonadaceae > Xanthomonas > Xanthomonas arboricola_C. Next base: position 16,029 of record NZ_MDSK01000019.1, read on the forward strand.
CGGCCACGCGCAGGCCGCTGTTACCCAATGGCCTGGCCAGGGTTTCGGCGGCATCGGCCAGCGCCAGATCGCCCTGCTGGGCGACGTTGTAGCTGCCCTGGCGCAAGGCCAGGTACGCGCTGCCGGGCACGGCGATCGCATCCAGCGAGCCGGTCAGGCGCAACAGCGGCAACCGCGCATACGCCACCGCCGGCTGCGCGCCCAGGCGCACCGCGGCCGCCACGCCGAGCCGGACCTGCTTGGCATCGCGCACCACGTGCACCTGCGCACGCTCGGCCACCAGTGCCGACTCGAGCAGGCTCAGCCGCGCGTAACCGAAGTCCTTGGGATTGTCGTAGGCGGCGGTGAGGTCGCCGGACAGCACCTGCACATCCTCGGCACCCTTGAAGCGCTCGCGGATGCTCGAGGCGGCCGCCAGCGCATCGCCATTGGCCAACGCGGCGATGACCTGCGGCTGCTTGAGCACGGCGTCGAGCTGGCTGGCCGGTTGGGCCATGGCCCGGCTGATGTCCTGCACGGCGCGGTCGCGCGCCTGTTCCAGCTCCTGCGCAATCGCATCCTGGCGCCATTGCGCGTAGCTGTTCCAGCCGAACCAGGCAGCCAGCAGCACCAACACCCCCCCCAACACCGGACCACTCGTACGCACGCTGGACATCGACTGCCTGCGCTCGCTCGCCTTGCTCATGTGACGCCCCCCGTCAGCGCACGCCGGTGTGGCCGAATCCACCCGCTCCCCGCGCGCTGTCGACGAAAGTATCCACCACTTGCAAGCCCACGCGCACGATCGGCAGGACCACCAGCTGTGCGATGCGGTCGCCCGGCTCGATGGTGAAGGCCTCGCGGCCGCGATTCCAGGTGCTGATCAGCAGCGGCCCCTGGTAATCGGCATCGATGAGCCCGGTGCCGTTGCCGAGCACGATGCCGTGGCGATGACCCAGGCCCGAGCGCGGCAGGATCACCGCGCATAGCTGCGGGTCGGCCAGATGGATGGCGATGCCGCTGGGAATCAGCGCCGCATCGCCGGGCTCCAGCGTCATCGGCGCTTCCAGCGCGGCGCGCAGGTCCATGCCGGCGCTGGATTCGGTGGCATAGGCCGGCAGCGGCCACAGATCGCCAAAGCGCGGGTCGAGCAGCTTCACCTGCAAGGACTGGGTCGGGGCGCTCATGCCTGCAATCTCTCCGCGATCAGGGCCAACAGCTGGTCGGCCAGCTCGGTCTTGCTGCTGCTGGGGAAGCCGCGCTCGCCGCCCTGCCAGTAGGCGGTGGCGGCATTGTTGTCGCTTTCGAAGCCGCCGCCCTCGATCCCCACCTGGTTGGCGATGATCAGGTCCAGCCGCTTGGCGGCCAGCTTGCCACGCGCGTAATGCTCCACGTCGTGCGTTTCGGCGGCAAAGCCGACCACCAGCTTCAGCGCGCCGGTCTGCGCGGCGACCTCGGCCAGGATGTCCGGGGTGCGCACCAGTTCCAGGGTCAGCGTCTCGCCGGTCTTCTTGATCTTCTGCGCGACCACCCGCTTGGGGGTGTAGTCAGCCACCGCGGCGGCGCCGATGTAGATGTCGGCCGGGAACGCGCCCAGCACCGCATCGCGCATCTGCGCAGCCGAGCGCACGTCGATCCGCCGCACCCCGGCCGGGGTGGTCTGGTGCACCGGGCCGCTGACCAGTACCACGTCGGCGCCCTGGCTGGCGGCGGCAGCGGCCAGGGCATAGCCCATCTTGCCGCTGCTGCGGTTGCCGACGTAGCGCACCGGGTCCAGGTCCTCGAAGGTGGGGCCGGCGCTGATCACGATGCGCAGGCCCTGCAGTTGCGCGCTGCTGGGCACGAACGCCGGGGCGGCAGCAACCTTGGAGGCGAGCGGTGCGGCGCTGCCGGCAGCGCCGGCCAGGGCGGCAATGATCGCCGCCGGCTCGGCCAGCCGGCCGGGGCCGGACTCGCCTTCGGCCAGCGGGCCGTCCTCGGGACCGACCACGCGCACGCCGCGCGCGGACAGGGTCGCCACGTTCGCCTGCGTGGCCGGGTGCAGCCACATGCGGTGGTTCATTGCCGGGGCCACGGTCAGCGGCGCGGTGGTGGCCAGGCACAGCGTGCTGACCAGATCGTCGGCCAGGCCATGCGCCAGCCGCGCCAGCAGGTCGGCGGTGGCCGGGGCGACGATCACCTGATCGGCCCAGCGCGCCAGTTCGATGTGTCCCATCGCCTGCTCGGCGGCGCTGTCCCACAACGTGGTGCGGGTGGGCTGCCCGGACAGCGCCTGGAAGCTGAGCGGGGTGACGAATTGTTGCGCGCCGCTGGTCATGGCGACCTGCACCTGCGCACCGGCGTCGCGCAGGCGACGGACCAGTTCGAGCGATTTGTAAGCGGCAATGCCTCCGCCGACGCACAGCAGCAAGCGCTGTCCGTCCAGGGGGCGGGCCTGAGTGGAGCCGGTCACGTCGGAGTCGTCCTACGGTTACAAGGACAACTAGATTAGCCGATGCCCCCGTCCGGCCTGATAGGCGTGAGCGATGAGCATCGGCAATCTCGCCATATGCACATTCACGACTGGCCCACCCACGAACGTCCGCGCGAGAAACTGCTGGCGCGCGGGGCGCCTGCCCTGTCCGATGCCGAGCTGCTGGCGATCTTTGTCGGCTCCGGCCTGCGCGGCCAGGACGCCGTCCAGACCGGACGCGACCTGCTGCTGCGCCACGGCCCGCTGCGCGTGTTGCTGGATCTCACCGCGCCCGCCCTGGCGCGCCTGCCCGGCCTGGGCCCGGCGTCGGCCTGCAAGCTCAGTGCGGCGCTGGAACTGGCGCACCGCCACCTGCTGAGCGCACTGGAACGCGGCGACGCGCTCAGCGACCCGCCCAGCGTCGGCCGTTACTTTTCGCAGCGGCTACGTGCGCGCGCCTACGAGGTGTTCGCGGTGCTGTACCTGGACACCCGCCATCACGCCATCGCCTTCGAGGAAGTGTTCACCGGCACCATCGACGGGGCCGACATCCACCCGCGCGAAGTGGTGCGGCGGGCGCTACTGCACAACGCGGCGGCGGTGATCGTCGGGCACAACCATCCCTCCGGCAATCCGGAGCCGTCCGAGGCCGACCGCGCGGTCACCCGGCGCCTGCTGGATGCGTTTGAGCTGGTGGATATCCGCCTGCTGGACCACTTCGTGATCGGCGACGGGCGTCCGGTCTCGCTGGCCGAGCGCGGCTGGCTGGGATGAGCGCGCGGCGGTGACCTGAACCATCGGCCCGACCCCGGGGCGCGCGGTCGGGTAAAATCGGTGGTTTCGTTCCAAGCAGATCCCACGTGAAAGCCCTACTCCGCGCATTGATCGGCCAAGGCATCGAAGCCTTGCGCGCCAACGGCACCCTGCCTGCCGACACCCTGCCGCCGGATTTTGTGGTCGAGCGACCCAAGACCCGCGAGCATGGCGACTTCGCCACCAACGCCGCGATGCTGCTGGCCAAGGCCGCGCGCAGCAATCCGCGCGCGCTGGCGCAGGCGCTTGTGGCGGCGCTGCCGGCCAGCGACGACGTGGCCAAGGTGGAGATCGCCGGCCCGGGCTTCATCAATTTCCATCTCGCCCCCACCGCCTACCAGCGCGAAGTGGCGCATGTGCTCAAGCAGGGCCACGACTACGGTCGCGGGCTGGCCGGCAACGGCCGCTCGGTGGGCGTGGAATACGTCTCCGCCAACCCGACCGGCCCGCTGCACGTCGGCCACGGCCGCGCCGCGGCGATCGGCGACAGCCTGGCGCGCGTGCTCGATGCCAACGGCTGGAACGTCAAGCGCGAGTTCTACTACAACGATGCCGGCGTGCAGATCGAGAACCTGGCCTTGTCGGTGCAGGCGCGCGCGCGCGGACTCACCCCCGACAGCGAGGGCTGGCCGGAGAACGGCTACCGCGGCGACTACATCGCCGATGTGGCCAACGCCTACCTGGCCGGCGACACCGTCGACCTGGAAGGCCATCTGGTCACCGGCGGCAAGGACCCTGCCGATCTCGAATCGATCCGCCGCTTCGCGGTGGCGTACCTGCGTAACGAGCAGAACCACGACCTGGCCGCGTTCCGGGTGGATTTCGATATCTATTTCCTCGAAAGCTCGCTGTACAAGGACGGCAAGGTCGAAGAGGCGGTGCAGAAGCTGATCGCCTCCGGCCATACCTACGAGGAAGGCGGCGCGTTGTGGTTGAAGTCCACCGACTTCGGCGACGACAAGGACCGGGTGATGCGCAAGTCCGACGGCACCTACACCTACTTCGTGCCGGACGTGGCCTATCACCTGACCAAGTGGCAGCGCGGCTACGAGCGCGCGATCACCGAGCTGGGGGCGGACCACCACGGCTCGCTGACGCGCGTGCGCGCCGGCCTGCAGGCGCTGGAGCTGGGCATCCCGCAGGGCTGGCCGGAATACGTGCTGCACCAGATGGTCACGGTGATGCGCGGCGGCGAGGAAGTGAAGCTGTCCAAGCGTGCCGGCAGCTACGTCACCCTGCGCGATCTGATCGAAGAAACCAGCGCCGATGCGGTGCGCTGGTTCCTGATCGCGCGCAAACCCGACTCGCAGCTCACCTTCGACATCGACCTGGCCCGTCAGCAGAGCAACGACAACCCGGTGTTCTACGTGCAGTACGCGCATGCCCGCGTCTGCAGCGTGCTGCGGCAGGCGCAGGAGAAAGGTTACAAGTACGAGCAGGCGCATGGACTGGCCGAGCTGGCGCGCCTGGACGACGAGCATTCGCTCAACGTCATGGTCGAGCTGTCGCGCTATGCGGAGGTGGTGGAAATCGCCGGGCAGACGCTGGAGCCGTACCAGATCGCGCAATACCTGCGTGAATTGGCGCACGCCTTCCACACGTGGTATCACAACACCAAGTTGCTGGTGGACGATGCCGCAGAGCGCGACGCCAAGCTCACCCTCGCCGTCGCCACGCAACAGGTGCTCGCCAACGGCCTGGAACTGCTTGGCGTCAGCGCCCCAGAAAAGATGTGAGCCGGGCCGCATGGCCCGCGACGACGTGATTCGGAGAAGTGGTAGATGGCAGCACGACGCGGTAAGAGTCAGGCGCGACGCAACAGCAGCAATGGCACCCCCGGTTGGGTGTGGTTGGTGGCGGGCGCTGCGATTGCGGCAGTGATCTTTCTGGCCGCGCCCAACCTGTTCAAGAAGGACGGCGACGGCTTCCTGCGCGTCGGCCCGCGCGCCAACCCCGATGCGCAGCCCGAGCCGGTGGCCGATGCCGACGTGGATACGCCGGCCGAGCTGCCCAAGCCCAGCGCGCAAGCGCCCAAACCGCAAGCCAAGCCGGGCGATGCGCAGACCCAGTACGACTTCTACACCTTGCTGCCCGGCAAGGAAGTGCAGATGTCCGATGCCGAACTGGCAGCCAGTGCGCGCGCCGAGGAAGCCGCACGTGCGCGCGCGGCATTGGAAGGCAAGCCGGTCGCGCCTGCACCGGGTGCGAGCGTGGCGGCAGCCACGCCGGCCGCCAGCGTGCCGGTCCCGTTGACCGAAACTGCCGCCAGCGCGCCGAAGCCACTGGCCGAGACCGCCCCGGCCCGCCCGGCCGCCACGCCGGCCCAGGCCAGCACTGCGGCGCTGACCGCGCCGGCTGCAACCGCTGCGCCGAGGCCGGCAGCGACAGCAGCGGCTGCCACCCCGGCAGCTGCCTCTGCAGTGACCGACAACACCCGCTACATCCTGCAGGCCGGCTCGTTCGGCGCCTCCGGCGATGCCGAATCGACCAAGGCCAAGCTGGCGATGATGGGCCTGGCCGCACGCGTGGAGTCGGCCGACATCAGCGGCAAGACCGTCTACCGCGTGCGCATGGGGCCATACGGCAGCGCCAGCGAGCTGGCCGAAGCCAAGCAGAAGCTGACCGGTAGCGGCTTGCCCGCCATTGCGATCAAGGCGCAGTAGCCGCAGTGCTGCAGCGCACCGCCGGCCTGTGCTTGTGGTGGGGACTGATCGGCGCAGCGCACGCCACCGAGCAGATTCCCGACCGCATCCGGATCGACGGGCAGGACGCGGTGCTGCTGGCCGAGCCATTGGCGCCGGTGCTGGACGACCAGGCCACCTGGCAACGTTTCGTGGCGCATGCGCGGCAGGCGCTGGGCAGTTGCGGTGCAAACTGGCGCGGCTACCAGGCCGACTGGCGCGTGGAGCAGGCGCAGGTGCTGCTGGATCGCATCGTCATCGGCGCCTGCGACACCGCGCCGCCGGCGTTACCGCTCGAGGTGCTGTTCCCCGGGCGAACCGCCCCGGTTGCCGCGGATTGGATCGATGGCGAGCTGGTGGTCGCCCTGCCAACCGCTGCAGATCCCGGCGACACCGCGCCCGGCGCTGCAGAGGCAGCATACCTGCTCCTGCAGGTGCAACACGGCCGCGTGGTTGCGCGCGAGCCGCTCAGCGAGGCCAGGCTGCGCGCGCGCCGTGCCCAGGCCGACGCGCCCGGCGCGGCCACCACACCCTGATCCCTTTGCCCGATCCCCTCGTTCGCAGGAGTTATCCCCCATGTCCAAGACCGTTCTGATCACCGGTGCCACCTCCGGATTCGGCAGCGCCGCCGTGCGCCGTTTTGCCGCCGCCGGCTGGAAGATCATCGCCACCGGCCGCCGCGCCGAGCGCCTGGAGGCGTTGGCGGCCGAGCTGCCTGCCGGCCAGGTGCACACCGCTGCCTTCGACATGCGCGATGCGCAGGCCTTGTCGGTAGCGATCGACGCATTGCCGGCCGCGTTTTCCGACATCGATGTGCTGGTCAACAACGCCGGGCTGGCGCTGGGCACCGCACCCGCGCAGCAGGCCGACCTGACCCAGTGGCAACAGATGATCGACACCAATGTGACCGCGCTGGTCACCCTCACCCACCGCCTGCTGCCGGCGCTGATCGCACGCCGCGGCGCCATCATCAACATCGCCTCGGTCGCGGCGACCTACCCCTACACCGGCGGCAATGTGTACGGCGGCACCAAGGCGTTCGTGCAGCAGTTTTCGCTGGGCCTGCGCGCGGACCTGCACGGCACCGGCGTGCGCGTGACCTCGATCGAACCGGGCATGGCCGAAACCGAATTCACCCTGGTGCGCACCGGCGGCAACCAGGCCGCCTCCGACACGCTGTACCGCGGCGCCACCCCGATGACCGCCGAGGACATCGCCGAGCAGATCTTCTACGTCGCCGGCCTGCCGGCGCATCTGAACATCAATCGGCTGGAAATCATGCCGGTCACGCAGTCGTTCGCCGGTTTCCAGGTGGCGCGCGACGCGCAGTGACGATGGCCGGCAGCGCCAGTGCCGCGGTCGCGCCGCGATCCGATGGTGTGGCGGCCGGCGCGTGAGCAGATCGCGCCGCATCCAAGCTGGGTGCGGGACTGCAACCGGCGCACCGCCAGGGATGACGAAGCGCCGCGCATTGCGCGGCGTTTTGCTCTGCCTAGTCAGCCGCGATCGGCGGCAGCCAATGGCCGCGCGCCCGGCCGCAGCATCCTGTCGCGCAATTGCAGGAACGGGCGCTCCACCGCGTAGTGCAACAGCGCGCCACCCAGCACTGCCACCAGCCCATAAACCGCAAATGCCAGCACGCCCCGCCCCTCCAGCGCCGGGCCGAACCAGCCCTGGGTGAGATGGAATACGGCCTTGTGGGTCAGATACAGGCTGTAGGAGATGGTCGCCAGCCATGCCGCGCCCGGCACGCGCAAGCCGCCGAGCACACCGCTGCCGGCGGTGCCGGCGAGCACCAGCAAGGCCAGTCCCAGCGACAGCACCGGCCAGCCCACCGCATTGCCGATCAGGCCGGTGCGCTCGCGGAACAGCCACAGTGCCAGCGCCAGAATCGCCACGCCGGCACACAGAATGGCGTTGCCGTGCTGCTGCAGCCGTTGCCACGTCATGGGACGAAACACCTTCAGTACCGCCAGCACGACACCGGCCAGCAGACCGTCAAGACGATTCCAGGTCGGGTAGTAGATGTCTTCGATAAACCAGTTGCGCTGCAGCCCGGCGCCAGCGCTGTCCAGGGCAGTGTTGTGCAACCAGAAGCCGGCGCGCAGCGCGATGCCCGCGATTACCACCGCCACGCACAGCATCACAAACCGCGCGGCCGAGGGTCGCCGCAGCAGCAACGTCGCCAGCAACGGAAACAGCAGATAGAAATGTTCTTCCACGCACAGCGACCAGGCGTGCGAGAACGCGGCATCACGGCCGTAGTCGACGAACAGGTTCAGGGTGAAGGTGACGAACATCCACCACGGCGCCAGCCCAGGCGACTCGCGAAAGTCCGGCCACGCCATGTAGATCACCAGCACCAGCAAGAACGCCGGCAGGATGCGAAACGCGCGGCGCAGATAGAACTCCTTGAAGTCCAGGCGTTGCCCGCGCGCCAGCGGCCTCAGCACCTGCGTGCCGATCAGGAAGCCGCTCAGGACGAAGAACAGGTCCACGCCCATCCAGCCGTAGCGCGACAACCACGCCCAGTCCGGCCCCAGGCCGCCGACCACAAAGGAATGGAACAGCATCACCCAGACAATAGCGATGCCACGCAGCAGATCGAGAGCGGGATAGCGCATGCGGGCGATGCAAAGCCGAGGGAGCCCGATTGTGCGGCATCCCGTCGATGCGACGATGCCGGCGCCGACGCTGGCGCATTCGCCAGCTCGGATCAGTAACGCAGACGCTGTTTCCACGTCACTCGATCGTGCAGGCCTGGTCCGGTCGACCACCTATCGGCGACAGCAACACGCCCCGGCGGCCCACCCGCGCAGCAGCCGAAGGTCTTCGGTGAGGCCAGCCGCATTGCCGCAGCCAATCCAATGTTGACGCTGTGGCTCCCCCCACAGCGTCATCCATCACGCATCGGCCTGTGTCATGCGACGGCCTGCTGCTCGATCCGCACGGCCGGCGCCACCGACACCGCCGGTTGCAGCAATCCCCAGGCTTCCAGCTGCTCCACCGCACGGCCGATTCCGTCCTCCGCGCGGATGCGCTGCCCCAGCGCGCGTGCCGCCGCGCGCATGCTCGGCGCGCTGGCCTGGACGATGGCATCGGCCAGGGTCTGCGGCTGCAAGCCGACCCGTGCGAGTGCTGGCGGGGCGACGCCGCGCTGGGCCAGGCAGTGCGCCCAGAACGGCTGGTCGTAACCGAACGGCAGCACCACCGACGGGATCCCCGCAGCCAGCGTCGCACCGGTGGTGCCGGCACCGCCGTGATGCACCGCCACCGCCACCCGCGGGAACAGCCAATCGTGCGGTGCCTGCTCCAGCTGGAAGAAGCGCTCGGCATCGTCGGATGCGTCTTCCTGGGCCGCCAGCCCACCCCAGCCGCTGGCCAGCAGCGCGCGTTGACCGGTCAGACGCACCGCCGCCTTGACGATGGCGGTGAGCTGCGCCGCATCGCTGCTGATCATGCTGCCAAAGCCGATATACAGCGGTGGCGGGCCGGCCTGCAGGAACGCCTGCAGCGCGGCCGGCGGCTGCCATTGCGGCTGCGGCAACTGCCAGAACCCGCTGACCTGGGCCCGGTCCGGCCAGTCCGGCGGACGTGGGCACAGATGCTCGCTATAGCCATACACCACGCGCTGCGCACTGCGATCGGGGCCACTCCACGGATACGCCGGCAGCCCCAAGGCCGGGCGCACGATGCCGTTGAGCGCCGGGCGCATCAGCTGCCAGCCGGCAAACCGCACCGCGTGATGCAGCGCCACGCTCACCAGCCCGGGCAGGCGCACGGTGGGCATCACCATCAACGGCATATGCCGCGAGGCGGTCAGCGGCTGCAATTGCGTGAACACCACCGGCACGCCATAGGCCTGGCCCAGGCTATGCGCCAGCAGGCTGGCGCTGCCGACGCCGAGAATCAGGCCGGCATCGGCACAGGCCGCGCGGCCCTGCTCGGCCCAGTCGCGCGCCCACTCCAGCAGCTGCGCACGCAAGGTGCCCCAGATGCCGCGCCAGCCACCGCGCATCTCGGCGACATCCGGATGGCCCTGCAGCAGTTTCTGGTGATCGCCGCTGAGCGGGAAGAAGTCCAGCCCATTGGCGCGGATCAGCGCTTCGAAGTTGGCACTGGTCAGCACCCGCACCGGATAACCGCGCTCCTGCAAGCCACGGCCCAGCGCGATGATCGGGCGCACATCGCCATGCGTGCCCAGGGTGGCGATCAGCACCGGGCGCTGGCGTCCCGCGTTGACGGAAGACTCAGGCATATTCGGCCACCCCGTCGCTGGCGGTAGCGATGCTGCCAGCGCGTTGCGCGGCTTTGGCAGTGGCCGCATGCAGCAGTGCACTGAGCGTAGCCGAATGCGTGGACGACAGCATCGAGTGGTGGTCGCTGTCCAGCACATGCAGCTGCAGGTTGCGCACGTAGGGGCGCCAGGCCTGCGGCCGGTAATCCACCCACACCGTATCGTCGCCGCCGGAGGTCATGCGCACGCTCGCTTCGACGAACACCACATCCTGGTCCAGCGGCTTGGGACGATGCCGCCGCGCCAGATGCAGGTGGTGCTGGGTCATGCCGCCCATGTCGTCCAGCAGCGTGGGGCGTTGTTCGAGCAACTGGCGCACCGCGGGCAGTTCGTTCAACCCGTAGTGATCGCACAGCAGGCTGGCCAGTTCGGCCACCGTGGTCGGCATCGGCTGGCCATGTGCCGGATGCAGGCCCAGCGCATGCACCGAGGCACGCACGCTCTCCGATTCCGGCAGCGACGCGGCCTGCTCCAGGTGCGGATAGCTGTCGAGCATCGCCAGCAATTCGACTTCTTCGCCCAGTGCATGCAGTTCGGCGGTGATGGCATGGGCGATCAAGCCGCCCAGCGACCAGCCGATCAATCGATACGGCCCCTGCGGCTGCACCGTGCGCAGCCGCGCCAGATAGTCGCGCGCGATCGCCTCGATGCTTTCCGGGCGATGCTGGGGGTCGCTCAAGCCCGGCGACTGCAACGCATACACCGGCCACTGCGGATCCAGCTGACCGAGCAAGGTGAGATACGACCAGCCCAGGCCGACCATCGGGTGGATGCAGAACAGCGGCGGCGTCCCCGGGGAGCCTGCACGCAGCGGCAGCAGCACGCCGAGCGGATCGTTCGGGATCTGCGCGTTGCGCTTGATCACCTCGGCCAGGCCGGCGATGGTCGGCGCATGGAACAGGGTACCCAATGGCAGTTCGACACCGAACGTCTGCGGGAAGCGTGCGGCCATTTCCGCCGCGCGCAGCGAGTCGCCGCCGAGCTCGAAGAAGTTGTCTTCCACACCCACCACTTCGATGCCCAGCACGTCCTGCAGCATCGCTGCCAGCTGCTGTTCGAGCGCATCGCGCGGCGCCACATGCGCGCGCTGCGGCAGCGCACCCGGCGAGGGCAAGGCGCGGCGATCCAGCTTGCCATTGGGTGTCAGCGGCAGTGCCTGCAACGGCACCCACAAGGAGGGAATCATCGACGCCGGCAGGCGCTGCTGCAGATGCGCACGCAACACCTCGGGCGTTGGCGTCGCACCGTGCTTGCCCACCACATACGCCAGCAACTGCAGCGCGTCGTGGTCGCCATCGCGATGACCGACCACCACCGCCTGCGCCACCTGCGAATGCAGCAGCAAGGCATTTTCGATTTCGGCCGGCTCCACGCGGTGCCCGCGGATCTTCAATTGCGCGTCTGCGCGGCCGATGAACTCCAGCATGCCGTCGCGGCGCTGACGCACGCGGTCGCCGGTGCGGTACATGGTGCTGCCGTTGTCGGCGAACGGGTCGCGCATAAACCGCTCGCTGGTCAGCACACGCTTGCCGCGATAGCCCTTGGCCACGCCCGCGCCACCGATGTACAACTCGCCGATCGCGCCGGTCGGCAGCGGTTGCCGCTGCGCATCGAGCACGTAGACGCGCGTATTGAGCAGCGGCCTGCCGATCGGCGGGGCGGCAGCGTCGGTGAGCTGCAACGGCATGATGGTCGACCAGATCGTGGTTTCGGTCGGCCCGTACAACTGGGTCAGGCGCCCGACCCGGCTCAGCAACTGGGTCGCCAGTTCCGGCACCAGGGCTTCGCCGCCGACCAGGGCGTGGATGCGGTCCAGCGCCAGATCCTGGTTGGCCAGCAGGATGCGCCACAGCGACGGGGTCGCCTGCACCACGCTGATCTGCTCCTGCGCGATCAGCCGCGACAGGCTGCGTGGATCGTGGGTGATGCCGGCCGGTGCGATGACCACGCGCGCGCCCACCAACAACGGCAGATACAGCTCCAGCCCGGCGATATCGAAGGTGATGGTGGTGACCGCCAGCACGCGGTCGCGCGGGCGCAACGCAAGCTCATGCTCCATCGCATGCAGGAAATTGAACAGGTTGCGATGGCTGATTTCCACGCCCTTGGGCGCGCCGGTCGAACCGGAGGTGTACAGCACATAGGCCGTACCGTCCGGCGTGACCAGCGGCGCGATCGCCGCCGGCAACACCGCCGGACGCGGATCCAGCCAGACCATGCCGCCGAGCAGATAGCGCTCGCACAACGCCGGCTCGCAGACCAGCGCGATGGCACCGGAATCGTTGAGCATCTGCCGGTTGCGCGCGGCCGGGCTTTCCGGGTCCAGCGGCAGATACGCCGCCCCGCTCCACATCACCGCCAGCAAGGCCACCAGCAATTGCTCGCCGCGCGGCAACGCGATGGCGACCACGTCGCCGGGGCGGACGCCATCGGCCGCCCATTGCGCGGCGATGCGCGAGGCCAGCTCGCACAGCGTGGCGTAGTCCAGGGTGCGGTTGTCGTACTGCACCACCACTGCCGCCGGCATCAGCTCGGCACGCTGCAACATGCCGTGCAGCAGCGTGGCCGGCTCCGGCAGTGGCGCGGCGGTGGCGTTCCAGGTGTGCAACAGGCGGCGGCGTTCCGCATCGCCCAGCACATCAATCTGGCCCAGCGCGCATTCCGGATCGGCCAGTACCGCATCGGCCAGATGGGTCAGGCGGCGGCAGTGTTCGGCCAGCTCGTCGCTGTCGTAGAGCGCCGGATTGGCATCCAGATCGAAGCGCAACGCGGCACCGTCGCCGCGCTCGTAGCAGAAGACGGTCAGATCGTCGGCCGGGCCGTTGGACAGGTTATGCGGCATCGAATAGGCTTGGCCAAATCGCATTGCGTAATCGAAGGCTTCGATGTTCACTGCCAAGCGTGCGAACTTCTGATCGATCCCGAACATGCCCAGATCGCGACGCACGTCCTCGAAACGGTATTGCTGGTGGCGCAGCGCATGCCTGACCACCGAGGACACCTGCGCGAACAGCGCATGCACCGGCTGCTGCGGATCCATTTTCAGGCGCAGCGAGATCACGTTGGCCACCAGGCCTGCGGTCTGCCGGTAACGCGCATTGATGCGGCCGGTCACCGGCATGGCCAGCACCAGATCCTCGGCGCCGGTGCAACGGTAGTAATACGCGGCGATCAGCGAAATCAGCATCTGCGGCAGGCTGGCGCCGTAGTCCTTGCCGAGCGCGCGCAGCCGTACCACCTGCTGCGGCGAGAACTGTCCGGTGCCACGCAACAACCCGGTCGACAGGTGATTGCCCGGACGCGCCAGGGTCGCCGGCGGCGGCAGATCGGCCAGCTGCTGCATCCAGTAGCTACGGTCGCGCTGAAAACGATCGGAGTCGCGATACTGCTGTTCCAGCTCGATCAACGACAGCGCGCTGCCGTACTGCGCAGGCTCCGGCTCGCGGTCTTCTGCGTAGGCGTTATACAGCACCGCCATGCGCTGCATCATGATCGACGCGCAATAGCCATCCATCACCAGATGGCTGACGCATTGCACCCACATGTGATGGTCTTCGCCGAGGCGGAACACCGCGCAATGCCATAACGGCCCGTTCTGCAGATCTTCCGGCTTGCGGATTTCCTCGTCCACCCAATGCTCGGCGGCGTTGCGCGGGGACGGATCCCCGCTGACGTTGAAATACGGAATCGTGGCGGTGTATTCGGGCAGGATCACCTGATGCGGCACGCCGTCGTGCTCGGCGATGCATAGCCGCAGCGTGTCGAATTCGCGCGTCAGCTGCATGCTGGCGCGGATCAGCAGCTGCGGATCCAGCGGGCCGAACAGTTCCAGGGCTTCGGACAACATCAAGGTGTTGTCGGTATGCAACTTGCTGGCCACCCACAGGCCGCGTTGCGCTTTGGTCAGGGGAAACACGGGAGAGGCGTCGGTGTGCATTGCGTGCATCCTTCTTATGTGGCGCGCAGTCGCCCGGAGCGCCGTGTCCGCAACGCGGTCAACGGGACGCCGGATCAGCACCTGGCTAAACGTGAGGTAGGAGACACCGACGACCGCCAGCGCATACCGGTGATAGACGATGGGAACGCACAAAGGGAACGCACCACGAAGCGACGTGCAGCGTCGACACAATGACGTGCAACGACTTTGCTAAAAGCACTTGTTTACCGACAAGTTAAACAAACACTAACAATTAGCCAGCGCGATAAACCGTGCAAAAATCACGAATTCCGCGTTGCCCGCAAAAAAAAATTACCGAAGTGTGATTTCAACTAGTGTTCTTTATGCATACGTCCACAGACTGCATTTTCCCGCTTCTGCGCGCTCCGGAGCAGACCGCCGTGCATCGCAGCGCAACTGGCGAAGGCTTTTTTCCGGGAATTTTGCACGGTCTGCGGCGCCCAAGGCTGCATGCACCAAGACCACTGCATGCAGCGGTCTTGATTTTATTGCGTTGCAGGCACAACCATTTGCAACTCAGTGATTCCCTCAAATCCCCGACTGCAACCGTGCGCTCATACGACGGTTAACTGATTGCCACTGCGACGCTGCGTCGATCACGCATGCACAGGCAGTGCTGCTTGCCTGGTCCTGGCGGAGCGCAGCGTGTTGGTCGTCGCACGCCGTCGCCGGGGGCAACACGTTACCGGGCTCGGCAGGGCGCGCAAAAGTCATGGCGTCCGCCAATGGCGCGGGGTTCGGATGCTGAGCCACGCCGCATTACGGCCGCACAGCGGTGCTGCGGGCCGTCTCGTCAATGCATTGCGCGCGAAGGTGAAACAGAATGGCGCGCCACGGCCCCGGCCGCAGCGCGCAGTGCCTCAGCCCAACGGTTCGTCGGACAGATAGGTGTAACCGGTCAACCCTGCTTCCAGCGCATCGCTCAGTTCCTGAGCGCGCTCGGGCGGTAGCTGCGCGGCGGCGATACGCTCGGCATAGGTGGCACGCAGCGTGTCCAGCTGATAGCCCACGTAGTCCAGCATCACATCGGTGGTATCGCCGCGGCGCTGCTGCGCGATGCGATAGCCATCGCCGTCCACGGCCACTTCCACCGCATCGGTATCGCCGAACAGGTTATGGATATCGCCCAGGATTTCCTGGTAGGCACCGACCAGGAAGAAACCGATGCGATAACTCTCACCCGGATTCAGCGTGTGCAGCGGCATCGAGCTGTCCAGGCTTTCGTTCTCGACGTAGGTCTTGACCATGCCGTCGGAGTCGCAGGTCATGTCGGCGATGATGCCGCGCCGCTGCGGCGCTTCGTTCAAGCGCTCGATCGGCACGATCGGGAACACCTGATCGATCGCCCATACATCCGGAATCGACTCGAACACGCTGAAGTTGACGAAGTACTTGTCGACCAGCCGCTCGTTGAGCTCGTCCAGCACCGGGCGATGGCTCTTCTCGTCGAAGCTCAGGCGTGCACGCACGCCATGCGCGATCGCATAGAACAGGTCGTCGATGCGCGCGCGGTGGGTCAGGTCGATCTGGCCCAGTGCGTACGCACTCAAGCCTTCGGCATGGAAGTGCTGCGCCTCCTGGAACAGCTCCACCGCCGGGCGCACGTCGAGCTCGTCATGGATCTCGCGCAGGTGGCGGATCGCTGCCGGCTCGTCGGCGTGCGCGTCCGGCACGCGGCCTTCCGGCGCCTGCTCCACTTCGGACACGTTGGCGATCAACACTGCGTGGTGGGCAGTCATCGCGCGGCCGCATTCGGTGACGATGCGCGGCGGGGTCAGTCCATGCTCTTCGCAGGCGCTGGCCAGCGGCTGCACGATGTTGCTGGCGTAGGAATGCAGGCCGTAGTTGATCGAGCAATAGCTGCGCGAGCGCGTGCCTTCGTAATCGATGCCCAGGCCGCCGCCGACATCCACATGGCTGATCCTGGCGCCCAGCCGCGACAGCTCCACGAAGTAGCGCGTGGCCTCGCGCATGCCGTTGGCGATGTCGCGCACGTTGGAGATCTGCGAGCCCATGTGGAAATGCAGCAGCTGCAGGCTGTCGGCGTACTCGGTGTCGCGCAGGGTCTTCCACAGATCCAGCACCTGCCGTGGCGACAACCCGAACTTGGCCTTGTCGCCACCGCTGTTCTGCCACTTGCCCGCGCCCAGCGAGGCCAGGCGCATGCGCACGCCCAGGCCCGGCTTGACGTCCAGCGCGCGCGCCTCCTCCAGCACCAGCTTCAGCTCGGAGGGCTTTTCGATGACGATGAAGGTCTGCAGGCCGAGCTTGCGGCCGATCAGCGCCAGGCGGATGTATTCGCGGTCCTTGTAGCCATTGCAGACGATCAGCCCGCCCGGACGCGACAGCGCCAGCACCGCCATCAGCTCCGGCTTGCTGCCCGCTTCCAGACCGAAGCCGTCGCCGTGGTGGCTGGCCAGCGTGCCGGCCACGCCACGGTGCTGGTTGACCTTGATCGGGTACACGGCCGTGTAGCCGCCGGCGTAGTCCCATTCGGACTGCGCCTGCGCGAACGCGGCCTGCAGCTTGCCCAGGCGCTGGCCCAGGATGTCCGGGAAACGCACCAGCAGCGGCAGCTTGGCGCCGGCTGCGCGCGCGGCATCCACCACCTCGGGCAACGACACCGACGGACCGTCGCTGGTCGGCGTGACCACCACATGTCCGGCGTCGTTCACATCGAAATACCCGTCGGCCCAATGCGGGATCGAATAGGTCTTGCGGGCTTGGTCGAGGGACCAATCGCTCATTTCGCTGACTCGGCTGGGGCAAAAAGGGCGTGAAGTGTAACGCCTGGCACGCGCAGGGTCCGTTACAATCCGCGCCGACTTCACGCCCTGCTCCGGTTGGAGCGGGGTGGAATGCGGGTTCGGCCGCCGCGCAGTTTGACTGCGCGCGACTGCGCCCGACCCTCATCCGGCGCTACGCGCCACCTTCTCCCGGTGGGAGAAGGGACAGCTTCCCCTTCTTTTTAGGACTTTGCATGAGCGCCAACGACAACTGGTACATCGAACACTTCCAGCCCACCGGCTCGGCGATCGGCTTCCGCATCAGCGGCAAGCTGGACGAGGTGCAGTCCCCGTTCCAGAAGATCGAGATCTACCAGACCACCGACTGGGGCAAGCTGATGCTGATCGACGGCGCGGTGATGCTGACCAGCCGCGACAATTTCTTCTACCACGAGATGATCAGCCACCCGGCGCTGTTCACCCACGCCGCACCCAAGCGCGTGGTGATCATCGGCGGCGGCGACTGCGGCACCCTGCGCGAGGTGCTCAAGCACCCGGGCGTGGAAAGCGCCACCCAGTGCGACATCGACGAGCAGGTCACCCGCATGTCGGAGAAGTATTTCCCCGAGCTGTGCGATTCCAACCACGATGCGCGTGCCGAGTTGCTGTTCGACGACGGCGTGGCCTACATGGCCAACTGCCCGGCCGGCAGCGTGGACATCGTGATCGTCGATTCCACCGACCCGGTCGGTCCGGCCGAGGGCCTGTTCAACAAGGCCTTCTACGCGAGCTGCTTCAAGGCATTGAAGGACGACGGCATCCTGGTGCAGCAGTCCGAATCGCCGCTGGCGCTGCTGGAGCTGATCAAGGAAATGCGTACCGAAATGGGCAAGGCCGGCTTCCAGTCGTTCAAGACCCTGCCGTTCCCGCAGCCGTGCTACCCGACCGGCTGGTGGAGCGTGACCATGGCCAGCAAGCAGGCCAACGCCGATTTCGCCTTCCGCCAGGACGCTGCGCAGGCCAAGGGCTTCGAGACGCAGTACTACACCGCGCACCTGCATACCGGCGTGCTGGTCGCACCGCCGTTCGTGGCCAAGGCGCTGGGCGAGTAATCACGGCTCACGCACCGTAGCGCGCCGCCAGCGGATGCGGGCGGCGCGCCAGTAATCACGGCCAGGCCAGGCAACTGTGCCGAGCGCCCTACAACCGCGCCAGCACCTCGGCTTTCTTGGCGTCGAACTCTTCCTGGGTCACCAGTCCCGCATCCAGCAGCTGCCTGAGCTTGCTCAGCACCTGGATCGGATCGTCCGCGGCCGCTGCCGTGTTCGGCGGTGACGAGGACGCGCTGCCCTGCGCGGTGGGTGCGTGCACCACCACGCCACCTGCCGATGCGCGCAACTTGTCGAACTCCAGCTGCTGGCGCTTTTCGTAGGCCGATTCCTCCACCTGCTGCGCATAGGCGTAGACCCGCCGCGCCTGCTTCTTGGGCAGGCTGTCGATGGACAGGTAGCCGCCTTGCGTGGTGCGGCACATGATCGTCGCTCCCAGCATCTGCTCGCTCATGTGCACGTCGAGCACCTCGCGCCAGGGGACATCGCGAAACGTCATCCCGAACAGCGTGGGGTGCACCACGATGAATCTGCGAGTGGTCAGCACCACCGCGGCCGGCGACAGGTTCACCACCATTTTCTTCTGCACTGCGATGTACTCGACCTGCTCGTCCCGCGTCAGCAGCTCGTTCACCTTGGGCAGGATCTTGCCCACGGCCACCGGATCCTGCTCATCGGTCGGGAATTGCGTAAAGACCTCCATACCTTCCTCGTCGTGATTACTTGCGCCGCAGCGTTGTCTTGTATGACACCACATCCGTGCCTTCGTGGTCCCGATCAGCGTTCCGACCAAGCGTGCGCAGTACCGGATCACTGAGCGCTTCATACAGCCCCAACGGCAACAAGGCGGATGTCGCCATCCGCCTTGCTGTGTGCACAACGCTGGTTTTATCGCCGACTCAGAAGCGGACTTCGGCGCCGACGCTCAGCACTTCGGCACGATTGATGGTGATGTCTTCGTAGTCGTCGTAGTACTCGTCGGCGTACAGGTAGTTGGTATAGAGGGCGCTCAGACTGAAATGCTTTCCGATATCCACACCGAGGCCCGCACCCAGATATGCGCCGTAGACACGCTCGGTGTAATCCTCGCCTTTTGCCTCGCCGCCCCAATAGCCCGCGCGTACCAAGGCGAACACGGGGGTATTGCCGAAGTTGAAGCGCGCCGTTGCGCCGATGCTGCCGAAGTCCACTGTCGGAATGACGACAAAGCCATCCGCATCCCTCGAACCGTCGACTTTTCCGGTGGCCACTTCAATGCCGACCAGCGTGACCGGACCAGCACGCCAGCGGTAACCGACGTTGAAACCTGCCATGTCCTGCTTGTTGCCCTCGAACACCTTGGCGTCGCCGCCCTGCACGCCCAAGAACATGCCGCTCTTGAGGCGCGGCTCTTGTTCGCGTGGTGCAGGCGCAACGTAGGCAGGCGTCGGTGCGGGCGGTGCCGCCACTGCAGGCGTCTGCGCCGTCACCGTGGTGAATCCGCCGGTCTCGCCGGCTGCACTGGCTTGCACTGTCGTCTGTCCTGCGGCGGTACCGTCCTGCGACGGGCCGGACGGTGGCGCTGCCGGTGCGGTGGCCCCCCAGGTGCCAGCCTGCTGCTTTTGCTGTTGCCGATAGGTGTCCCAGCCACGCGACAACGACTGCGCGGCCGCATCGGAGACGCAGCCCAGTGCCGTGCAGGCCAACAGCCATGTTGCGGTCCTTTTCATCGCATTCCCCAATGAGTCGTCCTCCATCCTCCCCGCATCCATGCGCACGCAGGCATGACCTGGCAGCGTCCGGAAGTGGCGCAGTTGCTGTCCCATTCGGGGGCTTTCCCAGCATCACCGGATCGTGCGCGTACTCGGCTTCAGGCATCGTCCGCGTGGACGTGCCCGTACTGATGTGTGATGCAGCCCCCTGACCGCAGCCAGCACAGTGAGTCGAGTCTCAGTAGCTGTCAAGAAGGGCTGTGATCGCTGACTATCGGCGTGCGTGCCGCGCGGCCGGCCGCCCGATGAGCACTCCTGTAGGTACGGCGTGCCTCGCGCCCCACGCACGCTCGCTGCAGGCAGCGCATCGTCTAGACATATCGACAAGATTGACCGCGGCTGACGCGGCAACCTATTGATTCTTCGATCCGTTCCACTCCCGGAACATTTCATTTTATTAACAAATGTAATTTCAATACTCGCAAGTTCTAAAATTACCCGGCCCGATCCCTCGCGATCATCGTGAACCTGCCAGACGCGTGATTCCTCCGCGCCGCCAAGGTCCGGAGACTTGCCATGCATCACCAGCCGCTGGACACCTC
Source organism: Xanthomonas arboricola pv. guizotiae (assembly GCF_002940205.1). GTDB lineage: Bacteria > Pseudomonadota > Gammaproteobacteria > Xanthomonadales > Xanthomonadaceae > Xanthomonas > Xanthomonas arboricola_C. Next base: position 36,337 of record NZ_MDSK01000019.1, read on the forward strand.
CAGCCTGCAAATCGTCACGCCCGTGCTGCTCAAGCAGGGCACCCGGCTGCTCGAGCCCAACGTCTATCGCACGCATCTGGATGGGCAGCTGGCGGTGGTCAAGGACTACAGCCGCTACCGCCGTACGCTGCTGGCGCCGATTGCGCGGCTGATGGTGCGCCACGAGGCCAGAATGCTGCGGCAGCTGCAGGGCTGGCGCCATGCACCGGCCCTGCTCGGCACGCTCGGCGGCCTCGCGCTGGGCATGGAATTCATTCCCGGCGACACGCTCAGCGCCAGCGCGGTGGTGGGGCAGGAGGTCTTCCAGCAATTGCAGCAGGCGCTGCGCCGGCTGCATGCGTTCGGCATCACCCATAACGATCTGCATGGCACCAATGTGGTGGTCAGTGCCGGCGTGCCGGTGCTGATCGATTTCACCTCGGCGTGGCGCTTCCCGCGCTGGCTGCGGCGCGGCACGCTGGCGCGTCAGCTGCAGCGCAGCGATGTGGCCAACTTCCAGAAAATGCGCCAGCGCCTGGCCGGGATCGCGCCGACCGTCGACGAGGCCGCACGCAGCGCCGAGCCGCGCTGGGTACGCACCATCCGCAGCAGCTGGAAGCGGCTGTATCGGCACCTGAAGCGCGATGCGCAGCCAACCGGGGCGGACTGACATCCGTTGACCGGCAGGCCGCAGGCCCGCCGCCAATGCAGCGCGCGCCGTACGCGGTGACTGGCCGGTGATGCGCAACCGCGCCATGCGTGCCGTACCAGCGCCAGGGGACAACGCGCATCGGTCTGTATGCCGCAGCCGAGACGGCGACGCGCACCGCGCTTGACGGGCTGCAAGGCCGACCCTCCCGGTGCCACTCCAACGGCGTGCGATCCCCTGACGAGCAACCGCCCAGGTAGCGCGCAACGGCGCAGGGAAACGCGGTGGATTGGGGGACATGCCGATGCCACGCACCGGCAGCGCCTGCCCGGCGGCTAGCCGGTCGTCCGCTCGCCGCCCCAGGTCCTCATTGCGCGCCGGCCGCTTCGGCTGCCGATGGCGCGCGGTAGGCGATCAGGTGCGGTGCGTCGGCGACGAAGCGGTCCAGCACGCCATCGGCGATCTTGACCGGGCCACCGAAGCGCGTGGCGCCAGGAATCGAGACAATCGCCGCGGCGTCGGCAGCGATCCGCCTGGCATCGGCAAACGCAACCGACGCCTGCGCGTCACCGCGATTGGCGGCATCCAGCCCGGCCGCGGTCTGCTGCAGCGCGCGGCCCCAGCCTTCCATCGCCTCCAGCCAGGGGCGCGATTGCTCCGCAAAGCCCTTGTCGGCCACGCCTGCGCGAATGCTCTGCGGCGCGGCCGCGAACGCGTCGGCCGTGCGCGCCAGCTCGGCGATGGCCTGGCTGCGCGCTGCCGCATCGCCGAGCGCAATCGTCTCGCGCACCTGGTCGAGCACGGCTTTCAGCCGCGGTGCCTGTTGCTGCCACGGCTGGCTGCCGAAGGTCGGCGCCAGATGCTGGGTGTCGAAGAAGGTCAGCAGCGCGGCGGTCACCTGCGCGTCGCCACCGGCCAGGTCGCGTGCGGCCGCATGCCAGGTGCGCTGGGCGTCGTAGCCGGTGTCGTTCCAGGCGAAGGCGGTCAGCCCCATCACCGCCACCCGGCTGGGCACTTCCTGATTCATCGGGTTGGAGACGATGCCGGACAACTCCGCCGACAGGCCGGCCTCGCGGCGCGCATACGGCGCCATCAGCAGGCGCCCGGCCGAGGTTTCGAAATCGTTGACCGGGTAGTTGTCCCACAGCAGCGTCTTGCGGCCGAACGCCTTGGTGGCCGCGCGCGCATCCGGGATGGAAATGGCCGGCGGCACCACGTCGGTGCCGGTCCACTGCACCACGATCTTCGGGTCCAGATGCTTGCGCAGCGCTTCCTTGTACGGGCTTTCCTTGGCGTCGTAATACTCGGTCGGCACCATGATCAATTCCGAGGCTGCATCGTGGCGGGCGACCAGATCGGCCTGCACCAGGTTGAGCAGATGCGACTGCGCGATACCGGCCGCCTGCGCGTCGGATGCGCCGAAGGTGGTCTGGTCGCGCTCGCAGTTCCACTTGGTGTATTCGATATCGTCCAGCGCCACGTAGAAACTGCGCACGCCCAGCGCGCGGAACGCATCGAACTTGCGCAGCAGCGCCTTGGCATCGGCCGGATCGGAGAAGCACACCGTGGGGCCGGGCGAAATCGCATAGACGAAATCGACGTGGTTGCGCCTGGCGGTGGCGGCCAGTTGGCCCAGCGCCTTCAAGGTCGCCTTCGGGTACGGTTCGCGCCAGCGATCGCGCGCGTAGGGATCGTCCTTGGGGCTGTAGATGAAGGTGTTGGCCTTGGTGCGGGCGAGGAAGTCGATGTGCTTGCTGCGATCGCTCATCGACCACGGCGCGCCGTAGAAGCCCTCGATCGTGCCGCGGATCGGCATCGCCGGATGATCCTGGATCGCCAGGGTCGGAATGGCCGGGCGCTCGACCAGCTGGCGCAGCGTCTGCGCCGCGTGGAACAGCCCGTCGTTGTCATGACCGGCCAGCGTGATCAGGCTGCCGGTGCCGAGCGCCACGCTGGCGAGCGTATAGCCCTCCTTGTGGGTGTCCTGCACCGCCTTGCTGCGGGTCAGCGCATCGCGCACCACTGCCGCCTCGCCGGTGCCGAGCACGATGTGCGGGCGGTCGAGCTTGGCCGGCAGACGCGCCGCGGTGGCGATCTTGGTGACGCCGGCCGTACCGAGGATGCGGCGTACCAGCGCCACGGACTCCGGATCCGCACCCGGCGCCGCCACCAGCACCACTGACTGACCCAGCGCGACGGTGCCGCCCTCCAGCGTGATCGAGACCGGCGCGGGGAAGATCGCCGGCTGGGTGACCGGCTGGGCCAGCGCGGGGACTGTTGCCGCTGCCAGGCCCGCTGCCAGCCAGAGCGAGAGCGGGCGCAAGCCCGACTTCCTATCGCGTCGCTTCATTCCCGAACTCCGGTATTGAAATGGTATTAGGCCCTAGAGTAGGCAAGTCGTCGTGCGGCGACAAGCGCACCCTGCCTTGGGATATTTCGACTGACGACAGGGCCACAGGCCGAATCGCGGCACGGCGCTGGTGCCAATGCCGGCCTCAGGCCCCGGATCCGATCTGCGGTATTGAATATGAGCACGCGTGCGGCGCGGCACCGCTCGGGTCATGTCGCGGACCAGCTGCTCGGATGAAGTTGCGCCGGCGCGCCATCTCGCAGCTGCATCGGCCGTCGATGGCCAGATGCCGCCTGCCTACGGCGAACAACGACCCACGACGCAATTATGGACGCCGCGGCGCTGGGTCGCGGCAATCGGGCGATGACGGGTGCGATATCCCAACAGCCGGCCAATCGCCTGGGCAGCAGCAGCGCAACGGCGCTGCAGGCGCTGCCCGCCGACGCCTTACAGCGCGTCGCTGTCCAGTTCGCCGGTGCGGATGCGCACCACGCTGCCCAGGTCGTAGACGAACACCTTGCCGTCGCCGATCTTGCCGGTCCCGGCCGCGGTCACGATGGCTTCGACCACGCGCTCGGCCTGGTCGTCGGTCACCGCCACTTCGATCTTCACCTTGGGCAGGAAATCGACCACGTATTCGGCACCGCGATACAGCTCGGTGTGCCCCTTCTGGCGCCCGAAGCCCTTGACCTCGGTGACCGTGATACCTGCCACCCCGCAGCCGGCGAGCGCTTCGCGCACATCGTCGAGCTTGAACGGCTTGACGATGGCCATGATCATTTTCATCGGTGCGGATCCAGCGGCATGACGGGCGCGCAGCATACCGTGGCCGGCCGTAGGCGCGCGGCCGTCACCGCGGCCGACAGCCGAATGGGACTATCCTTACCGCCTGCCGACTGCCTTGCCGATGTCCCGCGTGTCCCGGCCTGCACTAGGCTTCCTACGGACCTGCGGAGAACACCCATGATCGATTTCAACCAGCTCGACGACCTCGCCCGCCGCCTCAGCGATCTGGTGCCGCCGGGCCTGCGCCAATCGCGCGAAGAACTGCAGAGCACCTTCAAGGGCGCGCTGCAGGCCGGCCTGGGCAAGCTGGACCTGGTCACCCGCGAAGAGTTCGACGTGCAGCGCGCGGTGCTGCTGCGCACGCGCGAAAAACTCGATGCGCTGGAGCAGGCGGTGGCCGCGCTGGAAGCCCGCGCGCCTGCCACGCCGCCCCCGGCGCCAACTGCCGCTCCCTGACCAAGGCCTTCCACCATGAGTCTGGCGCTGGTGCACAGCCGTGCCCGCGTGGGGGTGCATGCGCCTGAGGTTCGGGTGGAGGTGCATCTCTCCGGCGGGCTTCCCTCCACCCAGATCGTGGGCCTGCCCGAGGCCGCGGTGCGCGAATCGCGCGAACGCGTGCGTGCGGCGCTGCTGTGCGCACAATTCGAGTTTCCTGCCCGGCGCATCACCATCAATCTGGCCCCGGCCGACTTGCCGAAGGAAGGCGGCCGCTTCGACCTGCCGATCGCCCTCGGCATCCTGGCCGCCAGCGGGCAGATCGATCGCCAGACCCTGGCCGACTACGAGTTTCTCGGCGAACTGGCGCTGACCGGCGAGTTGCGTGGCGTCGACGGCGTGCTGCCGGCAGCACTGGCTGCCGCGCAGGCCGGGCGACGGCTGATCGTGCCGCTGGTCAACGGTGCCGAAGCGGCTGTCGCCGGGCATGTCGAGGCCTTCACCGCACGCACGCTGCTGGAAGTCTGCGCCGCGCTCAACGGCAGCCAACCGGCGCCCGCTGCCGAAGTGGCGATCCTGGCGCTCGGCGCGCGTGCGCTGCCCGACATGGCCGATGTGCGCGGCCAGCCGCACGCGCGTCGCGCGCTGGAGATCGCCGCCGCCGGCGGTCACCATCTGCTGCTGGTCGGCAGCCCGGGCTGCGGCAAGACCTTGCTCGCCTCGCGCCTGCCCGGCCTGTTGCCGGAATCCAGCGAGGCCGAGGCACTGGAAACCGCTGCCATCACCTCGGTCAGCGGCCGCGGTCTGGATCTTGCGCGCTGGCGGCAGCGGCCCTATCGGGCCCCGCATCACACTGCCAGCGCGGTCGCGTTGGTCGGTGGCGGCACCCATCCACGCCCGGGCGAGATCTCGCTGGCCCACAACGGCGTGCTGTTTCTGGACGAATTGCCCGAGTGGCAGCGGCAGACGCTGGAAGTATTGCGCGAGCCACTGGAATCGGGCCTGGTGACGATCTCGCGCGCAGCGCGCAGCGTGGATTTCCCGGCACGGTTCCAGTTGGTTGCTGCCATGAACCCCTGCCCATGCGGTTGGGCCGGCGATGGCAGCGGGCGTTGCCGCTGCAGCAGCGACAGCATCCGCCGCTATCGCAGCCGCATCTCCGGCCCGTTGCTGGACCGGATCGACCTGCATGTCGAAGTGCCGCGACTGCCCCCGCAGGCCTTGCGCAGCGGCGATCCCGGCGAGGGCAGCGCCAGCATGCGTGCCCGCGTGGTGGCCGCACGCCAACGGCAACTCGCGCGTGCCGGCGCACCCAACGCACACCTGGATCAGGCACAGACCGATCATCACTGCCGCCTGCAGGGCGACGATCAGCTGCTGCTGGAACGCGCCATCGAACACCTGCAGCTCTCCGCGCGCTCGATGCATCGCATCCTGCGCGTGGCTCGTACCATCGCCGATCTCGACGACAGTGCGGCCATTGCCACCGGGCATCTGACCGAGGCCATCGGCTACCGCAAACTGGATCGCGCCATCGGCACGGCGAGCGCGGCGTAGCAGCGCCGATCCAAACGCCTCAACGTGGTGGCCTTGGTCCACCGTACGACGATGCCGCGCGGCTTCGTTGTGACGCTCAGGAGTTCGAGACGGCAATGCGATCGATCGCTGCATCCATCGCAGCACTATCTGCTGCCGGTTCGTCTGCAGGGTGCGTGCACGTGCTCCATCGGGCAGCACAGCATTCGCCGGTACGTCCACACGCCCTCTCCAGCGCCCGCAACATCCATTTCATGGCCATGCACGTACAACGTCCGCCACACCACTGCGCAGAGGCCGCCATGAGCCGACTTCCCGACCTAGTCACCGTCCCGTCCCTGGATCTGAATCGCTATCTGGGCACCTGGTACGAAATCGCACGGCTGCCGATTCGCTTCGAGGATGCCGATTGCACCGATGTGTCGGCGCACTATTCGTTGCAGGACGATGGCAGGGTGCGGGTGCAGAACCGCTGCCTGAGCGCTGAGGGCGAGCTGGAAGAAGCGATCGGCGAAGCGCGCGCCATCGACGACAGCAATGCACGACTGGAGGTCACCTTCCTGCCCGAGGGCCTGCGCTGGATTCCTTTCACCAAAGGCGACTACTGGGTGATGCGCATCGATGCGGACTACACCGCTGCGCTGGTCGGTGGCCCCGACCGCAAGTATCTGTGGCTGCTGGCGAGGCTGCCGCAGCTGGACGAAAACATTACCCAGGCCTATCTGGCGCACGCGCGCGAACAGGGCTTCGATCTGGCCCCGCTGATCCACACCCCGCACACCGGGCGGCTGACCGAGCAGCCACTTACCTGACTGCTGCGCCAAGCTCACACAGCAGCCTTCGACATCCCTGGCGAAGGCGCGCACCCTGGACCAGCGAATGTCTGGTGTGTCTGGAGATTGGGGTTGCGGATAGCTCGACTGTCGAGCCAGACCCTAAAGCGGCTGAGCTGCGGCTTGGCTGCAGGGCCCTCGCCCGCCCACCATCGCAGGACACGCCGCAAGTACGTGCCTGTCGGCGCTGACGCGGCACCCATGCCGCGTAAGGTCCTGCGACGGTAGGCAGGCAAGGACCAGTGGAGATGGCCGGTGGGCGCGGGCAAGCAAGGCAAGACATGGGTTGTTCGGATCACTGTGTATGCCACCGGCTGCCCCGCATAAGCCGCGCAGCAGAGAGGTTTTCAACGCGCAACCGACAGACGTCTCGTGTGCCCGCCGCAAGCTCAGGAACAGGCTTTCGAGAAAGCAGCCGACCAACTCGCTAGTGCGCTGCCCCTGCCGCTTGCGGGGCCCCTGGCGGCATGGATGGCAGCCACGGGTCACTCAGGGATTCACGGCGTGTCCCGCAAGCGGTGGGGGCACCGCGCCCCCTCGACCTGCCAGCTCCCACCTCTGTGGTGTTCGACGACTGGCGAGCGGATCGCAGCCCGACTCAACCGTTGAGCGTGCCCAGATCCTTGGCTGCAGCCTGCGCGCCTTCCAGGCTGTCGAAGGCGACGCCGGTGTCGCCGACCACGTACTTGGTCAGCTCGCCATCGCGGGTGGTTTCCTGCATCTTGAAGATCGGCACCGCATCGGTGCCGCCGACGCGCTCTTTCTGCGTTGTCATGGTGATTCCTCCAGGGAGAGTGCCTTGCACGAGGCCGGATGGCGCCGCGGCTCCCGCTTGGGAGCACAGGCAACCCGACCCTAGCGCGCTGGCTGGTGCAGGCGCGTGAATCCATTGACAAGGCCTGTTGCCTTGTCGCCCGGCATCGTCGTCTGCAAAAAATCACGTCTGCTTCGCTCCGCGAACGCGCGCAACCCACGCGTCTGTCGTACATTCGCGACGTGCCGCCTCAACAGTCCACCGTCTCTGTCTTCACCGTCCTCGCGCGGCATGTCCGCGTGCGGGGTTGCCACGCCGTGGCTTTCGTGGGGCGATGCGCGTCCGCGTCGCTGTGCACGGGCTGTCGTGCGTGAGCATCCCTCCACACAGATGTGGGTGGTGAGGTGAAGCGTCAACGCATCATCAGTCTGACCGTGTTGCTGGTAGTGCTGTGCGCAATGCTTCCGGTCAGCCTGTCCTACTACCTGGCCTGGCGGCTGGCGCTGGAGCGCGAGGAAAGCAAGCTCGCGCAGCTCGCGGCACTGTCGATCCGGCGTACCGACACCGCCTTCAACGAGGCCCATGGCGCGCTTCTGAGCATGGGCGCATCGCAACTGCCGCCCTGCTCGCAGTCGCAGCTGGCGCAGATGCGCGCGCTGGTGCTGGCCAGTCACTACATCGTCGAACTGGGATACATGCAGCAAGGCCGGCTGCGCTGCACCTCGTGGGGGCCATCCCCGCAAACGGTTGCACACACCACTGCCGACTTCGTGGTCAAGCGCGGCATTGCGGTCACCACGCGGCTGCGCCCGCTGGCCAATCCGCAACACCCGCTGATGGCCCTGCAACTGGGGGACTACAACGTCCTGATCAATCCGACCACGCTGACCGACATCAATCTGCCGCCCGGCCTGCAGTTGGCGATCGGCACGCCGGACGGGCAGATACTGAGCAGTACCGGCACCGCTGCGGAGCGGCTGCTGATCGCACCGCCGACCGATGCCTCCGGCACCGGCGCAGATGCCCAGGTGTTGTCCGGCCGCGACCGCCGCGGCGACTGGGCCGCCGTCGTTACCGAGCCGGTGGCCTATTTACGCGGGCCGCTGGCGGCCGCACGGCTGCAGGTGGTGCCGGTCGGCATTGCGCTGGCATTGCTGTTGGTCAGCCTGGTGATCTGGATATCGCGGCGGCGGTTGTCGCCGTTGGCGCGGCTGGAAATCGCCGTCCAGCGCAACGAGTTCGTGGTGCACTACCAGCCGATCATCGCGCTCGATACCGGCGTCTGCGTCGGTGCCGAGGCGCTGGTGCGCTGGCAGCAATCCGATGGCGTGCTGATCCCGCCCGATGCCTTCATCCCGCTGGCCGAAGAAAGCGGCTTGATCCTGCCGATCACCGACCTGGTGGTGGCCGAAGTCATCCGCGACCTCGGCCCCACCCTGGCGAGCGACCCTTCCCTGCACGTGGCCATCAATGTCTCCGCCGAAGACATCAAGAGCGGCCGTGTGCAGACCGTGCTTGCCCAGGCGCTGCATGGCACCGGCGTGGAAAGCGGGCAGGTGTGGGTGGAAGCGACCGAACGCAGCCTGATGGACATCGAAGCGGCACGCACCACCATCACCCATCTGCGCGGTGCCGGCCACACGGTGTCGATCGACGACTTCGGCACCGGGTACTCGAGCCTGCAATACCTGCAAGGGCTGCCGCTGGATGCGCTGAAGATCGACAAGTCGTTCGTGGATACCATCGGCACCCACTCGGCCACCAGCGCGGTGACCTCGCACATCATCGACATGGCCAAGACGCTGCAGTTGCGCACCATTGCCGAAGGCGTGGAACGGCAGGAACAGCTGGACTACCTGCGCGCGCACGGCGTGGACCTGGCGCAGGGCTGGCTGTTCTCGCGCGCGCTGCCGGCCACCGGCTTCATCGCCTACCACGCGCTGATGCGCGGCGCTGCGCACTGAGCAGGACCGCTACGGCAGAGCGCACTGACCTGGGCCGTCACGACGCGCAGTGGACCAACGGCCACGGCGATCCAGGCAGGGCACTGGCCCATGCGCGCGCACGGCATGCGCGCACCGCAGCGAAGGTGTTCAGCACTGTCGCAACCACCGCTGCTGCGCGCCGGACGATACGCGAGCTGGCGTGGCGAGCAGGCCGAACTGGCCCCGAAAAAAGGCCGCCAATGATGGCGGCCCGTTCGATCAGGCGCTTTGCAGGGCGCCTTCGCGTTGGCGGCGTACCGGCTTGGGCCGGCTCGGGAACGCGTGCCGCACGATCCGCCACATCACCTGGCCGAACTGACGCGGCAGCGAGCCGGTGTTGTAGTGCTGGCCGTAGCGCGCACAGACCTGCTTCACCTCGACCGCGATCTGCGCGTAGCGATTGGCCGGCAGGTCCGGGTAGAAGTGATGCTCGATCTGGTGGCTCAGATTGCCCGACAGCACGTTCATCAGCTTGCCGCCGGTGAGGTTCGAGGAACCCCGCAGCTGACGCAGATACCAGTGGCCGCGCGACTCGTTGCGGATCGACTCCTTCGGGAACACTTCCGCATCGGCGGTGAAGTGGCCGCAGAAGATGATCACGAAGGTCCAGATGCTGCGCAGCACGTTGGCGGCAAGATTGCCCAGCAGCACGGTCAGGAAGAACGGGCCGGCCAGCAGCGGGAACACGATGTAGTCCTTGAGCATCTGGCGGCCCATCTTGCGGCCCACAGGAAGGAACGAGGCGCGCAATTCGGCCGCCTTCATCTTGCCGGCGAACCAGCGGCCCAGACGCAGGTCCTGGATCGCCACGCCCCATTCGAACAGCAGCGCGAACACCACCGCGATGAAGGGCTGCAGCAGGTAGAACGGGCGCCAGCGCTGTTCGGGGAAGATGCGCAGCAGGCCGTAGCCGATGTCGTCGTCCATGCCGCGCACATTGGTGTAGGTGTGGTGCTTGAAGTTGTGCGTCTTGCGCCAGTTGTCGCCGGTGGCAACGATGTCCCACTCGTAGGTGTTGCCGTTGAGCTGCGGGTCGCCCATCCAGTCGTACTGGCCGTGCATGACGTTGTGGCCCAGCTCCATGTTCTCCAGGATCTTGGACAGGGTCAGCAGCAGCACGCCGGCGATCCACGCCGGGATCAGCACGCTGTGCACGAACGCGCCCAGGAACAGCAGCGCGCGACCGGCCACGCCGGTCCAGCGCACCGCCGCCACGATGCGGCGGATGTAACGCGCATCGGCGGCGCCGACCTGGCTCTGCACGCGGGCGCGGATGGCATCGAGCTCGTCGCCGAAGGACTGCAGTTCGGCAGCGGACAGGGCGCGGTTGTGGACTCGGCTCATGAAGATTCCTTACAGATCCAGGATCAGGTCAGTGCTCGGGGCACTGATGCACAGGCGGACCTGTGCGGTGGGTTCGTTGCTGCGCTCGCCGGTCAACAGGTGGCGCGTGGTGCCGGACTGGCGCGCGCAGGCGCAGCTGTTGCAGATGCCCATGCGGCAGCCGTATTTCGGGCGCAGGCCTTGCGCTTCCAGTCCTTCCAGCAGCGACTGGCCGCGCGGCAGGCTGAGCGTACGGCCGCTGCGTGACAGCTGGACCTGCACGTCACCGGTTTCGCCGTCTTCCAGCGTCGGCACGCTGAAGGCTTCGGCCTGGAATGCGGCCACGCGGCCCTGCAGGCGCGCACGCGCCGCCTGCACGAAACCGCCCGGGCCGCAGACCATGACGTGGCGGCTGGAGAGATCGGCGATCTGCTCCAACGGATGGGTATCGATGCGCGCCGCCGGCGTGGCGCCTTCGCGGGTGGTCAGCAGCCGCACGCGCAAGCGCGGATGCGCGGCGGCCATCGCCTCGAATTCGTCGACAAAGCAGGCTTCGTCGCGCTGGCGCACCCAATACAGCAGGTCCACGTCCATCGGCATGCCGGCCTGCGCGGCGGCCTGCAGCAGCGCGCGCATCGGGGTGATGCCCGAGCCGGCCGCCAGCAGCAACAGCGGCGTCGGGGTGGTCGGCAGCAGCATGTCGCCGAAGGCCGGATCCAGCGACACCACCGTCCCGATCGGCGCAGCGCCGGCCAGGTAGCGGCTGACCAGCCCGCCCTCGATCGCCTTGACGGTGATCGCCAGGCGGCCATCGGCCAGCACGGTCGGGCTGTAGCTGCGCAGCAGGCGGCGGCCATCAATCTCCACACCCAGGCTCACATGCTGGCCGGCCTGCAGGCCCTGCCAGTGGCCATTGGGCCGCAGCACCAGGGTCACCGCGTCCCGACTGGCGGCCGTGCGCGCGACCAGGCGGGCCATCGGCCGTTCCAGCGTCCACAGCGGGTTGAGCCGGGTTGCCCAGAAGTCGAACAACTGCGGCGACACCAGCCGGCGCGCCAGACGCGTCGGCAACGGGGACTTGGACTTGGGAGGAGATGCCGGGCTCATGGTTCGCACTATACGCATGCATGCACAGGCGTGTATACACTTGTATATTGGCTGGAGGGGCTATGATTCAGACCCACGCCCGGCTGCCGCCCCATGACATCCATCGCCCTGCCTTCCCACGACGCGCCGCCGTCACGCAAGCCGGCGATTTCACGCGAGGACCTGATCGCCGCGGCGCTGTCGCTGATCGGACCGCACCGCAGCCTGTCCACGCTGAGCCTGCGCGAGGTGGCACGCGAAGCCGGCATCGCGCCGAACAGCTTCTATCGCCAGTTCCGTGACATGGACGAGCTGGCGGTGGCCTTGATCGATCTGGCCGGGCGCTCGTTGCGCACCATCATCGGCCAGGCCCGCCAGCGCGCCACCTCCACCGACCGCAGCGTCATCCGCGTGTCGGTCGAAGCCTTCATGGAGCAGCTGCGCGCCGACGACAAGTTGCTGCATGTGCTGCTGCGCGAGGGCGCAGTGGGCTCGGATGCATTCAAGCAGGCGGTGGAGCGCGAGCTCAGCTATTTCGAAGACGAGCTGCGGGTGGACCTGATCCGCCTGGCCGCCGCCGACAACGCCAAGCTGCATGTACCGGCGCTGGTGTCCAAGGCGATCACCCGGCTGGTGTTTGCGATGGGCGCGGTGGCGATGGACTCGCCGCCGGAAAAAGATCCCGAGCTGATCGAACAGATCTCGCAGATGCTGCGCATGATCCTGACAGGCGCGCGCACCTTGGGCACGCACGGCGGGTGAGCGTGGTTTGACCTTGGAAGCTGCGCGCCTGCTCCGCTTTCATCAATGACGCTTGATCGTTGATCGTTGATCGTTGATCGTTGAGCGCTGCAGCCTGGCTGGCTGCGGATGGATTGCATCGCACGTCTGCACTGTCAGTGCGTCAATGACCTTGTGGTCATGGTGGCGCAATACACCTGCGTTGCCGCCTGGAGCGTCGCTCGGGCGCCCGTGCAGCGACATCGTCGCAAGTGCTGCATTCCGCGCAACCAACCGGAATCAGCGATCGCTGCAACAGCTGCAGCGCCCGCTTGGGTAGGACGGCATTTCAACGACCTGCAGCGCGCTACGCTCGCACTTTCTACACACCACCGCTTTGCGGAAAGAAGCCTGGCGTTATCGGCTGACGACGTGGTCGAGATTATCCGCCCACACCAATAAGCCGAGGTCACGCCGTCGTCCATGCCGCGCATGGGTGAACGTGCCTGAGCGCAGGGTCGCAACCTGGCGTCAGCAAGCTCATCCAGAGCGACAGATGCACAGTTCAGCCTTGTCGCGGTGGCACTCACGTCAAAGCACGCGCGTTTCACTCCTTTCTGGCCAAGGTGGCGCCACGTTCGCGATCTGCTCGACAGACGCACCTACAGCCGCCCCGGAGACGACATGAGCAACCACGACACCCCTCTCGACAAGCAGGAACGCAAGGCCGAAGCGCAGGATCTGAATCGCGATCCGATCTCCGGTGCACCCGGGTCGCATCCGGTGGGTGTGGGTGTGGGTGGCGTTGCAGGCGGCGCTGCCGCCGGTGCGCTGGCCGGCACGGTGTTTGGCCCGCTGGGCACCTTGATCGGCGCTGCGGTGGGCGTGGTGGCCGGCGCTGCAGCTGGCAAGGGCGTGGCCGAGCGCCTGGATCCCACGGTGGAAACCGAGTACTGGCGCCAGGAACATCAGCACCGTCCCTACTACAAGCAAGGCACCGATTACGACCGCGATTACGCCACCGTCTACGGCTTTGGCCTGCAGGCGCGCGAAACGCGGCCGACCAGCACCTGGGAAGAAACCGAAGCGACCCTGGCCGGCGAGTGGCCGCGCAATCGCGGCGAATCGCGGCTGGAGTGGGAAGAGGCGCGCCTTGCCGCGCGCGATGCCTGGGAGCGCGCCGATCGTACCCACAGCGTCTATCGCGCGGGCGACACGCATTACGAGGGCCGCTTCGACAGCGCCAGCTACCGCGATGCCGCGTATTCCTACGACGATTATCGTCCGGCTTATCGTTATGGCATGCAGGCGCGTCAACAACATGCAGGCCGCCAGTGGGACGACCATCTGGAACGCGACCTGGGCGATGGCTGGGACCGTTTCAAGTCCAACTCGCGCCTGAGCTGGGAAAAGGCCAAGCATGCAGTGCGCGAAGCCTTCGATTCCGAGCATCACGATGAGGCGGCACGTCGCAATCCGACCGACCCGCGCGTCTGAGGTATTGCAGCCCGGCACCCAGCCAAGCTGACAAAAAAGAACGGGCCCGTCGGGCCCGTTCTTTTGTCGAAACTATTGCCGGGTACGAGGCGCCTTTGGCAAACGCGCACATCAGCTGGAGCTGTTCTCCACCGCACGGATATCGCCACGGAACTCGGGTGCGCCCTGCCCTGGCGAGGCCCCCGCATCGCTTTGCTGCTTGAGCCTGTGCTTGCGCGCGGCCACCACTTCCTTGGCCAGGGCGATACGCCGACCGACCACCATTTCGGTCAGCCAGTCGATCAGCATGCGTGTGTATTCCTGCTGGTGTTCCTTGACGCTCAATGCGTGATCGGCACCGGCAATCATGCGCGCGCTCAGCGAGCGCGCGTTGACGAAGGCGTTGGCGTAGTTGCGCAACACCGGATGCGGCACGATCACATCGTGCTGCGCCTCCACCAGCAGCACATCGCCCCTGTAATCGGCACAGGCCGCCAGGGCGATATTGTCGTCAGGGGTCAGCACGCGTTGCCGGTAGTCCATCAACTCCGGATCGGCGTTGAGGCTCACCTTGGGACGATCCCAGTGCTCGTCCTTGTAGAGCGCGGGCGAGCGCAACGCCAGCCATTCCACCGGACGTTCGCGCGTCAGCAATGCCGACAGGTAGCCGCCGTAACTGAGCCCGACCACCGCGATCGACTGCGGATCGACATACGGCAGGCCGGCAAGCTGATCGTAGGCGGCCTTGATGTCGTCCAGGTTTTGCGCGCGTGTCACGCTCTGGCGCATCGACGCATAGCCCTCGTGACCGCGCAGGTCGAAGGTCATGCAGATGCAGCCCAGGCCGACCGCTTCGCGCGCGCGCACCAGGCTGTGGTGCTGGCTGCCGCCCCAGCCATGGACGAACAACACGGCAGGAATGCCGGTGGGCGTCAGCAAGGTGCCGCTGAGTTCGTCCTGGTCGACCGGGATCTGGATGCTGGAAAGTTTCGCTTCCATTATGGGGTGGATACCCTCCTGTATTTGAAGCGCGGACCCGGCCCGGCGCGTTCTGCGCGGTAGTAGATCTGCGCATCCGCGGGCGGTTCGCCCTGATAGATCTCATGCGTGGATGCGTGCACCCACTGCAGGCTGGTGTCATCCTGAAAGCGGGAGATCGCGGCGAGCTCGGCCGGTGTCGCGCCACCGACGCGCCAGGATTGCTCCAGCACACCGCAAACCGCGCCGCCCTTGCCGTCGTTGCCGCTGACCACGTCGTAGTTGCGCCGCGAGATGTGCAACCCAGGATAGGCGGCGGTGATGAATCGATCGTATCTGCAGGCCTGTTCGACCACGCGCTGTTGCAGGGGCGGTAGCGCGGCCGCGGCCAGGGCCTCGAGCGATCCGCGATATACATGCAGCGACGAGCCGCCGTAGACCTCTTCATCCTGCGCATTGCGCACGCTGCATTGCGTGCCGTAATAGGCGATCTGGACACCGGCAACGCAGAGCTCGCCCACGCTGTGCGTCACCGGCTGCAGGATATTGCGCTCCAGCACCGCGCCATGCGTGCCCAGATAGTGCTCCGGCAGGCTGTCCAGCACCTGCGCGAGGTGCGCTGCACCGGCGATGCGCCATTGGCCGGCGCCGCCCACGCCAGTCGGCAATTTGAGTCGCACGCCACCGTCCGGCAGCAGGATCTCCAAGGCATGCAGGGCATCGGTGCGCGAAAACACCGTATAGCCCGCCAATGTGGCCGGGATCAAGGCGGTGGCCAGCGCCTGGTTCCATCCGGCGATGCTGTCTGCGTGATCGGCAATCAGCGGATGGCCGATCACCTTGGTCGCCAGGAACGCATGCGGCACGATACCGCCCAGCAGGTCCGCCGCGTCATCGATACCGAGTCCATGCGCTTGTTCCCACGTCAAGGTCTCATCGGGCACATGGAAAACGGTCTCCGGGACACCATGCCTGAAGTCGCCGGCTTGCCCTGCGCTGCGCACGTCCAGCAACCGTGCGATTTCGCCGCACACCCAGGCGTGCGTGGCACGCTCATGGCCGTACTCGGGAACCGGCCGGGTGACATGCCCCACGACATGGCAATACTGCTTGCGCGCCATCACGTCTCCCCTCGCAGCGTCGAGCCGCGTGCCGTTGTGGCTTGTTTAAACGGTCGAGACACGCGCAGGCGTGGATGCAACGCTACGCTGGTGCCGAAACGTGGAATTATTTCAGCGTCAGGTAGAACGCAAACACGATCACGAGGACGACGATCAAGCTGATGGCGATACGTCCCCCACGCAATTCCAATAAGGCATGCCACCACACGCGTGCTTCGGGGGTCCCGCTGGCGGGTTGCGGCTTGCGACTGCTTTCGCTGTCCTGCATCCTGAGTACTCTCATCTCCATTACGTCATTGCGCATCCTAAGCATCGGACGTTATACAAGTGTGGAACGATTCAGAATCTTCCGTAAATTGCGGCATTTCGCAACTGTTTTCTCGCGCTCAACGCAGCTACCAGCCGATGCGCGATGGCAAGCCTCACACCTCGATTGCCGACATTTCAGCCAATGCAATCGATTGCTGGCTGTTGCTAAGGAAGCTCTGAACAACTCCTCGATAGACTTCTGATCGACGCCTGAGGTTGGAGCCATCACGCGTAAGTGATTGATTTTCAGCAACGGAGATTGTCGTGATCAAGCGAAATCCCAAGTTCGCTCGCAACGCCAAGAGTTGTTCAGAGGTTCCCTAAGCACGACGCCATGGCCTTGATCGCAACTGCACACGTCATGCGCGACATGGCCTGCATACGCAGCGTGTAGAGGCGCAAATGCAAGCTGACCAATTAAGCACACGCTGCTGAAGTGCGTGGAATAGTCGGGTTCGATGATCATTCGTTGACACAGCCGCAGTTACCCTGCATGTCAAGTTTGTTTAACCCGGACCACGCGAAGTCATGAGCAGAGACCCATCCGTCATCGATGTACAAGCCGAAATCGCGCATTGGCAGGCGCGGCATGCACAGGGCAACCTGGGTGCCGGCAAGTTCAGCGAATTGTCCCCGGTGGTGAAAATGGCCTGCGATATCTATCTGCAGGCGCCGCGCTCGAGCGATCAGGAACGTCTGCGCCTGTTTCGCGACCGCCTGGAGCATCACTTCATCTCATCCAGCACCCAGTCCAACTACGAACAGTTGGCTACCGATTGCTGGCAGCGGCTGGGTGCACGCAATAGTTGAGCGGCACGTATTGAGCAGGACCGTTACTCATTGGAGAGCATCATGAAAACCCCGTATCAAGTGCAGCAGGAGCTGGAGCGATTGGAGCGGCTGGTTCCGCACATCGTCAGCGACCAGGGCGACCGCGCGGAGGACATCCTGGGCTTCCATGTCGCCAGCTTGTTGGGCAGTGCCCCGGCCAGCGAACACGCGCTGATTCGCGAGCGCACCGCACGCATGGCGCGCGTGTGCCGCACCGCACAGGACAGCGTGCGTACGCCAGCCAGATCGTTGGGCCTTGGCGCAGCCGGTCAGGCGCAGCTGGCCTGACCGGCGGGCGCCACTTCCGCATCTCACCGGAGCCGCGTAGCGGCTCCTTTGCATTTCACCGTCGGCAGTATTGGCCGCATTCTTTTAGGACCTCCATGAAATCCCTACTTGTCGCGACATCGTTCCTTGCCGTGCTCTCCCTGACCGCCTGCGATCGCCCCGGCGGCGACGCCTCGCGGACTGCGCCGGCCGTATCGCCCGAGCCGACCGCCGCACCGGTCAGCGGCACCGGTGCTACCGAACTGGCAAAGGGCGATCCCGCCGTGCTCGGCGTGCTGGCGGCGCTGGATGAAAACGAAATCGCGCTGGCCAAGCAGGCCATCTCCCAGGATCTGGGTGGCGCCACCGACACCTTCGCCAAGCAGCTGCTGCACGACCACGAAGCCAACCTGGAAAAGAGCAAGGCACTGGGTGCCACCGACAGCCCGCGCGCCGACGCAATGCGCGCCAAGGGCAAGGCAGCGGTAGACGCACTGGCAAAGACAGCGACCCTGCCCGATGGCAAGGACGCCTACCGCAATGCCTTCCTGCGCACGATGGTCAGCGACCACGGCGACACCATCAAGATCATCGATGCCGAACTGCTGCCCGCCGCCGAAAGCGCGCCGGTCAAGCAGCATCTGGAAGAAAGCCGGCGCGTGGTGTCGGCGCACTTCGAGCGTGCCCACGCGGTGTCCTCTTCGCGCTGAGCCTGTTACAGCGTCTGCAAGCATCCAACGCGCCGGCCTGTCCGGCGCGTTGGCGTTTGCGCCTTACACGTCTGACGCGTCCCGCCCGGCCGCCGTCCTGGTGCCGCATGCGGCCATCGCAGCGTGTGCAGCAGCGACTTCACTTTGCAGCAGGCAGCGCTGGCCTATCGTGCCGCATCGATTCGGCGCAGGAATGTCCCATGCAGGTGCTCATCACCGGCGGCACCGGGTTCATCGGCCAGGCCTTGTGTCCGGCACTGGTGCAGGCCGGGCACCAGGTCAGCGTGTTGACCCGCGACCTGCGGCGCGCAGCGCGTCGCCTGCCCGGCATGACCGTGGTGGACACGCTGGACGGGGTGCAGGCCGATGCGGTCATCAATCTGGCGGGCGAGCCGCTGGCGGCCGGCCGCTGGAGCGATGCGCGCAAGCAGCGCTTCCGCGCATCGCGCCTGGGCATCACCGGCCAGCTGCATGCCTGGATCGCGCAGCAGCCGGCCGAACGGCGCCCGGCGGTGCTGATTTCCGGCTCGGCGGTGGGCTATTACGGCGAGCGGGGCGACAGCGTCCTGACCGAGGCGGACCACGCCGGCGACGATTTCTCTGCACAGCTGTGCCGCAACTGGGAAGCCGAAGCGGCCAGGATCGCCGCGCTCGGCCCGCGCGTGAGCTGGGTGCGCACCGGCATCGTGCTCGACCGCGACGGCGGCGCCCTGGCGCGCATGCTGCCGGCGTTCCGCTTCGGTGGCGGTGGCCCGTTCGGCGATGGCCGCCACTGGATGAGCTGGATCCATCGCGCCGACATGGTGGCCTTGCTGCTGTGGTTGCTGGAACACGGCCGGGCCGGCGCCTACAACGCCACCGCGCCAACCCCGGTCACCAATGCCGAGTTCGCGCGCACCCTGGCCCACGTGCTGCATCGCCCGGCGCTGCTGGCGCTGCCGGCCAGCCTGCTGCGGCTGGGCTTCGGCGAGATGGCCGAGCTGCTGCTGGTCAGCCAGCGCGTGCTGCCGCAACGCGCCCTGGAGGCCGGCTTCCGCTTCCGGTACGTCCGCCTGGAAGCGGCACTGCGCGCCATCCTGCAGCGCTAGCGCCTGCGTGGTGGCCCTGGGGCCTTGCGCAACGGGCAAGGCTGCCGGCCGCCTGTAACGGCCCTGCGGGCCATGCACTAATCTTTGCCCAACGACCATCTCCGACAGTGCTGCCGATCTCGGACTGGCCCTGGGCCCGGCGGAACACCTATGCACCTGCGGCTTGTCGAAGACGACACCATGCTGGCCAACGCGATCTGCGATGGCGTGCGCCAGCGGTCCTGGACCATCGACCACGTCGGCAGCGCCAATGCCGCCAAGACCGTGCTGGTGGACCACCGCTACACCGCGGTGCTGCTGGAATCGGCCTGCCAGGCGACTCCGGGCTGACGGTGATCCGCTTCATGCGCGGCCATTACGACGCCACCCCGGTGATCGCACTGACCGCGCGCGGCCAGCTCACCGACCGCATCCGCGGCCTGGATGCCGGTGCCGACGACTACCTGGTCAAGCCGTTCCAGTTCGACGAGCTGATGGCGCGGCTGCGTGCGATCACCCGGCGCAGCCAGGGCCGCGTGGTGCCGCTGCTCACGCAGGGCGATGTCTGCGTGGACCCGAGCAGCCGCAAGGTCACCCGCAACGGCAAGTAGGTGGCGCTGAGCGCGCACGAATACCGCCTGCTGCTGGCGCTGATGGAACGCGCCGGGCGCGTGGTCACCAAGGATCAACTGGAAGAAGGCGTCTACGGCGCCCGTCCGAAGGCGGCAGCAACATGATTGCGGTGTACGTGCACCAGCTGCGCCGCAAGCTGGGCGATGAGCTGATCTCCACGGTGTATGGCCAGGGCTACATGGTCGGCAAGGCGCCGGAATGAGATCGCTGCAGGCACGCATGCTGGCGGCGCTGGCGGCAATCGTGTTGTTGAGCTGGTCCACTTCGTTGTGGATCCTGGTCGCCCTGGTCACCCAGGGCCATCACAGCGTGTTCGAGCAGGAGCTCAACATGTTCGGCGACCAGTTGATCAGCGCCCTGCCCGACGCGCTGGAGCACCGCTTCGATACGCAACCGGAGCCGCCGGCCGCGGTCGATGCGCCCCCCCCCCCGATCGGCAATGTGTCCTCGCGCATGAGCTTCAAGCAGACCTTGATTGCGATGGTGCTCAATACCTTGCAACTGGGCGTATTGGGCGTGCTGGTGTGGTGGGCGGTACGCACTTCGCTCGCACCGCTGCGCGCCATTTCCAGCGCGATCGCGCAACGCACCGGGCTGGAAACCGAACCGGTGCCGCTGGCGCAGGTGCCGGACGAGATTCGCCCGCTGATCGGCTCCTTCAATTCGCTGCTGGCCCGCGTGGAGAAGACCGTGCAGGCCGAGCGCGATTTCGTGGCCGACACCGCGCACGAACTGCGTACCCCGCTGTCTGCGCTGCATGCCTACGCCGAGGTCGCGCTGCGCGCACCCACGCTGGAGGCCAAGGACGCGGCGCTGCAGCAGCTGCTGGAAACCGCGCGCCGCAGCAATCGGCTGGCCGAGCAATTGCTGGATCTGGCGCGGCTGGAGGCAGGTATCAGTTCGGCGGCGTACCAGCAGGTGGACATGGGCGAGCTGATCTCGCATGTGCTGGACGAATAAGGCCAGCCTGGGCGCCTACGACGCGGCCAAGGCCGGTATCCGCAAGGGCGCCGAGCAGTTGGTCAAGGGAATGGAGTAGCTGGGATTCGGGATTCGGGATTCGGATTAGCGGAAGCGATGGCTTCCAGTTTCCTTCTCCCACCGGGAGAAGGTGCCCCGCAGGGGCGGATGAGGGTACGGGCGAAGCCTCGCGAACTCGGAACGACATGCGGCTTCGTCGGCTTCACCCCAGCGCCGCTGCGCACCCAACCCGTGCTTGCGGCGCCGGCACTCCAAGGTACACGCGCCCATTGCATGCAAGCCGTACCTTCTCGCTCCGTGAGGAGAGTGGCTTGATGTCCCGCATCTGGCGAGCGGTGCGGACAGATGCCCATCCGGTTCAAATGTCAGATCCAGTCACTCGCCCGATCACATGAGCGCAGCAAGCAAGCGATCGCCTCGTTAAAGATCACACCACAGAAAAGGCCGGCGCTGTACCAACAGCGCCGGCCTTTGTCAGTCTGCACGGTCAACGCGTCGTCAGCGCGCAATACCATCTTGGTGCTGCAGGATCAGCGCGTGACCCGCTTGGCCACTTTCTTGCCCACCGCCTTGCGGGCGGCGGTGGTCTTGGCCACGGTGCGCGTGGCCGGGGTCTTGGTGACTTTGGCGGCCTTCTTCAGGGTGGTCTTGGTCACCGCCTTCTTGAGCGGGGCCTTTTTTACTGCGGCCTGTTTGGTGGCAGTCTGCTTGGCCACCGGTGCCTTCTTGGCGGCGGGCTTGACGATGGTCTTGGCGACCGGCTTCTTGACCGGGGCCGCCTTGGCCGCAGCCTTCTTCGCCGCCGCACGCACGCCCACCGTGGCCACTGCGCTCTTGCGCGCTGCGCTCTTGGCCGCGGTCTTGGCACTCAGTGCTGCGGCTTCGGCCTTGGCATTGGCCTTGGCGGTTTCCAGCTTCTGCTTGGCGCTGGCCTTGGTGTTGGCCAGTTTCTTCTTGGCAGCATCGGTGGTGCTGCTCAGCTTCTGCTTGGCGGCATCCTTGGTGGCGGTCAACTTGTCCTTGGCGGCCTCCTTGCCCGACACCAGCGAGCGCTTGGTCTTGGCCACGCTGCGCTTGACCGCGGTGGCTGCATCGCCGGCCTTTTCGACGACGCGCTGTTCGACCTTGACCACCGCCTTGCGGGCCTTGGCGACGCGGGTCTTGACCTCCGCCACCGCCGTGCCGGCCGCGTCCTGCACGCTGGCCACCGCGTCGCTGGTGGTGCTGGCGATGGTCTCACCCAGTTCGGTGGCAGTGCTCTTGACGCTATCGACAGCCTCGGACAGGGTTGCCGTCACACCATTGCCGTTGCTCATAGGACCCTCCTTAAGGCATCAGTGCTGAAAACGCGGGCGATGCGCAGCGGCATGCGTATGCTGAACAGGCATCGGATCAAGCGGACGCTACGCCGGGCTCAAGCGACTGTCAACGCAGTGCCGGCAAGGGCTCGGCGGCGCTTTCACCAGGCGTTAAATTGCCCGCTGGCACTCTCGTTCAGCTTGATTTACGCAGTCAGACGCCCTATTCCTCTTCCACCGCGTAACCCGGACTCGTTGCATGCGCCCGCTGCCCACCTTGCTGACCCTTTCCCTGGCCGCTGCCTTCGGCGGATTTGCCGCCACCGGCATCAATGCCTGGATGGATAACCGCGCCGAGGCCGCACCGGCCGGTGCCGCCACCACCTTTAGCCTGCCCGCGGCCGCCGCGTTGCCGGCCGCCGTCGCCGGGCAACCGGTGCCGTCGCTGGCACCGATGCTGCAACAGGCAATGCCGGCGGTGGTGAGTGTCAATACCAAGCAAGTGGTGCGCGTGCGCAACCCGTTCTTCGACGACCCGATCCTGCGCCGGCTGTTTCCGCAGGTGCCGCAGGACCGCATCAACGAGTCGCTGGGTTCGGGCGTGATCATCGATGCGCAAAAAGGCTATGTGCTGACCAACCACCACGTCATCGAAAATGCCGACGATGTGCAGGTGACGCTTGGCGACGGGCGCACGCTCAAGGCCGATTTCATCGGCTCCGATGCCGATACCGATATCGCGCTGATCCGCATCAAGGCCGACAACCTCACCGACATCAAGCTGGCCGACAGCAATGCGCTGCGCGTGGGCGACTTCGTGGTGGCGATCGGCAACCCGTTCGGCTTCACCCAGACCGTCACCTCCGGCATCGTTTCGGCGGTGGGCCGCAGCGGGATCCGCGGGCTGGGCTACCAGAATTTCATCCAGACCGATGCCTCGATCAACCCGGGCAACTCCGGCGGTGCGCTGGTCAACCTGCAGGGCCAGCTGGTGGGCATCAATACCGCCAGCTTCAATCCCCAGGGCAGCATGGCCGGCAATATCGGCCTGGGCCTGGCGATTCCCTCCAACCTGGCGCGCAACGTGGTGGAGCAACTGGTCACCAAGGGCGTGGTGGTGCGCGGCACGCTTGGGCTGGAAACCCAGAACCTCACCCAGCAGATGCTGCAGGGCCTGGGCGTGGATTCGTTGCGCGGCGCGCTGGTGACGCGCGTGTTGCCAGGGTCCGCGGCGGCCGCAGCAGGCGTGCAGCCAGGCGATGTGGTGGTGGCAGCCAACGACCAGCGCGTGGACAGCGCCGAGGCGCTGCACAACTACGAAGGCCTGCAGGCAGTCGGTAGCGCGGTCAGGCTGGAGATTCGCCGCGATGGCAAACCGCTCACCCTCACCGCCAAACTGAAGGAGCAGGACCGCGCGGTCACCGGCGACATGCTGGATCCACGCCTGGGCGGGGCCACCTTCGTGGATCTGCCCGAATCGTTGCGCCAATCCGGCATCACCGGCGTCATGGTCAGCGAGGTCAAACGCAGCAGTCGTGCCGCAGCCAATGGTCTGGTCAACGGTGATGTGATCGTGGCCAGCAGCGTGGGCGAGTTTGCCGATCTGGCCAGCTGGCGCGCCAATTTCCAGCGCAAGCCGCAGCAATTGGTCGTGCGCATCCTGCGTGGCAACGCGCAGTACGACGCGTTGATGCGTTGACGTGGCGTGCACTGCCATGGGCGTGCACTAACACCTCCTACACCGCGGCGATGCTATTGCTGCACTCCGCCCGCACGCTGTCGCGGCTGCCATCCATGACCGAAGGAGATATCGCATGAGCCCCACCAATACCGACCAGCTGAAAGAAAATCTGAGCGAAGCCGGCACCCACCTGAAGTCTGCCGCCAGCGCCGCGGGCGAAGCCGTCAAGGGCGCCACCAGCGCCGCAGGCGATGAGCTCAAGCTTGGCCGCGCCAACGTCAAGGCGGAGCTCTCCGACACCGCACTGGCCGGCATGGCGGCTGCCGAGTTCGGCGGTGCCGCTGCCAAGGAGCAGCTCGACGTGCTGGTCAGCAAGGGCAACGACCTGCTGGAAAGCGCCACCGATCTGATCCGCGAGCGTCCGCTGGCTGCATTCGGTGTCGCGTTTGCGACCGGCTGGATCATTGCCAAGCTGGCACGCAGCAACGACAACTAAGTCGTGAGCGATCAGGCCTCTACAGCTGCCGCCTCCGACGCGTCCGACGCGCGCCCGGAAACGCCAGGACTGGACGAAAGCGTACGTGCGGTCGGTGCAGCCGGCGGCGCCACGCTGGGCTCGGCCAAGGACACCAGCCGCGCGTTGCGCCGGCTGGTGTCGGCCGACCTGCAACTGGCACGCAGTGCCTTCGGGCGTGGACTGGCCTGGGCCTGCGTTGCCGTGGTCTTCGGCGCGTCGTCGTGGTTGTTGCTGGCGGGTGCGATCATCGCGCTGCTGCAACGCGCCGGCCTGTCATGGTTCCAGGCGATGTTTTTTACCGCGTTGGCCAGCTTGTTGGTCACCGGTATTGCCGCGTGGCGGGTGTTCTTCTACTTCGACCACACCGGCCTGAATGCAACACGTCGTCAGCTGGTCAAGCTGGGCATCTTCGATGACAGCAGCGACGACGACGATGCCCACGCATCGGCTGCCAATGGAGCACGCACATGAAGTTTGGCACCTTGCGTCAGCGCGTCGAACGCGCCGAATTCCTGGTGGAAGGGCGCGCCCAGGAAACGCGCGCGCATTGGGGACAATTGCGTGCCACCTGGCGTGCCGGGTGGTCACCGTTGCGGATCGTGGTGGTCGGTTTCGGCCTGGGCTTTGTCACCGGCCGCAACGAACCGCAGGCGGCATTGGGCAGCATCGCCAACAAGCTGGGCGGCATCCCGAAGATTCTGCAGATGATCAGCACGATCTCTGCGTTGTTCACCGCACACCGTGCGCAGGAAGCCTCCGAGCAGGCCGAACGCGCCGCAGACAGTGCCGAAGAAGTCGCCGCCGGTCCGCCGGTGACGGTGGTGCAGGCGCCGGTCGACCGCGCTGCATGATGGCGCGTTCCCGAGCATCGCTCGGGACCACGCTGCGGGTACTCGCCGCCTGATGCGCGGCAGAGTCCGCCCTTGACGCTATCAAGGACTGACGCTGCGCGCACGCCCTCTGTGCGCGGCGTTGACGCGTTCGGCCGATAATGGCCCACCGCTGGCAGCACGCCAGTCTGTTGCCAGGGCGCGCATGACTCTTCCCGTCGATTCAATGGATGCTGCCGTTGCGGCAGATTCGCTTCCGCCGCCACCGGCACCGCGCCCACGCGCACCGGTCTCGCTGGTGGTGCTGGCCACGCTTGCGGTGGGTTATACGCTATGGGCTGCACAGACGATCATCCTACCGGTGATGCTGGCGGCCTTCTTCGCCTTGATCGGCAACCCCATCCTGCGCGGCCTGCGCAAGCTGTATATCCCGCGCTTTCTTGGCGCCTTGATGGTGTTGTGCCTGGGCCTGGCCGGTACCGTGACACTGGCCGCGCAGCTGGCCGGACCGGCCGCCGAATGGGTACAGCAAGCGCCGCGGCAAATGCGCCAGATCGCGCGCGACGTGCGCGATTTCACCAAGCCGGTGATGCAGGCCAACCAGGCTGCGGAAAACTTTGCACGCGCGGCCGGCGGCGACGGCCAGCGCAGCGTGCAGATCGTGCGCACGCAGATGGACGACCCCTACAAGGCGCTGGTGCGTACGCCGAAGCTGGCCGCCTCGGTGCTTGCGGTGGTACTGCTGACGTTCTTCTTCATGGTCTACGGCGAAAGCCTGCAACGGCATGCGATCGCCTTGCTGCCTAACCGACAGCAGCAACGCTTCACCACCGAAATCATGCTGGACATCGAGCGCGAGGTCTCGCGCTACGTGCTCACCATCAGCGTGATCAATACGCTGGTCGGGCTGGTCTTCGCCGGCATTCTGTATGTGCTCGAGATTCCGCTGCCCGAAGCGCTGCTGTGGGGCACGGTGGTGGCGCTGCTCAACTTCGCGCCGTATGTGGGCCCGTTGATCGGCGTGATGCTGATGCTGCTGATGGGCTTTGTGGAATTCCGCACCACCTTGTCGGCGATGCTGCCGGCGATCCTGTACCTGGCGCTGCACACCATCGAAGGCCAGGTGGTCACCCCGATCGTGCTCGGCCGCCGCATGGCCATCTCGCCGCTGATGCTGATCCTGGCGCTGATGCTGTTCGGCTGGCTATGGGGCATGGTCGGCCTGCTGCTGGCGGTCCCGCTGCTGGTCTGCATCAAGATGGTGCTGAGCCGGGTGGAGGGAATGCAGCGTTGGGCGCGGCTGTTGGAGTAGCAGGGAATCGGGAGTTGGGAATCGGGAATCGCAAGAGCAGTGGCTGCGCTCTACCCATTCTCGATTCCCGACTCCCCATTCCCGGCATTACAATCTCGCGATGAGCTTCCACATCAGCGCCATCACCCTCGACCTCGACGATACGTTGTGGCCCTTTGCGCCGATCGGGGCGCGGATCGACCAGGTGGTGCACAGCTGGATGCGCCAGCACAGCCCGGTCACCGCCGAGCGGTTTCCGGTGGAGGCGATGCGCGAACTGCGCGAGCGCAGCTTTGCCGACAACCCGCACCTGCACCACGATCTCAGCGCGCTGCGGCGGTTGACGCTGGAAATGGCGCTGCGCGAGAGCGGCGGCGATCTGGCCTTGCTGGAGCCTGCGTACGACGTATTCTACGCCGCGCGCAACCAGGTGGAGTGCTACCCGGATGCACTGGACGCGCTGGCGCGCATCGCCGCGCATGTGCCGGTGGCGGCGCTCAGCAACGGCAATGCCGATCTGCAACGCATCGGGCTGATGCATCACTTCGCGTTTCAGCTGGGTTCGCGCGAACACGGCAGCGCAAAGCCCGACCCGAGCATCTTCCTGGCCGCATGCGCGCGGCTGGATGCACCGCCGGCACAGGTGCTGCATGTGGGCGACCACGTGCACATGGACGTGCTGGGCGCGCTGGATGCCGGGCTGCGCGCCTGCTGGATCAACCGTGATGGAGCGCAGTGGTCGCACCCGACCCAGCAACCGGATCTGGAGTTCGACTCCATGACCGGGCTGGCCGACTGGCTGGACGCGCAGCAGCCGCACCCCGACCCCGCACACGCCGGCATCCGCCTTCCCGCCTGAGCCACTTTTTGCTCGGCGCATGGCGCCGCCTCCGAGGATTTCCATGTCGCAGCTCACCGGTTTTATCGATCCCAACGCCGCAGCCTTGCCGCTGCATGTGCTCGACCGCGAAGGCTTTGCACGTTGGTGCGCCGAGCAGCCCACGCACGTGCTGTCGTGGGCACAGGCGCAACGGTTCGATGCCGCGCCGGGCAGCGTGCTGTTGCTACCGGGCGAACAGGGGCTAGCCGGCGCGGTGCTGGGCATCGGCGACCGCGCCGATGCCTACGCCTACGCGCATGCACCGATGGCGCTGCCGCCGGCCAGCCGCTGGATGCTGGCCAACACGCTGAGCGAGAGCGAACAGGCGCTGCTGCACCTGGGCTGGGGCCTGGGTGCGTACCGCTTCTCGCGCTACCGCAAGGTACCGCGCGCACCGGCCGAACTGGCCGCCACGCCGACACCGCAGACGCGCGCCTTGATCGAGGCCTGCATCCGCGTGCGCGACTGGGTCAATACGCCGACCGAGCACATGGGCCCGCAGCATCTGGAAGAGGCCACGCGCGCACTGGCGCAAACGCACGGCGCCCAGGTCGACGCCATCGTTGGCGAGCAATTGCTGGCGCAGAACTTCCCCACCATCCACGCGGTCGGGCGCGCCTCGCACCGGGCGCCGCGGCTGATCCAGTTGCAATGGGGCGATGCGGCGCATCCGCATCTGGTGCTGGTTGGCAAGGGCGTGTGCTTTGACACCGGCGGGCTGGATCTGAAGCCGGCCGATGGCATGCGCAACATGAAGAAGGATATGGGCGGCGCGGCGCATGCCTTGGCGCTGGCCGGCCTGGTGATGGCGCAGCAGCTGCCGGTACGACTGACCCTGTTGATTGCCGCGGTGGAAAACGCCGTCGGCCCGGATGCGTTCCGCCCGGGCGAAGTCATCACCACCCGCGCCGGCGTCACGGTGGAAGTGGACAACACCGATGCCGAAGGCCGCCTGGTGCTGTGCGATGCACTGAGCTACGCCACCGAGCAGCGCCCCGATCTGATCCTGGATTTCGCAACGCTCACCGGTGCCGCACGCATCGCCTTGGGGCCGGACCTGCCCGCGCTGTTCGCCAACGACGATGCGCTGGCGCAGGCCTGGCTGCGTGCCGGCGAGCAGACCCGCGACCCGGTCTGGCGCATGCCGCTGTGGCGCCCGTATCTGCGTTACCTCAACAGCCATGTCGCCGACATGGCCAACGCCGGCTCGCGCATGGCCGGCGCAGTCACCGCCGCGCTGTACCTGGAGCGCTTTGTCGCGCCGGGCCAGCTATGGGCCCATCTGGACGTGTACGCCTGGAACGACAGCGACCGCCCCGGCCGCCCGGCGGGCGGCGAGGCGCTGGCGCTGCGCTCGGCCTTTGCGATGCTTCAGCAACGCTACGGCGGCTGAGCTCGCCGCGCACGCAACGCGTGCGGGCCATCAACACGCGCCTCAAGTCGCGCCGGTCATCCCTGGCTGCGCAGCAACGGCGCGATCGTGCGCATGCGTGTCTGCGTCGCCGGGCCGACCAGCGCAAACGCGGTCTCGCCTTCGGCCCAGTATTGCGCCAGTAGACGGCCATCGCGCCGTTCGCCGGTAGGCATCGGCCCGCTACGTGGACGCAGATACAGACCGATACGCGCGCCGTCGGCATCGCTGTAGACCAGCATCGCTGCCGCGCCTTCGGGCGTGGAAAGCAGCTGCCCGCCGCGCAGCACATAGCCCTGCGCGCGCAGATCCGGCACCACACCGGCATTGCCGAAATGCGTGCGCAACCACGGCTCCAACTCCGCGCGGCGCCGCACGTCCAACATAACGCCCGGGTGCGCGTCGGTATCGGCAAACAGGCGGTAGGCAGCCACCGCATCGGCCATCGGCACGCGCTGGCTGGCGAACCGGCTCTCGCGCAACTGCCAGCCCAGCCCGGTGCCCAGACCCAGCGCCAGCACGCAGCTGGCGGCCATGGCAGAGATGGCCCGGCGGCGCTGCTGCAGGCCACGGCGAATCGCCGCAGGCGTCAGCGCCAGCGTGGCGATCTCCGGCTCCAGGCCGGCGTGCGCGGCGCGCAGCGCTTCGGCATCGCGTTTCCAGCCGGCCACGCGCGCGGCCTGCGCCGGGTGCGCCTGCAACCAGGCGGCCACCGCTGCGCATTGCTCCGGCTCCAGCCGGCCATCGACATAGGCGTGCAGTGCGTGTTCGTCAGGCGGCGGCGTGCTGCTCATTTCAGGATCCTCAATGCAGGTGCGTGGTTCACATGCCCTTCGTTCAATGCGCGCAGGCGTTCGCGCGCACGCGACAGCCGCGACATCACCGTGCCGATCGGGATGCCGAGGGTGTCGGCCACCTCGCGGTAGCTGAAACCCTCCACGCTGACCAGGAGCAGCAAGGCGCGCTGTTCCGGCGGCAGCAACGCCAGGCTGGCCAGCATGGCGCGGCCGTCGTGCACCTGCTCGGCCGATGCGGACCGGCTGGGCTGCTGCGGCGCGAACAGGCCCACCACGCGCTGCCAGCGCGCCGCGCGGCGCTGCCCGTCCAGAAACTGCCGGTACAGGATGGCGAACAGCCACGGCTGCAGGGCCTCGGCGGTATGGCGGCTGCGCCAACGCCGCAGCGCACGTTCCAGCGTGGCCTGCACCAGGTCGTCGGCGCTGGCGGGCTCGCCGCTCAGCGAGCGCGCGAAGCGACGCAGCGCCGGCAGCACCGCACGCAGTTGGTCATCGTCCAGAGCATCCATCGGCAGGTTTGGTGGTGGCATCACACGGTAGACGCGCTGGAGCGTGGACTATTCCCACGTTCGATGCGCGTGCCGCAACGCCTGGGCGATCACGGGAATAAGTCGGCCTGCACGTCGTCTCACTGCATCGACCACTCACCGCACCGGCCCCTGGAGCCAGCCATGACCTTGCCACCTCCTTCCCCACCGCCACAGCATGGACGCGTTCGCGTGGCGCCCTTGCTGGGGATCGCCGCGATTGCCGGCGGCCTGGCGGTTGCGTTCGCCTGGACCGCCGGCTGGATCGGTGGCGACCGGCTCACCGCCGCGCGCATGACCGACACCATCGAAGCCAGCGGGCCGCCGCATCCGGGCTTTCGCCGCGCGCACACCAAGGGCGTGTGTGTGAGCGGGGAATTCAAGGCCAGCGGCAAGGCCACCTGGCTGTCGTCGGCACGCATCTTCAGCCAGGCCAGCACGCCGGTGCTCGGGCGTCTGTCGATCGGCGGTGGCGACCCGCATGGCGCCGATGGTGCGGCACGCGTACGCAGCATGGCATTGCTGTTGCGCAGCGACGACGGGCAGGAATGGCGCACCGCGATGAACAGTTTTCCGTTCTTCGTGGTGGCCACGCCGGCCGGTTTCCAGGCATTGAACGTGGCCTCCAGGCCGGACCCGGCCACCGGCAAGCCCGACCCGGCCAAGCTGGCCGCGTTCGGCAAGCAGTATCCGGAAGCAGCCAAGTTCGAGCAGTGGGCCAAGACCGCACCGTGGTCCAACAGCTGGGCCAACACGCAATACAACGGGGTGAATGCGTTCCGCGCGATTGCCGCCGATGGACGCGAGCGCTACATCCGCTGGTCGATGCGTCCGCATACCCCGTTCCAGGAACTCAGTGCTGAACAGCGCGCGCAGGCCGATGGCGATTTTCTCGCCACCGATCTGGACACGCGCCTGGCGCAGGGGCCGCTGCGCTGGGACCTGGTGCTGACCATGGCCGAGCCGGGCGATGCGGTGGACGATCCCTCGCAGCCGTGGCCGGAAGGCCGCAAGCAGATCGTCGCCGGCACGGTGTCGATCGACCACGCCGAGCCGCAGGCCACCGGCCCGTGCCGCGACCTGAACTACGACCCGCTGATCCTGCCCAAGGGCATCGCCGGAT
Source organism: Xanthomonas arboricola pv. guizotiae (assembly GCF_002940205.1). Taxonomy (GTDB): domain Bacteria; phylum Pseudomonadota; class Gammaproteobacteria; order Xanthomonadales; family Xanthomonadaceae; genus Xanthomonas; species Xanthomonas arboricola_C. Next base: position 67,501 of record NZ_MDSK01000019.1, read on the forward strand.
CCAACGACCCGATCCTGGCGGCGCGTTCGTCGGTGTATGCGCAATCGTTCAACCGGCGCGAGCACGAGATCGCCAATGGCACGGGCAGCGCCGCCACCGGCAAGGGAGGACGCCAATGAGCAGCCATACCCACTTCAACTTGCCCGCACGCGTGCTGCATTGGTTGATGGCCGCGATGATCCTGACCATGCTGTTCGTCGGCGTGGGCATGGTGGCGTCGGTGACGCAGCGGCCGTGGTTGATCGATCTGCATCGCCCCTTGGGCATTGCGATCCTGATCCTGGCGGTGCTGCGCCTGATCAATCGCCTGCGCAACCGCCCGCCGCCGCTGCCGGCCGACCTGCCGGCCTGGCAGAAGGCCGCGGCGACCGCTTCGCACTGGTTGTTGTATGCGCTGATGCTGGGCATGCCGTTGATCGGCTGGGCGATGCTGTCGGCCGGCGCTTATCCGGTCGTGCTGTGGCCGGGTGCCCAGTTGCCGCCGATCGCGCCGCATGACCCAGCACTCTACGCCTGGTTGCGCAGCGCGCACGGCTGGTTGGCGTACCTGTTGTTCGCCACCGTGCTGGGCCATCTGAGCGCGGCGCTGTTCCATGCCTGGGTACGCCGCGATGGCGTGTTTTCCAGCATGGCGCGTGGCGGGCGGTCTGCGCGTTGATGGATGGGTGTCGGCTCCCTTCTCCCCTCGGGAGAAGGTGCCCCGCAGGGGCGGATGCGGGTGCGGGCGAAGCATCGGGTTGACCACCGTCTAGAATGGCGTTGCCGCGTACCCTCACCCCAACCCCGGCTCCGCGCCCCGGCCCGCGTTTGCGACGCGGGCGCTCCAAGGCACGCGCGCCAGTGGCGCGCAAACCGTGCCTTCTCGCCCCGCAGGGAGAGGGGCTTTGGTTTCCCTTCTCCCGTCGGGAGAAGGTGCCCCGCAGGGGCGGATGGGGGTGCGGGCGAAGCATCGGGTTCGCCGCCGTCTGGAGTGGCGTTGCCGCGTACCCTCACCCCAACCCCGGCTCCGCGCCCCGGCCCGCGTTTGCGACGCGGGCGCTCCAAGGCACGCGCGCCAGTGGCGCGCAAACCGTGCCTTCTCGCCCCGCAGGGAGAGGGGCTAGTGCTTAACGCTGGCGTTTTGACTTGGCCGCTGGCGCGGATGCTTCGATGCCCTTGCCGGTGGCGGCCCAGTAAATCCCGCCGTACAGATGCTCAAGATAACGTGGGTCGTTGTAGGCCTCGGCCAGGTGGCCGAGCGCGGTGGCGAACACGCGGCCGCCTTCGAAGTGGTGGTACCAGGCCACCGGGTGCTGCTTGCCCATGCCCTTGGCGACCTGGCCCGGCCAGATCAGCGTGGGGTCGTAGCTGGTTTCGTCCACCGTCATCAGCGTGACCAGGTCGTCGCTGTACGGCGGATCGTATTCGTACCATTCGTCGGTCCACACCCAGCGCGCGGGCAGGCCGGCAGTGGCCGGGAAGTTGGCGTCCACCACGTCGACCATCGCGGTCTGCATGTACGGATGGGTGCGGAACGAGCGGCCGATCAGGTGGTCGTACCATTCCCAGTCACCGCGCTTGATCGCAAACGCCTTGTGCACCGCCACCACGCCGCCGCCGTTGCGCACGTAGGTCTGAAAGTTCGCACGCTGCGTGGGATCCAGATCGGTGGCCGGCGTATTGAGCAGCACGATCGCCGCATATTGCGATAGATCGCCATCGAAGGCCTTGGCATTCCACGCCCACACCACCTCGACATAATGCTTGCGCGCCATCGCTTCGAACTGCGGCTTGGCGACCGGGATATAGTCGTGGTGATACTGGTTGGGAATCGCCGCCACCAGGATCTTGAACTGCTCGGCAGACGCGTTGCATGCGCACACCATCAGCAGGCCCAACAGCCACAGGGATTTCATGCCGTTCGCTCGCAGGGATCGTTCTGGCCCGGCAGTGTACCCGCGCCTGCAGGGCATGCTTTTCGCCTTATTTGGAATAGCTGTTCGCTGCGGCAGTGCACATCCGATGCGCAGCCCATGCCACCCCGTGCTGCGCCCGCTGACAACGCAACGCGCCTGCCTCACTGGTTCACAGCCAGCCTTTCTGCCGCGCCAGCCGATACGCTTCGATGCGATTGGCCACGCCCAGCTTGCCGATGCATTCGGACAGGTAATTGCGCACCGTGCCATGCGACAACTGCAACTGCTGCGCGATCTCGCTGGCCGAGCGACCTTCGCCGGCCAGCCGCAACACCGTGCGCTCGCGCTCGCTCAAGGGATCAGCTTCGACCCAGGCGTCCAGCGCCAGTTGCGGGTCGATCACCCGCCCGCCACGCTGCACCTGACGCAGGGCGCCGACCAGTTGTTCGGCCGGCGCGTCCTTGAGCAGATACGCCGCCACACCGGCATCCAGCGCGCGGCGTAGAAATCCCGGGCGGGCGAAGGTGGTGACGATCATCACCCGCAGCGGCAGTGCCTGGCGCTGGATGCGCTGGGCCAGCTCTAAACCGGTCAGGCCAGGCATTTCGATATCGGTGATCAGCACGTCCGGCTGCAGGCGTTGCAGCTCGCGCCAGGCAGTTTCGCCATCGCCTGCGCTGCCGACCACCTCGATATCGTCTTCCAGCCCAAGCAAGGCGACCAACGCGCCACGCAGCAGCGCCTGGTCTTCGGCCAACAACACCCGGATCATCGCGCGCGCTCATATGCAGACAACGGTGGCGCACGATAGCAGCGCTTGGGCCCGCCGTGCATTGCGTGCAATGCGGTGGACGTGTGCGCGATCAGCGCGACGGTGGCAGCAGCGGCACCGGCAAGGGCGGCTGCGCCGTCGCCAGCGTGGGCTGCGGCAACGGCACGCTGGCGCGCAGGCGCATGCCGCGCGGCAGCGCTTCCACTTCCAGCGCGCCGCCCAGGCCGTGCAGGCGTGTGCGCATGCCGTCCAGGCCATTGCCGGGCACGATCACCCCGCCACGCCCATCGTCGCTGATGTCCAGCACCGCCTGCTCGCCCTGCGCGCGCAGGCTCACGCGCATCCGCCTGGCCTGCGCATGCCGTTGCACATTGGTGGCCGCTTCGCGCACCACCAGTGCCAGTGCGGTTTCGTGTTCGGGCGGCAAGGCCAGCGTTTCCAGTGCGTGTTCCAGCACGATGCCGTCCATCTCCAGCAACACCCGCGCCGACGCCAGCTCGGCCACCAGCCCGGCGGCGCGAATGCCGGTGACCGCACGCCGCACCTGCGCCAGGGCGTCGCGCGAGATCTGCGCCACCGCATCGATCTCGCCGCGCGCGGCCTGCGGATCGCGCGCGATCAGGCGCGCGGCCAGATCGGACTTGAGTGCCACCAGCGACAAGGTGTGGCCGAGCAGATCGTGCAGGTCGCGGCCGATGCGTTCGCGCTCGGCGGTGGCGGCCAGCCGGCGCACTTCGTCCTGCGACAGGCGCAGCAACGCGTCCTTGCGTTCGTTGATGCTGTACACCGCACCGACACCGGCCATGCCCAGCACCGACACCGGCAGCCACACCAGCGATTGCAGGCGCATTCCCAGCCAGTGCGCCCAGCCCAGGTAGAGCACGTTCATCACCACCAGCATCGCGAAGTGCCGCCACAGGGCCTGCCGTGTGGACGGGGGCAGGCTCAGGCAGGCGAAGACGAAATAGCTGATCCCCGAGGGATACACCGGCAGCAACGCGGCACTGAGCACACCCATCGCCCAGGCGTAGCGATACAGGGTGCCGCGTGGCGCCAGCAACATGCGCGCATACAGCAGCAGGAAGACCGGATACGACAGCAGGGTGCACAGCAGCCAGGTGCTGTCGTACCCCCGCGGGGAAAACACCGGCACCACGAACACCCAGCTCGACCACAGCAGATGTACGCCATCCATCCACGGCGACTGGCCCTGCGCCAGCCGCGCGGCAACCTGCGAATTGGCGGCGGGACGAAGCCAGGCGGGTAACGACACGCGCATCGGGGTGGGTCCATGTGGGTGATCGGATTCTGCCACTGCCGGACCCGACCGGGCGCCCGATGCTGCAGCCTCGCCCATCCTGAAGGGCGCGGCCAGTTGCCGCTGTCATGCACGGCAGGTGACAGCTGTCACTGGTGGATGCCGCCATCGCGGTCGCATGCTGCGCAGCACCTGGCAGCAGCGTTGGTCGCGCTACCGTTCGTCGCCGCAACCGCATTGGTGACTTCCGGCAGCTTGCGGCGCCGCCCGCGGCCGGTCACATTTTCGCGCAGCATCCCGTCCTGGTCATCGATGAATACTTCCGCCGATCTGCTCAAGCAACTCCGCATCGACCGCCAGCGTCCTGCCGCCCCCGAACCTGCACGGCGCGGCGGCTGGATCATCGCCGCCGTGATCGTCATCGTGCTGCTGGCGGCCGCGGCGTGGTGGTTCACCCGTCGCCCGGTGGCGAAGGTACAGACCGCAGCGGTGGTGGCGATCAGCGCCGGCAGCAGCAGTGCCTCGGTGCTGGACGCATCGGGCTACGTGGTGGCGCGGCGCATGGCCACGGTGTCGGCGCAGGTCACCGGCAAGGTGCGCGAGGTGATGATCGAAGAAGGCATGCGCGTCGAACAAGGCCAGGTGATGGCCACGCTGGACCCGCTGGATGCCGATGCGCAGCGCACGCTGTCGGCATCGCAGCTGTCGGCCGCACGCAGCCAGGTCGACAACATGCAGGCGCAACTGGCAGTGGCCAATGCCGATGCGGCGCGGCTGCAATCGCTGGTCGGTGCGCAACTGGTGTCGCGCTCGCAGTACGAGCAGGCCACCGCACAGCGCGATGCCTTGCGCGCACAGCTGCAGAATGCGCAACGCAATGTGCGCGTGGCATCGGACCAGCTGGCGATCTCGGCAATCCGCTCGGACTTCAACGTGGTGCGTGCGCCGTTTGCCGGCGTGGTCACCGCCAAGGCCGCGCAGCCCGGCGAAATCGTCTCGCCGCTGTCGGCCGGCGGCGGCTTCACCCGCACCGGCATCGGCACCATCGTGGACATGGAATCGCTGGAGATCGAAGTGGAAGTGGGCGAGTCCTACATCGGCCGCGTGCAGCCGAAGATGCCGGTGGAAGCGGTGCTCAACGCGTACCCGGAATGGAAGATTCCCGGCGAGGTGATCGCCATCATTCCCACTGCCGACCGCGGCAAGGCCACGGTGAAGGTGCGCGTGGCGCTCAAGCTCAAGGACCCGCGCATCGTGCCGGAGATGGGCGTGCGGGTGAGCTTTCTGGAACGGGCCAATACGCAGGAGGCCAGCAAGCCGCAGGGCGTGCGCGTGCCGGCTGCGGCACTGGTCGAACGCGACACGCGCACGGTCGCGTTCGTGGTCGGCGAGCGCAACACCGTCAGCATGAAGACGGTCACTCCCGGGATGGTGATGGGCGAGGACCGCCAGGTGGTGTCGGGTTTGCGTGCGGGCGACAGTGTGGTGCTGGATCCGCCAAAAGGCCTGAAAGACGGCGACACGGTGGCCGAAGCCGACGCGGCCGCTGCCGAGTAACTCTGCCGGTAACTGCAGTCACCAGGTGGGCAGCGCCGCCGCTTTGGGGTGTGGCCGTGTTGCCGTGTTGCCGCCTCATGCGATCGCAGTCGCCATGCCGCATCGCGCTTGCCTCTTTCCATTACACCGTCAGGAGTCGCCATGACCGCTCTCGTCAGCTTGCGCAACATCACCAAGACCTACCAACGCGGCCCCGAGCAGGTGCAGGTGCTGCACGGCATCGACCTGGAGATCGCCAGCGGCGACTTCGTCGCGTTGATGGGTCCGTCCGGCTCGGGCAAGACCACCTTGCTCAATCTGATCGGCGGGCTGGACAACCCCAGCGGTGGCGAGATCGAGATCCAGGGCGAGCGCATCGACCGCATGAGCGGCGGCCAGCTCGCGACCTGGCGCAGTCACAACGTCGGCTTCGTGTTCCAGTTCTACAACCTGATGCCGATGCTCACCGCGCAAAAGAACGTGGAGCTGCCGTTGCTGCTCACCGCGCTCAACGCCGCGCAACGCAAGCGCAATGCGGAAATCGCCCTGACCCTGGTCGGCCTGCAGGAACGCCGCAACCACAAGCCCAGCGAACTGTCCGGCGGCCAGCAGCAGCGCGTGGCGATTGCACGCGCGATCGTGTCCGACCCCACGTTCCTGATCTGCGACGAACCCACCGGCGATCTGGACCGCCATAACGCCGAGGAGATCCTGCGCCTGCTGCAGGAACTCAATCGCGAACACGGCAAGACCATCGTGATGGTGACCCACGACCCCAAGGCCGCCGAGTACGCCACCCATACCATCCATCTGGACAAGGGCGAGCTGGCCGATGCGCCGCTCGTGCTCTAAGGGAGTGCTGCCATGAAGTATCTCTGGCTGGTGTGGGCGCAGTTGTTCCGCAGCAAGACCCGCACCTTGTTGACCTTGCTGTCGGTGGTGGCGGCGTTCCTGCTGTTCGGCATGCTCGATTCGGTGCGCGTGGCCTTCACCTCCGGCGGCAGCGTCAGCGGCGTGAACCGCCTGGTGGTGGCCTCGCGCCTGTCAATCACCCAATCGCTGCCGATCAGCCTGGAGCCGCAGATCCGCAGCGTGCCGGGCGTGCGCGATGTGACCTCGGCGATGTGGTTCGGCGGCATCTACCGCGACCCGAAGAATTTCTTCCCGAACTTTTCGGTAGCGCCCAATTTCTTCGACGTCTACAGCGAGTACGAGCTGCCCAAGGAACAGCTCAAGGCGTTCCAGACCACGCGCACCGGCGCCATCGTCGGCGAGACCCTGGCCAAGGCCAATGGCTGGAAGATCGGCGACACCATTCCGCTGCAGGCCACCATCTTCCCGCGTGGCGGCAGCAACGACTGGCCGCTGCAACTGGTGGGCATCTTCCGCATGAAGGACCGCGCGGTGGCGGCCAACCAGGAACGCCAGTTGATGATGAACTGGAAATACTTCGACGAGTCCAACGACTACATCAAGAGCAGGGTCAGCTGGTACACGGTGACGTTGCGCAACGCCGACCAGGCCTCGCGTGTGGCGCAGGCGATCGACGCGTTGTCGGCCAACTCCGATCATGAAACCAAGTCGCAGACCGAATCGGCGTTCCAGCAGGCCTTCATCAAACAGTTCGCCGATATCGGCCTGATCGTCACCTCGATCATGGCCGCGGTGTTCTTCACCTTGCTGCTGCTGACCGGCAACACCATGGCGCAGGCGGTGCGCGAGCGCATACCGGAGCTGGCCACGCTCAAGACGCTGGGCTTTCAGGACCGCACCGTGTTGAGTCTGGTGATGGTGGAGTCGGTGCTGTTGATCGGCCTGGGCGGGTTGATCGGCATGGGTCTGGCGTCGCTGGTGATCCCGCTGGTGGCCGCACGCAGCGGCGGGGTCATGCCGGTGCAGGGCGTGCCGCTGCAGACCTGGTTGGTCGGGCTGGGCCTGATGGCCGGCATCGGCATCGTGGTGGGTGTGCTGCCGGCGCGACGCGCGCAGCGCTTGAAGATCGTCGATGCCCTCGCCGGCCGCTGACAGGAGCATGCAGATGCAAACCCAATGGAAGAACCGTCTGGTCAACCTGCTGTCGGTCGTGTCGCTGGCCGTCGGGTTGGCCGTGTGGATCGCGCTGCCGTGGATCGGCGTGCTGGTCGCCGCCGCCTTGCTGGCGGTGTGGCTGGTTGTCACGCGCAGCGGCCGGCTGTCACTGGCCGCTGCACGTATCGGCATCGCCACGCTGCCGCAACGCTGGGGTGCCAGCTCGGTGATCGTGGTCGGCATCGCCGGTGTGGTCGGCGTGCTGGTGGCGATGCTGGCGATGGGCCAGGGCTTCCAGGCCACGCTCAACAGCACCGGCGACGACACCACCGCGATTGTTCTGCGCGGCGGCTCGCAAGCCGAAACCAATTCGGTGATCACCCGCGACCTGGTACCGCTGATCGGCAGCCTGCCCGGCATCGCCGCCGATGCCAACGGCCGCCCGATGCTGTCGCCGGAACTCTCGCAGGTGGTCAACATCGCCTCCAGATCCGATGGCACCGACGTCAACGCGCAGTTGCGTGGCGTGGGCGAGCAGGCCTGGGCGGTGCACGACAAACTCAGGCTGGTGCAGGGCCGGCGCTTCACCCCCGGCCTGCGCGAGATCGTGGTCGGCAAGGGCGCGTTGACTCAGTTCCGCGGACTGCAGCTGGGCAGGACGCTCACCCTCGGCAGCCAGCAATGGACCGTGGTCGGCGTGTTCGCCTCCGGCGATGCGCACGATTCGGAGCTGTGGACCGATGCGCAGACGCTGGCCACCACCTACAACCGCAGCGCCTACCAGTCGATCAGCGTGCGCACTACCGGCAAGGCCGGTTTCAGCCAGTTCAAGACCGCCATGGCCGCCGATCCGCGGCTCAAGCTGGATGTGGAAACCACCCGTGCCTACTACGGCAAACAGGGCGGTGGCCTGAACAGGTTGATCAGCATCCTGGGCACGGTGATCGGCGCGATCATGGCGGTCGGCGCGGTGTTCGGCGCGCTCAACACCATGTATGCGGCGGTGGCCACGCGCGCGCGCGAGATCGCCACGATGCGTGCGATCGGTTTCCGCGGCACGCCGGTGATCATGGCGCTGATGCTGGAGACCATGCTGCTGGCGCTGCTCGGCGGCTTGCTCGGTGGCCTGATCGCCTGGGCCATCTTCAATGGTTACAGCGTGTCCACGCTGGGCAGCAACTTCAGCCAGATCGTGTTCCAGTTCAAGGTCTCGCCGGAGCTGTTGTGGAGCGGGCTCAAATGGGCGCTGGGCATTGGCCTGGTCGGCGGGCTGTTCCCGGCCTTGCGGGCGGCGCGGTTGCCGATTACGACCGCATTGCGTGAGGTGTAGCGCGGGCCTTGGCCCGCCGGGAATCGGGAATCGGAAGTGGGGATTGGTGACAGCCAAAGCGGAGCAAGTGCGCTGCTGCGGCTGAACGCAGTGCGGGCTGTCATCGTTTTGTCACTGCACGGCGGTAGATGCGCGGGTCGGGCAGGCCGTAGGCTGCCCGGCCGTTGCATCCATCGATCTTCGCCCATGACGCGCCTGATTCTGCTGGCCTGCGCCTGCCTGTGGCTGGCCGGCTGTTCCTCGTCCTCCACCTCGCTCAGCGAGCGCCTGGTTGCGCCCGGCGGCACCTCGCCACTGCTGGACGAGGAGCGCATTGCCGCCACCATCGCCACGGTGCCCAACCGCAGCGGGCATGTGGTCACGCGCGATCAGGTGCCGATCTTCTGGCGTGCGATCGACCCCGGCCAGTACGCCATGCAGTATCGCTACGTGGGTCAGCGCGACGATCCGGCGCATGCGCTGGATGTCGATTTCAGTTTCAAGGTGCCCACCACGGCCCCACCGACGCCGCGCGGCACCGTGGTGGTGTTGCATGGCTGGATGATGGATGGCGATTCGCTGCTGCCCTGGTCGTTGCAGCTCGCACAGGCAGGCTACCGGGTGATCACCATCGACCTGCGCAACCACGGCCATTCCGGCGGTGGTCTGTCCGGCTACGGGACGCGCGAATCCAACGACGTGATCGACGTGCTCGATGCGCTGCAACCGCGTGGCGAGATCCGTGGCCCGCTGTACCTGTTCGGCATTTCCTACGGCGCCGCCACCGCGCTGTTCACCGCCGACAAGCTCGGGCCGCGCGTGACCGGCGTGGTGGCGATGGAATCCTTCGCCAACGCCGGGCGCGGCATTCGCGACATGGTCCCGCACCTGCTCGCCAGCCAACCGAATGGCTGGCGTGGGCAGGCGGTGGCCGCGTATGCGCGCTGGCGCTATGCCGACCAGGATATCGATGCGGTGATCGCCGCCGCCGACCGCCAGCTGCAGCTGGACCTGGACCACGTCGATGTCACGCAGGCCTTGGCCGACACGCGCAGCTGCGTGCTGCTGGTGCATGGCGATGCCGATCAGCACATCCCGGTCGCGCATGGGCGTGCGCTGGCGCTGGCCAGCCCGCGCGCGCACTACGTCGAGCTGCCTGGCGAAACCCATCTGAGCCTGCCGCTGCGGCTGGATCTGCTGGGTGGGCCGATCGACCAGTGGCTGGCGCAGACGCAACAGGATCCAGGCCACTGCCCCGCACCGCAGGCACTGCCGACCTCCACGCTGGCAGTGGCGCCACCGGCGTTGGCGCCGCGCGGCTGAGAGCGGTGGACGAAGGTCGCGAACGGTCGTCAGGCGGGAGCGGACCGCGCGTTCCGAAACGGTGGGTCTGAATGACATGCCGATGACTGCACCCGCACCGCGGTGAACGCAGTCGTCTGTTGCTCGCCCTGAATCCAGGCAGGAGCTGCGCAACGGCAGGCTGTCGAAGCGCGCACCGCGCTGCTGCCCACCGCGCAACGCAGCCGCTGCGCGATTGCCCGGATCGCGCAGCGGCCGATGCTTAAGGCGTCACCACCACCGGCCGCCGCTGCCGCCACAGGCTATCGCCGACGAACAGCAGCAGCCCCACCCAGATCGCGGCAAATCCGATCGCGCGCCCCTGATCGAACGGCTCGTGGAAGAACCACACGCCCAGCAGCAACTGCAGGCTCGGCGCGATGTATTGCAGGATGCCCACCAGCGACAGCGGAATCCGCCGCACGCCATACGCAAACCCGATCAGCGGCACCGCGGTCAGCACGCCGCCCAAGATCAGCAGCAGATCGGTACGCAGGTCCCAACCGCTCAGGAAGGCGCCGCCATGGCCCTGCTCGCCCCAGCCCGCCAGCAGCAGCGCCGGCACGAACAGGTACACGCTTTCCACGCCCAGCCCGGCCACCGGATCCACCGCCACCAGCTTGCGCAGCAGGCCGTAGGCACCGAACGAGAACGCCAGCCCCAGCGCGATCCACGGCGGCGCACCGGCATCCAGGGTCAGCCACAGCACGCCCACCGCCGCACACACCACCGCCACCCACTGGATGCGCTGCAGGCGTTCCTGCAGCACCAGCACGCCCAGCAACACGCTCAGCAGCGGATTGATGAAATAGCCCAGGCTGGCCTCGATCACATGCCCGGCGTTGATCGCCCAGATATACAGGCCCCAGTTGAACGCAATCGCCACGCTGCTGCCGGCCAGCATCCATAGCGCGCGCGGCTGCGCGGCGATGGCGCGCCACCAGCGCAGGCCCGAGGTGGCCAGCAACCACGCCACCACCAGCAGCGCGCTCCAGACGATGCGGTGCGCGATGATCTGCAGCGACGGCACCGCCTTGAGCAGGTGCCAGTACAGCGGCACCAGGCCCCAGATCACGAAGGTCGATGCGGTGATCAACAGCCCGCGACGCGCCTCGGTCGGCGAGACCGCCGTCATCGCCGCGCCTTGGCCAGGGTGACCACCAGCACGCCCGCCAGGATCACCGCCATTGCGCCGATATCGTGCGTAGTGAAACGCTCATGCCCCAGCCACGCGCCCAGCGCCACCGCGATCACCGGGTTGACGTAGGCGTAGCTGCCGGCCAGCGCCGGGCGCACGTGATGCAGCAGCCACACGTAGGCGGTGAATGCCACGATCGAGCCGAACACGCACAGGTAGGCCACGGCCAGCAGCCCCTGCGAGGTCGGCAGGCTCTGTGGGCGCTCGCCGATCAGCAGGCCGGTGCTGACCAGCAACACGCCGCCGCACAGCATCTGCCCGGCGGCCGTCATGAACGGCGACGGCAGGTCGCGTCCGCGCGACCACACCGAGCCGAAGGCCCAGCCGATCGGCGCGATCAGCAACAACACCAGCCCGGCCGGCGTGGCGGTCAGGCTGCTGCCGGCGTTGAGCCAGACCACGCCCAGAAAGCCGATCACGATACCCAGCCATTCGCCACCGCTGGCGTGCTGCCCGCGCAAGGCGCCGAACAAGGCCATCCACAGCGGCACCGATGCCACCGAGGTGGCGGCCAGGCCGGACGACACGCTGCGCTCGGCCAGCACCACCATGCCGTTGCCCAGCAGCAACAGGGCCGCGCCCATCATCGCTACGTTCTTCCATTGCGCGCGCGTCGGCGCAGCCATCCCGCGCCAGCGCAGTAGCGCATACAGCAGCGTGCCGGCCACGATGAAGCGCGCCCCGGACACCATGGTCAGCGGCAGCGCGCCGCCTTCCAACGCAAAGCGGATCGCCAGATAGGTCGAGCCCCAGACCACATAGACCAGCAACAACGCGATAACGACCAGGCCGCTGCGCGCAGGCGCTACAGCATCGTGTGAAGAGGACATCGAAGATTGCCAAATACAGCGGAAGCTTCAATTCTAGATCACCTGCCCACGCCAACGTCGTACGCCTCTCGGGCGCCTGCCGCGGTATGGTGCGCATTGATCCCCGGCCCGGAGTGCATATGCAGCGTCGCGTCCCCTGGTTGATGTCGGCCGCCCTGACCGTGCTGTCGGCCAGTGCATTGGCACGCGTGCCCGAACCCTGGGAGCCCAGCGGGCGCAAACTCCTCGAGGCCGGGCTGGACGGTTCGTTGGCGCCGGAGATCGCGCCCGAACAAACCGAGCTCAAGGTCATGCTCTCGGCGAACCGCGCCGGCGCTTACCTGCTCGGCGTCGCCAGCAGCAGCTACCGCACGCAATGGTGCATGCCGGCCGGCAAGAGCGGCCCGCCGGACATGCAGGCGATCATCAGCGATATCGGCGCGCTACCCGATGCGCGCCTGGACGAGGCCGCACCCGCATTGATCGTGCAGGCGCTGGCCAAGCGCTACCCGTGCCGCAAATAGGCGGCGCGGTCGCCGCAGGCCGGCTCGACCAACCGCCACGCAATGGCCGGATGCACTGACGTTCGCCTCGCCGATCGCCCGACGCCCGGGCTCGAAAGCAGCAGGCGTTTGCACATCGCCGGCCCTACTTGCGCACGGCATCGCTGCTGGCGCGGATCGCCTTGAACTCCGAACCGTCCTGCCAGCTCGGCCACTGCCGGCCGTTGGCCAGCGCCACGCCGACGTCGTAGACCAGGGTGGTGTCGGCCGCGTGGCCGCTGGCATCCCATTGCGGTGTCCAGCGATCGCAGGGCTGGTGATAGCACTCGGCAAAATACGTGTCGCGCAGCGCCTTGCCGGCCGCCACGCCGCCGTCGAGCATGTCCAGCCCGGGACCGGCGGTGATCGCCGGCACGCCCATGCGCGCAAAGGCGAAATGGTCGGCGCGGTAGAAGAAGCCCGCTTCCAGATTCGGGTCCGGCGAATAGCTGCGGCCGCGCGCCTTGGCCGCGGTTTCCAGATCGCCTTCCAGCGACACCCGTCCGCGTCCCCACGAGGCGATATCGCGGGTGGGGCCATCGGGGCTGAACATCTCCATGTTGAGCACCGCCACGGTCTTGTCCAGCGGTGCCAGCGGATGCGCGGCGTAATAGTTGGCGCCGAGCAGGCCCTTCTCTTCCGCCGTCAACGCGATGAAATACAGCGTGCGCTGCGGTTTGGGGCCGGCTGCGAACACGCGCGCCAGTTCCAGCACGCTGGCCACGCCGGTGGCGTTGTCCACCGCGCCACGCCGCACCGTGTCGCCGCCGGCATCGGCCTTGCCCACGCCGAACGCATCCCAGTGCGCGGAGAAGATCACCGTCTCGTCCGGATGCTGGCTGCCGGTGAGCTTGGCCACCACGTTGTGCGTGACCACGCGCTCGCGCTTGAGCTTGAAGTCCACCGACAGCGTCGCATCGCCCAACGCCACCGGGGCGAAGTCGCGCTGCTGCGCGCGCAGCTTGGCCTGCGCAAAATCCAGCCCGGCGCGCTGGAACAGCGACACCGCCAACGCCTGCTGCATCCAGCCACGCACCGGCACATGCTGCGCCTTCGCATCGGCATCGCTGCGTTCGATATCGAACAACGGCGACAGGCCCGAACTCTGCACCGTCGCCCAGCCGTACGCGGCCGGCGCGGTCTCGTGCACGATCAACACGCCGGCGGCACCACGACGCGCGGCCTCTTCGTACTTGTAGGTCCAGCGGCCGTAGTAAGTCACCGCCTTGCCATCGAAGGCGCCAGGCTGGCTGGATTCGAAATCGGCATCGTTGATCAGCACCACCGCGATCTTGCCGCGCAGGTCCACGCCCTTGTAGTCGTCCCACTGCCGCTCCGGCGCACTGATGCCGTAGCCCACGAACACCAGCGGTGCATGCTTCAAGCGCACCGCGTCCTGCGGACGCAGGCTCTGCAAGGTCACATCGCTGCCATTGACCAGCGTCTGGGTCTTGCCGCCGACACGCAGGCTGGCACGCACCGGGCCATCGACCTGGGCGCGTACCAACGGCACCGCCTGGGTCCAACCGCCCTGCTCGCCACCCGGCTGCAGGCCGCCAGCCTTGAACTGCTCGACCAGGTAATCGACCGTGCGCTGCTCGCCGGCACTGGCCGGCGCACGGCCCTCGAACTCGTCCGAGGCCAGCAGGCGCACATGCCGCGACAACGCTTCGGCATCGATGCCGCCACCGGGCAGATCGTTGGCGGCCTGCGCCACGCCCCCTACGAACAGGCAGGCGGACAACAACAGGATGCGCATCGGGTTCACGGCATGGCCTTGCAACTGATAGATGACACACAGTTTACAAGCGCGCGGCCGCCACGGGAGCGCTTTGAGCCGCGTTGGCAGGCGCGATGTCTTCTTTTCTAGCAGGCCCCTTGGGCTGCATGGATGCTGCCATGGAGCTGCATGGGGTACGGAATGTCATGCGCGTGGTGATGGCATCGCGCTTTCGACTCACTGGGCTTTTTGAACCGAGACTCTTTTCGCGCCTAAACGCGGCTACGGTTCAATGTCTCGATTGCTTTGCCGTTGTTTTTCCGGGGCCTGTGCAGTGCGGCCAGATCAGTTGCGGGGCGGCGGATCTGCGGCTTGGCTGCAAGGTCCTTGCCCGCCCACCATCGCGGGACACGCCGCAAGTACGTCCCTGTAGGCTCTTACGCGGCATCCATGCCGCGTAAGGTCCCGCGACGGTGAGCGGACAAGGACCCGTCGGGATGGTCGGTGTGCATGGTTGCAAGCGGGGCATGACGTGCACTGGTCGGATCACTTGTCCGTTCGATTAGCGCCTCACCATCTTCCCGTAGCTAGCCTAGCGGCAGGCAGGCTTCAACACGCTAGCTATAAACGTCTCATCTGCCATCGCTAGCCGAGCAACAAGCTTTCAAGAAAGCAACCGACCAACTCTCTGGTGCGGTGTCCTCGCCGGTTGCGGGACCGTGTGGCGGCATGGATGCCGCCACCGAGCCTCCACGGACGGATTCACGGCGTGTCCCGCAAGCGGTGAGGACACCGCGCACTCGACTGACGCGGCTTTTGACTGACGCCGAACAACCCGACGACTCACTACAGCGTTCGAGTAGAGGAGCGTTACCCATTCCAGTGGCGCTAATTGGTGCGCGTCGCGCGATCCAGCCAACACGCCAGGCCCTGCGCGTTAAGTTCGATATCGGTACCCAGTAGCTGCGCCACGCGTGCATCGTCCAGGCGACAGCCGTGCAGGCGGGCGCGCTGCAGATACAGGTCGGTCAGCGCCGCCACCATGCAGCGATGGCGGTCCGCATGCTGCGCGCAGTCCAGCGCGATGGCGGTCATCGCATGGATCTGCTCGACCAGTGCCTGCGCCAGCGGTGCCGGCGATTCGACCCGGCCGTAGTGGGTGAGATACATCGCCTGCGGCGCGGTCTCCATCAGCCGCGCGATCGAGTGCAGCATCGCCTCCGGTTCGAATTGCACCGGCGAGGAGGTCGGCAGGATGAAGGCGCCCTGCGCGCTATCGAGCTGGCGATACGACAGGCCGAAGGTGTCGCCAGTGAACCAGCTGCGGCTACGCGCATCCCACACGCACAGATGATGGCGTGCGTGGCCCGGCGTCTCGATGGTGCGCAGCGCGCGCTCGCCCAGCATCACGGTCTGTCCGTCGGCCGCTTCCAGCACGCGCTCGGCCGGCACCGGCACGATCGCGCCGTAACTGCGCGCCATTTCCGCCGCGCCGTATACCGCCGTGGCCCCGGCGATCAGCCGGGCGGGGTCGATCATGTGCGGTGCGCCGCGCGGGTGCACCAGCACCCGCGCATTGGGCAGATGCTGCAGCAAGGCTCCCGCCCCGCCGGCGTGATCCAGATGCACGTGGGTCAGGATCAGCCAGTCCACCTGCGTCGGCGTCAGCCCGGCCGACTGCAATGCGGCCAGCATCTGCGGCACCGACAGCGAAGTGCCGCAATCGACGAAGGCGCCGCGTTGCGCCTCGACGATCAGGTACGCCGCATCGAACTGCACCCCGCCAAAGCCGGTGTCGATGGTGTGGATGCTGGAATCGGCGGTCGCTGTCATTGCTCCCCCACGGCGATGCGAGAAGCCACAGTCTAGCCACCGGCTCCCCAGGTGTCGTTACGCCTCGCGCAACACGCGCAGCGCCGCCAGGATCACCTCCGCCTCCACCTGCGCATGCACGCCCGGCAATTGCAGGTCGCTGCCTTGCCCGGCCTGCTTCAGCCGCGCAATCAGCTGGCCCGCATCGCGTGGCGAGGCGAAGCCATCGCTCTGCAGCAGCAACGCACCGGCGCCGTCGGTCAATTTGAAATAGAACTGCCCGTCGCGCTCGCGGTATTGCTTGAACACCGGCGGTACGCTCTTCTCGCTCGCTGGCGTCGCAGCCGCATCGCCCTGGCTGGACAGATCGCGCAGCCCCACCGCAGCACGCAGCTCGGCCAGGAACGGCGTGGCGTAGCGTGCGCGCAGACGTGCGCCACCGGCGCGCAGGATCGCCTCGATCTTGGCCGGCTCGGCCATCAGCGCCTCGTAGCGCGTGCGCAGCGGTGCGATCTCCTGGTCGATACGCTCGAACAGCTGTTGCTTGGCGTCGCCCCAGCCGATGCCATCGGCAAACGCCTGCGCAAAGGCCGCCGTTTCCTGCGGCGTGGCAAAGGCCTGGTACAGCTGGAACAATGCCGACCCCTGGGTGTCCTTGGCCTCGCCGGGCGCGCGCGAATCGGTGAGGATGGAGAACACCAGCTTGCGCAATTCCTCGCGCGGGGCGAATAGCGGAATCGTGTTGCCGTAACTCTTGCTCATCTTGCGGCCGTCCAGGCCCGGCAAGGTCGAGACCTGCTCGTCGATCACCGCCTCGGGCAGGGTGAAAAAGTCGCGGCCATACACGTGGTTGAAGCGCTGGGCGAAATCGCGCGCCATCTCGATATGCTGGATCTGGTCGCGCCCCACCGGCACCTTGTGCGCGTTGAAGATCAGGATGTCTGCCGCCATCAGCACCGGATACATGAACAAGCCGGCGGTCACGCCCGCATCGTCGTCTTCGCCGTCGGCGCGATTCTTGTCCACCGCCGCCTTGTAGGCATGCGCACGGTTGAGGATGCCCTTGCCGGCCACGCAGGTCAGCAGCCACAGCAACTCGGTGGTCTCCGGCACATCGGACTGGCGATAGAACCACACCGTTTCCGGGTCCAGGCCGCAGGCCAGCCAGCTGGCGGCGATCTCCAGCGTGGAGCGCTGCGTGCGCGCCGGGTCCTGCGCCTTGATCAGGCTGTGCAGGTCGGCCAGGAAGTAGAAGCTTTCCGCATCAGCAGCCGCACTGGCCTGAATGGCCGGGCGGATCGCACCGACGTAATTGCCCAGATGCGGGGTGCCGGAGGTGGTGATGCCGGTAAGGACGCGAGTGGTCATCTGCGTAAGGCCAGGGAGTCAGCACGCAAGTTTAGCGGTTCCCTGCCCCTGGCATGGCCGTGACCGCGTCTGATGCCTGCTACCGACCGCACCGGCGCCATATGCAGACGGGCCGCATCGAGCGGCCCGTCGTGTGCAGTTGCGCACACCTAGGTGGGTGGGCGCGGTTGCGCGGCACCGTCAGGTGTCGTCGCGCAACGACTTTTCGAAGGCGCGCACCTCGGTCTGGGCGCGGTCGCGGTCCCAGCCGTAGCGTTCCTGGAGCTTGCCCTGCAGATATTCGGCATTGCCTTCGGCAACCTTGAAATCGTCGTCGGTGAGGTCGCCCCACTTGGCCTGCGCCTTGCCCTTGAGCTGGGTCCACTTGCCGGAAATGATGTCAGTGTTCATTGCGTCGACTCCGCTGATGCGGCCGCGATTGACCGTCCGCGCAGGTTGCCCACGGCACCGTTCGCCGCAGATCAAAAGCCGTCAAATCCGCACTCACCGCACTGAACGGTTGCCGACGCTTGCGGCGCAGTTCTACGCATGGCTGCGCCATCGCATGCCAGGTGCGTCGCCGCACTGCCCTGCCTGCGCAAGCATCAGGCAAAAAAAACGGGCCTTGCGGCCCGTTTTTCTTGCATGCAGCGCCAGATTACTTGCGCGCAGCGTCTTCCACCTTCTCGCCAGCGCCCTGCACGTCCTTGCCGGCACCTGCGACGGTGTTGCAACCCGACAGCATACCGACCGACAACACCGACAACACCAGCAGCACAATTGCACGCTTCATAACAGACTCCTTCGTGGGTAAAGCGGCGGCTCGCCGCAGATCAATCAAATCAGACAACCAGGGATCAAACTAAACGCGAGGATCAGCACTTGCCGTCGCTGCAACTGTCGGCCTTCTTTTCGACCTTCTCGCCTGCACCCTGCATGTCCTTGCCGGCGCCGGCCATGGTGTTGCAACCCGTCATCACGCCGGCCGAAAACAGGCCCAGTGCCATCAGTGTCAACAGTCGCTTCATCGGTCTTCCTCAAGTTCTGCGTTCGGTGCAGACGCACCGTGTCTGGCGCCAAATCTGACTGCGCGGCCGTGGATTTGATGTGAACGCGGTGTGCTGCGTTCAGCGATCGATCAATCTCGCATCAGTGTCGACTTGCCGAACAGGCTCTCGACCAGATCCACTGCCAGCTCGGCGGTGGCATTGCGGTTGTCCAGGACCGGATTGAGCTCGACGATATCCAGCGACCCCATGCGCCCGGTGTCGGCGATCATCTCCATCACCAGCTGCGCCTCGCGGTAGTTGGGGCCACCCGGTACGGTGGTGCCCACGCCCGGTGCGATGCTCGGGTCCAGGAAATCCACGTCGAAGCTCACATGCAGATGGGTGTCATCACTCATGCCCTGCAGGGCGGTCTCCATGGTGCGCTTCATGCCGGCCTCGTCGATGTAGCGCATGTCGTAGACATCGATGCGGTGCTGCTTGATCAGGCGCTTCTCCTCCGGGTCCACCGAGCGGATGCCGATCTGCCGCACCTGCTCGGGCAGCAACGCCGGTGCGCTGCCGCCCAACTGCGTCAACGCCTGCGGGCCCAGCCCGCACAGGCAGGCCACCGGCATGCCGTGCACATTGCCCGATGGTGTCACCTCGCTGGTATTGAAGTCCGAGTGCGCATCCAGCCACAGCACCCGCAACGGGCGTTGCTGCTCGCGGCAGTACTTGGCCACCGCGGTGATCGAGCCGATGCCCAGGCAGTGGTCGCCACCGAGCATGATCGGCATGCGGCCGGCGCGCAGCTGCGCATAGCTGGCCTCCATCAGCGCCTGGTTCCAGGCCACCACCTCGTCCAGATGCCGGTAGCCGGCCTGCGGGGCCTGCCAGGGATTGCGCGGGCCATCCAGGTTGCCCAGGTCGTGCACCTCCACGCCGCGGCCGATCAAGGCCTCCTGCAGCCCGGCGATGCGCAACGCCTCCGGCCCCATCCGCGCACCACGGTGGCCGGCACCGACGTCGGTTGGAACGCCAATCAGGGAAACCGGCAGGTACTGCGTCGCCATGCATTGCTCCAGCATCGAGAAAGCGCTGCAGTCTAGTCGCCGGCTCGCGCACTGACGCGCGGCAGCGCAGCACGGCGCCCGTCCTGCGTCACCGATCACGCAATCGCAGCTGCCACTGCAGCAATCCAAAGTGCGGCCGATACTGCGTAGCGGGCGATCGTCGGACCGGTACGGACGGCAGGCGCAACGCCGCGGTACAAGCGCGCTGCAGTTAGGCCGGAGCACTGGCGGTGCATCGGCCGCGTCCGCTTGGCGGCGGCAAACGCGGTCTGACGGCTGCTTGAAGTGACGTGGTTGGGCAGTTTGTGGCGTATCTGCGTTTTGCGGAATGTGCTTGTCTGACCGCGCAATTAAGAGATTGAGGGTGCTATGGCGATGACGGAAGGTGCCGATGCTACTGTTCGCCCGCCAGCGCGGGACCCGGTGTCATCGACCAGGTCTTGCATCGCGCCGCGGGTTTCGTACAGGGGAGGATTTCATGCCGCATAACGCCGTCAACCAGGTCGTCAAGGCTGCCGTGGGCGAGGTCGCGCGTGCGTCGCATCACTACGATCTGCAGCGCATCGGGCGCGAGTTCGCGCAGACCATCGAGCGCGAACCGGGCATCCGTCTGCTGATGCTGTCCACTGCCGACGGGCGCGCCATCGCCGAACAATCCAGCCTTGATGTGGACGGTCGCCGGCTGGCAGCGATGGCCAATTCGTTCCTGACCCTGGGCGAGACCCTGGCACGCGAATCCAGTCTGAGCGAGGCCGACTACGCCACCATCAGTACGCGCGGCGGGCAGCTGGTGCTGATCCGCATTCGCGCCGACAAACCGTTGACGCTCACGGCGGTGGGCAGCAGCGATCTCAATGCCGCAGCGCTGCTGTTCAACGCACGCGACTGCGCCGGCCGCCTGGCGACTGCACTGGCGCAGCCGGCCAACTGAGCGTCTGGCACTGTTCGTGCTTGTGCCAGTGCACTGAATTTCTCACCGCTCGTAAGGACGACCCGTGTCGAAACTCAACCTGGAACATCTGCATTCGATCGCCGGCTTCGTCGGCGCCGCCCTGGTCGATAGCGACAGCGGCATGGCGCTGGGCATGACCGGCGGCACCGATCTCAACCTGGAACTTGCCGCAGCCGGCAACACCGAGGTGGTGCGTGCCAAGCGCCGTATCGCCGAGCAGCTCGGCCTCAACGACACCATCGAAGACATCCTGATCACCCTGGCGCGTCAATACCACCTGCTGCGCCCGCTGGAGAGCAACGGCACCTTGTTCCTGTACGTCGTGCTGGATCGCGCCAAGGCCAATCTGGCCATGGCCCGTCATGAGCTCAAGGCGTTCGAGAAGACCCTGGACTTCGGTTGATGCCAATCAGGCGGCGCGCACGCGTCGCCTGCCCGGCCTGCCGGTGCGCACCGGCAGGCACCGCACTTGCTACGCGCCGACGCGGCGCCCTGTCATGACCTCACCCATTCACACCATGCGGGTCGCCACGGCCGGCCTGGACCTGCTGCACACCACGCGCCTGAAACTCGCGTGCTCGTTGCTGCTGGCCGAGCGCATCAACGTGCAGTTGGGGCAATGGCCGCAACACACCGCCGAGGTGGTGGTGCTGGGGCTGGAAAGCCCCGACGGCCTGGCAGCCTGGCAGGCCTTGCAGGGGCAACCGGTGCGCGTGCTGGTGGTGTCGCGGACACCGGTCGGCGGCGCATGGCTCAAGCACGGCGCCACCGTGCGCGAACTCAACGAGCAGATGCGCCTGCTGCTGTCGTCCTCCGATCATGCGCAGGTCGCCGAACCGGCCTTGCTGGTCCGCCATTGCCGCGGCGAATTCGGCACCGTTGCGGTGCTGTTGCGCAATGCGCATTTGCAGGTGCGCGTGGACCCGGCCAACCGCTGCGTGCAGCTGCCCGCCGGCATAGCACTGCCTGAGCTGCTGGCGGCCCTGGATCGCCCCGGCTGGCAGGTTGCGCCGGACACCGCCGATAGCGCACTGAGCCAACGTATTTCCTTCGAAGCGCTGTATTTCGCCCTGCCCGAGCACCTGCGCCCCGCGCTGCCGGCGGTCGAACCCAGCCATGCGCTGCGGTTGCGGCAATGGCCGGAGCTGAGTGCCGAGACCAGTTCGCCGGCGCAGCTGCTTGCCATTGCCCACTTGCATGCGCGCCCGTGGCGCCCGCAGGCGCTGGCCAATGCTTGCAAGCTGCCGCTGCAAACGGTGGAATGCCTGTTCGCCGCTGCACTCGCCAGCGGCCTTGCCCAGACTGCGGAGATTCCCGTGCCTGCAACGCAGCCCCGTCCGGACAGCAGCAACTCCCGGTTTTTCTCCTGGGTCGCACGTCGCTTTGGCCTTTCTCTCTTTCAGGCGCAGTCATGAGTCTTCCGGCCAACAAACTGGTGTTCGTTGGCGGCATGGGCGCCGGCAAGACCACCGCCGTGCGTGCCATCTCCGACGTGGAGCCGGTCAGCACCGAGATGCCGCTCAGCCAGGATGCCTACGGCGACAAGACCTACACCACGGTCGCGCTGGACTACAGCTCGATCGAACTGGAAGACGGCGAGTTGCTGCACGTCTACGGCGTGCCCGGGCAGAAGTACCTGGATTTCATGTGGCCGCTGGTGTGCGACGGCGCGTTGGGCGTGATCGTGCTGGTCAGCGCGCGCGATCCGCAGATGCGCGATGCCACCGTGGCCTTGCTGCGCGAGTTTTCGCAGATCGCACCTGCGGCAAGCCTGGCGGTGGGCATCACCATGACCGACGAAATGCAGGACTTTTTGCTGCCGCCGTTCCGCGATGCGCTGGTGGCCGAAGGCTTCCGCGTCCCGGTCATGCGCGTGGACGCACGCTCGGCCACCCAGATCACGTTCCTGGTGAAGTCGCTGCTGTCCTATCGTTACACCTCGGCGACCAGCTGAGCGGGCGCGTACGTGGCATTGCCGACGTGGTCGGCGCGCGAGAAAAAACAAGGAATCCGGTCACGACGGTGCCTGGCAGGGCGTCACGCGGGGGATGCCGCCTCTAGGGTGACGGCGACGCGTCCATCTTCCTTGTTGCCAGGCACGCGACGCGGACGTCATACATTCGGGTGCTTTGCCTGACTTGTTCAGTATGCCGCGCAGCCAGAAACCAGGGCATCGGGACGTTCCCGACATCGCGCAGGACATACCGTTCATACGGCATATGCAATAGCGCCTGCAACCGGCGGTCGTGATGCGGTTGTTGTGCGTGCCCGGCAACGCGTTGCACAGACATCTCGTCAAGCCATCTCGCACAGACAAGGACGCGCGGCAGCGGCGGCGCCATCGGTGACGCGCAGCGGAGACCCGATGCGCCGCGGTCGGCCGCTGCAGGGCGGCTTCCACGCCAATGCCAGGTGCTGATCCAGCACCACGATCGGATAAAGTAGCGCGATGACAATCGAACTGAAGCCCGGCGGTCTGCTGATCGCGATCGAAGGCATCGACGGCGCCGGCAAGACCACCCTCGCCCGCAGCCTGGCCACCACGCTGGAAGCGGCAGGCGCGCGCGTGGTGCTGAGCAAGGAGCCGACCAATGGCCCCTGGGGCACCCAGCTGCGCCAGTCCGCGGCCACCGGCCGCCTCAGCGCCGACGAAGAAGCCGAGCTGCTGATCCGCGATCGCCACCAACACGTGGACACCCTGATCGCGCCGGCGCTGGCACGCGGCGACATCGTGATCCTGGACCGCTATTTCCCCTCGATGGTCGCCTACCAGGGCGCCGCCGGCCTGCCGCTGGACGATCTGCTGGACCGCAACGCCTTCGCGCCGCGCCCGGACGTGTTGCTGCTGCTCGACCTGCCCCCGCCCACCGGCCTGGCGCGTATCCGCGCCCGCGGCGATGCACCCAATCACTTCGAAACCCAGGACAATCTGGAACGCTGCCGCAGCATCTTTGCGCAACTGCAGTTGCCGGGGAAGCACGTCGTGGACGCCAGCGCCGACGCGGACAGCGTGCTCCGCCAGGCCCATGCCATCGTCGTCGCAGCACTGGCCGAACGCCTGCGCGTCGACGCCACCGATGCCGACAAGGCCACGCTGGAAATGCTGTCGGCCGGTCGCCCGGCCTGAGTCGCTGCGCGTACCGCGCAGGCAACTGCGACTGGCGCGAGGTGATTCGCGGGCTGCGGGCAGATAGCCGTTTTCGGCCGATCAAACCGAGCAAGACGCGTCCCGGAGACGCTGACCCAACAGCGCAGTCAGCCCCGAGCTACATGGACATTTCGGGATAGGACCAAAGAACCTTCGTGGTGCCGGCACCCGGATTCGAACTGGGGACCTACCGCTTACAAGTCGGCACGCGGATAGCTTGCCATGATTTGAAATCGGATGGTCCGGGGCCGCTTACACCGAGGAAAAACCGCGACTTAATGAGGCTTCAGGGGCAAAAACGGCGCGTCTGAACACGGCACCTTGTGGTGCGAAACCGTGTCCGAGCCGTGGTCCCGCCACCCACGGAGCCAGCATGAAGTCGAAAATCACCCAGTCCCTCGTCGAGAGGGCACCCCGGCCCGAACCGGGCAAGTCGGTCCTGTACGCAGACACCGAGATGAGGGGGTTCTACCTCATTGTCACCCCCACCAAGCGCAGCTTCTACGTCCAGTCCCTCGTCAACGGGCGTCAGGTCAGGACGAAGCTGGGCGACCACCCGGCGATGGACACCAAGCAGGCCCGCGACGCCGCCCGGCAGACGCTGGTCGGCATGCGGGGCGGCACCAACCCCAACGAGGAGCGCCGCAAGGCCCGGGCGCGCGGGATCACCCTGCGGGAGGGACTGGACCTGCACCTGAACTCGCGGCGGCTGGCCGACAAGACCCGCAGCGGCTACGAGTACCACGTCACCTACTACCTCAAGGACTGGCTCGACAGGCCGCTGGCCGAGATCGGCACCGATCGTCAGGGGGTACGCGAGCGCCACCGTAGGATCACCGAGAGGAGCGGCGCCACCTCGGGCGACAACACCATGCGGGTGCTGCGCTCGATCTACAACCGCGCCCTGCGGCAGTTCCCGGACCTGCCACCCAACCCGGTAGGCAACGTGGACATGAACGGCATGCGGCGGCGCGAGGTGGACGCCAGCCCCGACAAGCTCAAGGCGTGGGGAAAGGCGGTGATGTCGCTGGGCAACCCGGTGCGCCGCGACCTGCAACTGTTCATGCTGCTGTCGGGCATGCGCCGGACGGCCTCATGCGAGGCAAGGCGCGCGGACCTCGGAGACGGCCGCCTGCACGTCCCGAACCCCAAAGGCGGCTCGGCCAAGAAGTTTGACCTGCCGCTGTCGTCGGCGCTCGCCGACCTGCTTGCGCATCGCGAGGCGGAGGCCGACGGCGTGAGACGCAAGACGCCCTACCTGTTCCCCGCCGACTCGGCATCGGGCAGGGTTGCCGAGATCCAGCAGCACGAGCTGGGTGACCTCACCGGGCACGCGCTGCGGCACGCATACGCATCCCTCGCGTTGCAGGCGGGCGTGCCGCTGCTGGAGCTGCGCTTCCTGCTGAACCACAGCGCGTCCAGCGGTGGCGTCACGATGGGCTACCTACACCCGTCGCTCGACCACCTGCGCGAATACCAAGAGAAAGCGTCGCGCTACATCCTAGAAGCGCTCGGCCTCGTTCACGAGCCGGGGACGTGGCCACCGCGGCTGGCCACCTAATCCACAGCTGGGGCGCGACGCGTCCTAAGGCAATGAAATAAAAGGGCCACCTCGAAGGTGGCCCTTTCTCGTACACGGTGGAAGAACGGCGTTAGCCGTCGGACGGCGCGGGCTCGACCACCCGCACAGTGCCCAGTGCCTCCGCCGACTGCTCCTCGTCCATGTCGGCCAAGTGGTGCTTCCGACGGGGCGGCACCTCGGTGCCTCTCTTGCGCATGTCGTTTGCATACCAGCGCACCGACTTGGCGGTGGCGGCCGCGCCATCGATCTGTGCGTTGACCATTTCGGCGATGAGCGCGTGCGGGTGGCCAGCGGGGTCCATCAGGATCGCGCGTGCGAGCGCTCCGATGCCCTTGCCGTGGGACTTCTTCGGTCGCTTCGGGCGCATCGGATGCGTCGGCCTGAGGCTGTGTGCGCTCATTGGTCGCCTTGGGCGTCTTCGGCTGCCCGAGCGAGGCCAGATCGATGTTCCTGGCCTCCGCGATCTGCTCGATCCGAGCCACGAGCTTGCGCCGGGTCGCGAAGGTCTTGGGTCCGGCGGGCTTGTCGGCGATGCGGTTATGCAGGGCAAGCAGTTCCTTGGTGGGTATGTCGTCCAGCTTCATATCGTTCTCCTACGTGTTGGTGGCACATAGGCATTAGGTCGCGATACGCTGGGTCCGGGAGCCCCCCCCTTAGGACAATCCGGTGCCCTGCATGGCAGAACAGATATACAACGTCTTTCTTTTCTTTGACGCCAAGGACATCTGCTCTGTGGCTGGCTACACCGCCCATGCGCACGAGGGATCGGATCAGGAAGGAATCGACCTCTTGCGGTCACGCCTAGCAGGCTGCTGAAATACCTCTCAGCTCGTAGACTACTTGAGTCGGAACATCCCCCACTACCATGCGTGGCGTAGACGTCTTCAGCGAGCAG
>NZ_MDSK01000020.1 GCF_002940205.1 Xanthomonas arboricola pv. guizotiae
AGGTAAGCAATGTTCGATGAGGGCAAATTGTGCTGGCGTGATCTCCATGTCCAATAGTTTAACCTCCCCAACCACTAGCGTTAACAGGCCCTAACAAGACCTCGCGTGCCGTGGTCAGCTGGATGCGGTCGGCGCGGAGAAACAGGCATGTCCGCGTGCTACATCCCGCACCGGGCACGCCCGCCTGGTGCCGAGCGCAGCAGTCTCGATAGCGACTGCGAGTTTAACGGCAGTGGTGCTGGCCGGCCTTGATCAGGATCAAGCAGCGATTGAATCAGGCGGCCTACCGCAGTTGCGGGCGCGCGACTTGATCGCTGCGCTTTCTCGGTCACTGTCCCACCGGCTACGCGCACGAAGCCCAGCCTGCGTCACCAGCCCAGCAACGCCCGCACCAGCTTGACGATGCCCCAGAACGACACCACCCAGATTGCGCTGCGCAGATAGGGAATGCCTGCCGCATACACAGGCACGTAAGCCACGCGCGCCCAAAGGTACAGCTGCACGCCCAGTGCGGTGTCTGCATTGGTACGCCCGGCAACGCTCACCGCCAGTACCGCAGCAGCGAAGATCGGGAACGTCTCCTGATAGTTGCGGAAGGCGCGATCCAGCCGCGCCGCGACGCCGGTCAAGGGCTTGGCATCGCCATCGCGGGCGCTGGCGTTCCAGCTGGTCCCGCGCTGGGCGGTCATGCTGAAGGAAGCGGCCAGCAGTTGCACCAGACCGAGCACCATGGCCCAGCCCAGCATCCGCAGTTCGATGGTCAGTTCCACGCCAGATGCCCGATGAGTTGCCGCATCACTTGACCGATGCGCGCAGGCTGTAACCGGCCAGCCGCCAGGTCTTGTCCTCGTCCAGGCGGAACGACACCAGCTCGCGCACCGGCTGCTGGGCCTTGGCAAACCGGGTCGGGAAGCTGACGTTGACGTACAGGCCTTCGGGCACCTGCGCGCCGGCAGCGTAGTTGACCCGTGTCACCGAGCCCTGCCCGCGTCCGACTACCGGCCCCAGGCGCGCACGTTCGGCGCCGATCTGGCTCACGAAGACATCGCGCTTGACCGCGGTCTTGGCGACCCTGGATGCCCCATCCCACAGCGAGGCCACCTGGTTGGCATCGACCATTTGCGCCACCCGCAGTGCCGCCTGGGTCATCTCGGTGTTCTGCTTGGTCAGCTGCGCCTGCTGCGCCGGGCTGGGCGCGGGCGCCGCCTGGGGAGCGGCCGCCGCACGTGCAGCGGTCTGCGGCTGTTGTGCCAGGACCAACGGGGGGACCAACAGCAGCGCGGCAAGCAGACGGGGACGGAACATGCGGCAGATGACCTTGTGCGTGGCAAGCGGATGGGAACCGCCGCAGGGTTCGCGGCGGGTGCGGCAGTCTAAGACCTGCACCGCATGTCGCGGTAAGCGCGCAAGCGACCCGGAAGCCGGATGCCGCAAACGCGCGCCGGCCCCCGACACGTCAGACGTCGCCGCCGGGCGGAACCGCCGCGACACCGCGCGGCCGCCACAGCCGCCAGCTGACCCACAGCGCACGGGCGATGGCCGCGATCAGCGCCGCCAGACTCAGCCACACCGCCAGCGTCGCCGGCCACTGCACTTGGCTGGCCGCCGCGATCATCTGCAGCAGTTCGGCCACGCCAAATCCGGCCAGCACCAGCAGCGCCGATGGCAGGTACGCCAGCGCAACGCCCTTCGTCTTCCCAAGCATGTCGCCCCCCGGCTCCGTGGTATGCCGCGACCATAGGCAGCCGGCAGTGCGGTGGGCGTGAAGTTCAGCCCTCGCCCTGGGCAGGCTCCGGCTCCGGCGCGGGCGCGGCAGCCGACTCCGCGGCCGGTGCCGCGGCTGGCGCTGCGCTGGAGATTTCCGGCACCGGATCGGCCGCCGCCGCGGCCTGCGGGGCGGCGCTGACCGGCAGCGCGGCGGCATCGGTTTCGGCCAGCGGGCTTTCCTCCGGGCAGGCCGCATCCGGGAAGCCGAAGCGCTGCTTCAAGGCCAGGCCGCAGGCGTTGACCGCCTCCAGATCGGCGCCCTCGCCCTTGCACGTCTGGTCGAAGGCGACCAGGAACGCGTCCTTGCGGCGCACGAAGGCATCGCCGCACTTGCGCATCTGGCGGATGCGCTCCAGATCGTCCTGCACCGCGTTGGTGCCATCGAGCCCGTACTCGCGCAACTCGTCCATCGTCAGCAGGCGCAGGCTGCGGTTGGGCACGGTCATCATCAGGTCGGCCACCGCCACCGCCACGCCGTTGCGCTCCAGATAATCCTTGACGTTGCCATAGACCTCGCGCAATTCGCGATTGAGTTCCGCGCGCGAGGTGGCCTTGGAACTGATCCGCATCATGCGGTGGATACCGACCTTGCCGGCCACCAGGCGGTTGTCGCCGGCGGCCAGCACGAACACGCAGGCGCTGTGGCAGATCGAGCCTTCGCGCACCCAGATGGTCCAGTTGGATTCGCCGATGACATCGCCGGCGCGAATCGCCGCTTCCACCTGCCCGCCGCTGGAATCCAGGTCCAGGATGCGATGCGGCAGCCGCAGTTGCTCGGCCACCGCGGCCAGCCGCCACACCAACGCAGCGAAGCCGGCGTTGATCTTGCCGGCGTAGCGCACCCGCAGCAGGCCGGTGTCGCGACACGGCGCCAGCGCCGCCTCCACGCTGGCCCGGTCCAGCGCCGGCAGCAGCGTGCCATCGCCGGCTTCGCTGCTGTAATCGGTGGCGCAACTGATCCAGGCCTTGCCCGCGTCCAGTTCCGCCTGCGGCCAGCCGGCGTCGCCGGCCTGTGCACGCGGCCGCGGCGGCGCCACCGGCTCGGGCGTATCCACCGACACCATATGGTCGCCATCGCCCTGCCCCGCGCCGCTCTGCTGCGTCGCGGCGGCAGCGGCCGAGGTACCGGTGCGGTCGCAGGCCGCCAGCGCCAGCACGCACGAAAGGGACAGGCAGAGCAGTTTCAGCATGATGTTAGGCAACGGACCGCAACGGAGATCACCCTCAGTCTATGGCTGAATGGACTCACCGTTTGACCCTGCCATGAACGCAGCGGCCCGGCGCAACCCTGTCCGAAAACGGCCAGCCAGGGCCGGGGCGAGCGCATAGACTGGCGCCATGCAGACCGCCGCCCCCGACCGACTCCAATGCGACCGCGCCCGCCTGGCGCGCGATGCACGCTTCGACGGGCTGTTCTTCACCGCGGTGCGCAGCACCGGTATCTACTGCCGCCCGGTGTGCCCGGCGCCGCCGCCCAAGCCGGACAACGTCAGCTATTACCCCAGCGCGGCGGCGGCCAGTGCCGCCGGCTACCGCCCCTGCCTGCGCTGCCGCCCCGAGCTGTCGCCGCAGGCGCAGCAGCATCTGGGCGAAGAAAGCGTGCAACGCGCACTGGCGATGATTGCCGACGGCGCGCTGCAGGAGCAGCCGGTGCAGACCCTGGCCGACGCGCTGGGCCTGAGCGCACGCCAGCTGCAGCGGCAGTTCGTGCAGCAGCTCGGTGCCACCCCGATCCAGGTGCATGGCACGCGCCGGCTGCTGCTGGCCAAGCAGCTGCTGACCGAGACCGCATTGCCGGTCACCGAGGTCGCGCTGGCAGCCGGCTTCAACAGCCTGCGTCGTTTCAACGCCGCGTTCCTGGAAGGCTGCGGGATGCCGCCGTCGGCGCTGCGCAAGCAGCGTGCCGAGGTGCCCGGCGGCGAGCTGACCCTGCGCCTTGGCTACCGCCCGCCGCTGGATCTGCCGGCGATGCTGGCATTTCTGCAGCGGCGCGCGATTCCCGGCATCGAGCAGGTCGACGCCAGCGGCTACCGGCGCGTGATCGGCACACCGGGCAACGCGACGCTGATCGAGGTCAGCGCGGCGACGCAACGTGCGGAGTTGTTGCTGCGCATCGGCGCGACCGACCCGCGGCAGATTCCGCAGATCGTGCGGCGGGTGCGCCGCCTGTTCGATCTGGATGCGGACCTGCAGGCGGTGCACGCCACGCTGGCGGCCGAGCCGCTGCTGGCCGAGGCGATCGCGCGCCGCCCCGGCCTGCGCGTGCCGGGCGGCTGGGACGGCTTCGAGGTGGCCGTGCGCGCCGTGCTGGGCCAGCAGATCAGCGTGGCCGGCGCGGCGACGCTGGCGGCGCGGCTGGTCGATCGGCACGGCGGCCATCATGTGGAGATGCCGCCCGGCCTGGACCGCATCTTTCCGACCCCGGCCCAGCTGGCCGAGGCGCCGCTGGAACAGCTCGGCCTGCCGCGGGCGCGCGCCGCCACGCTGCGGGCGCTGGCCTCGGCCTGCGCGCAAGGGCAGCTGCATTTCGGCGCCGGCCAGCGCCTGTCCGAGTTCGTCGCCGCCTGCACTGCGCTGCCCGGCATCGGGCCGTGGACCGCGCATTACGTCGCCATGCGTGCGCTGTCGCATCCGGACGCGTTTCCGGCCGGCGACCTGATCCTGCAGCAGGTGCTCGGCACGCCCGAGCGCCTGAGCGAGCGTGCCACCGAAGCGCGCTCGCAGGCCTGGCGGCCGTGGCGCGCCTACGCCGTATTGCACCTGTGGCATCTCGCTGTCGATCGCAAGGACACCCGCCCATGAGTACGTTGTATTACGACACCTTTCCCTCGCCGATCGGCGCGCTCAGCGTGGCCGCCGATGCTGCCGGCGTGCACCACATCCTGTTCGCGCAGAACCGCTACGACGCGGTCGGCCGCGCGCGCTGGCAGCACGCCCCCGATGCGCCGCTGGTGCGCGCGGCGCGCGAGCAGTTGCTCGACTATCTGCATGGCGGGCGGCGCAGCTTCGACCTGCCACTGGCGCCGACCGGCACGCCGTTCCAGCTGCAGGTCTGGCATACGCTGGCGCAGATTCCGTTCGGGCAGACCTGGAGCTATGCGCAACTGGCGCATGCGCTGGGTCGCCCGGCCGCCAGCCGCGCGGTCGGCGCTGCCAATGGACGCAACCCCTTGCCGATCGTGCTGCCCTGCCACCGCGTGATCGGCGCCAATGGTGCGCTGACCGGCTTCGGCGGCGGCCTGCCGACCAAGCAGGCCCTGTTGCAGCTGGAAGGCTGGTCGCCGCGCCAGGGCGCAGCGGCCGACGACCTGTTCGCCGCACCCGCCGCCGGCACGCGCTGACTTCGCGACGTCACTGCCAGGCCGTAAACTGGCGCGATGATCGATCGACGTCTTGTGTTTGCCGCGCTCGCACTGCTCGCGGCCTGCAGTTCTCACGCCCCTTCGCGCAGTACGCCAGCGCCTGCCCCGGCGGCACCCGCGTCGGCAAACGCACCGCACAGCGATTCAGCGCACAGCGTGCTGCTGATCTCCATCGACGGGCTGCGCGCGGACATGCTCGATCGCGGCCTCACACCGAATCTGTCGCAGCTGGCGCACGACGGCGTACGCGCGCGCTGGATGACGCCGTCGTACCCGTCGCTGACCTTTCCCAATCACTACACGCTGGTTACCGGCCTGCGCCCGGACCACCACGGCATCGTGCACAACAGCATGCGCGATGCGACGCTGGGCGGCTTCTGGCTGAGCAAGCAGGATGCCGTCGGCGATGCGCGCTGGTGGGGTGGCGAGCCGCTGTGGGTGGGTGCGGAAACCCATGGCCTGCATGCCGCAACCTGGTCGTGGCCGGGCAGCGAGGCGGCGATCGGCGGCGTGCGCCCCACGCGTTGGCGCCATTACGAAGAAGGCACCAGCCTGGACACGCGCGTGGACGAAGTGCGGGGCTGGCTGGCCGCCTCCGGCGCCGACCGCAACCGCCTGGTCACGCTGTATTTCGAACACGTGGACGAAGCCGGCCACGACCACGGCCCGGAATCGCGCGAATACGCCGACAACGTGCGTGCGGTGGATGGCGCGATCGGCCGGCTGCTGGCCGGCATGCAGCGCGACGGCACGCGCGAGCGCACCAATATCGTCGTGGTCTCCGACCACGGCATGGCCGAAGTGGCGCCCGGGCATGCGATCAGCGTGCAAGACATGGCGCGCCCGGACATCGCCACTGCCGTGACCGACGGGCAGGTGATCGGCTTTGCGCCATTGCCGGGACAGCAGGCCCGCGCCGAAGTCGGCCTGCTCGGTGCGCATGCGCAGTACGACTGCTGGCGCAAGACGGAGCTGCCGGCACGCTGGCACTACGGCACCCACCCGCGCATTCCGCCGATCGTGTGCCAGATGCACGAAGGCTGGGATGCGCTGTTCCCGGACAAGCTGGCCAAGCGCCCGCGCGATCAGGTGCGCGGCTCGCACGGCTTCGATCCGGCGCTGCCGTCGATGCGCACGGTGTTCCTGGCGCAGGGCCCGGATCTGGCGCAGGGCAGGAGCTTGCCGGGGTTCGACAACGTCGATGTGTATGCGCTGATGACCCGGCTGCTGGGCATTCCTGCCGCGCCCAATGATGGAAATGCCGCCACGCTGCTGCCGGCCCTGCGCGTGCCGCCGGCCGCCCCACGCTGAGTGACGCGTCGCGGCCGCGCTGTGCGGATGCGACAATGGCGCCATGTCTGCTCCTGATCCCTCGCCGCCCCGGCTTCGGCTGCGGCCGTTGTTGTCCAGCCAGGGCTGGCGTCGCCGCGCCGCACTGTGGGGTGGCGCAATTGCGGTGGCACTGGTGGCGATCGTGTTCGCCAAGGCCAGCGACGCCGCCTTCCAGCTGTTCCAACGCATCACCGCGCATTCGATCTGGTGGGCGCTGCTGCTGACGCCGGGCATCTTCGCCCTGCTGGCCTGGCTCACCTCCGGCGCGATGCGGCCCACGCGTGGCAGCGGCATCCCGCAGGTCATCGCGGCGCTGGAACATGACGACGCGGCATTTCGCCAGACCAATCTGTCGCTGCGCGTGTCGATCGGCAAGCTTGCCCTGACCACCCTGTCGCTGCTCGGTGGCGCCTCGGTCGGACGCGAAGGCCCCACCGTGCATGTCGGCGCCAGCCTGATGCATGTGTTCGGGCGCTGGTTCGGGTTTCGCGATCCGCGCGAGCTCTCGCATTTCCTGCTCGCCGGCGGCGCGGCCGGTATCGCCGCGGCGTTCAACACGCCGCTGGCCGGGGTGGTGTTTGCGATCGAGGAATTGAGCGGGCGCTTCGAGCACCGCTTCTCCGGCACCTTGCTGACCGCGGTGATCGTCGGTGGCGTGGTGTCGCTGGGCCTGTTGGGCAACTACACCTACTTCGGCAAGGTGGCGGTGGCCCTGCCGCTGGGCCAGGCCTGGCTGGCGATCGCGCTATGCGGCAGCGTGGCCGGCCTGCTCGGCGGCATCTTCGCGCGCCTGGTGCTGGCCAGCGTCGGCGGCAAGCCGCGCTGGCTGGCAACGCTGCGCCAGCGCCATCCGGTGCTGCTGGCCGCGCTATGCGGGGTGGCCTTGGTCGGGCTGGCACTGGTGTTCGGGCAAGGCGCATTCGGCACCGGCTACGAGCAGGCGCGCAGCCTGGTGCAGGGCCATGCGGTGGTCGGCCACGAATTCGGGCTGATGAAGCTGCTGGCCAACCTGGTCTCCTACCTGGCCGGCATTCCAGGCGGGCTGTTCTCGCCGGCGCTGGCGGTGGGCGCCGGCATCGGCCACAACCTGTCGGTGCTGATGCCGGGCGTGGACCCGCGCACCTTCGTGCTGCTGGGCATGTGCGCATACCTGACCGGCGTGACCCAGGCGCCGTTGACCTCGGCGGTGATCTCGCTGGAACTGACCGACACCAGCCAGATGCTGCTGCCGATCCTGGCCACCGTGCTGATCGCGCGCGCGATGTCCGCGCTGGTGTGCAAGACGCCGATCTACCGCGGCCTGGCCGAACAGTTGCTGGCGCCGTCCCGCACCTCGCCGGCTACGGCAACGACGCACTGAACACCGCACGCGGGAGAGCGGCGCAGGGTCGACCGACCGCAGTGTGCAGATACCGGCCATGACCGCCGCGTACTGCGGACGGCGCTGTTGTGCCGTGCACGAACCGACGCCAGCGGCACACGCGCCTTGCCGCTTCGACGCGAGCCGGTAGCGGCACGGTTGCTCGGGCGAGCGCTCCAGCGCGCGCCTGCGCCGATGCCGGACATAAAAAAACGCGGCGCAAGCGCCGCGTTCCGGTGTCGCGAAGCGGACTGAAGGATCAGCCGGCCTTGGCAACGGTCTTCTTGGCGACAGCCTTCTTGGCCGGCGCCTTGACCACGCCCTTCTTGGCAACCGGGGCAGCTGCACCCACGACGACCTTGCTCACCGCGTGCGAACGCGAATTGCCGTAGCTGGAATTGTAGCGCTTGCCCTTGGCGGTCTTGCGGTCACCCTTACCCATCTCGTCGACTCCTGTAATGTGAATACTGAATACAAAATCCCCGCGCTGAAAACGGGTCTGGCGAGGTTTACGCCGGCGGCGCCCTCGCACAAGGCCGGCAAGCCTACCACGTAGGCCCGGGCCCGCGCAGCCCGGCTAGTGGGCGCAGCTGGCGTCGTGGACGTGGGCGTGCCCGTGGTTCAGACGCAAATTGACCAGGTGGGCGATGCCGACCAGCGCGCCACCGAGCGTCATCACCACCGCATGCGGCACCACCGCGTGGTGCAAGGGGTCGTAGAGCAGGCCCGCCCACAGCAGCAACAAGCCCGGCAGCAACAGCGCCAGCGCATGCAGCGCCTTGTGGCGGCGATAGCCCAGCACCAGGCTGAACAGCCCCAGCAGCGTCACGAACACCACGATGGCCAGCTCGACCCCGTCGCCCAGCCAGAACGACAGCCCCAACGACGGAGCCAGCGCAAGGACCAGCGGCAGCACCGCGCAGTGCACGGCGCACAGCAGCGAACCGGTCGCACCGAAGCGGTCGAGCACATGGCGAAGGGACGGTAGAGGCATGACTTCCAGCAGGGGCTCGCGGCGAAGTGGAATAATATAACATCTTCCTTGTTCCAGACCCGCACCGCTGCATCGCCCACGCGAGCGGGTCCAGCCGTCGGCACAGCAGCCAAGCTGCGCCCCATCATTGATATAAAGTAACAATCACAGAGTCCGGCCCGCCATGCACCCTCGCCTCGCTTCCTCGTTCCGCCGCTCCACGCTCTCGCTGGCGCTGACCAGCCTGCTGACGCCCGCCCTGGCCCTGGCCGAGGACGCACCGGCAGCTGCCGACCCGCAGACCCCGCCCAGTTCGGACACGCGCCACGACGCCACCGCGTCCAGTGGCCGCCATATCAAGGACCTGGACAAGGTCGTGGTCACCGCCAGCCCGCTGCGCGATGCGGCCGGCGCGTTGAGCCGCCCGGTCGAGGTGCTGGCCGGCGAGCGTCTGGACGAGGTGCGCAGCTCCAGCCTGGGCGAGACCGTTGCCAGCCTGCCCGGCGTGCAGAGTTCCAACTTCGGCCCGGGCGTCGGCCGGCCGATCATCCGCGGCCTGGACGGCCCGCGCGTGGCGGTGCTGCGCGATGGCCTGTCCACCCAGGACGTGTCCACGGTCAGCCAGGACCATTCCCCGGCGATCGAGCCGTTCCTGGCCAACCAGATCGAGGTGCTCAAGGGCCCGTCCACGCTGCTGTACGGCTCCGGCGCGATCGGCGGCGTGGTCAACGTGGTCGACGGGCGCATTGCCGAAACCCCGGTGGACGGTTTCAGCGGCCGCGCCGAAGTGCGCTTCGATGGCGGCGACAAGGACGGCAACACCGACATGTTCCGGGTCGATGCCGGCAATGGCAGCGGCCTGTCGATCCACGCCGACGGCGTGTACCGCAACCAGAACGATTACGACACCCCGCAGGGGCGCCAGCTCAACAGCTGGATCGACTCCAAGGTCGGCTCGGTTGGCGCCTCGCTGTCCGGCGACTGGGGTTTCGTCGGCCTGTCGGCCTCGCGCTTTCGCGACAACTACGGCAACCCGGGCGAGCCGGGCGACCCGACGATCGGCGAGCGCGGGGTGTCGTTGAAGCTGCAGCAGGACCGCTACGACCTCAAGGGCGGGCTGACCGATCCCTGGGGCGAAGGCAGCGCGCTGCGCTACAGCTTCGGCCACACCGATTACGCGCACACCGAATTC
Organism: Xanthomonas arboricola pv. guizotiae; assembly: GCF_002940205.1. Classification (GTDB taxonomy): domain Bacteria; phylum Pseudomonadota; class Gammaproteobacteria; order Xanthomonadales; family Xanthomonadaceae; genus Xanthomonas; species Xanthomonas arboricola_C. The sequence continues at coordinate 9,987 of NZ_MDSK01000020.1, forward strand.
GAAGGCGCCGAAGTCGGCACGGTGTTCACCAAGCGCGCCAACGAAGGCCGCGTGGAAGCCTCCTTCACCTTCGGCGGCGGCTGGCAGACCGCGTTCGGCCTGCAGGGCAGCGACACCACCTTCCAGGCGATCGGCGAGGAATCCTTCGTGCCCAAGACCGACACCCGCTCGCTCGGCGTGTTCGGCGTTGCGCGCAACAGCTGGGAGCGCGTCACCGCCGAAGTCGGCGCGCGCGTGGACAAGGTCAAGTACCGCACCGACATCGGCGTGGACCGCGACTTCACCCCGACCAGCTTCTCGGCCAGCGGCGGCTTCCGCTTCAACGAACAGTGGCGCCTGACCGCCAACCTCGACCACGCCGAACGCGCACCGGCCGAGGAAGAGCTGTTCGCCGACGGCCCGCATATCGCCACCCTCGCCTACGAGATCGGCGATGCGGATCTGAAGACCGAAAAGGCCAACCAGGCCGAGCTGGGCCTGAACTTCCAGAACGCATGGGTGGATGCCAAGGTCGCCGCGTACTACAACCGCTACAACGACTTCGTCTACATCGTCGATACCGGCGGCCAATGGTTCAACGAAGAAGACAACGACTTCCTGCCGATCCGCCAGTGGACGCAGAACGATGCGGTGTTCCACGGTTTCGAGGGCGAGGCCACCTTCCATCTGGCCGACAACGACACCGGCGCGTGGGATCTGCGCGTGTTCGGCGACACCGTGCGTGCGCGCCTGACCGATGGCGGCAACCTGCCGCGCATCGCACCGGGCCGGGTCGGCGCGCAGATGCGCTGGAACGCCAATGCATGGCGCGCCTCGCTCGGCGCCACCCGCACCATGAAGCAGGACAAGGTGGCGGTGAACGAAACCCCGACCGACGGCTATACCTTCGTCGATGCGCATCTGGCCTACCACGTGGACCGCGGCAGCAACGCGTGGGAAGTGTTCCTGGACGGCAACAACCTGACCGACCAGGACGCACGCGTGCACACCTCCTTCCTCAAGGACGATGTGATGCTTCCCGGCCGCAGCGCCTCGTTCGGCGTGCGCCTGTTCTTCTGACGGTCCCTCTCTCCCGTCGTCATAAGCGAGGCCGCCTTCGGGCGGCCTTTTTTGTTTGAGATTTCCGATGGGTTGCCGATCGGATCGCCGCGTTTGGGATGTCGCCTGTGGCATTCCGAATCGTGCGGACGGCATCGCCCAACACAACGCGGGCTCTACGCAACGACTTGATCGCGGGGCGGCAGCGTCGATGCAGCGGCATGGGCTGTACCCAATCCTGGTGGAATGACCCCGGAAGTGGAGACGGCCGTGCACGCTCTACTGCGCGATAACCCGTCACGGTCATGCGTGGTCGCGCCCGGGTGCGCTCCTACGTGGTTGGTTGGGGATTACGGCATCGACGGCAAGCGCCCTTCGCTTGGGAAGCGACAGCACGGCTGGCCACTTGCAGATAGGTGCATCTACACGCAATATGCGGCGACCCTGTGGAGCGCGTCCATGTCCGGCACTTCCAGCTGCACCTGCTTTCATTTGCGCCGCGCGGCGCGTCGGATGTCGCAGCTGTACGACCACGCGCTGGCACCGGTGGGGCTGAGCCTCAACGCGTATTCGATCCTGCGCCGGCTCGAGACGACGAAGTCGCTGGGCGCGCTGGCACAGGCCTTGGGCATGGAGCGCACCACCCTCACCCGCAACCTCAAACCCTTGCTTGCGGCCGGATGGATCGCCACCCAGCGCGGCGACGATGCCCGGCAAACGTGGTTGATCCTCAGCCGCAGCGGCCGTGGGCTGCTGCGGCGCGCACAGCCGCACTGGCTCGCCGCACAGCAACGCATCGAGGCGCTGTTCGGTGCGGCAGCGACCGCGCAACTGCATGCCACGCTGGACCGCCTGGACGCCGTGCTGGATGCCGCCGCATGAGCGCGCCGGCGAGCGCGCGCGCAAGTGCGCAGTGGGGATTGCTGCTCACCGCCTCGGCCATGCTGATGCTGACGATGGGCGCGCGCCAGACCACCGGCCTGTTCGTGGAACCGATCCATCGCCAGACCGGGATCGGCATCGCCGCGATCAGCTTCGCGCTGGCGGTGGGACAACTGGTCTGGGGCGCGGTGCAGCCGGTGTTCGGCGCGATCGCCGATGCGCGCGGGCCATTGCCGGTGCTGCTGTTTGGTGGCGTGCTGTTGTCGCTGGGCCTGGGGCTGAGCCCGTGGCTGGCCAATGAGTGGGGCCTGATCGTCTCGCTGGGCATCCTGGCTGCCGCCGGTGCGGGCGCCGGCAGTTTTTCGGTGCTGATCGGTGCCACTGCCGGCCGGCTCGCACCGGAGCGACGTTCGTTCGCGGCCGGGCTGATCAATGCCGGCGGCTCGCTCGGGCAGTTCGTGTTTGCGCCGCTGGTGCAACTGATGATCGGCGCAGCCGGCTGGGCCAAGGCGATGACCGGGCTGGCGATGATCTCCCTGCTGACCTTGCCGCTGGCCTGGCCGCTGCGACGCAGATCGCCGCCGCCGGGCACACAGCGCTCGATCGCAGGCGACGGCATCGGCCTGCGTGCGCAACTGCAGGTGGCCGTGCGCGACCGCAGTTACTGGTGCCTGCATCTTGGCTTTTTCACTTGCGGGGTGCATATCGCGTTTCTGGTCACGCACCTGCCCGGCGAGATCGCGCTGTGCGGCCTGCCCGCCAGCGTGTCGGCGGTGTCGATCGCGTTGATCGGCCTGTTCAACGTGGCCGGCAGCCTGGTCGCCGGCAAGCTCGGCGAACGCATCCGCATGAAGTGGCTGCTGTGCGCCTTGTATGCCAGCCGCACGGTGCTGATCGGCTTGTACCTGATCGCGCCGCCGACGCCGCTGACCTTCTACCTGTTCGCCGCGGCGCTGGGCTTTACCTGGCTGGGCACGGTGCCGCCGACGGCAGGCTTGATCGGCAAACTGTTCGGCCCGCGTTACCTGGGCACCTTGTTCGGCCTGACCTTGTTGTCGCACCAGATCGGCGGCTTCTTCGGGGCGTGGCTGGGCGGGCTGGCGCTGGAGCGCTTCGGCGATTACAGCTGGATGTGGTACGCCGACATGCTGCTGGCAGTGATCGCAGCACTGATCAACCTGCCGATCCGCGAAGCGGCGCCGGTACGCGCAGCAGCGTAAAGCAGGCGCAAGCCCGCACCTGCCTATCGGCCTGCGTGCAGCGAGATCGCTGCGCCATTGCACGGTGCCTGGCAGCGCATGCGCAAGGGTCATCGTGCCGCCGCGATGGATCGCATTGGCTGCCGCTGCGGTGCGCGTTGAAACGACCCATACGCGGTCCGATAGCGACACAGGTGCACTGCGCACGCGCTGTCTGGCGCCTTGCCGCAGTGATCGATGGCGAGCACCTCGCCTGCGCCGAGTGCCGCAGCGCACAACAGCTTTTGCCGGCAACTCCGTTAGAACAACTGCGCGACGTATGTCGCTGCGTTGCGCGACCGGCCACTGTGACGTGCTGCCGGTCACCCTTTGGCGGCGCGTGCACGCGTGCGCGCATTGCCGCCAGCTGCGACGTCATCCCAGGAGAGCTTTCATGACCGCATCGATGCCCTGCTATGCCCTGTCCCTTGCCATCGGCGCCCTGCTTGCGCCTGCCGCGCATGCGCAGACGTCGACCGCCGAGCCGCGCAGCGAGGCCACCACGCTGGATGCAGTGATCGTCAGCGGCACCGCGCGCTTCAAGGGCCTGGCCAAGCGCGATGCCAGCTTCTCGATCACCACCGCCAGCCCGGAGCAGATCCAGCAGGCCGTGCCGCAGAGCACTGCGGACCTGCTGAAGATCGTACCCGGCGTATGGGCCGAGCCCAGCGGCGGCGGCACCGGTGCCAATATCTTCGTGCGCGGCATGCCATCCGAAGGCGATGCGCCATTCGTGACCATGCAACTGGATGGCGCGCCGCTGTTTCCGCCGCCGACCCTGTCGTTCCTGGAAAATTCCACGCTGTTTCGCGTCGACGACACGGTCGAGCGCATGGAGGTGTTGCGTGGCGGCTCCAGCCCGATCTTCTCCAACGGCCAGCCGGGTCTGACGGTCAACTTCATCCAGAAAAAAGGCCAGGACGAGCCCGAAGGCAGCGTACGCCTGACCGGCGGCAACAACGCGCTGCGCCGCATCGATGTGTTCAACAGCGGGCCGATGGGCAATGGCTGGTACTACAGCGTGGGCGGTTTCTTTCGCGACACCGACGGTGTGCGCGACCCGCAGTTTTCCGCCGACAAGGGTGGCCAGTTCAGCGCCACCTTGAGCAAGCGCTGGGACAGTGGCGAGCTGGCGTTCTACGCGCGGCATACCGACGACAACAATGCCTTCTATACCGCCATTCCGCTACTGTCGCGCAACAACGGCAACGACCTGTCCAGCTTCCCCGGTTTGAATGCGCAGACCGGCACCCTGCTCGGCCGCGACTTCCGCAATGTCGACCTGCTGGTCGGGCCGGATGGACAGACCATCCGCCGCGATCTGGCCGACGGCCGCGGCGTCAACATCGAATGGCATCGCATGACTGCGCCCCCGGCGCAGCACCGTCGCAATTCGCGTGCTGCCCCGTGCCAGATGCGAAGCAAATCCGCGCATCGCGATGCTTTCTGTCAATGAAAGATTGATAGCTCGCAACAGATCGCGGCCAATCCTGTGCAAAAATACATCGCATCGCGAGCGTGAATCGGCATGTCCTGCACGAAGTGCGCAACGGATCACGCGCCGGTCATCTGGCGCTCGGGTTGCCAGCGCGGATTGCGCGATCTCTAATCGGATCGCTGGCAAGGCGTTCGCATTGCCAGCGTCGGCTGCGCGGACGCGCACGGGGGAGCCGACTGATGACCCGGCCGCATCCGTCCAGCGTTTGGGACCGATGCGTATCACTGGCTCTTTCGGGATACACGGACATGCACCCTGTTGCTGCTTCTTCGCGTGGTTCTCCTGCACGCACGATTCAATTCCACCTGAGGTTGTTCGGCGCTGCCTGATCGGTTTTGCTCGCCGCGGCCGCTGCCGCATGGATTCACTCTCTACGCTTGCTGACGCATCTGATTCGGGCTCGATAGGCACGGCCTGACTCTGTTGAAGCAGTTGCGCTGGCCGATCGCCTGATCGGACGGGGAACTGCGTCATATCGATCGTGCCTACCCTTGACTGGATTCAAACGGAATGAACCCTTATCGCAAGTGCCCTCTCGCGCTGTTGACCGGTGCCCTACTGATCACAAGCGCGCCACTCTCGGCACTGGCCGACACGCCAGTGACCGCTCCCACCGCCACCGCCAGCTCCAAGGCCAGCGCAGAGGGCAGCGACCCATTGCTGCGCTACCAATGGCACATGTCCAACCAGGGACAGGCCGTGATCGGCGACAGCCGTCCGGTGCCCGGGGTCGATATGGATGTGGATCTGCTGCATGCCTTGGGCATTCGCGGCCGTGGCGTCCGCGTCGGCGTGGTGGACAACGGCCTGGAGATCGGCCACGAAGATCTGCGCGACAACATCCTCCCGAATGGCTCGCACAATTTCGGCAACGGGTCGCACGATCCCACCCCGACCGACCCGGATTTTGGTCATGGCACCTCGGTCGCGGGCATCATCGCTGCGGTTGGATGGAATGGCCGTGGCGGTCGCGGCGTTGCGCCCGAGGCCTTGCTTGCCGGCTTCGATTTTCTGGGGAGCGACTCGGCCGGCAGCGACGCAGAAGTCAGTTATTCCTGGGGCAATGGTCCCGAAGCACGCACCATCGATATCTTCAACAACAGCTGGAGTTCGATCCAGGCCAGCTACCCCGACTTTCCGCTGGAAGAGCGTCAGTCCTGGGAAGCGTTGATGCGTTCGACACGCGGCGGGCTGGGTGGCATCTACATCAAGTCAGCCGGCAACTACTTCAGGCGTTTTCGCATCCGCGATGCAGAGGGCAACATCGTCAATGCTTGCAGCGAACTGTCGCGCACCTTGAATGTCGGATGCGTGCTCGCCAATGTCGATCCACTCAACAATGTTCCCGCCACCATCGTGGTCGCCAGCGTGGACGCCACCGGCAAGCGCGCCTCCTACTCGTCGTCCGGTTCGGCGTTGTGGATCTCCGGCCTGGGCGGAGAGTTTGGATACCAACGCAGGTTCTCTCCCTACGCGGCACAGACCGCCTCCCCCGAGAGCGCACCGTTCGTCTACGATCCGGCCATCGTCACCACCGATCTCAGCGGCTGCAGCGCTGGCGACAATGTGGATGGCGCGACGGTTGAAAACGCGCTTGCCGGCAGCACCTCCAGGATCGACGCATCCTGCAACTACAGCGCGTTGATGAACGGCACATCTGCCGCAGCGCCCACCGTCTCAGGTGTCGCAGCGCTGATTCTAAGCTCCAACCCCGGCCTGACCGCGCGCGATGTCAAGTACATCCTGGCCAAGACCGCGCGCCAGATCGATCCGTGGCAGCCGCGCGCGATCTACCAGGGCAGCGTGATCGACCCGGGCTGGATCACCAATGCGGCCGGACATCGCTTCAGCAACTGGTATGGCTTCGGCCTGGCTGACGGCGCCGCAGCCGTCTACGAGGCGACCTATTTCAAGCCCCTGCCTCCGGTACGCGACACGCAATGGGTTGCATCCACCGCTGCTGCAAGTCAGATCGGTGGACCTGCACGACCAGCCAAACAACGCATTCGCATCACCCAGGCAATGAAGGTGGAAGGCGTGCAGCTATCATTGGCCACCTCGCACCGCAATCCGGCCAATCTGCGCGTGGTGCTGGAGTCGCCCAGCGGAACGCGTAGCTACGTCGTCACCCCGTTCTCGGTACTGGATCCGGCCGAGTACGCGAAGACCGGGTTCTACATCGATCTCACCTCCACCAACGCTTTTCTCGATGAGCGGGCGCAAGGCGTGTGGACGCTGGAAGTCACCGACATGACCGAGCCGCGAACCACCGCGGCGCTGCAGAATTTCAAACTTCGCATCCTGGGGCACTGACATGAAAAGCATCCTCCTTACTTCGGTCCTTGTTGCTTCCTTGACCGCGTGCGGGTTCGCGCATGCCGGCCAGTACATGGACGCCCAGGCGCTCAGCGCAGCGGCCACCGGCGAGCGATTCAAATCCGGAAACGATACCTATCGCATGCTGCCCGGCGTGGTGGTCTCCGAACCACTGCCGAACGACCGCTTGAACGCCGCTCCCGCATCTGCCGCCAAGGCGCGCGCAAGCAGCGCAGCAGCAATCGATGGCAAGCTTGCCGCACGCATCGGCCCCTATGCCATCGTACTTCCGTCAACCAGCGCTGCACGTGGCGCGTCCAGGCTTGCGTCCACATCTACGGGCTCGGCAGAAAGCGCCATCGCCGCAGCGGTGAACGAACGCAATGGACGCGTCGTACTGGTCCAGCCGCAGCTGAAGCTGACCGACACCACGCCAAGCGCTGTCAGTGCACTGGCACGCAGCTCCGGCGGGCGCGTCGTCTACGCCTCGACGATCGACAACAGCGCAGTGATCGCCTATCCGTCGATCGAACAGACGCAGCAGGCCTTGACCCGTCTGCGCGCCAGCACGCCTGGTACGCAGGCGGCGCTGGTCGTGCAACAGTCGGTCATGCAGCCGATGTAGCAGACCTCCGGGCGACCGTCGAGCGCGCGCGCGGCGGGCCGCTCCCCGGACGCATCCATCTACAGCGCGCAATCGAGCGAAGGCGTACTTGCCATCGCTGCCTTGCTCGCTCCCACACATTCGACCATAGATCGGAGAACAGCATGAGCCGTGTTCGCAAGCATCACCGCAGCGCCATGGTTGGCGCGCTGCTGATCGGCGCCCCACTGTACACGGCGATGGCCGCCGCTCCGGCCACCACGTTGCGTACGGCCGCCGACGATCCGCTGGTGCGGTATCAGTGGCACATCTCCAATCAGGGACAGCAGGTCATCGGCGACATCCGCCCGGTTGCGGGCGTGGATATGGATGTGGATGTCCTGCATTCCCTTGGGATTCGTGGCAAAGGCATCCGCGTCGGCGTGGTGGATGACGGCTTGGAACTGGGTCATGAAGATCTGGCTGACAACATCATTCCGAACGGCTCGTACAACTTCGAGACCGGCTCCCATGACGTGACGCCCATCGACCCTTTCCTGTCTCATGGCACTGCGGTCGCGGGCATTGTCGCGGCCGTTGGCTGGAACGGGCGTGGTGGCCGCGGCGTGGCGCCCGAAGCCAGGCTTGCGGGGTTCGATTTCGACGCCCGCGACTCGTCCAGGAACCTGGCCAGCGTGCGCTATGCCTGGGGCGATGGGCCGGAAGGTCGAAACATCGATATCTTCAACAACAGCTGGGCCCAGCCGGCCTCGTTCTACCTGGATTTTCCACAACAGGACCAAGCGTCATGGGCGGCATTGATGCGCTCGACCCGCGGTGGACTGGGAGCGGTTTACGTCAAGATCGGGGGTAACGATTTCCTCAGTCTGCAGATGCCGGATCAGGACGGGAACATGCGCGATCTCTGTGGCCCACGCGCCCGCGCGGCAGGGGTTGGCTGCGGTCTGGCCAATCTGGACCCACTCAACAACCTGTTTGACACCATTACCGTCGCAAGCGTCGATGCCAGCGGCAAACGCGCAGCGTATTCTTCACCCGGTTCCGCGCTATGGGTGTCTGGTCTTGGCGGGCTGATAGGAATGCAACGCGCCTTCGTCCCTGACCCGGGCGAACGCCTGCCCCCTGATGTAGTGCCCTTTGCATATGGCCCCGCGCTGGTGACGACCGACCTGAGCAGTTGTTCGGCAGGCTACAACCAGGATCGCGGTCTTGATCCGGCCAATGCGCTGGATACCAGCAGTTCGAAGATCGACCCCCGCTGCAACTACACGGCCCGCTTCAACGGTACCTCCGCCGCCGCGCCAACCGTGTCCGGTGTCGCCGCCCTCATGCTGGGCGTCAATCCCAGCCTCAGTGCCCGGGACGTGAAATACATCCTGGCCACCACCGCGCGCCAGGTCGACCCACAACAACCGCGCGCCACATATCAGGGCAGCGTGATCGATCCGGGCTGGATCACCAATGCGGCCGGACATCGCTTCAGCAACTGGTATGGATTCGGCCTGGTCGATGGTGCCGAGGCGGTCTACCAAGCCAGCGACTTCACGCCGCTTCCTCCAGTGCGAGACTCTCGTTGGATTGCGTCCACTGCCGCCCCAAGCCAGATTGGCGGACCGGCGCGGCCGGCCAAGCAGCGCATTCGCATCACGCAAGCAATGAAGGTGGAAGGCGTGCAACTGTCGCTTGCCACATCGCATCGCAACCCGACCGATCTGCGCGTGGTCCTGGAATCTCCCAGCGGCACACGCAGCTATGTGCTCACGCCCTTTTCAGCGCTCGATGCTTCGGCGTACGCAAAAACCGGCTTCTATATCGACCTGACGTCCAGCAATGCCTTCCTGGACGAAAAGGCGCAAGGCGTGTGGACGCTGGAAGTGACCGACATGACCGAGCCGGCGATTACTGCGACGCTGCAAGACTTCAAGCTTCGCATCCTGGGGCACTGACATGAAATACATGATGCTTACTTCGGCGTCACTTGCCTGCTTCGCCGCATGCGGCCTGGCGTATGCCAGCCAGCACTGGGATGCCCAGGTGTTCAGCGCAGCGGCCAACGCCGCAACACAGCAAGGCGACGACCCACTGTTCCGCTACCAATGGCATCTGCTCAATCAGGGCCAGCCAGTGTTCGGCGATGAACGCCCGCTGCCCGGCGTGGACCTGGACGTGGACATCCTGCACGCGCTGGGCATCCGCGGCGCAGGCGTCAAGGTTGCGGTGATCGATGACGGCCTGGAGATCGCACACCCGGACCTGGTCGACAATATCGTCGCCAACGGCTCGCGCAATTTCCTGACCGGCTCCAACGACCCGACGCCACCAGCGAGCGAGATCGATAGCGACCACGGCACCGCAGTTGCGGGCATCATCGCCGAGCGCGGATGGAACGGGATCGGCGGACGTGGCGTTGCACCGGAGGCCAGGCTGGCTGGCTTCAATGCAATTGCAGAGCCGGATGGCAGCAAGCAGTACGTCGACATTCGCTACGCCTGGGGCGACGGGCCGGAAGGGCGCGCCATGGAGGTGTTCAACAACAGTTGGGATGGTTCGTCGCGCGTGTATCCGTACACCGAAGTCGACGAACAACAGTCGCTCGAAAGACTGATGCAGGCGCAGCGCGGCGGGAAAGGCGGGGTGTATGTCAAAGCTGCCGGCAATGACTTCTTTGCCCTTATCGAGAACGATGCACAAGGCAATCCGGTGGATCGCTGCGCAGACCAGACCCGCAAGCTCGGTGTCGGCTGCGCACTGGCCAACACCGACCAGTTCAACAACCTGATCACCACGATCGTGGCCGGTGCCGTCAACGCCGATGGCGTGCGGGCGTCGTACTCATCTCCAGGCTCTGCACTGTGGGTCTCCGGGCTGGGGGGCGAGTATGGGTTTCAGCGCGCCTTCGATCCGCACCCGGAAACGGCCCAGCCCTCTTATGGGCTCACCAACCTTCTGCCGCTGCGGCGCTTCTATAAAGCCGCAATCGTCACCACCGACCTCAGCGGCTGTGCAGCGGGCAACAACCGTGATCGCACCCTCCAGATGCAGAACGCGCTCGACAGCAGCCGCTCCAAGATCGATGCATCGTGCAACTACACCGCGCGCATGAACGGCACCTCGGCGGCATCGCCTACCGTGGCGGGCGTGGCGGCCTTGATGCTGGGCGCCAATCCGCAGCTGACCCTGCGAGATGTCAAATACATCCTGGCAACCACCGCGACCCAGGTCGACCCAACTCAACCCAAGGCCCTCTACAACGGCACCGTGATCGACCCGGGTTGGGTCACCAATGCGGCGGGCCATCGTTTCAGCAACTGGTATGGCTTCGGGCTGGTCGACGCCGCCGCGGCTGTGGAACGTGCAATGCACTTCACCTCGCTGCCCGCCCTGCAGGACACGAGCTGGAAAGTGTATGAAGGCAACAGCAGCACCATCGGGGGTGTCGCGGCACCGGCCAGGTTGTCATTGAACATCACCCAATCCTTCAAGGTGGAAGGCGTGCAACTGTATTTCTCGGCCACCCATAAGGACCCAAGTCACCTGCGCGTGGTGCTGGTGTCGCCCAGCGGCACGCGCAGCACGGTGATGACGCCGTTCTCCACACTCGATCAGGCCCCCGACGGCACCGTGGTCTGGCTGACATCGAGCAACGCCTTCCTGGACGAACCCTCGGCCGGGCGCTGGACCCTGGAGGTCGACGACATGCTCGCCGACCAGGGCAAGGAGCAACTGGAGGAATTCGAAATGCGCGTGGTGGGTCACTGACATGAAGACATCCTTACTGATGCTGCTCGTTGTCGTTGCAGCCGGCGTCTGCGCTCCCGCGTCGGCGCAGCTGGTCGACAGCAAACGCCTGCACGCTGCGGCGACCGGGCCGACCATCGCTGCAGGACGTAGCAGCTTCCGGCTGATTCCCGGCGCAGTGGTCAGGCTGGCCGACGGCGCGCCTGCAACGACCGCCGCACGCGCGGTGCCGGCGTCGCAAACCGCCACAGACGCCCCGGTTGCACGCTTCGACCGCTACGCGATCTATCTCGATGCCGGCACGGCCGCACGCACGGCCGCCGTGGTTCCGGCCGGGCAAGCCCCGCGCGTGGCCGCAGCGCTCGAAACGCGCAGCGGCCAACTGATCCTGCTGGGCGCCTCGATCAAGCTGTTCAATACCACGCCAGCAATCGCCGGTGGGTTGGCCTCACGTACCGGTGGCACACTGGTGTATGCCTCGGCCATCGATGGCAGCGCGATGATCGGCTACGACTCGGTGGCCACCGCACTGGACAACTGCAAACAGCTGCAAGGCAGCAAGGGCGTGGGAGCGATCATGCCCGAGGTCATTCCGCGCGCGGCACGGCCGTTGTGAGGCGGCAACGGTGAGGGATGCCACGCTGCCGCCAACCGACGGCAGCGTGGCGCGATGGCGCAGCCCGCGTCACACCGGCAGCGGGCTGCGTTCGGCAAAGTGCCCGCGCCAGTACGGGTAGTACGGATACGGCGGCTCCACCGCGCTCACCGCATCCAGGCGCGCGCGTTGCGCGTCCGTCAGCGACCAGCCCACCGCACCCAGGTTCTGGCGCAACTGCGCCTCGTCGCGTGCGCCGATCAGCACCGTGCTCACGCTGGGCCGTTGCAGCAGCCAGTTGATGGCGATCTGCGGCACGCTGCGGCCGGTCTCTTCGGCAATCGCGTCGAGCACATCGACGATGTCGAACAGGCGCTCGTCGCTGATCGCCGGGCCGGCGGCCGCAGTGACATGCAGGCGACTGTGTTCGGGCAGTGCCTGGCCGCGACGCAGCTTGCCGGTCAGGCGCCCCCAGCCCAGCGGACTCCACACCACCGCGCCCACGCCCTGGTCGATGCCCAGCGGCATCAGCTCCCATTCGTAATCGCGCCCGGCCAGCGAGTAATAGGTCTGGTTGGCGACGAAGCGGCTCCAGCCCCGCGCATCGGCCACCGCCAACGACTTCATCAGCTGCCAGCCGGCGTAATTGGACGCGCCCAGGTAGCGCAGCTTGCCGGCGCGGACCAGCCCATCGAGCGTGGACAGGGTTTCTTCCATCGGCGTCATCGCGTCGAAGGCATGCAGCTGCAGCAGATCGATATAGTCGGTGCGCAGGCGTCGCAACGAGGCATCCACCGCACGCAACAGGCGGAAGCGCGAGGCACCGGCATCGTTGGGCCCATCGCCCAGGCGCAGGCCGGTCTTGGTCGACAGGATCACCTGATCGCGGCGGCCCTGCAGCGCCTGGCCGAGGATCTCTTCAGAGGCGCCGTCCGAATACACATCGGCGGTGTCGAACAGGTTCAGGCCTGCCTCCAGGCACAGGTCGATCATGCGCTGCGCCTGCGCCACATCGGTATCGCCCCATGCAGAAAACAGCGGCCCCTTGCCGCCAAAGGTGCCGGCGCCCAGACCGAGCACCGGCACCTTGAAACCGGAACGGCCGAGAAAACGTGTCTCCATCACAATGCTCCTTGAACCCGAAGGAAAATCCGTGCGCTGCCGGTCGATCCGGCCACGCGCGATGCCAGGCGCCACGCCCCGCTCGCCGACCACCTGCGCGATCGCCCAGGGCTGCCGGTTGCGCGGTCACTGTGCTCATGCAAAAAAAACGAATCAACCCGCCTGGGCACACATGCCCGGCACAACGCCACGCCGGCGTTGCAGTTGCACGCTCCACAACGCGATGCCCAGGCCAAGCGCGCTCAACAGCGCGGCAAGCCACGGCGTGGCGACCAGGCCGGCATGCGTGGCGATCACCACGCCGCCCAGCCAGGCGCCCAGCGCATTGCCCAGATTGAACGCGGCGATATTGAGACTGGAGGCCAGGTTCTGGCCGGCACCGCGTGCATGCTCGAGCACGCGCAACTGCAGCGGCGCCACGGTGGCGAAGGCGGCCACGCCCAGCAGCCCGACGAACATCACCATCGCGGTCTTGTTGTGCAGGACCAGGCCCATCGCGGCGAGCACCACCACCAATGCCGCCAGGCTGCCCAACAAGGCGGCAGTGGGCCGCCGGTCGGCCAGACGCCCGCCCAGCAGATTGCCCACGATCATGCCGACACCGAAGACCAGCAACACCGGCGACACCGCGGTCTGCGCGAAACCGCTCACGTCCACCAGCAACGGCTGGATATAGGTGAACACCGCGAACACACCGGCATAGCCCACCACCGTCATCGCCAGGGCCAGCAGCACCTGCCCGCGCCCCAGCACCGCCACTTCCTGGCGCCATGACACCGCAGCGGCCACGCCCGCGTTCGCCGGCACCCACAGCGCCACCGCGGCCGTGGCCAGCACGCCGACGACCGCAACCGCCCAGAACGTCGCCCGCCAGCCCAGCTGCAGGCCCAGCCAGGCGCCGGCCGGCACGCCCAGCAGGGTGGCCACGGTCAGCCCGGCAAACATCAGCGAGATCGCCGACGCCCGGCGCTCGGCCGGGACCAGCGAGGTCGCCACCACCGCACCCACGCCGAAGAAGGTGCCGTGCGCCAGCGAGGTCAGCACGCGCGCGACCATCAGGCTGGTGTAGTCCGGCGCCAGCGCGCAGGCCACGTTGCCCAGGGTGAAGATCGCCATCAAGCCGACCAGCACCGCCTTGCGCGGCAGCCGCGCACTGGCCAGGGTCAGCACCGGCGCGCCGACGAACACGCCCAGCGCATAGCCGCTGATCAGCAGGCCGGCGGCGCTGAGCGACACGCCCAGGTCGGTGGCCACCTGTTGCAGCAGGCCCATGATCACGAACTCGGTGGTACCGATGCCGAAGGCACCGATGGTCAGCGCCAGCAGCGCTGGCGGAAAACGGGAGGAACACGCAGAAGCGGACATGGGCACGGACCAGTGAAGACAACCCACAGCCTGCGCTCCGGCGTCCTAAGCAAAAACCCCTGTTATCCTGATTCACTATCAAGCAATCATTGAGAATCGCATGGACCGCCTCGGCGATATCGCGCTGTTCCTGCGCGTGCTCGATTCCGGTTCGATCACCGCCGGTGCGCGCAGCCTGGACCTGTCAGTGGCGGTCGCCAGCCAGCGCCTGAAGCGGCTGGAGCGCGACCTGGGCGTGCGCCTGCTGCACCGGACCACGCGCCGGCTGCACCCGACCCCCGAAGGCCAGCGCCTGGCCGAGCGCGGCCGCGTGCTGGTGCAGGATCTGGATGCGCTGGCCGACGATCTGCGCGAGAGCGCACACGCGGTCGGCGGCATCCTGCGCATGACCATGTCGGCCTCCTTCGGGCGGCAGTACGTCTCGCCCTTGCTGCCGGCATTCCAGGCCCGTCATCCGCGCGTGCACATCAGTGCGCATCTGAGCGACGACCTGGTGGACCTGGTCAGGCAAGGCTTCGACCTGGCGATCCGCATCGGCCCGCTGGACGACTCCGGGCTGGTGGCGCGGCGCATCGCCGACAACCGCCGCACCCTCGCCGCCTCGCCCGATTACCTGCAGCGCCACGGCACCCCGCGCACGCCGGACGAACTCGCCCAGCACGCCGGTGTGCTGCTGATGGGCCGCGACGGCCGCCAGGATGTGTGGACGCTGCAAACGCCCCAGGGCGGCCTGGTGCGCGTGCGCATGCAGAGCCGTTTCGAAAGCAATTTCGGTGAGTTGATCCGCGATGCGGCCGTCGCCGGCCAGGGCATCGCCCTGCATTCGTACTGGCATATCGCCGAGCAGCTGCGCAATGGCCGGTTGGTCGAGGTGATGACCGACTACCCGCCGCCCACCTCGCAGATCAGCGCGGTGATGCCGGCGCGCCAGCTGCAGCCGCCGCGTGTGCGCGCGTTTGTGGAGTTCCTGCTGGAGCGGCTGGGCGAGCAACCACCCTGGGACGTGACGACCTAGCGCCGGCTGCGATTTGCCCGCAAACGCTGCCGTCAGTGTCTTGCGCTGTCGCCACCGCGCAAGCGACACCCGCCGACACCCGCTGCAGCCGGGCCGTGGCCCGCTGCGAGGCAGGCATGGCAAACGCGGATGCGCTGCGTCCATGCCCCATCGACGCCATGCCTGCATCCGCCTGCCCTGCACCACTGCCGCCACGCGTCTCGCTTCGGCGCGTCCGTGCCGTCGTGCAAACGGTCACATCCGCTAAATAGCGAACACATCAGTTTGCAACATGCACTGCCCAGACTGCGCAGTGTGTCGCAAATACCACTGACTACATGACATTTTCGTCCATCAGCCGGCGGCGTCTGCTAACCGGTGCAGCGGCGGCTTCTGCCGTGCTGGTCACTGGCCAGGTAACCAGCGCAATACCTTCCGCATCTGCGAAGGACCGGTTCTCCTTCGTGTTCATGACAGATACCCACATCCAGCCTGAGCTCGATGCGCGATCGGGCTGCCTGGGCTGTTTTCGCCGCATTGCCACAGAGTCGGCCGACTTCGTCATCCATGGCGGAGACCACGTCTTCGATGCACTGGAAGTCGACCGAAAACGTGCCTACATGCTGCGCGATCTGTACTGCGAGGTGGAAACGGAGATCGGCAAGCCGGTCTATCACACGATCGGCAATCACGATTGCTTCGGCGTATTTCCCAGCAGCGGTGTGGAGCCCGGCAGTGCCGGCTACGGCAAGGCGTATTACACCGAACGTTTCGGCCCGCTGTACTACGCCTTCGACCACAAGGGCGTGCACTTCATCGTGCTCGACTCGATCGGCCTGACACCCGACCGCAGTTACGAAGGGCGGCTGGATCCGGTGCAGCTGCGCTGGCTGCGCGATGACCTGGCCGCACTGGCACCCGGCACACGCATCATCATCACCACGCATATCCCGCTGATCACCGCGCTCGGCTGCTACGAGCCGCCCTCATGGACCCGAGCACCGCATAACTGGACCTTCGTCAGCAATGCCGGAGAAGTGCTGGCGTTGCTGCGCGGCCACCACGTACTGGCGGTGCTGCAAGGGCATAGCCATGTCGCCGAAACCGTTGTGCTTAACGGCATCACCTTCGTCACCGGCGGTGCCGTCAGCGGCAACTGGTGGGAAGGACGCTTTCTCGGTACCGAAGAGGGTTACATGCGCATCGATGTCGACGGCGACAACGTGACCAGCCACTACCAACGCCTCGATTTCCAACCCGTCCAGCGTCATGACGTCGTGATCGGCGATCCGCAGGCGTGACGTGCTTCGGCCGTTGCAACAGCGCATGGACGATCGGGCCGCGTGCCACAGGACACGGCCACACCTTTCCAGCATCTCCCCCGACGGAATCGACCCATGCCCATGACGCTTGCATGCCGCCTCGGCTGCGGCCTGCCGCTGCTGCTGTTGCCTACCCTCCACGCCGCCGCGGTCGAGCCGCCGGACACCGCTACTGGCGCAACGGACACGACGAAGACCACGCTGGACGCCATCATCGTGCTGGGCGCCGGGCAATCGCGGCAGGTGCAGACAATCAAGCCGGCCGAGCTGACCAAGGCTGCGCCGGGCACCTCGCCGCTGGCCAGCCTGTCCAAACTTCCAGGAGTGAATTTCCAGTCGTCCGATCCGCTGGGCGGCTACGAATGGGCCCAGCAGATCACCATCCGCGGATTCAGCACCGACCAGATGGGCTACACCCTGGACGGCGTGCCGCTGGGCAACATGCAGTACCGCAACAACAACGGTCTGAGCATCGGGCGGGCGCTGCAGGCCGAAAACAACGGGCCGGTGACGCTGTCGCAGGGCAGCGCCGCCGTGGGCACCGCATCGACCAGCAACATCGGCGGCACCATCGACTTCACCTCGATCGATCCCAGCGAACGCTTTGGCGTCGACCTGGCACAGACTGTCGGCAGTTCGAACAACCTGCGCAGCTTTGCCCGGCTCAACAGCGGCACCCTGCCCGGCGGCGGGCGCCTGTACCTGTCGGCCAGCCATCAGCAGGCGGATAAATGGAAAGGCAGCGGCAGCCAGCAACAGAAGCAGTTCAACCTCAAATACGTGCAACCGCTGTCCGACAGCATCACCGCAACCACCTTCATCGACGGTGTGGACCGCCGCGAAGATGATTACCTCGACGTCTCGCTGGATCTGATCCGCCGCCTCGGCTATCGGGTCGACAACATCTCCAACGATTTCGCACTGGCCGAACGTCTGGCGCTGGCCGTGCAGAACGGCACCCCGGCGCCGGCGCCGTACCGCAACGGCGACGATGTGTATTACAACGGCGGCGGCGTACGCAAGGACCTGTTTGCCTATCAGAAATTCGATTACGACCTGAGCGCGCAGCTGAGCGGCCAGACTACCGCGTACTGGCATCGCAATCATGGCATCGGCACCTTTGCCAGCCCCTACGATCCCACGCCGGCTGCGTTTGGCGGATCTCCGATCTCGGTCTCCACGGTCGGTTACGACATCCAGCGCAAGGGCATTCTGTCGCAGCTGGAACTGCGGCTGGATCGGCACACCCTACGGGCTGGCCTCTGGTACGAGACGACCCGCTTCGATCAGATCGCCAGGCTGTACGGGCTGCAGGCCGGGAGTGCGCCACGCAATTTCCAGCGCTTCTACGACAACCCGTTCCGCACCCGCTGGCACTACCTGTTCGACACCGACGTCTACCAACTGCATGTCGGCGACAGCTGGGAGGTCAGTGATGCGCTGCGCGTGGATCTGGGCCTGAAATCCCTGCAGGCCACCAGCACCGCCAGCACCATCACCAGCAGCCAACCGATCGATGGCCGCATCAAGGCCTCCGACCATTTCCTGCCCAGCGCCAGTGCGCTGTACCGATTCGACGAACGCAACGAGGCGTTCATCGACTACACGCGCAACATGTCCACGTTCGTCGCCTCCGCAGCCAGTGGTCCGTTCTCCACCACCAAGGCAGGGTTCGACTACATCCGCGACAGCCTGAAACCCGAAAAGACCGATACCGTGGAGCTAGGCTTCCGCCACACCGGTACGGCGGTGCAGACCTCGATCACCGGGTATCACGTGAGGTTTCAGAATCGCCTGCTGGCCTCGTCGATCAGTGCGGCGGTGGTTGGCAACCAGAACGTGCTGCAGAACGTCGGCGCTGTCACCTCGCAGGGCCTGGAAACGGCAGCCACCTGGAATTTCCTGCCACGCTGGTCGCTCTATGGCAGCAGCTCCTACAACGACGCGCACTACGACGACGATGTCGTGCTGCCCGGCAGCGCCGTGGTGGCCACGCGCGACAAGCAGGTGGTGGGCTCGGCACGTGTGCTCGCCAACATCCAGCTCGGCTACGACGATGGCGCTGCCTGGACCCAGATCTCGGCTCACTTCACCGGCAAGCGTTATTACAGCTATTTGAACGACCAGCCGATCGCTGGCGCCACGGTGGTGAACGCCGGCTGCGGCTACCGGTTCCGTGCCGCGCATGGGTACGCGGCTTGGCTGGACGGCACCGATGTGGATCTCAACGTGACCAATCTGCTGGACAAACGCTATATCGCCTCCCTGGGCACCAGCGGCTTCGTGACGAGCGACCCCTCAGGCAGCTACACCACCCTGCAGGTCGGCGCGCCGCGTCAAGTCTTCGTCAGCCTGCGCAAGCACTTTTGACCCACCCCCCGCGACTGCGAACGCAGGCCTGGCGCTGTGTGGCCTGCAGCAGACCGACAGGGCGCAAGCCGAGAGCCTACTGCAGCCGGAGCAGAGCCGATGGCGATGACATCGCCTCGCCCATCGGGTTAAAACTACGACCAGGCTCAGCGCCGGTGTCCAGGATCGCGGGCATACGCGCTGGCCTTGCACGCGCAACCGTCAACGACCCGCGCGTCGCAGCCGCTTGTGCAAACTGCGGCGCTGCGCATCGCTCAGCAGGTGGCCGTGCGTGCTCAACAATCCGACAATCTGCCGATGTGCCTGCTCGGTGCGTCGGGCGAGCTCTACGGTGGCGGCGGCTTCAAGCGCCTTCCACTCGGCGGGGCTGGTCGGCGTCGGCAGGATCGAGTATTTGGCGGGCATTGGGCGCTGCAGGCACTGGCGAGACGACCATGATACGGCCCGCACGTGAGCGCTCTATCATCGCCGCGACAGGCATCTGCCCGGCACGCTGACACGCTCGCGTAGGAGCGTGCCTGCGCGCGACCAAGCCTTATCGGTCACGCCCCATCGCGCGCGAGCGCGCTCCTACGGCAGCGTCGGTTGGCGGGCGGTTGGAAGGGGGTGGTCGATGTATTGCGGCGCGATCCGGCGCTGACACGCTCGCGTAGGAGCGTGCCTGCGCGCGATGGGGCCTTATCGATAACGCCCCGTCGCGCGCGAGCGCGCTCCTACGCGCAC
The DNA here is from genome assembly GCF_002940205.1 of Xanthomonas arboricola pv. guizotiae. GTDB lineage: Bacteria > Pseudomonadota > Gammaproteobacteria > Xanthomonadales > Xanthomonadaceae > Xanthomonas > Xanthomonas arboricola_C. The sequence continues at coordinate 29,792 of NZ_MDSK01000020.1, forward strand.
TTGGCGCACAGGCCGTGCACTTCCAGCGTCTGCGCCTGCGGCTGGAAGCCCAGCGCCTTGGCCCGCGCTTCCAGTTGCGCCACCACCTCGCGGTCTTCCAGTTCCACCGCGCTGTGGCAGCGGTCGCAGATCAGGAACGGCACCGAGTGCTGGGCGCTGTTGGGGTGGTGGCAGGCGACGAAGGCGTTGACCGATTCGAGCTTGTGCACGAAGCCGTTGGCCATCAGGAAATCCAGCGCGCGGTACACCGTGGGCGGGGCGTCGGCGCCAACGCCCTTGCCTTCGCGCACCCAGTCCAGCAGTTCGTAGGCCTTGACCGGCTTGCCGGCGTCGGCGATCAGCCGCAGCACATTGGCGCGGATCGGCGTCAGCCGCAGGCCGCGCTCGCTGCAGGCGCGCTCCACCGCACGCACGAAGCCGTTGGCGTCGTCGACGTGGTGATGCGGTGCAGTGCAGGCGTGTTCGTTGGTTTTCATCACAGGCTCCGGCGGTCAGCCCGCCCCTATCTTGATGAGTGCCGCATCGATGCGTTTCAAGGCGCCCTCGCGTCCGGCCAGGTACACCGTCTGCGAAATGTCCGGGCTGACCTGGGTGCCGGTGATGGCCACGCGCAGCGGCTGGGCCACCTTGCCCATGCCCAGCTCCAGCGCGGCGGCGGCGGCGTGCAGCGCGGCCGAGACGGTCTCCACGCTCCATTCGCTCTGTGCCGCCAGCAGTTCGCGCGCCTTGCCCAGCGGCACTTCTGCGCCCAGCTTGAGGTGCTTCATCACTGCCGCCTCGTCGTAGGTGTCCAGCGGCTGGTACCAGACCACGGCTTTTTCGGCCATTTCCTTCAAGGTCTGCACGCGCTCGCGCAGCGCCACCACCACATCGGCGGCGGCCGGGCCGGCGGCGACATCGATGCCCAGCCTGGCGAGCTGGTATTCCAGCTGCGGGGCGATGCTGGCCGCATCGTCGGTCTTCAGGTAATGCTGGTTGACCCAGCCCAGCTTGGCCATGTCCAGCCGCGCGGCCTTGGAATTGACGTCCTTGACGTCGAACAGGTCGAGCAATTCCTGGCGACTGAACAATTCCTGGTCGCCATGCGACCAGCCCAGCCGGGCCAGGTAGTTGATCAGCGCATGCGGCAGATAGCCGGCGTCCTTGTACTGCATCACGTCGGCCGCGCCGGTGCGCTTGGACAGCTTGGCGCCCTGCTCGTCCAGGATCATCGGCATGTGCGCGAACTTCGGCACCGGCGCGCCCAGCGCCTCATAGATGTTGATCTGGCGCGGGGTGTTGTTGATGTGGTCGTCGCCGCGGATGACCTCGGTGATGCCCATGTCCCAGTCGTCCACCACCACCGCGAAGTTGTAGGTGGGGAAGCCATCCGGGCGGAAGATCACCATGTCGTCGAGCTCGCTGTTGGCGATCTCGATGACGCCCTTGATCAGGTCGTCGAACACCACCGTGCCGCCGACCGGATTCTTGAAGCGGATGACCCGGTTGGGGTCGTCGCGGTACGGCAGGTTCTGCTCGCGGGCGGCGCCGTTGTAGCGCGGCTTTTCCTGCCTGGCCATGGCGGCTTCGCGCATGGCGTCGAGCTCCTCGCGGGTTTCGTAGGCGTAATAGGCCTTACCCTGCGCCAGCAGCTGCTCGGCGACCTCCTGGTAGCGGGCGACGCGCTGGGTCTGGTAGATCGGGCCTTCGTCGTAGCCCAGGCCCAGCCAGTCCATCGCCTCCAGGATGGCGTCGATCGCCTCCTGGGTACTGCGCTCACGGTCGGTGTCTTCGATGCGCAGCACGAACTGCCCGCCGCGGCGGCGTGCCTCCAGCCAGCAATACAGGGCGGTGCGGGCGCCGCCGATGTGCAGGTAACCGGTGGGGCTGGGGGCAAAACGGGTGCGGCAGGTCATGGAGCGCTCGGCAAAACGGGAGTCGGTCGATTTTACCTTGCGCAGCGTGGCCCTGCCCGGCCTGCCGGTTCAGCGGTTACGCAGCAGGTCGCCGTACACCACGCAATCGCCGCCACTCCGGGCCGTGCCCGGGGCGTCGTACAGCACCAGCCAGGTTGGGATTTTGCCGGCCAGCTGCGGCGGCAGGTTGCAGATCGCCTCGGCGCGGTCGCTGTCGGTGCCGTGCGGCAACACTGCCGATTCCAGCAGCGCGTGCTGAAAGCGCACCGGCGCCTGGTTGGCGGCCAGCACCGCACGCGCGCCCGGCCATTTGAACAGGCGGATTTCGCCGTTCAGCACCATCGTCGGGCCGGCCAGCAGGTACAGGTCATCGCCGGAATAATGCAGGTCGCGGATGCCCAGCCCGCCCAATTGCAGGAAGTGCTTGCGCAGCAGCGTGCCGTCTTCGTCCAGCGGCGCCAGGCGCAGGTGCTCGCCATGCACCTGCACCCGGATCTCCAGCAGCGCCGACCAGCCGCGCAGCACCGGCCCGCGCAGGCCCAGCAGCAGGCGCTCGCCGTCCACCACGATGCCTTCGATATCGAAGCCGTTGTCCTTGCCGGGAATCTCCAGGAACGGGCCGAAGTGCGGGTCGTCGGCCAGCAGCTCGGTGAGCTGGTTGTGTCTGGCGTCGCCCTTGAGCCGTAGCGCGCGACGGCCGTCGGCGGCCTCGCGCACCAGGTGCGGGGTGCCGTCGGCATCGCGCTCGATCGGCAGGCAGGCCAGCAGGCGGCGGTTGGCGTCGAGCTTGAGCTTGGTCAGGCGTTTGGCGTTGTCGGCATCGTCGCGGCCGGGCTTGGCGTTCTTGCGCTTCAACCCATGCGAGCCCACCACCCACAGATACCCGTCCGACAGCCCCATGCCCTCCAGGTCGGCTTCCTCGCCGTCTTCGCCGGGCAGGTCCAGCAGGTCGGCCAGCGCAAAGCTCTGCCCCTGGCCGAAGCGCAGCGTCTCGCGCTGCACGGGGTCGAGCCTGCGCAGGCGATCCACCGCGCAGGCCTCGTCGCCGGCCACCCACAGCCAGTCGTCGGTGAAGACCGCGCCGGACAGATTGCTGTGCACCAGCGCGCCGGGCGCGAACTCGAGACGGACGCTGTGCGGAATCAGGGTTTTCTTGGCCATGGGAACCTGGTGGGCGTTATTGCAAGGGATGAAAGTGGCCGAGATACCGTGGCGCGCGGTCACCAATTGAGGCACCGCGCGTGGACGTTGCAGCGTACGCATGGCAGGTGCCGTCGCGAACACCGGCTGTGCTCGCCCGACGATGAGCATCGTCCTCTGGGGACCACGTTTTATCAATCAAACGTGGCCAGCCTGGCACGCGCAACGTGAGCGCCCAATTGCCCGGCCCAATCGCGATCGTTGGCGACCTGGGCCTGCGCGCGGCTGGCCTCGAAGGCGGCGAAATCCAGCTCCGCATACGCCCACACGGCAGTGCCCCGGGTCTGCGCCAGCACACCATCGGCCGGGAAGCCGACATCCATCGGTGCGAACACCGCCGCTTCGCCGGTGTTGACGTCCAGCGCCGGGCTCCACGGCGCTTCACCGGCGGTGACCGATTGCGCGACGAACACGCGGTTTTCCAGCGCGCGCGCCAGGCAGCCGACGCGCACCCGCATCGCCCCGGCAGCGGTGTCGGTGCAGCTGGGCACGATCAGCAGCCGCGCACCGGCCTCGTACTGCGCGCGCACCGGCAGCGGGAACTCGCTGTCGTAGCAGATCGCGATCGCCGCACGCACGCCATCCAGGTCGAACACCTTCAGCGCATCGCCCGGCTCGATCAGCCCGCTGGCCTTTTCGAAGCCGGTCAGCTGCAGCTTGTCCTGCCAGCCGTGCCGGCCATCGGGCGTGAACCAGTCGCTGCGGTTGCGGTAACGGCCCTGGCCCAGGTCCAGCAGAAAGCTGCCGGCCACCAGATGCAGCCGATGCTGGCGCGCCAGGCCGGCAAACAGCTCCAGCCACGGCGCGCGCAACGCCTGGATCGCCGCCAGCGACTCTGGCAACCCGGCGGAAATCTGCGTGCCGAAGGTTGCGCCCAGCTCCAGCGCCAGATACTCCGGCAACACCAGCAGGCGTGCGCCGGCGGCGGCAGCCTCGCCCACCAGCGCGGACTGGCGTGCGGCAAAGGCGGCGAAATCGGCGGGTTTGCCGATCGGATACTTGGCGACGGCAATTTTCATCTGCTGGCCTGGTTGCGATTGATCGATGGCGTAAGAGGTGACTCGGTCACGGCGGCAGTGGCCGCGTCCATACCTGCAGACTGTGGTCGATCTCGCCGTGTTGCAACTCCGCCCACGCCAATTGCACGCGCAAGTCCGCTTGCGGTGCATAGCCACGTTTGCGCCAGAACACGTCGTTGGGGCGATGGTCGGCCGGCTTGCGCGGATCGTTTTCTGCGCGTTCCACCGAGCAGAACGCAGTGAGCGCGAAGCGGCCCAGTGCACGCGCATGCGCCTCGCGCTGGTCGAAAAATGCGTGGCCGATTCCCTGCCCGCGATAGTCCGGCAGCAGCACCGATTCGCCGAAATAGAACACGCTGGCCGGGGCGATGCCGGCTGCACGGAACGGCGCATGGAAGGCTTCGCTGTCGTCGAGCAGCGGCAGCCCGGTGGAGGCGCCGATCACCGCATCGCCATCGCGTGCCAGCACGAACACGCTGTCCGGCGAGGCCGCGTAGGCGGCCAGATAGCCGCGCTCGTAATCGGCGTCGCCTTCGTACAGGTATGGCCAGGCGCGGAACACCGCGATGCGCAGTTGCGCCACCGCAGCCAGATGCGGCAGCACCTGCGTGCCGCGCACCGTTTCAACGATCAGGGAGGAGCCGCTCATGCCGGCCATGGTAAGCCAGCCCGGCGCAACTGCGCCGCCGTACGTCAGCGCAGCCAGCCGCCATTGCCCGGAGCCGCCGCAGCCGGCTGCTGCCACAGCAACCACACCGCCGCCTCGCTGGCCAGCAGCACGCCGAGCAGTGTATCGGTGCTGCGCGCCCAGTAGCTGCCGTTGCTCAACCGCTGCCACGGCCCGTAGCGCCGCGCACGCGCGTTGTCTGCCGCCGCGTCCTGCCGCTGCGCCGCCTGCAGGAAGCCGCTGCCGCCCAGGCGCAGCGCCTGCGCGGTGCCCGCATGCAGGCGCAGGCCGATCACCCCGCGGCGTCCATCGCGGCGCAAGGGCAAGGCCGACAACGGCGAAGCGTCGCAATACTGCGGCGGCGCTGCGGGAAGCAGCGCCACCGTGTCGATCCCGGCGGGCAGCAAACGCTGCGCCCGCCGGTGCAGCTGTGCGCGCGCGCGCATGTCGGCCTCAGCGCAGGCTGTTGCCAAGCTCGTACCAATCGAGCTTGCGGGTCACCCACATGATGCTGGCCAGGATGCCGAACAGCAGCAGCGATCCCATCAGCAGCGCGTTGTCTTCGGAGATCAACAGGCTGTAGAGCACCCCGTACAACGCCGTGAGCATCGCCGAGAACCCGGCTGCACGCGCCCAGCTGCGCAACACCCCGGACAGATAGAAGCACTGCAGGCCGATACACGCCGCGGCGGAGACCAGATACGCCTGCCAGAACGCGATGTGCTCGGACAGGCTCAGCAGCAGCAGGAAGAAGATCGCCAGCGCCAGACCCACCAGCAGGTACTGCAGGGGATGGATCGGCAGACGCTTGATCAACTCGAACAACACGAACGCCACGAAGGTCAGCACCACGAACAGGATGCCGTACTTGCTGGCGCGGTCGGCCTGGGTATACACGTCCACCGGATCGACCAGCCGCACCTCCAGCGTATCCAGCGACGACTGGCTGGACTGCAGCTGGGTCTGTGCGCCGGTGGCCAGCGACGACAACGACCAGCTCGCATCGAAACCGCGCGCGCCGATCGTCGGCGCATTCGGCAGGAAGCGCCCGCCGAACAGCGGATGCGGCCAGGCCGAGCGCAGCGCGATGTCGTTGTTGTCGGCAATCGGTGCGATCGCCAGGCTGCGGGTGCCGTCCAGCACGAAGGACATCTTCACCAGCTTGCCATCGCCCAGCGTGCCGGCCAGCGCATCGCCCAGCGGCTGCAGATCGGCATGGATACCGGCCGAGCGCCCCACCAGGCCGCCGGCCCCGCTCTCCAGCGGCAAGCTGCGGCCGTCCACCCGCAGGCTCGGCGTGCCGACCAGGCCGCGCACATCGGAAATGCCCACCGCCAGATGCGGCCGGCCATAGCGGCGCCCGGCCACGGCCGGATAGTCGAACGGGTCGAACTCGGCCTTGAGCCTGGCCTTCCACGAATACACCTGCACGCGGAACAGGCCGATCTTGCGCTCGGACGGGGTCAGCTCGCCGCTCAGGGCGAGCGTGCGCGGGGTCTGCAGCAACTGGCCGTCGCGCTTGCGCCAGACCTTGCGCGGGTTGCCCTGCTCATCGGGCTCGGTAACCTGCACGTCCTCGGTAAACGGCAGCACCCGCACCGGCGCGATGAACTGCTGCTCGCCGGCCTTGCTCTGCGCCACCCGCTCCACCGCCTCGTCGCGGTAACGCGCACGATCCTGCACCGTGCCGCGGATCAACAGCAATGGAATCAGCAGCAACAGGATCAATCCGCCGATGGTGGCGAAGCGCAACAACAGTTTCAGGGATTTCATCGACCTTCCTCAGTCTGGGAGGTCGCCAGGGTGCGTTGCGCCGGTGTCGCAGGTTTGAGGCGAATTTGAAGCGAATGTGAAGTGGGCGATCGGCAGGCTCGGCGACCGGCACTGTGATCCCGTTAGGAAATGCAGGTTTTGCCCTGCAAAAATGCAACAGGGGCCCAGGACATGCTTCCGTTGCATCGCCAGGGTTTCGCATCACCGTCGCGCGCTTCGCCGCCAGGCGCAACGATGCGAGTGCAGTTGCGCATCACGGGGCCATTGCTTTTCTCGAGTCTGCGTTGATCACGGCGTTCCAGTTCCGTGGTTCCGCGGCATCCGCATTCAACGTCACGCGCGCCGCAGCGGCGGTGTTGCACACGCATGCCCGCTTGCGGGCCGTGGCTCCACAAACGCGCACGACTGCATTCCTCTCTCGCCTGGAGTTTGCCTTCATGACCAAGCAACGTTCGCTCACGCTCTGCCTGCTCGCTGCCCTGAGCCTGTCCTCCGCCGCCGCACAGGCGGCAACGCACGGGATGGGCCTGAAACCCTCGTCGTTGATGCAGCCGGTCACTCCGTTGTTCGGCATTGCCAGCGCCGCCAAACCCCTGCCCGCCACGGTCGACCTGACTGCCTGGGCAATTACCCCGGGCGACCAGGGCCAGGTGGAGTCGTGTGCGTCATGGGCAACCGCCCACACCCTGACCGGGTGGTATGCCAACGCCAACAAGCAGGCGCAAACCCGCTTTGCCCCGATGTATCTCTACAGCCAGGTCAACCGTGGCGTCGATGAGGGCTCCACGCTGGAAGCGCCGCTGGACGTCGCGCTGGCCCAAGGCATCGACACCGAGCAGCATTATTCGTGGGGCAACTACAACTGGAAGAACCCACCCACCGCGGCCGACCGCGCCAACGCCGCCAAGAACCGCACGCCGTACCGCAAGTACACCGTGCTGTATTCGGGCGACGGCAATGGCGGGCGGGCCCTGATCGAACAGATCAAACTTGCGCTGGCCTCGTCCACGCCGGTGGCGATCGCCTTCTATGTCAGGCAGGGGTTCAAAGACCTCACGCCAAAAAACCAGGTCGACTACGACACCAAGACGCCGATCCTGGGCGGGCACGCGGTGATCGCGCTGGGCTACGACAGCGAAGGGCTGCTCGTCGAAAACAGCTGGGGCACCGAATGGGGCAACAAGGGCTTTGGCAAGCTGTCCTGGTCGGTGGTCGCCAATGACGTCATCGGGGCCGACGTGGTGCACTGACACACAGCGGTTGCGCACAGCGATGCGCGGCTGACACGGATGCGGCATGTGCCCTGGCACACGCCGCTTGCGTGCCACCGCGATGCCGCCGCCGTCGGCGGCCGGCCTGTGCACAGACGGCACGCAATGCGGTTCAGAGCCGCCGACACACCTGCTGCGTAGCCGCCAGGCGGGCGCGGACGGCGCGCGGAATCGGCGCGTACCACTCGTCCACTCCGGTTGCCCCCCGCCGTCCTCACCTACCTGACGACTGCGCACTACGGTTTGTTAGCCGCGCTTAGCCGATGGGAAGGCGCAGGGTCGCGACCGCGCCGCCACCCTCGCGGTTGCCCAGCGTGGCCTCGCCACCATGCAGGCGCGCCACTTCGCGCACGAACGGCAGGCCGAGGCCGGAGCTGCGTTGTCCGGTCTGCGGGCGGGCCAGCGAATAGAAACGCTCGAACACCCGTTCCAGCGCGTAGTCCGGCACGCCGCTGCCACAGTCCTCGACCACCAGCTGCAGCTGTTCCTCCAGCACCTGCGCACGCAGCTGGATGGTGCTGCCCTGCGGTGAAAACGCGACGGCATTTTCCAGCAGGTTGACCAGCGCCTGGCGCAGCAGGAATCCATCGCCGAGCACGTACTGCCCGCGCGCGGTGTCGGATGCGGCATCGCGTTCCAGCAGCACGCCGGCCGCTGCCGCGCGCGGCAGCACGGCATCCACGGCCGCCTGCAGCAGGCCAGCCACCGCGATGCGCTCGCGCGTCTGCAGCCAGCCGTGCTGTTCCACTTCGGCCAGCGCCAGCAGCTTGTCGATGGTTTCGGTGAGCCGCTGTTCCTGCGCGCGGATGCTGGCAACGAAGTGCTGGCGATCGGCTTCGGGCATAGGTTCGGTCAGCAGCTCCGATGCACCGCGAATCGCCGCCAGCGGGCTCTTCATTTCGTGCGTCAGCGACTGTACGTATTGCTCCACGTAGGCCTTGCCTTCCAGCTTGCGCCGCATGCTTTCCAGCGCCTGGCCCAGGTCGCCGATTTCATCGCCGCGCGGCTCCGGCGGCGGCACCGGCATGCCGGCGCTCACCGCCTGTGCATAGCGATTGAGCCGGCCGATGCCGCGCATCAGCCACCAGGTCATCCAGATGCCGATCAGCGCGGAAATGCCGATCAGCCAGGCACCGCGCTGCAGGATGTTGCGCTGGCTGGCCTCGATGAACGGGTCGATGCTGCGATTGGGCTGCGCCAGCGTCAGCACGCCGATCAACCTGGCCGGGTCGTTGGGTGCGTAGATCGGTGCGGCCACATGCATCACCGTGGCGGTCGGGTCGCCATCGACCTCGGGGCTGGACCGCGCGCCGTATTCGCCGCGCAAGGTGCGATAGACATCGTTCCAGCGCGAGTTGTCGCGGCCCACATCGCGGCCCAGCGAGTCGAACACCACCACGCCGCGCGCGTCGGTCACGGTGACGCGATAGGCCACGTTGTTCTTGCGGAACCGCCATACCCAGGCCTTGGGGTCGCGCCGCTGCGCCTGCGCCACGTTGCGCGCAAAGCTGCCGCTGGCGATGGTGCCGGCAGCCAGCTCGCCGCTGGCCATTTCCGCCAGCACATTGGCCGCGTCCACCAGCGTGGATTCCATCGCCTGGCGCACGCCCGGCTTGACCTCGTTGACGAACACCCGCATCACGAAGAACGCGGCCAGCCCGACGATCAGGAAGAAGCCCAGGAACAGCTTGAGACCGAGCCGCATCTCAGGCCCTCATCCCGACAACAACGCGATGCCTGCATGCGGCCATGGCTATAGCTCCAGCGCGTAGCCGAGGCCACGGTGGGTGCGGATCGGATCTGCCGGCACGCCGGCCTGGCGCAGCTTGCCGCGCAGCGTCTTGATATGGGTGTCCACGGTACGGTCGGCACTGTCGGCACTCGCATCCCAGCCGCGGTCCATCAACTGCGCGCGGCTCAGGATTGCGCCGGGGCGCTGCAACAATGCCGCCAGCAACGCGTATTCGTAACGGGTCAGCGGCAGCAAGGTCTCGCCATAGCGGATGCGGCTGCCCTCGCGATCGATCGCAAACGCGCCGTGCGGCTGCCAGCCCGGCTCCGCCACGGCGGCCACAGTGCGACGACGCAGCCGCGCGCGCACCCGCGCCACCAGCTCGCGCGGGGAGAACGGCTTGGCCATGTAGTCGTCGGCGCCCAGTTCGAAGCCGAGCACGCGGTCGATCTCGTCGTTGCGCGCGGTCAGGAAGATCACCGGCACCTCGCTGAAACTGCGCAGCGTGCGGCACACCTCGAAGCCGTTGATATCCGGCAGGCCCACGTCCAGCACCACCACATCGGCCGGGTCGGCGCGCAGCCGCGCCAGCGCGTCGCGGCCCAGCAGGCAGTGTTCGGGCGCATAGCCTTCGCTGCGCAGCGCGTACAGCACGGTATCGGCAATGGCGGCTTCGTCTTCGACGACGAGCACGCGGGCGGGAGACTCGGACATGGCGCGCAGCATAGCCGCATGCTGGCGCGGCCCGTACACTGCCGCGATGAACTATCGCCACGCCTTCCATGCCGGCAACCATGCCGACGTGCTCAAGCACATCGCCCTGCTGGCGCTGATCGACACCCTCAAGCGCAAGGACACGCCGTTGTTCGTGCTCGACACCCACGCCGGACGCGGGCGCTACCAGCTCGGCGGCGAGGAAAGCCGCAAGACCAACGAGGCCGATGCCGGGGTGATGCGGCTGATGGCCGAGTCGACCCTGCCCGAGGTGGTCGAACGCTATCTGCGCGCGGTACAGGCCGACAACCACACCGTCGCCCGCCCGGCCACGCCCGGCCAGAAGCCGGCGCGCCCCACCGCCGGCATCCAGATCAACCATTACCCCGGCTCGCCGTTGCTGGCAGCGCAGGCGCTGCGCGAACAGGACCGCATGGCGTTCTGCGAGTTGCAGCCGGAAGAGGCCGAGGCGCTCAAGCGTCTGTTCGCCAGGGACAGCCGCGTGCGCGTGCATGCCGGCGATGGCTACGAGGCGATTCGCGCCTTCGTGCCGCCGCGCGCGGGCGAGACCAGGATCGGCCGCGGGCTGGTGCTGATCGACCCGCCGTACGAGGCGCAGGAGGCCGAGTACCCGCAGGTCATCCATAGCGTGCGCGAGACCCTGGCGCGCTGGCCGCAGGCGATCTGCATGGTGTGGTACCCGATCAAGCTGCGCCGCAGCCTGCAGCCGTTCATGCGCAAGGCGGCCACGCTGCCGGCCAAGTCGGTGCTGGTGGCCGAGCTGCAGGTGCGCCCGGACGACTCGCCGCTGCGCCTGACCGGCAGCGGGCTGCTGATCGTCAATGCGCCGTGGCAGTTCGACCGGGTGCTGGCGCCCGCGCTGCCGGTGCTGAAGCAACACCTGGGCGAAGCAGGTGCCTCGACCCGGCTGGAGTGGCTGCGCCAGGACGCCTGAGTCATCGCCATCAGGCGCCTGCTGGCGCTGGCGAACGCGGCTGCATACTCACGACTGGATCACGGTATCGCTCGGTACAGTGATCAGGGAAGCACTGCCACCCCCTGACGACCCCCAAGCGGCGCACCGGATTCATTCACGGTTGTGCGCTGGGCGGGTGCCAGAATCTTCCGATCTTCAAGGAACACCGGTCATGGCCATTCGCAATCGCATGCCTCCCTGGCATGAAAACTTCAGCCTGCCCAATGGCCGCACGCTCCTGCTCCGCCCGATCCGTCCCGAGGACGGTCCGCCGCTGCAGGGTGCTTTCAGCCTGTTGGGACCGGAGGAAATCCGCGCGCGCTTCGTGCGCTCCTCCGCCGAGATTACGCCGGAGATGGTGCAGCGCCTGACCCATCCCAATCCCAAGAGCGAGATCGTACTGGTGGCCGCCGAACAGCTGCCGCCGGGCGAGGCGCTGGTGGGCGCGGTGGCACGCGCGGCACTGGTGCCGGGCACCCGCCAGGCCGAGTACACCATCCTGGTCAGCAGCTTCGTCGCCGGCCAGGGGCTGGGACGCCAGCTGATGCGCAAGCTGGTCAAGTGGGCGCGGCGCAAATACCTGGATTGCCTGTTCGGCGACGTGCTGCAAAGCAATGTGCCGATGCTGCAGCTGGCCGAGTCGCTTGGCTTCAAGCCGCAGCCGCATCCGGATTCGCCGGAGCTGGTGCGGATGGTGCTGGAGCTGGATGCCTGAGGGGCTGGGATTCGGGATTCGGGATTGGGGATTCGTGAAGCGGCTTGGGGCTGTTGCTTGGTTGCAGGGGCCTTGCCCACCCACCATCGCGGGACACGCCGCAAGTACGTCCGTGTAGCTCTGGCGCGGCATCCATGCCGCTCAAGGTCCCGCGACGGTGGGCGGGCAAGGACCAGGCGAGATGGTCGGTGTGCCTGGTAGGAGCGGGCTTGACGTTCTGCTGTTCTGACAAGGAAGCGTCCGCCTAATGCAAGCGATCAACGGACAAGTTTTTAAGCAACAACCAGCCAACTGTCTGGTGCGGTGTCCTCGCCGCTCGCGGGATCGCGTGGCGGCATGGATGCCGCCACCGAGCCTCCAGGAACGGATTTACGGCGTGTCCCGCAAGCGGTGAGGACGCCGCACCCTCGACCAACTGGGCTTTTGACTAAATCCCGCGTCAACGCACAGAGTGGGCTCGCGCATACACGTGCGTCGGCGGGCGTCATGCCTCCTGCGTCTGGTAGGGTCCGGGCGATAATGGGATCCGCTGCATGTCGAACCTGAGCGGGCCGGAGATCAACTGGCGGCCGGATTCGTCACGCACCTCATAACGCACGTTGGGATTGCCACTGAAGGGTACATCCCATTGATCGACCGGAGTTGCTAGTCGTTCCGCGATGGCGCTGTCGGGATCGAGATATTTTTCAGCGTAGAAATTGCGGCGTATCGACGGGTAGTGACTGCGGTCCATAGCCTGCAGCCTCAGCGCCACTCCGATGTTCAGGTCCGGCAGAACGGTGCCGGCAGGTTTGGTGCAGTCAGGCTCTGCTCCGCGCAGGATCGCCCGATGCATGGAAAGTGCATCCTGGGCAAGCGTGGGTGAGGCGAAAGGCGCCCACGCATCCACCACGATATCGTGTTCCGGCGTCTGCCCCCGGATCACCACGAACGAGTGGCCTTCTCCGCTCACCATGTCTATCCTGCAGTCCCTCAGCGCAGGGTTCTGCGACAGCAGGTGGTACGTCAGGCGAACTTGCGAGTCGCAGTAGCCACCTTGCGCCCGGATTGCGGCCAAGGCGCGGGCGGCCAAGGCGCGGAACGCCGGTTCTCCATTTGTGACCGCCAACAACGCCGGTCCTCCATTTGTGAACGCCAACGAAGAGTGGAGCACACTCTCCCCCTTGGTTGCTGCGATGTCCTTGATCTGGTTGCCAGCCCCGTAGGGAAGAAGTGCCTTGACCAGATCGATGGCCTCGCGTGCCGCGGCCAGATTGGCAGCGACTGCGGGTGTGATCACCCGCAAGCATGGTTTGGTGTCCGGCATTTGCGTCTTGACGATTGGATGCTTGGTGGCGAGTGCGTTGAGCTGATCCAGGTGGCTCGACGAAAGCTCGATCATCTTGTCGGACCGCAGTAGCTCGGGGATCAGCTCCTGCCCTGGGGCCAGGGTTATCGTATTTGTGCCGGATGCATCGGCTGCAAGGTACATATGGAACTGGTGCCCGCCTTGTCGTGCGGGCAGGGTGAATTCCGAAGAGCGCGTCACTGTGGCTGCAGTGTCGAGCAGGCTTATCCTGGCGTCCCGTGCCTGCCGGAAGTTGGCGTCGATCCAGGCGCTGGGTTCGAGGATTTTGTTCGACGCCGCTTCCGCCACCCATCCCCGCATCCTGCTGAACACCGAGGGCTGCGGCGGCGGGTGCGAGTGGGCGGACAAGTGGCTGGTCCGGGGGCGAGTGCTTGCCTTGCCACTGTGACGTCTCGGACTTGCTTCTGCCAAGGCAGCCAGGGGAGCCAGGGCAGGTGATGCACTGTCGCTGGACGCCGCTCCTTGACGCGATGAGCTGGAGGTGGTCGCTTCATCGGCGCTATCGTGCTGGGGCGTGCTTGAATGGAAGAGCGCGGTCAATTTCTGCATGAGACTGTCTCCTGCTAAAAAACATCTGCCGCGGGGCGTAAATTCGACGATTGATACCCAAGATAGCGGGGGATGCGAATGTGTCCGCCTGCTGCACGAAAGCATTGGGCCACGTGCGAACCCAGGCATGATCGGCGGTCTCTTGCGCCTGCCGGGCTGCGGGTGGAGCTGCCGCTGCCCATCACGCTGACACTGCCTTCGCCCGCCGGCATCGCCCGCGCCGAAGGCGAGCGGCTGGACGAGATGCCCTGCATCTGGTCCTACTCGGCCGGACCGCGTTGCACAGTGCTTCGAAGAAGCCTGCGGCCGGCCATTCAACAAAGCGCTTATGAACCGCGCTGGCGCTTCCAAACACTCCTTGGGCAAGGCCTTCCACTGGCAACACGTAAGGCAGGGCTTACGCGGCGCGCTTGCGCACAGACGGGCCAAGGCCATCTTTCACGCCAGATGGACCGGGCACTGCGGGGGCTCTGATAAAATCGCGGGCTGATGCCCTCGCTTACCTACCCCTCTCCGCCGCTGCCCAAGTCTGGCCAGCTCCGCGCCTATTGGCGCGCACCGTCGTCTCCCACTGCTTTGGCCTGGTCGATCGCGCGGGCTGCCGAGGCGCATCCCGGGCCGCTGCTGGTGATCGCGCGCGACAACCAGAGCGCACACCAGATCGAGTCCGATCTGCAGGCCTTGCTGGGTGAATCCTCGTCGCTGCCGGTGGTGCCGTTTCCCGACTGGGAAACCCTGCCCTACGACCAGTTCAGCCCGCACCCGGAGATCATCAGCCAGCGGCTGGCTGCGCTGCATCGCCTGCCCGGCCTGAGCCGCGGCGTGGTGATCGTGCCGGTGCAGACCTTGCTGCAGCAGTTGGCGCCACTGAGCTATATCGTCGGCGGCAGCTTCGATCTCACCGTTGGCCAGCGGCTGGATCTGGAGGCGGAAAAGCGCCGTCTGGAAAGCGCCGGTTACCGCAACGTCCCGCAGGTGATGGACCCGGGCGATTTTGCCGTCCGCGGCGGCCTGCTCGACGTGTTCCCGATGGGCGCGGACACGCCGTTGCGAGTCGAGTTGCTGGATGAGGATATCGATTCGATCCGCGTGTTCGACCCGGAATCGCAGCGCTCCCTGGACAAGGTGGACGCGGTCAAGATGCTGCCTGGCCGCGAAGTACCGATGGACGATGCCAGCGTCGAGCGCGTGCTGGCCTGCCTGCGCGAACGTTTCGACGTGGATACCCGGCGCAGCGCGCTGTATCAGGATCTCAAATCCGGGCTGGCACCGTCGGGCATCGAGTATTACCTGCCGATGTTCTTCGCCAAGACCGCAACGCTGTTCGATTATCTGGACAAGCGCGTACTGCCGGTGATCGCCACTGGCGTGTCCAACGCCGCCGATACCTTCTGGGCGCAAGCGCAGAACCGCTACGAACAGCGCCGCCACGATGTCGAGCGCCCGCTGCTGCCGCCGGACGAGTTGTATCAATCGCCCGATGCGCTGCGCGAGCGCCTCAACAAGCTGGCGCGCATTGAGGTGTGGGCCAGTGATCATGCGCGTATCGAGGAAGCTGCCCCGCTCGGCGACCAACCGTTGCCGCCGCTGCCGGTGGCTGCAAAGGACGCCCCGGCCGGCCAGGCGCTGGCGGCGTTCCTGAGCCATTACCCGGGCCGTGTGTTGGTGGCCGCCGACTCGGCCGGCCGCCGTGAAGCCTTGATGGAAGTGCTGGGCGCCGCGCAGTTGAAGCCCGAGGTGGTCGCCGATGTGCCGGCGTTCCTGGCGAGCACGCTGCGCTTTGGCATCACGGTGGCGCCGCTGGAAGACGGCTTTGCGCTGGATCAACCGCAGATTGCGCTGCTCACCGAGCGCCAGCTGTTCCCGGAGCGGGCCAATCAACCGCGCCGCACGCGTCGGGTCGGACGCGAGCCGGAAGCGATCATCCGCGACCTGGGCGAACTGTCCGAAGGCGCGCCGATCGTGCACGAGGACCACGGTGTGGGCCGCTACCGCGGGCTGATCGTGCTCGATGCCGGCGGCATGCCCGGCGAGTTCCTGGAAATCGAATACGCCAAGGGCGACCGGCTGTATGTGCCGGTGGCGCAGCTGCACCTGATCAGCCGCTACTCCGGCGCCTCGGCCGAGACCGCCCCACTGCACTCGCTGGGTGGCGAGCAATGGACCAAGGCCAAGCGCAAGGCGGCCGAAAAGGTCCGCGATGTGGCCGCCGAACTGCTGGAAATCCAGGCGCGCCGACGCGCACGTGCAGGTCTGGCGCTGCAGGTGGACCGTGCGATGTACGAACCGTTTGCGGCTGGCTTTCCGTTCGAAGAAACCGGCGACCAGCTTGCTGCAATCGATGCCACGCTACGTGACCTGGGCAGCAGCCAACCGATGGACCGCGTGGTCTGCGGCGACGTCGGCTTCGGCAAGACCGAGGTCGCGGTACGCGCCGCGTTCGCCGCGGCCAGCGCCGGCAAGCAGGTCGCCGTGCTGGTGCCCACCACGCTGCTGGCCGAGCAGCATTACCGCAATTTCCGCGACCGTTTCGCCGATTACCCGATGAAGGTGGAAGTGCTCTCGCGCTTCAAGAGCAGCAAGGAAATCAAGGCCGAACTGGAGAAGGTCGCCAGCGGCGACATCGACGTGATCATCGGCACGCATCGGCTGTTGCAGCCGGACGTGAAGTTCAAGGATCTCGGCTTGGTCGTCGTCGACGAAGAACAGCGCTTCGGCGTGCGGCAGAAAGAGGCGCTCAAGGCGATGCGCGCCAACGTGCATCTGCTCACGCTCACTGCCACACCGATCCCGCGCACGCTCAATATGGCCATGGCCGGCCTGCGCGATCTGTCGATCATCGCTACGCCGCCGCCGAACCGCCTGGCGGTGCAGACCTTCATCACCGCGTGGGACAACGCGCTGCTGCGCGAAGCCTTCCAGCGCGAACTCAGCCGTGGTGGGCAGCTGTATTTCCTGCATAACGATGTGGAAAGCATCGTGCGCATGCAGCGCGACCTGTCCGAGCTGGTGCCGGAGGCGCGCATCGGCATTGCGCATGGGCAGATGCCCGAGCGCGAGCTGGAACGGGTGATGCTGGATTTCCAGAAGCAGCGCTTCAATGTGTTGCTGTCGACCACGATCATCGAATCGGGCATCGACATCCCCAACGCCAATACCATCATCATCAATCGTGCCGACCGGTTTGGGCTGGCGCAGTTGCATCAGTTGCGCGGCCGCGTTGGTCGCTCGCATCACCGCGCCTACGCGTATCTGGTGGTGCCGGATCGTCGTTCGATGACCTCCGATGCAGAGAAGCGTCTGGAAGCGATCGCCTCCATGGACGAGCTCGGCGCCGGCTTCACCCTGGCCACCCACGATCTGGAGATCCGCGGTGCCGGCGAGTTGCTGGGCGAAGACCAGAGCGGGCAGATGGCCGAGGTCGGCTTCAGCCTGTACACCGAGCTGCTGGAGCGCGCGGTGCGCAGCATCCGCCAGGGCAAGCTGCCGGACCTGGATGCCGGCGAGGAGGTCCGCGGTGCCGAGGTCGAGCTGCATGTGGCCGCGCTGATTCCCGAGGATTACCTGCCCGACGTGCATACCCGCCTGACGCTGTACAAGCGCATCTCCAGCGCACGCGATGCCGATGCGCTGCGCGAATTGCAGGTGGAGATGATCGACCGCTTCGGCCTGCTGCCGGACCCGGTCAAACACCTGTTCGCGATTGCCGAGCTCAAGCTGCAGGCCAATACCCTCGGCATCCGCAAACTGGATCTGGGCGAAAACGGCGGCCGCCTGGTGTTCGAAGCCAAACCGTCGATCGACCCGGTCGCGGTGATCCAGATGATCCAGAAGCAGCCCAAGATCTACAGCATGGACGGCCCGGACAAATTGCGCGTCAAGCTGCCGCTGCCGGAAGGCGCGGACCGCTTCAATGCCGCGCGTGGCTTGTTGACGATGCTGGCACCGAGATAAGCGAGCTGCGCGGTCGGTTGCGCCTGCTTTGTGCAGCGCTCTCGACCGTGCAGGACGCAAGCACGCGTCGGGCGCGTTGCGATCGCGGCGCGAAGTCAATCCGGTCCAATGCGGCATTTTCACTAACGCTCTCCGCTACAGGCGATGCCGGGCGTGATACATGCCGCCTGTTTCATGCGTTTTCGCGGCAGTGGCCGTGCACAGATCCATCCCGCACGCATTGAAGAAGTCGGCTGAAAGGCGGCTATCTGTCCTGCAGGACTGTCCAGGACATTGGTTCCCTGAGCCTGCTTGCGACAAAGCTGAGCAATTAATGCCCAGGCAGTGATGGATTTCTCAAATCCGTCACTGCACTGAATTTGGCCTAAATATTCCTGTCGCGCGCCGATACCTGCATGGACCGGCATGTCCGCGTGTGCAGAGCTGCCCACGCAAGCCACGCCGGAGCGACCTTCTTCCGCGTCATGGCACGCACCCGTGCGCCGTCGCATCGCTTGAGGCATCCATGAACACGCCACTGTCCGATCTACCCGCGCCGCTGACGCTCGCCCTGGAAGGCGAGATGACCATCCGTCGCGCTGCCGAACTCAAGCCGCTGCTGCAGCCGGCCTTGCTGCACCCGGGCGGATTGCACCTGGACCTGGGCGCGGTCAGCGAGATCGACACCACCGGCCTGCAGTTGCTGCTGGCGACCAAGCAGGCGATTCAGGCCGACGGCCGGCCGTTTTCGCTGACCGATTCCAGCCGCGCGGTGGTCGATGTGATCGAACTGCTCGGCCTGCTCGAAGCGCTGTACCCGCACGCGGTTGCGGGTATCGGCGAACGCATTCACTAACGGACCGGCCACGCGTATGGATATGAACCAGCTGATGCAGACCTTCCTGGCCGAGAGCCGGGACCTGCTCGAAGACATGGAACGTCACCTGCTCGAAGCCGAGCGTGGCGCCTCCTCGCCGGATGCGGTCAATGCGATCTTCCGTGCGGCGCACACCATCAAGGGCTCGGGCGGCCTGTTCGATCTGCCGCAGCTGGTCGGCTTCACCCATGTCGTGGAAAGCGTGCTGGACCTGGTGCGCGACGACGCGCTGACGCTGAGCTCGGAACTGATCGCGCTGCTGCTGGTGTGCTGCGACCACATCCATGCCCTGGTGGAAACCGCCGCCGACCCCGCCCACGCCGATGCCGACGCACTGGCGGCAGAAGCCGCCCCCCTGCTGGCACAACTGCAGACCTACCTGCAGGCCAGCGCATGCGGTGTCGCCGCCTCCGCCATCCAGCACGGCACTCCGGAAAAACAGAGCGGTTACTGGCGCATCACGCTCAAACTGTTCGCCGACGCGCTGCGCTACGGCAACTCGCCGCTCAAGCTGATCCGCAACCTGCGCGGGCTGGGCTCGGTCGAGTCGATCAGCACCGACGTCAGCCAGCTGCCGAGCTTCGAAGCGCTTGATCCGGAAGCCAATTATCTGGGCTTCCAGATCCTGCTGCGCAGCGATGCCGACCGGGCCGCGATCGAGGACGTGTTCGAGTTCGTGCGCGAGGACTGCGACCTGGAGATCCTCTCGGTGCCGGCACCGATGGACGCCACCGCCGCGCTGGCGAGCGAGCCGGTCGTGGCAGCCAGCGCGCCGGTCGTCGGCGCGCTGGCCGCCGTCCCGGCCGCTGCCCCGGCACGCGCGCCGCAGGACGCCGGCGCGCGCAACGCCGACGCGCGCTCGATCCGCGTCGACGCCGACAAGCTCGATCGCATGATCGATCTGGTCGGCGAACTCATCATCGCGGTGGCCGGCACCAATGCCAACGCACAACGCACCGGCGACGCGCAGTTGCTGGAATCGGCCTCGATCCTGGCCGGCCTGGTGGAAGAGGTACGCGAAAGCGCCCTGCAACTGCGCATGGTCAAGATCGGCGGCACCTTCAGCCGCTTCCAGCGCGTGGTGCACGATGTGGCGCGCGAACTCGGCAAGGACATCGCGCTGGTGGTGGCCGGCGAGGACACCGAGCTGGACAAGTCGGTGGTGGAAAAGATCGGCGACCCCCTCACCCATCTGGTGCGCAATGCCATGGACCACGGCATCGAGCCGGCGGACGTGCGCGTGGCGCGTGGCAAGCCCGCACGCGGCACCGTCGGCCTCAATGCGTATCACGACTCCGGCAGCATCGTCATCCAGATCACCGACGACGGCGGCGGCCTGAACCGCGACCGCATCCTGGCCAAGGCGCTGGAGCGCGGCCTGATCGAGCCGGGCCGCCAGCTCAGCGACCGCGAGGTGTTCGCGATGATCTTCGAGCCGGGATTCTCCACCGCCGAAAAGGTCACCAACCTGTCCGGGCGCGGCGTCGGCATGGATGTGGTCAAGCGCAACATCACCGCGCTGCGCGGCACCGTGGAGATCGACAGCAGCGCCGGCGTGGGCACCACCATCTCGGTGCGGCTGCCGCTGACGCTGGCCATCATCAACGGCTTCCAGGTGGGCGTGGGCAAATCCGTGTTCGTGGTGCCGCTGGACGTGGTGGAGGAATGCGTGGAATTCACCCCGGACTACAGCAGCGACTACATCGACCTGCGTGGCAGCGTGCTGCCGTATGTGCGCCTGCGCGAACTGTTCGCGCTCGGCGGCAGGACGCCGGCGCGCGAAAGCATCGTGGTGATCCACCAGGGCGCCCAGCGCTTCGGTCTGGTCGTGGACACCTTGCTGGGCGAATGGCAGACCGTGATCAAGCCGCTGTCCAAGGTCTTCGCGCAGGTCAAAGGCATCAGTGGCTCGAGCATCCTGGGCAGCGGCGATGTCGCGCTGATTCTGGATGTGCCCAGCCTGATTCAGCAGTTGCACCCCAATCAGGACGCGTTGGCGGCCTGAGCGCTCGCAGCATCGCTCCCGCAAAAATCGCGTCGTTTGTCGTTCCCTGACCCCAGGAAGCTACCGCCATGTCACACCGTCTCCCGATCGCCACGCAGTTGTGGTTCACCGCCGCGCTTGCCGTCGCCCTGCCCGTCGTCGTGGTCGTCGCCGGCGTTGCGCTGACGCTGTCGCACGCGGCCTTGCTGGGCATCAGCCTCGTGGCCGCATTGATCAGCGGCGCCCTGCTGGTCTGGGCGATCCGCGTCGCCAGCGCGTCGCTGGAGTTGGCCACCACCACGCTCGACGCGTTCTCGCGCGGCAACTTCGATGTCACCCTGCCGCAAGTGCGCGACGAGCAGGCCGGCGACGTCCTGCGCGGGCTGCGCAAGGTGCAGAACGGCATCCGTCACGTCAATGAAGAAATCAACCGCGTCTCGCGCGAGCACGATGCCGGCGAGATCGATGCACGCATCGACGTGGCGCGTTTCGACGGCGACTTCCGCACCATGGGCGAAGGCATCAACCGCATGGTCGCCAGCCACATCGCGGTCAAGAAGCAGGCCATGGCGTGCGTGGCCGAGTTCGGTCGCGGCAATTTTTCCGCCGAACTGGAGCGCCTGCCGGGCAAGAAGGCCTTCATCAACGAGGTGGTGGACCAGATCCGCGGCAACCTCACCGGCATGGTCGCCGAGGTCAACCGCATGTCGGCCGAGCATGACGCCGGCGATATCGACGTGGTCATCGACACCCAGCGTTTCACCGGCGATTTCCGCCGCATGGCCGAAGGCATCAACGCGATGGTGGCCAGCCATATCGCGGTCAAGAAGCAGGCCATCGCCTGCGTGGCCGAATTCGGCCGCGGCAACTTCACCGCGCAGCTGCCGTTGCTACCGGGTAAGAAGCGCTTCATCAACGAAACCCTGGAACAGGTGCGCGGCAACCTCACCGGCCTGATCCGCGAGATCAACCACATGTCGGCCGAGCACGAGGCCGGCGATATCGACGTGGTGATCGACAGCAGCGGCTTCGACGGCGATTTCCGCAGCCTGGCCACCGGCATCAACCAGATGGTGGGCGCGCATATCGCAGTCAAGAAACTGGCGATGGGCGTGGTGGCCGAGTTCGGCCGCGGCAACTTCGAAGCGCCGCTGGCGCAGCTGCCGGGCAAGAAGGCCTTCATCAACGACACCGTGGAGCGTGCGCGCGGCAACCTGCGCAGCATTTCCGAGGTGATCCAGGTGATGGGCGCGATGGCCGACGGCGACCTCACCCACACCGTGGAAGGCCGCTACGAAGGCGCCTTCGCCGACATGCAGCGCTACGTCAACACCACCATGAGCCGGCTGACCGAGATCGTCGATGAGGTCAACCGCAACGCCGAGAACCTGGCCAGCGCCTCCGAACAGGTCAGCGCCACCGCCCAGGCGCTGGCCCAGGCCGCCAGCGAACAGGCCGCCGGCGTGGAAGAGACCAGCGCCTCGCTGGAACAGATGACCGCCTCCATCGCGCAGAACACCGAGAACGCGCGCGTCACCGACAGCATGGCCGCCAAGGCCGCCAGCGAAGCGGCCGACGGCGGCGACACCGTGCGCGCCACCGTGGTGGCGATGAAGGACATCGCCAAGAAGATCGGCATCATCGACGACATCGCCTACCAGACCAATCTGCTGGCGCTCAATGCCGCCATCGAGGCCGCGCGCGCCGGCGAACACGGCAAGGGCTTTGCGGTGGTGGCGGCGGAAGTGCGCAAGCTGGCCGAGCGCAGCCAGGTCGCCGCGCAGGAGATCGGCGAGGTGGCCGGCTCCAGCGTGGACCTGGCCGAAAGCGCCGGCCGCGTGCTCGGCGAGATGGTGCCCTCGATCCGCCGCACCTCCGACCTGGTGCAGGAAATCGCCGCCGCCTCCGAAGAACAGACCGCCGGCGTCAGCCAGATCAACACCGCCGTCGGCCAGTTGAACCAGACCACGCAGTCGGCCGCGGCCAATGCCGAAGAGCTGGCCGCCACCTCGGAGGAAATGAGCGCGCAGGCCGAACAGCTGCAGCAGTTGATGGGCTTCTTCCGGCTCGGCAATGGCTCGCGCGCGGTGGCATCGACCAGCAACAAGCCTGGCCCGCGCCGGATCGCACCGCATGCCAGCAGCGCCGCGGTCAGCACGCCTCCGCGTCGCAGCAACGTGCGCCAGATCGGCGCGGTGGCGGCCACCGCCGATGCGATCGACGAATCGCAGTTCGCCAGCTTCTGAGGAAACGACGATGCAACCGCACAGCGCAGCCATCACCGCCACACGCACCGTTGCGCCGTCATCGACGGCACCGCAGCAATACCTGACCTTTCTGCTGGGCACGGAGATGTTCGGCCTGGGCATCCTCGGCATCAAGGAAATCATCGAATACCGCGCGCCCACCGATGTGCCGATGATGCCGCCGGCCCTGCGCGGCGTGATCAACCTGCGCGGCGCGGTGGTGCCGGTGGTGGATCTGCAGCAACGCTTCGGCCGCGACGCCAGCGCGATCACCAAGCGCAGTTGCATCGTGATCGTGGAGATCGCCAATGCCCAGGTGCATCAGGTGCTCGGCCTGCTCGTGGACGCGGTGAGCGAAGTGCTGGAGATCGCGACCGACGCGATCGCCGGCGCGCCCAGTTTTGGCGCCGGCATCGCACGCGAATGCATCCATGCGATGGCCAGGATCGGCGAACGCTTCGTGATCCTGCTCGACGCCGACGCGCTGCTGGGCAACGCCGCACCCGCCCAGCGGCCTGTCGCCGAGCTGGCAGCCTGACATGTCCAGCATGCCCGCAAGGACTCCCATGCGCCCCACCCTTCTCTCCTGCAGCTGCGCGCTGGACGGCCCAGTACTGGTCGTCGACGACAGCGTGGTCCAGCGCGAACATGCGATGGCGCTGTGCCGCCAGCTCGGCGCCGTCGCGGTCGACGGCGCGGTGGACGGCCACGCCGCGCTGGCCTGGCTGGGCAGTGCGATTGCGCCATCGCTGCTGCTGATCGATCTGGAAATGCCGGGCATGGACGGCGTGCAGTTGCTCGATGCGCTGGCGCGCGGCAAGTACAGCGTGCCGGTGGTGGTGGTCTCGCAGCGCGGCGGCGCCCTGATCGATGCAGTGATGCAGCTCAGCCGTAGTGCCGGGGTGCGCGTGCTCGGCGGCATCGAAAAGCCGATGCATCTGCAGGACCTGGCCAATGTGCTGCAGTGCGAACCGGGGCTGGCCACGAACGCGCCTGCGTTTGCACAGCCGGCGATCTCGCCGCTGATGTCCAGCGGTGGCGCGGCGGCATCGCGGCTGGACCGGGCCATGCGCCGCGGCGAAATCCGCGTGGCCTACCAGCCCAAGCTCGATCTCAGGGATGGCCGCCTGCGCGGCGTGGAAGCCCTCGCGCGCTGGCGCCGCCCGCAAGGCGACATGATCGGGCCGGAGCGCTTCATTCCGCTGGCCGAACGCGAAGGCCTGATCCATGCCTTGACCCAGCAGGTGATCGACCTGGCGGTCGCGCAACTGGTGGACTGGCGCGCAGAAGGCTTCGAGCTGAGCCTGGCCTTGAACCTGTCGCCCAACCTGCTCGGCGAGCAGGGCTTTCTCGAACAACTGTGCGGCAAGCTGGGCGACAACGGCCTGAGCCCGGCCGATCTGGTGCTGGAACTCACCGAAAGCGCCATCGTCGAGCCGGCCAACGCCTTGAGCATGCTGGCGCGCCTGCGCCTGCATGGCTTCGGCCTGTCGATCGACGACTACGGCACGGGGTTTTCCTCGCTGCAGCGCCTGGCCAGCATTCCCTTCACCGAACTCAAGCTGGATCGCAGCTTCGTGCATGCCGCCCATCGCAGCCGCAGCCAGCGCACGGTGCTCGAATCCACGCTGGAACTGGCGCACCGGCTCGACCTCACCGCCGTGGCCGAAGGCGTGGAAACACCCGAGGATTGGCGGCTATTGCGCGAACTCGGCTGCGACCTGGCCCAAGGCTACCTGATGGGCTCGCCGATGCCCGGGCCGATGCTGTCGGAATGGTGGCGCGAGCACGCCGTGCGCATCGCACGCCTGTGCGGCAACGCACTGCCCAGCGATGCGGATGTCGCCTGACATGAGCACGGCCACCGCCATCACCGAACAGGAATTCGGCCGCTTCCAGCGCTTCATCTTCGAAGCGGCCGGCATCAGCATTTCCTCCGGCAAGAAAGCCATGTTGTGCGGCCGTCTGGGCAAGCGCCTGCGCGAACACCGGTTCAGCAACTACACGCAATACCTGCAATTGCTGGAAAGCCGCCAGGACCGCGCCGAGATCCAGACCGCGATCGATCTGCTGACCACCAACGAGACCTACTTCTTCCGCGAGCCCAAGCACTTCGAGCTGCTGCGCAAGCTGGCCGGCGAACATCGCGGCGGCCTGCCGTTCCGCTGCTGGAGCGCGGCCAGTTCCAGCGGCGAAGAGGCCTACAGCATGGCGATGGTGCTGGACGACGCCTTGCAGGGACGGCCGTTCGAAGTGGTCGGCAGCGACATCAGCACCCGCGTGCTGGCCAAGGCGCGCACCGGGCACTACGCCCTGCAACGCATCGACGGCATTCCGCAGGTGTATCTCAAGCGCTATTGCCTGCGTGGTCAGGGCGAGTACGACGGCACCTTGCTGGTGGAGCGCCGCCTGCGCGACCGGGTCAAGTTCGTGCATGCCAACCTCAACACGGCCCTGCCGATGCTGGGCAGCTTCGATGCGATCTTCTTGCGCAATGTGATGATCTATTTCAATGGCCAGACCAAGCGCGAGGTCATCCTGCGCGTGCTGTCCAACCTCAAGTCGGGCGGCTATTTCTGCATCGGTCATTCGGAAAGCCTGAGCGAACTCGACATCGATCTGGTCCAGGTGGCACCCTCGATCTTCCGCAAGGCCTGAGCCAAGGATCCCCCGTGTCGACAGCCCTCAACCGCCCTGCCGCCAGCCCCAATCCCATCAAGGCCATGGTCGTCGACGACTCGGCGGTGGTGCGCCAGGTGCTGGTGGGCGTGCTCAACGACGCGGACGATATCGAGGTCATCGCCACCGCGGCCGACCCGTTGCTGGCGATCGAGAAGATGCGCAAGCAATGGCCGGACGTGATCGTGCTGGATGTGGAAATGCCGCGCATGGACGGCATCACCTTCCTGCGCAAGATCATGAGCGAGCGCCCCACCCCGGTGGTGATCTGTTCCACGCTCACCGAAAAGGGCGCACGCGTCACCATGGATGCCCTGGCCGCCGGTGCGGTGGCAGTGGTGACCAAGCCGCGGCTGGGGCTCAAGCAGTTCCTCACCGATTCGGCCGACGAACTGGTCAATACCGTGCGCAGCGCCGCACGCGCCAATGTCAAACGGCTGGCCGCGCGGGTTGCCGCAGCGCCGCTGGAAGCGGAGGTCAAGCACACCGCCGACGTGATCCTGCCGGCGCAAAGCGGGCGCGCGCTGGCGCAGACCACCGAGCGCATCGTCGCCATCGGCACCTCCACCGGCGGCACCCAGGCGCTGGAAGAAGTGCTGACCGCCTTGCCGCGCGTCTGCCCCGGCATCGTGATCGTGCAGCACATGCCGGAGAAATTCACCGCTGCCTTCGCCGCGCGCCTCAACGGCCTGTGCCAGATCGCGGTGAAGGAAGCGGCCAACAACGACCGGGTGATGCCGGGCCGCGCATTGATCGCGCCCGGCGGCAAGCATCTGCTGCTGCGCCGCAGTGGCGCGCAGTATTTCGTCGAAGTGATGGAAGGCCCGCCGGTCAACCGGCATCGTCCGTCGGTGGATGTGCTGTTCCGCTCGGCCGCGCGTGCGGCCGGCAGCAATGCGCTGGGCATCATCATGACCGGCATGGGCGACGACGGCGCCGCCGGGCTGCTGGAAATGCGCCAGGCCGGCGCGCGCACGGTGGCGCAGGACGAGCACACCAGCATCGTGTTCGGCATGCCCAAGGAAGCGATCAAACGCGGCGGCGCCGACCGCATCCTGCCGCTGGGCGCGATGGCACGCGAGATCGTGACACAGCTGCAATGACACCAGGGACGTCCGCGCCACGCGCGAACGTATCTCACAGGCCCACCGCGCCTCCTGCTCGACAGGCCCACTGTGTCTGCCCCGACAGAACCACTGCATCTGCGGAGGACCGACGCACGCATTTCTCCCATCCATGAAGAGCCGCCACATTCCCTTCTCCCGCCTGCGGGAGAAGGGGCCCGCAGGGCGGATGAGGGCACGCTTGCCAGACAGCTACAGCTGCGACTCCAGCGGCAACCAGCCCATCACCGTCGCCGCACCACGCCGCCACACGCTGGCTGCCGGCTCCTGCGACCACACCTCGGGCGGCTTTGCGGCATCGTCGTGCCAACGCAGCGCGCCCTGTTCCAGGGTCACGCGGTAACTCACCGGCGCACTGACCTTGCGGTTGTAGACCTGCTCCAGTTGCGCGGCCACTGCGCGATCGTTGAACAGCAGGCCCATTTCGGTGTTGAGGTTCATCGAGCGCGGATCCAGATTGAACGAGCCGATGAAGCCGCAGCTGTCGTCCACCACGAAGGCCTTGGTGTGCAGGCTGGCGCCGCTGGACCCGAACAGGCTGCCGTCCGGCTTGCCCATCGGCTTGAGCTCGTGCAGGCGCACGCCCTGGGCGAGCAAGGGCACGCGGTAATCGGCATAGCCGCTGTGCACGGCCACCACGTCGTTCGCCGCCAGCGAATTGGTCAGGATGCTCACGCGCACGTTGCGCCGGCGCAGGTTGCCGATCCAGCGCATGCCTTCCTCGCCCGGCACGAAGTACGGCGAGATCACCTTCAGCTCGCGCTGCGCATGCGCCATCTCGCCGATCAGGATTGGCGTCATCCAGTCCGCCTGCGGCGGTGCGCCCTCGGCCTTTCCCGGCGGGTCGGAGACGATGCGCGCCTGCTCCAGCCAGTGCACCTGGCGCTGGCCCTGC
Organism: Xanthomonas arboricola pv. guizotiae; assembly: GCF_002940205.1. Lineage (GTDB taxonomy): Bacteria > Pseudomonadota > Gammaproteobacteria > Xanthomonadales > Xanthomonadaceae > Xanthomonas > Xanthomonas arboricola_C. The sequence goes on from NZ_MDSK01000020.1 coordinate 57,389, forward strand.
GTCAGGGCCTGCACGCTCGGCGACTGGCGCAGCCGCTCCACGTAGGGATGCGCGCGTGCCGATGCCAGGCCGGCGTCCAGACTGCCGCGCAACGCATCCAGTGCCTGCGGCCGGGCGGTCACCAGCGCGGCCAGCGGCAAGGCGTTGGGGCTGTTCCAGTACGCATCGAAGACCTGCTCGGCCTGGCCCACGGCCGGCCCCATCAAGGCCGCATCCATGTCCATGAAGTTGGTGTCGCGCGCCGCATCGAAATACTCGTCGCCGACATTGCGTCCCACCACCACCGCCATCCGGCCATCGGCAATCCAGGCCTTGTTATGCATGCGCCGATTGATGCTGAACATGCGCAGCACCATCTCCACGCCGCGCATCAGCGTGCCTTCGCGCGCACGGGTGGGATTGAACAGCCGGATCTCGATCAGCGGGTGGCTGTCCAGCGCCGCCAGCACCGAATCGCTGCCGTGGATGTTCATGTCGTCCAGCAGCAGGCGCACGCGCACGCCGCGATCGGCCGCATGCAGCAGCTCGTTGTGCAGCAGGTTGCCGGTGAAGTCCGCATGCCAGATGTAGTACTGCAGATCCAGGCTGCGCCCGGCCGCACGCGCGGTGAGCGCGCGCACCGCGAACGCATCGACGTTGTCGGGCAGGATCACCATGCCGGTCTGGCCGGCATGTGCCTGCTGCAGCGGCGCGACCACCCGATCGATCGGCGTTGCCATCGCCGTGGCAGGCAGCGCATGGCTCACCGCACCACGCTGACGATCGGCAAAGCGCCCGTAGCCGTACAACGACAGCACGCTGCCCAGCACCAGGATCAGCACACCGATCCCGATCGCCTTGAAGATCTTTCGCCTTGTCACTGCCGCTCCCTGCCATTCGGAGCGCGGCAGTCTAGACGCTGCACCGGCAGCTCGATGTGCAGACGCAGCCGCAAGCAGGCTCTACAACGCCGCTAAAAGACGCGGCAACCGCAGCACGCGCAGTCGCAACTGCGCGTGCTGCAGTTGCGCCGATCACCAGATCGCGCCGCGTTCCTTGTCGCCACGCAGCATCGCATCGCCGGGCTTGCACTGGAATGCCTGCGCAAATGCCGGCATGTTCGACGGCGCGCCATTGGCGCGGAAATTGGCCGGCGCATGCGGATCGGTATTCAGGCGCACGCGCAATTCGCCGTCGGTGAAGTTGCGGCGCCACACGGTGGCCCAGTTCATGAAGAAGCGCTGGTCCTGGGTGTAACCGTCGATGTCCTTGCTGGCGTCGGGTTGTTCCTTCAGCGCCATCTGCAGCGCGTCGTAGGCCACGGTGAGGCCGCCCAGGTCGCCGATGTTCTCGCCCAGGGTCAGCTTGCCTTTGACATGGACGCCGGGAATCGCCTCATAGCCGTCGAACTGCGCCACCAGCTGGTCGGTGCGCTGGGTGAACAGCTTGCGGTCCGCATCGTCCACCAGGTATCGAAGTTGCCCTTGGCATCGAACTGGCTGCCGGAGTCGTCGTAGCCATGCATCATTTCGTGCCCGATCACCGCGCCGATGCCGCCGTAGTTCAACGCCGGGTCGGCCTTGGGATCGAAGAACGGCGGCTGCAGGATCGCCGCCGGAAACACGATCTCGTTGCGCGTGGCGTTGTAGTACGCATTGACCGTCTGCGGAGTCATATGCCACTCGCGCTTGTCGACCGGCTTGCCGATCTTGTCCAGCATGTAGCGGTAGTTGAACGCCTGCGCCGCCTGCATATTGGCCAGGAATCCATCGCCGCGGGTCTGCAGGCCCGACCAGTCGCGCCATTGGTCCGGGTAGCCGATCTTGGGCGTGAAGCTGGCCCACTTCTCCAGCGCGCGCTGCTTGGTTTCCGCGCTCATCCAGTCGAGCTTTTCCAGCCGCGCCTTGAGCGCCGCCGAGAGGTTCTGCACCAGCTGCTGCATCTGCTGCTTGGACTCGACCGGGAACGCGGACTGCACGTACAGCTGGCCCAGGGCCTCGCCCATCGCCTCGTTGACCGCGTTCAAGGTGCGCTTCCAGCGCGGCAGCATGCCCTGCTGACCACGCAGCGTCTTGGCATAGAAATCGAAGTTGGCCTGCTCGAACGGTTTGGCCAAGTACGGCGCTGCCTCATCCACGCTGTGGAAACGCAGGTAGGCCTTCCAGGTGTCCACCGGCGTGTCGGCCAGCATCGCATCGAGCTCGGCGAAGTAACCCGGCTGGCTCAGCGAGAACGTCCCGGCCGGCACTTTGAGCGCGCTGAAGAACGCCTGCCAATCGAAATGCGGCGTGACCGCATTGGCGCCGGCTACATCGACCGGGTTGTAGCGCTTGGCCGGGTCGCGCAGTTCGATACGCGACAGCGAGGCATTGGCCAGGCGCGTTTCGAACGCCATCACCGCCTTGGCCTGGGTTGCCGCCTGCGCTGCCGCGACGCCGGACAATTCCAGCACGCGCGCGATGTAGGCCACGTACTGCTCACGGATCCTGGCCTGCGCCGGATCGGTGTAATAGCCCTTTTCCGGCAGCCCCAGACCGCCCTGGCCTGCGTAGGCGATCATCTGCTCGGAATTCTTGTAGTCGGCATTGGCGCCGAACGAGAACATGAAGCCCTGGCCCTTGGCATAGCTGTCGCGCAACCACGCGGCGATGGACGGCGCATCGGTCAGCGCATCGATCGCCTTCAGCTGCGGCTGCAGCGGCGTGATGCCGGCCTTGTCGATCGCCGCTTCGTCCGAGCCGGTGCGCCACAGGTCGGCGATCTTGGCATCGACCGATCCGGCCGACAGGTTGCCGCGCGCCAGTTGCTCCACCAGCGCGTGCTGGATGGTCAGCGAACGCTCGGCCAGCACTTCGAAACTGCCCCAGCTGGTGCGGTCCGATGGCACCGGATTGGCCTTGAGCCACTTGGCGTTGACGAAGCCGTTGAGATCCTGGCACGCGTTGATGGCCGGATCCAGGTCGTTGATGCCGAAGGCCACGATCGGTGCATCGAGCTTGGACACATCCACCCTGGTCGGTGCGGCCGGTGCCGGCCTGGCGCTGTCGTCGGAACTGCCACACGCCGAGAGCGTCACCGCGATGGCCACCGCAAGCGACAGTGGCGCGAATTTGCTCAACATCTTTCCATTCTCCAAGGCAGACGACCGCGTCGGACGCAGTCAAAAAAGTAGGCAATCAGCGCAGACACACCAACCACACCATCATCGCAACGGCACCGCAACGCCCTGACGTCCGGTGCCGCGCCTTATCGAAGAACGCACAACGACCGACAAGACACTGCGCGTCAGCCGGGCACGCGCGTGCCAGCGCCATCTACCGCCGCGCAAACCACCCAGCAGTCCGGCGCAGCAGCGCGCCATCGACTGCCATCATTTGCGCGCGTACACCGGCGCCATCAGCAGATACACCGGATACGCCAGCGCCATCAGCACCAGCGCGACCTCATGCCCGGACGCCGCCTCCGCCCAGGATTCCATCTGCCGCGACGGCCCCAGGAAACCGAACATCAGCAGCGCCACGCCCATGACGCAGATTAGTAGCGCCACGCCGATCGCCGAAGCGGACACGCTGCCCCAGGCCAGCACCGCGAACGCAGCGCTGCCACCAGCCAACAGCAGCCCCAACGTCACCAGATACGCGCGGCAGTAGGTGGCACTCATCTGTTGCCTGTTACGCTTGCTGGACATCATGCCTCCCCTGCAAGAACACACGCATGCGGTCCTGCGGTACCCGTTCGATCCGCGAACAGGCGCCGCCCGTGTGTCAAACCCGCACGCGTCGTTGGACCGAACGGTGCGAAACCCACGCCACGCTGCGCGCCATGCACGCAGCGCAGCTGGCGGATGCGGCGATTATTTCGCCTTGCCCTGGTTGGCCACCGCATCGGCGGCACGCTTGGCCGCTTCCGGGTCGCCCAGATAGCGGTAGCTTTGCACCTGCAGGTTGTCGTCCAGTTCGAACAGCAACGGAATGCCGGTCGGGATGTTGAGCTCCAGGATCTGCTCGTTGGAGACATCGTTGAGGTATTTGTACAGCGCACGCAGCGAGTTGCCGTGCGCGGTCACCAGCACGGTCTGCCCGGCCTTCAACTGCGGTGCGATCGCGTCGTGCCAGTACGGCAGCACGCGCACCAGCGTGGTCGCCAGCGACTCGGTGCCCGGCAATGCATTGCGGTCCAGCGTGGCGTAACGACGGTCGTGACACGGATGCCCCGGATCGTTGACGTCCATCGCCGGCGGCGGGATGTCGTAGGAACGGCGCCAGATCTTGACCTGTTCTTCGCCGTGCTTGGCTGCCGTCTCGGCCTTGTCCAGCCCCTGCAGGCCACCGTAGTGGCGCTCGTTGAGGCGCCAGCTCTTGGACACCGGCAACCAGTCCTGGTCGAGTTCCTTCAACGCGCCCTGCAGCGTGTGGATGGCGCGCTTGAGTACCGAGGTGTGCGCCACATCGAACTGCAGGCCTTCGTCCTTCATCAGCTTGCCGGCCGCAGCGGCTTCCTGGCGGCCTTGCTCGGTGAGTTCCACATCCACCCAGCCGGTGAAACGGTTGTCCAGGTTCCATTGGCTCTGGCCATGGCGCAGCAGTACGAGTTTGCGGGTCACTACGGTTCTCCGATGGGGCCGATCAGCCTGCGATTGTAACGGCAGCCAGCGCATCGCAGGCGTGCACGAGCTGCCCACGCGTTGCGCGCGATGCTGCGGCCATGCCCGACATCGCTCCCGTATTCGCCGGTTGGGACGGCAGTGTCACCCAGGCGCGACAGTTGCAGCGGCAGCTGGCACGGCAGGTCGTGTTGCAGGATGCAGTCGCGGCAACGCCGCAGTTGCTGGCCGGATTCGACGTCGGTTTCGAGGACGGCGGCCAGACCACGCGCGCGGCAGCCGTACTGCTGGATGCGCAGACCTTGCTGCCGCTGGAAATGCAGGTGGCACGCGTGGCGACCTCGATGGCATATGTGCCCGGGCTGCTCAGCTTTCGCGAATTGCCGGCCCTGCTGCAGGCGCTGGCGCTGTTGTCGCGCACGCCGGAGCTGGCGTTCGTCGACGGCCAGGGCGTCGCCCATCCGCGCGGGCTCGGCATCGCCGCGCACTTCGGCGTGGTGACCGGGCTGCCCAGCATCGGCGTGGCCAAGCAACGGCTGGCCGGGACCTTCGTGGAGCCGGGTGCCGACCGCGGCGACCACAGCCCGATCCTGCTGGGCGGCACGCAGATCGGCTGGGCACTGCGCAGCAAGCCGCGCTGCAATCCCTTGATCGTCTCGCCCGGTCACCGCGTCTCCATGCAAGGCGCACTCGACTGGACCTTGCGCACCCTGCGTACGTATCGCCTGCCGGAACCGACGCGTCTGGCCGACCGCATCGCCTCCAGTCGTGGTGCGGTCATCCTGCAAGAGATAGGGTCGGGCACATTGTTTTGACTCACGGCTTCGGACGGTCAGAGCGCGCCTTATCTGCGCGCCTTCGGCAGAAACTGCCAGGGCGGCCGAACAGTCCCCCGGGCTGCTCCGCGAACATGCTTGAACCGAAAGTGAGCTAAAAAATCTTCGCTATATCCACTATGGCTGGCAGCGACACCAGCCATGGCTTGGCCAAGTACTCAGGAGCTCGCTTGCTTTCCGTCGGGGGCACGGCCGTCTTACTGGCCCTTGACCTCAATGCCGGTAGGGGAAATAGTGAAAATCACGACATCGTTTAGCGTAATAAAACGATTGGAGAGTCCTCCCAATCCCGTCCCGTCGCTGCAATCGAGCGTACTCATCCCGATGACGGTGTATTGGACATTCCTGTCGATGTTCTGCAAATGACTTTTCGCTCCACCAAGCTTGAGGCACAGCGGCGAGCCACGAAGCTCTTTCAGCAAAAGCGCCTTGACGGCAGGCGACGAATTGAAGGAATAGACCTTTACCACACCAGGAACGCGAGGCCCGCGCGCCTGTGCAGATGGAACCATGGCCATCATGGCGCAAGCACACAATGCCAAACAGAACTTGCTGCGACTTCCCGTTGAAAACGGCATCGGCATTTCTCCAGATCAATGAATTGACAACGTGCACTACAGGCATGCACGCCAGCCTTTGAACGTCACAGCCGTCAAATAGCCGAGTAACGTTATATCTCCAGTCCGTTGGTGCTTGACCTAAAAGTCACCTACCCGTCTCCAAGAACGAAGGTTTTAAATGTGCAGAGACAGTGATTGGTCAGCCTTGCAGGATTGGTAACACGATCGTCTGAAGGCGCCTGCTTCCACACTACGCATACCCTCACGGCCATCGGCAAGGGCCCACGCCTGCCGCAGCTAATGCCAGATGGATTCAGGTATGGGAAGCTACAGGCGACTTCGTCACGAGCCAGCGCCATGACCACCTTGATCGCCCCACGCGTGCACGACATCGGCGGGCTGCAGGTACGGCGCGCGGTTCCCACCCTGCAGGCGCGCAGCGTGGGCCCGTTCGTGTTCGTCGACCATATGGGCCCGGCCGTGCTGGAGCCTGAGCACGGCATCGATGTGCGCCCGCATCCGCACATCGGCCTGGCCACGGTGACCTTCCTGTGGGCGGGCGAGATCGGCCATCGCGACACGCTGGGCTCGGATCAGGTGATTCGCCCCGGCGACGTCAACTGGATGACCGCCGGGCGCGGCATCGCCCATTCCGAGCGTACGCCCGGCCCCGAGCGCGCCCGCGAACACGCGTTGCATGGCATGCAGACCTGGATCGCACTGCCCCGCTCGGCCGAGGAAACCGCGCCGGCGTTCCACCATCACCCCGCAGCCAGCCTGCCGCAGCAGCGCCGCGATGGCGTGTGGCTGCGCGTGATCGCCGGCCGCGCCTATGGCGAGGAATCGCCGGTGCAGGTGTTCAGCGGCACGCTCAATGTGGCGCTGGATCTGGCGCCGGAAGCGGAGATCGATCTGGACACCGGCCACGCCGAGCGCGCCGTGTACATCCTGGAAGGCGAGGCGCAGCTGGACGGCGCCGATGTGCCGGCGCGTCACCTGATCGTGCCTTCGCCCGGCACCCGTGGCCGCCTGCGCGCCAAGACGCCGCTCAAGGCAATGCTGCTCGGCGGCGAGCCGCTGGATGGGCCGCGGCATCTATGGTGGAACTTCGTCTCAAGCTCCCAGCAGCGCATCGAGCGGGCCAAGGAAGACTGGCAGGCTGGCCGCTTCGGCATTATTCCTGGGGACGATCGGGACTTCATTCCACTGCCGGAAACGCCGGCCCCCAAGCCGGTTAATTACCCCTGAAACCATGCGCGAAACGCAGGGTCCTGCACGACCGGTCACCAGGTCTCGTTACGGAAGTGCCGCACTGCACAAGGTGTGCCGCGCGCAGTTGCGACAGGGCTTGAGCTTGCTCTTGCAGCTGTGGTAGTGATGCAGGCGTGAGCGGTACGCGCGTCGTGTGGACGGCAGCCTTCAAGCGGGGAGCTTGAGGCTCTGCAGCGCACGAAGTCGGCGTGTCCCGCATCGTTATCCAATGCCGGGGAACCTTCGATGAAGTCTGCATTCTGCCTTGTCGGCCTGAGTCTGCTGCTGGCCACCACCACCACCGCCCATGCCCAAACCACGCCGGTCTGCCCGCCGCTGCCACCCGCCTCGGGACTGCAGTGGAACGAACTGGCCGGTGCCGATTATCTGGTCTGCAAGGCGGTCAACGCCGAGGGCCGCCAGGTGGTCGGCGTGATGCTGACCACCCGCGACCCCGCCATGGCGCTGGCACGCGATCGCCGCGCCGAAAAGGGCCAGATCCAGCAGGAAGATTTCTACTGGTACAAGCTCGACCTGGGTGGCCGCGAAATACCGGGCATGGAATCTCGCCGCGTCACCGTGGTCGAGCTGGGCAAGAAGCGCTACGCACAGCTCTGGATCGACGGCGCCAGCAGCGAGGAACTCACCTCGATGCAATCGCTGGTGCAGGCGATGGATCTTCAACCTGCCAGCCTGGCGTTGCAGCGCTGATACAACGCCTCTGTCAGTACGGCGTGGTGCTGCGGCAGCACCCTGGCAGCGGGCTGGCTTCCGGCCTGTTGCCCGCTGCGTACAATGGCATCGTGCGCGACGACCGCGACGCCGCGCAGCATCTTTCAACGTGAGTGATCTGCGTCACACGCGCCTCATGCCGGCATCGCCAACGGCGAGTACCACGTGCCCCGCGCGGGCTTCGGCAACCGCGCCTGGCGCCTGAAACCGCCATGTCGCGATTGCAGACCGACCTTGCGAACGCGCCCTCGGCCCACCCGCACGCGACCGACCACAGAGAGTCAGCTGCCGCACGTCGTCGTATCGCCGGGCTCGCTGGCCACTCGCAACCGGCTGTCGATGCGCACCTCGCCGGTCAGCAGCCGATGGATCGGGCGCTTGTCGGCCACGTCCATCAGGCGTGCGCGCCGACCATCGTCCAGCGCGCCTTCCAGCACGATCTCGCGACTGATCTGCGTCCCGCCCGCACCGCGCTGCGTGTAGTGCAGATGCACGTGCACGCCTGTCAGAGGCCACTGCCTGCGCGCCGCCACCATCGACACCGTGATCGCCGTGCAGGCGCCCAGGGCACCCAACACCTGCGATTCCGGATCCGGCCCGGCATCGGCGCCGCCGCTGCCAGGCTGTGCATCGCCGAGCCAGCGGTGTTGCCCTTCGTGGATGGTGACGGTGTATGGCACGTTGCCGGTGCTGACACTGACGAGACCGTCACTCATGACGCTCTCCTGATTCAAGGGTGGCTGACGACAGCTGCCGCTTGGGATTGTGCGCGAACTGCACCCCACCGCGGCTACGCACCATCTGCATCGCGCATGCTGCAGGACGCGCCTGCCGATGCACGCGCGACAGCGCAGCTTTCGCAAACCCGATGCTTCAGAAGCGCCCTTCCTGGAAATCGACGAACGCCTGCATCAGCTCATGCTTGGTGTTCATCACGAATGGGCCGTGCCGCATCACCGGCTCGTTGAGTGGGCGCCCGGCCACCAGGATCAGGCGCGCACCTTCGCCGCCGGCGTGCAGCGTCAGGCGCTCGCCGCCGCCCAGCACCGCCAGCTCCTGCGCCGGCAGACTGCGCGCCGCATCGCCCTCGCCCACTGCCACCGCACCCTCGAAGGCATACGCAAAGGTGTTGTGGCCCTCGGGCAGCAGGTAGTCCCATGCTGCGCCCGCATCCAGGGCGATATCCAGATACACCGGGCTGGTCGCAGGCTGCACGATCGGCCCGACCACCTCGCCCACCGCGCCGGCAATCACCTTGACCGCCACGCCGGGCGCCGGACGCGCCACCGGAATGCGCTCGGGCGCGTACTCCTGGTACTTCGGGTCGGTCATCTTCTCGCGTGCCGACAGGTTCACCCACAGCTGGAAACCGCGCATGCGCCCGGATTCCTGCTCGGGCATTTCCGAGTGGATCAGGCCGCGGCCGGCGGTCATCCACTGCACGCTGCCCGGTGTCAGCAAGCCCTCGTTGCCGTGGTTGTCCTTGTGCCGCATGCGCCCGTCGAGCATGTAGGTCACCGTCTCGAAGCCGCGATGCGGATGGCTCGGAAATCCGGCCAGATAGTCAGCGGCCTGTTCGGTGCCGAACTCGTCCAGCATCAGGAACGGGTCCAGCTCCGGCAATTGCTGGGTGCCGATCACGCGGGTCAGCTTGACGCCGGCGCCGTCGGAGGTGGGCATGCCGCGGATGGTGCGCAGCACATGCGCCGGGGTGGTGAGGGTGCTCATTGCAGTGTCCCTGTGCAGTGTATGGATGACGACATGATGGGTGCGCGTGGCCAAGCACCCAATCGCGACGACTGCAACCGATCGTTCCAAACGCCGGCCTGGCCGCGATGCGGCCAGCTCTGTAAACCCACCACGTTGTTCAGCCGGATGTGGATCCGGGAGATGGGAGGGCGGTGTCCGAGGCTGCCATTGACCGCAGGCTGGCGCGGGGCCCCTTGGCCAATCACTTCCTAGGGGCTCGCATGAAAGGGTTCCGAAGCTGGCTTCGGGGCGCGCGAGCGCTGCTGGCCGGTTCTGCCTGACCGCCGTGGCGCTGCGGGCACACCAGTGCACTATCGAACGTAGTGGTGGCGGTGCTTCTCTTTATCTGATCGCCTATCGGTTCTCCAGCCCGTCCATCGCCCACAAGTTATACAGCTGGACACCACCCACGCCGCGCCGACGTTGACCAACAACGAAGGCCCGGACTGCGTGTCCAACAACAAGCACGTATGGCTAGGGCATCACCTCGCCACCACCCGCCATTGCCGATACCGGGCCCCGGTCAGAGCGGCACTCCGCGCAGATGGGCTACCTGTCCCTGCGCGGCGGGGCTACTGCCGCGGCTGCGCTGCCGCAGTACCGCCGGCATTCAACGCCTGTTGTGCTTGCCTGTTAACAGCCCGTCGTCGCTTCGCACCCGAAAGATTGTCACCAGCCGGGATATCGTTGGAAAGCGCCCTGAACCATGGACGGATTGCCGTATGAATACCTACAGCATTACCGATCGCCAGAGCAATGCGCTGCTCACCGTTGGACATCGGTCGCGCAACCAGACCGGTGACCGCCGAAATCGTGGTTGCCGCTGTCGTCGACTTGACGAACGCTTGCGTGCGTCGGACCAGGCTAGCTCCCACATTCGAAACGGTATGAGCGGCTACGTCAGCCGCGCCACGCCGCTGTGCGCCACTGTCATCGGGTTGCGGATCTTTCAGCGGACTTGCGTTGAAGCCCTGTACTACCGCCTTCACTGCTTGGTTCAGGACGCCGCCTGCACCTGAGACTAGAGAGACTGCCGCTGCAACCCCAGTCCGCATTGATGACAGAGACGTACGCTGTCCAGTATCCGCTAACTGAACCCTTCCAACCTCAAGATCGCGATTCTCCGGTGCCGGGTCGGGGCGCATGTGCCTGGCAAAAAACAACGGTACCTCTACCGCTTGTGCACCTTCCCCGCTGGACGATTGCATCAGCTGCGAAAGCTCCTTTTCGTTATCGGCCTCGGTTAGTCCAGACTCAGCCAGCATCCTCAAGCTCTCCGCCTTCGGTACGGCAATCGTGGAAACTGCTTGACGCGTCGCCATTGCCGCACCGATCAATCCACCCGCAGTCGCAGAGACCGCCAAGCCGAAACCAACTTGCCCAGCTGCACCCAACCTCTCACTGCCAAGCGCAGCCGCTCGTGCGCCAGTGACCGCATCAAAACAAAACTGACCTATTTTTATGTTGCTCGGGCTTCCGATATCAGTAATCTCTTTCTGTTGCCTGACTATCGACTCGCGCAGTTTATCGCCCGCCCCCGGGACCAGAGCATTCATGTCGTTAACGATCTGATCAGGCACCACCGCCCTGGGGTCGACCGCATGAAACTGCCGCGGCAGCAGATTGATGACTGGCCCGATCAATAATTGTCCAAGCAGGTTGCCAGTCGCACCTGCTACCGAACCCGCTCCCAATTGAGCAGCAATCGAAACCGATGTCGAGACCAGCAGGTTCTCATTGGTGGACGGTTCAATCGGAGATTTGTCGAATACGGCACCGGACTGCGGACGCCGCTGCTGTACACGCGCAAGAGCATCGCCTGCGGCCAAGCCGCTATTACGTCCCACCCCGAACGCCATAGACGTGCCTGCCAACCCGACGCGCAATACATCGCGTACGAATGGCACCGCCCGGTCGAGAATATGAGCTGAACCATTGCCGTAATCAATGAGCCGCGCATGAGCCTCAAGCTGTGCGCCAGAATCGCCCAGATCGACGCTCAAAGAATCTTGCAACGGTCTGCTTGAGACCTTTGCTTTCCTGGCCTGTTGCACCGCCTTGGCGGCTGTTTTGAAGACGCTACCAATTGTCGACGTAGTCGGCGCTGTGATGTCCTTCGCGAGCGCAGTTGACGTCTCGACTAGGCTCAAATCACGCAATGAATCAATCGGCCTACGGGGACGCCTACGAAGCCCTTCAGGCCGGGTCGGCTCTTGGGCATGGGTATGAACCTGCTCAGACGTCGCATCTGAGCTGGCACCTGATGTGCTGGCCTCAGCTATGTTCGGTTCGTTGCGATGCGGGACACTTGGATTTTTAATCACTTTCATCTCATTGCTCCTGCGATACCGCTGTGCTCGAAAGTAGTGAGACCAATTGGCGCGCAGCGATCATATCCTCAACCAGCGTCTCAGGTGATGCAGCGTCTGGTTCCAACGCACGAAGCAAAAGCAGACCACCATCTGGATCGCAACCGATCGCCATTCCATGCACAGCAATCAACCCCGACACCTGTCCGAGCAGTGCAAGCAACTCGTCGGCAGAGCACTCCCTCACATTGACACCCATGCTTACCGACATTACCAACCGACTTGTTTGCGCCGGCTCCAGCGCAACGGGGCAAAGGGCGACCTGCTTGCCTTCAAGCAAAAAGCCACCATCCAGTGCAGCCTGATCGGCCGACGCCTCATCCATACCAAGCGCCTGCATGGCCGATCGCATCAGCGTATGGGACCGGGCGAGCAACGCGACTTGCGAGTCGGCACGCATGACGTTCGTATCAAGATGCTGAACCATTGTTTTTTCCTCTGTACTCATGGCTGACTTGGACAACTCTGGATACCTGTGGCACTACGGAGAATCTGAGGTTCTTGCAAAACATCAGAAAATACCCCCCCTTCGAACCTTCCGAGTTCCAGCATCCTGCATGCTGATCGCGCACAAAACGTGCCGTGTAAGACATACTTTCACGGTGTGACTGACTTCAACATCCGCGCCGCAACGGCATGAGTTTCCAGAAAATAATGGAAATTGATAATCGTGGCTTCGTCAGAGTGTTGTTCAAATCAAAAAGCTTGGAAATCGCGCAATTTCTGAGTCTTTTACAGGGCATATCTCATCACAGCCCCAGTGCGCACCACTGCTACAACAGACGAATTCGCAATGCCGTCGCAAGCGCATATCACTGACGACCAGACAGTCCCTGCACCGGAATAGCGGGCAGGGATCAATCCGAGAAGTTTCTGTAGGAACGAGCTTCTTCATTTTCCAATGTGAGCTCTCGGACGGCCTGCTTGCACTTGTTCAAGCTTTGAGCGGCAACAGACGGCAGTTAATTGATGCACCGCCAACGCGAGCGATAAAGTCGTTAACCTATGGCGCGCCTGTCCATACGCTTGTGAAAGGCATGCTCGGGGACTTCTGAGCGGCCACAGCAAGAAGGCCAACTGAATCCTGTAAACGATCCGAGCAATCCTTGACTGATCAAGCATCCTCGCGCCGCAAAAATTCAAGGCAATCACCATAGCTTCTTGCAAAAAAATCCCGCATGCAATCGCGAAATCTCATCTTGAATAGCGAAACAGAAAGCGGACGCATCGCCACCGAAAGAGAGGCGCTATGGCGCGGTAGCCGCCGGCAAACTTTGCGAGCGGGCCATCGACTCCAGGGCGCTCCTCCATTGTCTGCGTGAGTATCGCAACCTCGAGTTTGCGCGAGCGCATCGTGGAACTGGCGCATCGCCATCGCCGCTGTGGCGTGGGAATGATCTATCTCAAACTTCGGCAGGAAGGCCGCATCGTGAACTACAAGCGTGTGGAGCGGCTGTACCGCGAGCAGCAACTGCAAGTGCGGCGCCGCAAACGCAAGAAGGTGCCAACCGGCAAGCGTCAGCCGCTGCTGCGACCAGAGCAGGCCAACCAGGTGTGGTCGATGGACTTCGTGTTCGACCGCACCGCCGAGGGCCGGGCGATCAAGTGCCTGGTGATCGTAGACGATGCAACACACGAAGCGGTCGCCATCGAGGTGGAACGCGCGATCTGCGGCCACGGCGTGGTGCGGGTGCTAGAGCGCCTGGCGCACAGTCGCGGCCTGCCGAAGGTGATCCGCACCGACAACGGTAAGGAGTTTTGTGGCAAGGCAATGGTGGCCTGGGCGCATGGTCGTGGCGTGCAGCCTCGGCTCATCCAGCCCGGCAAGCCGAACCAGAACACCTACGTCGAATCCTTTAACGGCCGGCTATGGGATGAATGCCTCAACGAACATTGGTTCCCAACCCTGCTGCATGCGCGCACCGACATCGAACGGCGGCGACGCGAGTACAACGAAGATTGACCCGAAGAAGCGATCGGCGGCATGACGCCGGCTGCCTATGCCCAAGACCTGGCAAACAGCGAAATCATCAACCGCGGACTCTAAACCCGACGGTTACTCAGAAAGGGGCGTCGCATAAAGAGGCAGTCCCATTGCCCGCAAGCTGCCCTACCCGAGGATTACCGCTCGCACGGGGCGGCCAGCCCGGGCTAAATGCGATGTGGTAAGCTCGATCGCGACGCGGCGCTGGACGATTGCCGTAGAAATCGCAGTGACGTTACTTGGAAAGATGGCTCCATACCTTTGTATTTTATGCCATTTGGTAAGGACTAAAGTTTCCACACTTACGAAGTTAACACATTGACTCATACGTGCGCGGAGAGAGCCTTGGCGCCGGAATTATTCTGGAGGGCTTCATATGCAAGTGTGGTCCAAGTTGGCATGGAGCGCGCTGGCGCTGCTGGCCGCGTTCTGTCTGGGCACCGTGGCATTGCGGCGTGGCGAACACATCAATGCGTTATGGATCGTCGTCGCCGCGGTCTCGATCTACCTGATCGCCTACCGCTTCTATAGCCGGTTCATCGCCGACAAGGTGATGCAGCTGGACGTCACCCGCGCCACGCCCGCGGTGGCCAACAACGACGGCCTGGACTACGTGCCCACCAACAAGCACGTGCTGTTCGGCCATCATTTCGCCGCGATCGCCGGTGCCGGGCCATTGGTCGGCCCGGTGCTTGCCGCGCAGATGGGTTACCTGCCCGGCCTGCTGTGGCTGGTGGTCGGCGTGGTGTTCGCAGGTGCGGTGCAGGACTTCGTGGTGCTGTTCCTGTCCAGCCGCCGCAACGGCCGCTCGCTGGGCGATCTGGTGCGCGAGGAAATGGGCCAGGTGCCCGGCACCCTCGCCCTGTTCGGCGCCTTCCTGATCATGATCATCATCCTGGCGGTGCTGGCGATGGTGGTGGTCAAGGCGCTGGCCGAAAGCCCGTGGGGCATGTTCACCGTCATCGCCACGATGCCCATCGCGATCATGATGGGCGTGTACATGCGCTACATCCGGGTCGGCAGGATCGGCGAGATCTCGGTGGTCGGCCTGATCCTGCTGCTGGGCGCGATCTGGCTGGGCGGCAAGGTCGCCGCCGACCCGACCTGGGGTCCGGCCTTCACCTTCACCGCCAAGCAGATCACCTGGATGTTGATCGGCTACGGCTTCGTCGCCTCGGTATTGCCGGTGTGGCTGCTGCTGGCGCCGCGCGATTACCTGTCCACCTTCCTCAAGATCGGCACCATCCTGGCGCTGGCGATCGGCATCCTGGTGGTCATGCCGGATCTGAAGATGCCGGCACTGACCCAGTTCGCGTCCACCGGCGACGGCCCGGTGTGGAAAGGCGGCATCTTCCCGTTCCTGTTCATCACCATTGCCTGCGGCGCGGTCTCCGGTTTCCATGCGTTGATCGCCTCCGGCACCACGCCCAAGCTGCTCGCCAACGAAGGCCACATGCGCTACATCGGCTACGGCGGCATGCTGATGGAATCGTTCGTGGCGATCATGGCGCTGGTGGCCGCGTCGATCATCGAGCCGGGCATCTACTTCGCCATGAACAGCCCGGCCTCACTGGTCGGCAGCGACACGGTGGCGGTGGCGGCCAAGGTGTCCGAGTGGGGCTTTGCGATCACCCCCGAGGTACTGGAAGCCACGGCGCGCGATATCGGCGAGCACAGCATCCTGGCACGCGCCGGTGGTGCGCCCACCCTGGCGGTAGGCATCGCGCAGATCCTGCACCAGTTGCTGCCGGGCGAAGACACCATGGCGTTCTGGTACCACTTCGCGATCCTGTTCGAAGCCCTGTTCATCCTGACCGCCGTGGACGCCGGCACGCGTGCGGGCCGCTTCATGCTGCAGGACCTGCTGGGCAACTTCATCCCGGCGCTGAAGAAGACCGAATCGTGGGCGGCCAACATCATCGCCACCGCCGGTTGCGTGGCGCTGTGGGGCTATCTGCTCTACACCGGCGTGATCGATCCGTTCGGCGGCATCCAGACGCTGTGGCCGCTGTTCGGCATCTCCAACCAGATGCTGGCCGGGATCGCGCTGATGCTGGGCACGGTGGTGCTGTTCAAGCTGAAGCGCGACCGCTATGCCTGGGTCACCATCGTGCCGGCGCTGTGGCTGTTGCTGTGCACCACCTACGCGGGGCTGATCAAGATCTTCGACAGCAACCCGGCGCAGGGCTTCCTCGCGCAGGCGCACAAGTTCCAGGCGGCCATCGCCAGCAACACCATCACCGCACCGGCCAAGACGGTGCCGCAGATGCAGCAGATCGTCACCAATGCCTACGTCAACACCGGGCTGACGGTGCTGTTCCTGTTCGTGGTGGGCTCGATCCTGATCTATTCGATCAAGACCATTGTGGCGGCGCGCCGCAACCCGCAGCGTAGCGACCGCGAAACCCCGTACGTGGCGTTGCAGCCGCACCAGATGGCGGATCTGTAATGGGCACGCAACTCGTTCTGGCCAGCCAATACCAGGCGCATCGCCGCATCTGGCGGCGCCTGATCCAGGCCGCACGTCTGTGCTGCGGCATTCCCGATTACGACAACTACGTGCGCCACATGCTGGAAAAGCACCCCGACAAACCGGTGATGGACTACCCCACCTTCTTCCGCGAGCGCCAGGACGCGCGTTATGGCGGCAAGAGCGGGTTTCGCTGCTGCTGACCGGATGATCGGATAGGTGGCGAGTCGGAACGCAACAGGGCGCGATGCGAATCGCGCCCTGTTGCGTTGATGGCTTGGGGCTGGTGGCAGGATTCTTGCCCGCCCACCATTGCAGGACACGCCGCAAGTACGTTCCTGTAGGCTCTTACGCGGCATCCATGCCGCGTAAGGTCCCGCGACGGTGGGCGGGCAAGGACCAGTCGAGATGGCAGGTGTGCATGGTTGCAAGCGGTGCATGAGGTGCGTTGGTCGGATCGGTGTGCGTCGACCAGCGTCTCACCACCCCTCTGTCATTGCGGGTCGATTGCACGGTCTGGCCCAGTCGGTTGCAGAACGGGAGGGCTGCGATTGCGCCACCATCGACACTGCGTCCAAGACGTCCTGCCGGCAGCTCTCAGCCAGCGCGTTTTTGCGCCAGCCGCTCGAACAACGCAGGCAGCTCGCGCATATCGTCGAACACCGCCAGCACACCGATGCGACGCAGGGTATCGGCGTGGCCCTGCGGGATATGGCTGGCGCCGGTAAACCCCAGCACCTGCATGCCAGCCGACAATGCGGCAGTGGCACCGGTGGGGCTGTCTTCGATCACCAGGCAGCGCTCCGGCGCAACGCCCAGGGTGCGTGCGGCCAACAGATAGACGTCCGGTGCCGGCTTGGGCCGCTCGACCATATCGGCACTGAAGATGTGCCCCGCCGCGCGTGCGGTGAGCCCCACCCGTTCGACCGAGGCGATCACGTTATGGCGGCGGCTGTTGGAAGCCACCGCCAGCGGCAACGGAATCTGCTCCAACGCGTCGCGCGCCCCGGCAATCGGCTGCACCTGCGCCTTGATCAAGGCTTCGCTACGCGCCTGGATCTGTGCCAGCAAGCTCTCCGGCAGCTTTACCGCAAAATGTTCCTGCACGCGTAGCAATACCTCGCGCGTGGTCTGCCCGAACGTCGTGCCGAGCAACTGCTCCAACGCTTCGGCCGGCACGAAGGCCGCCAGCGCCTCGCGCATCACCCGGTCGGCCAGTATCTCGCTGTCGACGAGCACGCCATCGCAATCGCTGATCAGTAATTCGTAGACCATTGCACCCATCTGCTCGCAAAGCGCCATTATGCCGGCCGTGTTGTGACCGTTGGCTGTGGCGGAGGGCATGCGCGCGTGAGACTCGTCGTGATGCATCGGCGACATGCCGACACCACGACGACAAACGGCCTCAACAAGCGAAACCTGCGGCGCCGGCGTGTCACACAATCTTACCGCGCGTCGTCCGGGCAGCTGGTAGGATCGGTCCGGCTGCGGAAGGACACACCGCAGTGCCACCAGGAATGCGATCAGGAGAAGGAGATTTCGATGCAGACGCGATTCCCCGCCCTGCTCGTTCTTGCGACCTCGTTGTTCGCGGTCTCATGCACCGCCTCGCCCGGTGCCAAGGAGCAAACCACCATGTCAGCTACGCTGCAGGACCACACCGTCGCCTTCCGTGACCCCGGCCTGACCGATATCGCCAACGCCATCGCGCACGGTGATGTCGCCCGAATCCGCGCACTCGCACCGACAGTCGATCTCGCCGCACACGGCAACCAGAACGTCACCTTGCTCGAGTGGGCGATCTGGAACGAACAATCCCGCGCCCTGGCCGCATTGCTCGATGCCGGCGCAGACCCGTCGTTGCCGGGCATGGACCAGGAAACGGTCGTGCATATGGCGGCCATGGCGAAGGATGCGGACTACCTGAACATCCTGCTGCAGCACAAGGCGCCGGTCGATGTGGTCAGCGCGCGCGCAGGCTGGACGCCGCTGTTCCGTGCCGTGCAGAGCAAGCGCGATGCGCAGATCGCGTTGTTGATCCAAGCAGGCGCCGACGTGCAGCGCGTCGACCACACCGGCAACAGCGTGCTGCACCTG
Source organism: Xanthomonas arboricola pv. guizotiae (assembly GCF_002940205.1). Classification (GTDB taxonomy): domain Bacteria; phylum Pseudomonadota; class Gammaproteobacteria; order Xanthomonadales; family Xanthomonadaceae; genus Xanthomonas; species Xanthomonas arboricola_C. Next base: position 76,019 of record NZ_MDSK01000020.1, read on the forward strand.
GCCGCACAAAGCGGCGCGGCAAGCCCGGCAGTGCTGCAATTGCTCGAGGCCGGGGTAGACCCCACGCTGCGCAACGCGCAACAAAAGACCTTTCAGGCGTATTTCTTCACCACCCCGGACCGCCTGCTCAATGCCGCCGGCCAGCAGGCCAGGTCGGACGTGCGCGCCTGGTTGAGCGCTCACAACATTCCCGTGGAAAGCAGCCGCTAAGCGGGCTTTTCGCACGACGAACGCAAGGAGCCGCGCATGAGCCCGTCAAATCCCTCGTCCACCCCATTCGCAGAGTCGATGCGTGGACAGCAAGCGCAGCCGGAAGACCGCCAGTTCCCGGCGCTGCTGCAAGACCTCTATGCCACTGCCTCGCAGCGACGCGAAGGCGGCGCCGAAACCTTTGCGCCGCTGCCCAACGGCTGGTCGCGCATGGACGACAGCGCGCTGCAACAGGCCGGCATCGACCCAGCCCTGTTGCATGACGCCAAAAGCGGCTTCGATGCCGCGTTCTACCGCAACGGGCAGGGCCAGGTGGTACTCGGCTTCTGCGGCACCGACCAAGGCAAGGACTGGAAGCACAATCTTGGCCAGGGCCTGGGCTTCGACGACGCGCAATACGCGTCTGCCATCCAGCTCGGCAGCCAGGCCAAGCAGGCGTTCGGCGACCAGGTGGTGATCTCGGGGCATTCGCTCGGCGGCGGCCTGGCGGCCGCTTCGGCGATGGTCAACGACATCCCCGCCGTGACCTACAACGCCGCCGGCGTCAACGACCGCACGCTGGAACGCCAGGGCCTGGATGCCTCGGCGGCCAAGGACTACGCCAGCAGCGCGTTGATCCGCGGCTACCACGTCAAGAACGAGATCCTCACCCATCTGCAGGAAGACAGCATTCCACTGAAGTGGGCGATGCCCGATGCGGCCGGCCATCAGATCGAACTGCCGGAACCGGACCCGTTGTCGTTCGGGCAACGCCTGGTGCCGGGCATGATGCTCAGGCATCGGCTGGATCTGCACGGCATGGACTCGGTGATGAAGGCGCAGGAGATGCAATCGCCCGGACAGGCACACGGTACAGGCAGCCAGTTGTTCAACGACGCGGTGCTACGCCTGGACGGCCAGCGCGCACGCCTGGGCCTGCACGACGACACCGCGTTTCTCAACACCGCCGCCAGCGTGGCCGCACGTGCGAGCAACGACGGCCTGCAGCGGATCGACCACCTGGTACTCAATCGCAATGGCGACAGCCTGATCGCGGTGCAAGGCCGCATGGACGATCCCGCGCATCTGCGCAGCCATGTGCAGACGGCGTCCGCATCCAACCAGCCGGCGCAGACCAATGCCAGCCAGTTGCAGCAGCACAATCAGCAGCCGGCGCAACCGGAGGAAGAGCAGCGTCGCGTGATTCAGCAGTAATGCGCACGGCCCGCAAACTCTTGCGGGCCGTATTGCATCGCACGCCTGGGCCGAAGCGAAGCGCTGTCCGTGCGGGATCGTCGTCGGGCCTGCGCAGCGCAGCGTCTGTCAACAGGCTCGCATGTGACTGAGTCGCGACACGGCGTGGCTGACGGAAAACAACACGTCTTCAGACGCGGACAGACGACGCAGAGACGCGGCATGTCCGATGTTACATGCCGCGACACCGGGCAGCGTTCGGCCGGCCGGCGGCTGCATGGCAGGTGTCGCAATCGTGCTCAGTCCATCAACCGGGCATTGCCGATTGCAGCGCTTGCGTTATCCCGCTCCCGCCATCGCGCGCAAGGTGATGCCGACCAGATAGGCCAGATAGGTGCCGGTAGCGTAGCCCATCGTGCCCAGCAGCACGCCGACCGGCGCCAGGGCCGGGTGGAACGCGGCGGCCACCACCGGTGCCGAGGCCGGCCCACCGATATTGGATTGCGAGCCGATCGCGAAATAGAAGAACGGCACCCGCAACAGGCGGCCCAGGCCCCACAGCAACCCGATATGCACCGCGATCCAGATCAGCCCGAGCAGGAACAGCCAGGGCCGGTCCAGCAGCGCCAGCAGGTCCATCTGCATGCCGATGCAGGCGATCAGGAAATACAGCAGCAGTGAACCGATCCTGGAGGCCCCGGCGCCTTCCAGCGTGCGCGCGCGGGTGAGGCTCAGCAGCAGGCCGATGCTGGTCGCCAGCACCACCACCCATACGAACGGGGTGTCCAGGCTGAACTGGCTGGACCAGCGCAGCTTGGCCTTGCACCACGCGGCCAGCGGACTGGCCAGCGCATGCGCCAGCCCGACCCCGCCGAACGCCACCGCCACGATCACCATCAGGTCGGCCAGGCTGGGAATGCGCGCGTGTTCGGCCTGGAACCGCGCCATGCGCTCCTGCAGCGCATCCAGCGCGCGGGTATCGGCACCGCTGCGCGCATCGATGCTGCGCGCGCGCCCGGCCAGGAAGATCAGCGCCGCCATCCACACATAGCCGACGCCCACATCCACCACTGCAAACTGCCCGAAGGTGGTGGCATCCACATCGAACACCTCGCGCATCGCCAGCATGTTGGCGCCACCGCCGATCCAGCTGCCCGCCAGCGCGGCCATGCCGGCCCAGGTATCGCCGGCCACCGTGGCCGGATGCACCCAGCCCATCACCCAGAACGCCACCACCGCGCCCAGCATGATGCTCAGCGATGCGCCCAGGTACATGGCCACCAGCTTGGGCCCCAGCCCCAGGATGGCGCGCAGGTCGATGCTCAGCGTGAGCAGGACCAGCGCGGCCGGCAACAGCACGTCGCGCGCGATCGGGTTGTACAGCCGGGTATGGGCACCGTCGATCAGGCCGACGGTGTTGTAGATGCCCGGCAGCAGGTAACACAGCAGCAGCGCCGGCACCACGGCATAGAAGCGTCGCCATAGCCCCTGCTCGCGCGAGGAGGTCCAGAACACCGCCCCCAAGGTGGCGGCGATCAGGCCGAAGACCACGATATCGTTTTGGATCAAGGCGGAACCGGCGACATTCACTGGAGGCGACATTCTCGACTAGGGGCCGCCAGGGTGCGGATCGCAACAAGAATGGCCGATCGCCCGCGTCCAGTCGACTGGACCTGCGGGCAAACCCCGGCGTGCCTGCAAGGATGTCGGCTGACGCACTGGGCCTGGTCGCAAGGATGTCGGCTGACGCACTGGGCCTGGTCGCCGGGTGGCGCGGCCGGTCTCCTGGCCGGGCGGATCGTCGGCATTTCCGACGCGATCCCTGCAAGGGGCCGCTCGGTCAGCCGTAGCGGCGTACCACGCGCTCGCCTTCGGCGGTCTTCAACACCACGCCGCTGGGCTGGCCGGTGGTCAGGCAATGCAGCTTGGCCATCAATTCGGCATTTTCCAGCGCGCCCTGCTCACGCAGATAACGCAGCGGCGACCACTGCGGCCGGGTCACCCACCAACCGCCCTGCTCGGGATGAATACGCACAACATAACGGAACTCGTCCATCAGGGCCTCCGGCCGGCAGATGCAGTGATACGACGACGGCAGTGGGCGGCGCGGAATGACGCAGCGCACCGGCGATGGGAGCGCCGGGGTCCCGTTCGGGATGCCGGCATGCCCTTACTCAAGGGGCCGCGGGAGAGTGGCCTGGGGCCCCGCGTCCGGCATAGCCAGCATGTCTTTTTGCTAATGCCAACGCCGTCGGGCGGACACTGGCATGAAGGTAGGAAAATTCTTACGTGACACCAATCCAAGCTGGCGCTAAATTCGCGCTCGAGCGGCGAACAGACGTCGCAGCTGGCCGTCAACGGGCGCAGACGGCGCGGGGGAATTCGTCGCTCTTGGAGATGCCTCGGGGGAGGGGTCGCATGCATCTGCTCAGGAAGTTCCAGTTTCCGGTCAAGACCGCGATGGTGGTGGGCTATGTCCTGGTGATCAGGGAAGCGCTCGTGCTGTGGTCGTGAGACGACCCTGCCGGCAGCCTGCCAGATAGCGCGTCACGGCACCCGTCACGGTGTCTCAATCCGCATCCACCCAGCCACGCTGTTGCGCTGCGACCAGATCGGCGGGCGTGTCCACGTCCAGCGCCAGCGCCGGGGCGCTGACGCAGCCCAGGGTCTGCACGTCCAGGCCGGCGAACATGCCGCGCAGGCCGCTGTCGCCGTGGAGCGGCACGTCGGCCCAGGCCGCGTGGGTGACCACTGCGGGGATGCCGCGCACACCGGCGTAGCCGCTGGTGGCGCATCCGGATGCGGCGCGGTCGGCCTCTTCCAGCAAGGCGCGCAGATGCGGCGTGTCCAACGCGGGCTGGTCGCACCCCAGGATCAGGCTGCGCCGTAGCGACGTATCGTCCTGCACATGCTGGCGCAGCGCCGCCAGGCTGGAGCCCATGCCGGCAGCCCAGTCGGCGTGACCTAACACTTCCACGTCCAGGCCTTGCAGGACCTCGGTCAACGCGTCGGCATCGGCGCCCAGCACCACCACGCAGCGGCGCGGCGCCGTCTGCAGCGCGATGCGCGCGAAACGCCGCAACAACGGCTCGCCGTCGCGCAGCAGCAATTGTTTGGAACGCCCCAGCCGACGTCCTGCACCCGCGGCGAGCAGCAGCGCAACGTGATCGCTGCTCATGCGTCCGATGCCATCGCGCGCGGCGAACGATGCCGCAGTGCGGGAAGCACCGGACACGCTTCAACAAGCGCCCGGCTCGCGTCGAAACGACCGGCAATGACTGGCGGCGGCAATCGCGCTGCGTCGCCGGAGACGTCGTCGTAGTGATCAAGTAATTCGGTCATGGCGACGTGGTGTGCATATTGAAGATGCGCCAGCCTAAAGAGGTAACTGTGCGCGCCAAGTGACTAAATCCGGCGCATTACCCGATCCAGTCATGGGGGCTCGTCTACGCCTGCAAGACGACTGGCATGCATTGCCTTGCCACGGCGGCACGACGAGGACATGCAGGGCTGCGATGGCACTGCAACAACGATGGCAGCGATCGATTTCCCGCGCTGGACGGCGCGGTTACCGCAGCGAAAAGGCGTAAAGGCAAATACCTGACTTAAAATGCATATCAAAAATGACTTTTCCCACACACCAGCCCTTTTCAGCCAGGACACATCACCCGCAGCCACCTACCAGCGCTGTCATCGACTGCACAGTGACATTCACATCGAAGTTAATCCGAACGCGCAATCGAAGCCCTGCCCGTTCGCATGGCGGCACGGCCTGGAGCGGCTAACGAAACGTAGCGAGCAGTGGCCAGGCGGCTGGCGGAGGGTGCCTGGCGCATGGCAACCACAATGGACGAGCGGCCGGTGCCGATCCCCGCACCGGCCGCGCCCGCCCGGTGGCGATCGCGGTCGTCTTGATGACCGTTCTTAACCAGCCAACGCAGCAGCAGCCTGCCCATCGGCGACTGCCTGGGTGGCTTCGGCAATGATGCCCAGTGCAATCGTGTGCGGGGAGGAGCGCCCCATGCGCCAGCCTGCCGGCAGTCGCAGTCTGGCCAGGGCGGCATCGTCATGGCCGAGCGCACGCAGCGCCTGCAGGCGTGCCTCCCGCTTCTGGCGACTGCCCAGGATGCCGATGCAGGCAGCCCTGGAGGCAAGCCCCCGGCAGGCGACCTGCAGGTCGCTGTCGCCGTCGTGCGCCAGGCTGTACAGCGCGGTGTCCGCATCCAACTGCAGATCCTGCAGCGCGTCGCCCAACGCGCGGCGATCGTAATGGTCCGCGGCCAAGCCGGGCGGTGGTTCGCTGGGACCATGCGGCCGCAGCACCCGCACCTCGATGCCCATCTGGCTGGCCAGCGACAGCAGCACCAGCAGCGCAGGATCGGCACCGACCAGCACCAGCCGCAGCGGCGGCCGGTGCGTACGCAGGAATTCGTCGGGACGCAGGTCCTGGGTGCTGACCGGGTAACGGACGGCGCCGGTGCTCCGATCCAGCGCGACATGGAACGGGCGCCGATGCTGGCGCGCATTGCGCCAGCGCGCCAGATGCCCGCCCAAATCTTGGACCGGCCAGACCAGCACGCCGATACGGCCGCCGCAGCTGAGCTGGATGTCCAGCACCTGGCTGCCTTCGCCGTAGTCCAGCCAGCGCGGCATGCCGTCGCGCAAGGCGGCGATGGCCTCGTGCGCCACTGCCGCTTCCACGCAGCCGCCGGAGACGTAGCCGGCCACCCGGCCATCGGCGCTGATGGCCATCTCGCTTCCCAATGGGCGCGGCGAGGAGCCTTGCACGTCGATCAGCGTGGCAATGGCCACGCGCTGCCCCGCCCGATGCCAGGCGGTCAGCGTGGGCAGCAGGTCATCGTGCAGCGCATAGCTCGGCCATGCCGGCCACGCCGGCTCGGCCGGCGCCGCATGCGTGACCGGGGCCACCACTGCACTCACGCGCGCAGCACCTCGGGCAGATGCGGCAGCAGCTTGTCCAGCGTCACCGGGTAATCGCGGACGCGCACGCCGGTGGCGTTGTAGACCGCATTGGCGATCGCCGCGGCCACCCCGCAGATGCCCAGCTCGCCGACACCCTTGGCCTTCATCGGCGACGACATCGGGTCGCTTTCTTCCAGGAAGACCACGTCCTGATGCGGGATGTCCGCATGCACCGGCACTTCGTAACCGGCCAGGTCGTGATTGACGAAGAAGCCCAGCCGCTTGTCCACCGCCAACTCTTCCATCAGTGCCGCACCCGCGCCCATGGTCATGCCGCCGATGACCTGGCTGCGCGCAGACTTGGGATTGAGGATGCGCCCTGCCGCGCACACCGCGAGCATGCGGCGGATGCGCACCTCGGCGGTGGCCACATCCACGCCGACTTCGACAAAGTGCGCGCCAAAGGTGGATAGCTGATGCGTCTTGGAAAGCTCGCCGAACTCGATCTTGTCCTCCACCACCAGGGCGCCATTGACCGCGGCATCACCGAGCGCGATGCGCTTGCCGCCGGCACGCACATGGCTGTCGGCGAATTCGGCCTTGGCCGGGTCCAGCCCCAACTGCTTGGCCACGGCTTCGCGCAGTTCCACTGCCGCGGCATACACACCGGCAGTGGAACTGTTCGCACCCCACTGGCCGCCGGAACCGGCCGAGGCAGGAAAGCTGGAATCGCCCAGGCGCACGTCCACCCAATCCAGCGGCACGCCCATCATCTCCGCAGCGGTCTGCGCAATGATGGTGTAGGAGCCGGTGCCGATATCGGTCATGTCGGTTTCCACCACCACCCGGCCGCCCTGCTCCAGTCGCATGCGTGCGCCGGAGGTCATCACCGGCGCATTGCGGAACGCGGCCGCCACGCCCATGCCGACCAACCAGCGCCCATCGCGGTTGCTGGCCGGCTTGGCCTTGCGCCTGGACCAGTCGAAACGCTTTGCGCCGTCTTCCAGGCACTTGACCAACTGGCGCTGCGAGAACGGACGCTGCGGGTTTTCCGGATCCACCTGGGTGTCGTTGACGATACGGAACCTGACCGGATCCATGGCCAGCTTCTCGGCCATCTCGTCCATGGCCACTTCCAGTGCCATCAGGCCCGGCGCCTCGCCCGGCGCGCGCATCGCGTTGCCCTCGGGCAGATCGAGCACGGCCAGGCGCGTGGAGATCAACCGATTGGCGCCGGCGTACAGCAACTGGGTCTGCGCGGCCGCGATTTCCGGGCCGCCCTCGGGCAGGTCGCCGGACCAGCTCTCGTGGGCGATCGCGGTGATCTTGCCATCGCGCTGTGCACCGATACGGATGCGCTGCACGGTGGCCGGGCGGTGCGTGGCGTTGTTGAAGATCAGCGGCCGCGGCAGCATCACCTTGACCGGGCGTCCGACCTGACGCGCGGCCAGGGCGGCGAGCACTGCATCGGCACGCAGGAACAGCTTGCCGCCGAAGCCGCCACCGATGTACGGCGACATCAGACGCACGTTGTCGCGCGGGATGCCCAGCGTCTTGGCCAGATCGCCCGCGCCCCAGTCGATCATCTGATTGGAGGTCCACACGCTCAGCTTGTCGCCTTCCCACATCGCGATCGACGCGTGCGGCTCCATCATCGCGTGCGAATGATCGGGCGTGGTGTATTCGGCATCCAGCTGCACCGGCGCGGCCGCGAAGGCGCTATCGAAGTTGCCCACCGCACTGTTCGGCGCCCCGCCCTCCTCGGTGACCTTGGCGCCATCGCGGGCCTTTTCCAGATCGTAGGCGCCGACCTGGCGACCGTAGTCGACCTTGATCAGCTGACCTGCGGCGCGTGCCTGCTCGAAGGTCTCGGCAACCACCACCGCAATGGCCTGGTGGTAATGCTGGATCTCCGGGCCGCCGAGCAGCTTGGCCGTGTTGCGCTTGCCCTTCTGCAACTTGCCTGCATTCTGCGCGGTGACGATGCCGAGCACGCCCGGCGCGTTGCGCGCAGCGCTCAGATCGATGCTGCGAATGCTGCCCTTGGAGATGCCGGCGCCAACGATATGGCCGTAGGCGGCACGGCCTGGCAGATCGTGATGCTCGTACGCGTACGGTGCCTGCCCGGTGGTCTTGAGCGGACCGTCGATACGATCGACCGGCTTGCCGACCACCTTGAGCTGGTCGATGGGATTGGTACTGGCGGGAGTGTCGAATTTCATATCAGGCCCTCGTGTCGGCCAGGATCGCGGTCAAGGTGCGCTCGACCAGCGGCAGCTTGAAGGCGTTGTGTTCGGTAGGTTGTGCGCCGTCGAGCAGCACGGAGGCGATCGCACGCACGCCCTGGCGCGACTGTGCTTCGGCCGCTTCGCTGCGCCACGGCTTGTGGGCGACACCGCCGACACCGACACGCACGCTGCCATCGCGTTGCACGACTGCCGCAACCGACACCAGGGCGAATGCGTAGGAGGCACGATCGCGCACCTTGCGGTAGACATGCGTGCCGCCCAGCGGCTTGGGCAGGCGCACCGCGGTGATCAGCTCGCCGCGTTCCAGCACGGTTTCCAGATGCGGCGTCTTGCCAGGCGCACGGTAGAACTCGGACAACGGCACCGCACGCGTCTGTCCATCCGGACGCACCGTTTCGACCACCGCATCCAGCACGCGCATGGCAATGGCCATGTCGCTGGGATGGGTGGCGATGCACTGCTCGCTCACGCCGATCACCGCCAACTGCCGGTTGAAGCCACCGATCGCCGCGCAGCCGCTACCCGGCAGGCGCTTGTTGCACGGCTGGTTGGTGTCGTAGAAATACGGGCACCGCGTCCGCTGCAACAGATTGCCTGCGGTGGTGGCGCGGTTGCGCAACTGCCCCGACGCACCTGCCAGCAATGCGCGCGACAGCACCGCGTAATCGCGACGCACGCGCGCATCGGCTGCCAGGTCGGTATTGCGCACCAGGGCACCGATACGCAGGCCGCCGTCCGGCGTTGCCTCGATGGTATCCAGGCTCAGCCCGTTGACATCGATCAGATGCGAGGGCGTCTCGATCTGCAGTTTCATCAGATCGAGCAGGTTTGTGCCGCCGGCGATGAACTTGGCGCCGGGCTGGCGCGCCGCCTTGGCCGCAGCGTCGGCGGGCGAGGTCGCGCGCTCGTAGCTAAACGCCTTCATGCGCGCTCTCCTGCGACAGCGTTGATCGCATCGACGATGTTGGAATACGCGCCGCAACGGCAGATGTTTCCGCTCATCCGCTCCTGCAATTCCGGCGTGGTGAGCCTGGTCTTGGCGGTCAGATCGTCGGTGACATGGCTGGGAATGCCGCGCTTGACTTCGTCCAGCACCGCCACTGCCGAACAGATCTGCCCGGGCGTGCAATAGCCGCACTGGTATCCATCGTGCTTGACGAAGGCCGCCTGCATCGGATGCAGCTTGTCCGGCGTGCCCAGGCCCTCGATGGTGGTGATCTTGCCGCCCTGGTGCATCACCGCCAGCGACAGGCAGGAGTTCATCCGCTGACCGTCGACGATCACCGTACAGGCACCGCATTGGCCATGGTCGCAGCCTTTCTTGGTGCCGGTCAGATGCAGATGTTCGCGCAGGGCATCCAGCAAGGTGGTGCGGTTGTCCAGGGTCAGCGTCACCGGCTTGCCGTTGACTTCGAACGCGACCTGGCTCGATGCGTTGGCAGGCTCGACTGCCTGACGCTGCGACATCGCATTGGCTGCAGTGGCGGCCATCGACTGGGTTGCGGCAACGCTGGCTGCCGACGCCGTGCCAGCGATCAGTACCTCGCGACGGGTCATCTTGATATCTCTCATGGCTGGCATCTCCAACAATGCTGGCTTATACAGTTCTTAAACAATGTGCAGCGCGACCGGTCACAATCGCGTGAGCATGCGGCGAGTATGTGCGGGCGCGAATCAGCGGTATGGCCTGATTCTAGAGGCGCTGCAGGCGGGCATTGACGGCATGGACTGCATGCGCCTATGAAACGCGCTCATCATTGTTGGAATGGGTTGCGTGCTCGCTGCACAACGCCCGTGCGTGCTGGCAACCGATGTCTTGCAGCGCGCCGCAGCGTCTTGATGTGCTTCGAGATCCCTGCGTGAGCCGACGGCAACGATGGCATCTCCGTCGGTGCGCCTGCGTCTGTCTCCACGCTGCGCCGTGCTCGTCCAGCGCATCCGGATGCACTGCATCGCGAATATCCGGACCGAACGGCCAACGTGGCGCAGCTCCCAAGGCGTGGCGGGCAGTCCTCAGCTGGCCATGAATCGTGTGGGCGTTGCGAGGTGTGCGAGTGAGATCTGCCGATTCCACGCAGCGGCCGCGCCGGCCTGACGGCAAGCGCGGCACTTTCAGCCAGCTCTAGAATTCCAGCACGATCTTGCCCAGATGGCCGCCTGCCTGCTGCAGCGCGAAGGCGTCGGCAATATCGTCGAGCGCGAAGGCGCGATCCATCACCGGCCGCAGCGGCAACGCATCCAGTGCACGCACCAGCTGCTGTTGATGCGTGCGGCTGCCGACCACCAGCCCGTGCAGGCGCTGCTGCCGGCCCATCATTTCCGCGGTCGGCACCGGACCCGCTGCGCCGGTCAACACGCCGATCAAGGCGATATGTCCGCCCACCCGCGCAGCGCGGATCGATTGCGCCAACGTGCCCGGCCCACCGACCTCGACCACGTGATCCACGCCACGGCCGTTGGTGATCTCCAGCACCTGCGCCGACCACTCGGCATGCTGTCGATAATTGATGACATGGTCTGCGCCCAGCGCGCGCGCCTTGGCCAGTTTTTCGTCGGACGACGATGTCGCGGTGACGGTGGCACCCATTGCCTTTGCGAACTGCAATGCGAAGATCGACACACCGCCGGTGCCGAGCACCAGCACGCTGTCGCCGGCCTTGAGTCCGCCGTTGACCACCAGGGCGCGCCATGCGGTGACGCCGGCCGTGGTCAAGGTCGCCGCTTCGGCATGGCTGTAGCCGGCCGGGGCATGCGTAAACGCGTGCGCGGCCGCCACGGCAACAGAGCGTGCATAGCCATCGACGCCATCGCCGGGCGTGGTGGCAAAGCCGGCATGCAGCGGCTCGCCATCCAGCCACTCGGGGAAGAAGGTGGACACCACACGATCGCCGACGGCGAACTCATCCACCTCAGGTCCGACGGCTTCCACCACGCCGGCACCATCGGACATGGGGATGCGGCCGTCAGCGGTCGGCATCTGCCCCGACACCACGCCAAGGTCATGGAAATTCAGCGAGCTTGCATGCAGCCGCACCCTGATCTGACCGCGTGCCGGCTGCCCGGGGTCGGGCAAGGCAACAGCATGTAATGCCTGCAGGCCTGCAGGCTGGGCTAGACGAATCGCGCGCATGGGGCGCTCCTTGCTGTGATCGATCTTCGGGATAGCACGCCGGGCGTTATCCGCATGCAGCTGGCTTTCGGCTCTGCTGCTGGCTGCGTGTTTCCTCGCCGGGGCGAGCGCGGTGTCACAGCAGGCTGGACAGCAGCGCAGTCGCACGCCGGGTGGGCAGCCGCGCCATGCATGAGGCATCAATCACAGATCGGCATTGCGCCACATGATGCAAACGATTCCACGCGGCGCCCACAGCTAAGCTGGCACAGCGGTTGCAACACCCTGATGTCCAGACAGGTAACTCACGTGACATCACCCGGCAAGCGGCGACGGCAACGAGCACAACGCATCGCGCTGCACTTCGTGCTGAGCATTTCGTGCCTGCTGCTGCTTGGTTCGGAATACTGGTCGATCCACGACGAGCGCGCGAGCGCGCTACGCACGGCCGAAGCGCAGTCGTTGAATCTCGCCAATTCGCTGGCGCAGCATGCCAGCGACACCCTGACCATCGCCGATGCCGTGCTGTCGGGGTTGGTGTCGCGGGTGGAGCACGACCAGGGCTCGGCCAACGCGCGACTGGTCATGCATGATTTTCTGGTGCATGAAGCGCGTCGCTCGGACCGGCTGCATGGCATCTTCATCTATGCGGCCGATGGCAGCTGGGTGAGTTCGTCGCTGGACAGCACGCCCAGGACCCACAACAACGCCGATCGCGCCTATTTCAAATATCACCGCGACCATCGCGACGCCTTGTCGCTGGTCGGGCCGCCGGTGCAGAGCCGCTCCGATGGCAGTTGGGTGCTCACCTTGAGCCGGCGCCTCAACACCCCCCGCGGCGAATTTGCCGGCGTGGTCCTGGTCACGCTGCAACTGAAGTATTTCCAGAACTACTACAGCACCTTCGAGGTCGGCCCGAACGGCACCATCGGCATGACCAATGACGACGGCATCGTGCTGGTGCGTCGGCCCGACAAACCGGGCGTGATCGGCACCTCGATCGCAGGCACCTCGATCTACGTCGCCATGCGCGCGCGCAGGCACGGCACGGCCACCTATCGTTCGCCGATCGACGGCGTGGAGCGCATTTCCAGCTTCGCGCCAGCGCAAGCCTATCCATTGACCGTATTGACCGGCGTCGCGGTCGATGACGCATTGGCCAACTGGCGGCAGTCCGCGCGCCAGCGGATCGTGATCGCCACCCTGGGATGCGCGTTGCTGTTGGGCGTCGGTATCTGGCTGGATCTGCAGCTACGCCGCATGCATCGCGACGAAGACAAACTCAGCTCCGAAGCCTGGATAGATGCACTCACCGGCATTGCCAACCGCCGTGCGTTCGACCACCGGCTCTCGCGTGCCCTGCAGCAGGCGGTGCATCGACAGGCGCCGCTGTCGGTGCTGATGATCGATGTCGATCATTTCAAGCTGTACAACGACACTTACGGCCACGTCAACGGCGATGCCTGCCTGCGCCTGATCGCGGGCGCGATTGCCGGCTGCTCGCGGCGCAGCGAAGACATTGCCGCGCGCTACGGCGGCGAAGAGTTCGGCATGATCCTGCCGCAGACGGATGCCGCCGGCGCACTGCGGCTGGCCGACGCGATCCGCAGCGCCGTCGCCGGGCTCGGCCTGATCCACCTGTCCAGCCCGACCAGCGCGCACGTCACCGTCAGCGTCGGCGCAGCGACGTTCGAACCGGGCGAAACGCCACGCACCCCGGATGCCTTCGTGCACGACGCCGACTCGGCGTTGTATCGCGCCAAGCAGAACGGCCGCGACCGGACGTCGGCGTAGCAACTCACAGTAGAACACTGCGCCCGACACCAGACCGGCGCGCCCCGTTCCCGGAAGCGGCGTGCGTCAGGCAGGCAGGCAGGCACAGCATGCGTGCGCGGCGTTCTCGCCCACCCGAGGATTGCTCGCGAGGTGTCGTCAGCCACGCTTGGGTCGAGAGGGGTGAGCGGCGGCGCCGTACCAGCCAGGTCAACCTGCGCGTCACGGCCCTTCGGGACAGCCCGGCCTGCGTCGATGCGAGCCGCGGCCGGCAAGCAAAAGGCCCGCGCGGTGCGGGCCTTCTGAATGACAAGCAGGCTGGCGGCCGATCAGAACGGAATATCGTCGTCGGCGAAGTCGTCCATCGGCGGAGCCGACTGCTGCGGGGCCGGCTGCTGCCGACGCGGCGCATAGTCCTGACCACCGCCACCGTATCCGCCCCCACCCTGCCCGCCACCGCCGCCTTGCTGGCGCGGTGCCTGCGAGCGCTGCGGGCGATCGCCGCCCATGCCGCCGCCACCGCCGCCGCCTTCACCACGGCCGCCGAGCATCTGCATCTCGTTGGCGACGATGTCGGTGCTGTATTTTTCCACACCGTCCTGGCCGGTGTACTTGTCGTAGCGCAGCTCGCCTTCGACATAGACCTGCGAACCCTTGCGCAGGTATTCGCCAGCGATTTCGCCCAACTTGCCGAAAAACACCACGCGATGCCACTCGGTGCGTTCCTGGTTATTGCCTTCGCGGTCCTTGCGCATGCTGGTGGTGGCCAGGCTCACGCGCGTGATCGCCATGCCGGCCTGGGTGTACTTGGTGTCGGGGTCGTTGCCGAGGTTGCCGACGAGGATGACTTTATTGATGCCGCGGGCCATAGGTGCTTCCGAGATGATGCGCTGGCGCCGGGGGCGCGCAACGGGGAATGTCTGTGCGGCAATGTTACCGCACCTGCCCCTCGACGGCTCCGGCAGGTTGCCGCGTGGAGATGCCGGGCAAGCGCCCTGCCGGGGGTCGGAAATCCAGCCCACGTGGGCGTTTGCGGCTTTCAGCCGGCCGCGTGGGGCAGTGAATGTGAAGACAGCGGCTGTGCCCGGCGGGACGGATCCGGCCCGGGCACCTATAATCGACGCACATCACGAACGCCTGCGCATGACCATCGCCGAAGACCTCCCCACCGTCCTGGGCCTGCCCCAGATCCAGTCCCTCGCCGCGCCCGACATGGCCGCGGTCGACGCGCTGATCCGCCGCCGCCTGGCCTCGGACGTCGTGCTGATCAACCAGATCGCCGATCACATCATCTCCGCCGGTGGCAAACGCCTGCGCCCGATGCTGGTGATGCTGGCCGGCCACGCGGCTGGCGGCTCCGGCCCGGAGCACCATCAACTGGCGGCGATCATCGAGTTCATCCACACCTCCACGCTGCTGCACGACGACGTGGTGGACGAATCGGACCTGCGCCGCGGGCGCAGCACCGCCAATGCGCTGTGGGGCAATGCGCCCAGCGTGCTGGTCGGGGATTTCCTGTATTCGCGCAGCTTCCAGTTGATGGTGGAGCTGGATCGCATGGAAGTCATGCAGATCCTGGCCGACACCACCAACCGCATCGCCGAAGGCGAGGTGCTGCAGCTGCTGCACGTGCACAACCCCGACACCGACGAAGCGGCGTACCTGCGCGTGATCGAGCGCAAGACCGCGGTGCTGTTCGCCGCCGGCACCCGTCTGGGTGCGTTGGCCTCGGGCGCTGATGCGCAGGTGCAGCAGCGCCTGTACGACTACGGCATGCAGTTGGGCTTCGCCTTCCAGATTGCCGACGACGTGCTCGACTACGCCGCCGATGCCGCGGACCTGGGCAAGAACCTGGGCGACGATCTGGCCGAAGGCAAGGCCACGCTGCCGCTGATCCACGCGATGGCGCATTCGGATGCGACCACCCGCGAGCGCCTGCGGCAGATTGTCGAACAAGGCGATGCGGCGGCGATGCCGGAAGTGCTGGCCGCCATCCATGCCACCGGCGGGCTGGACTACAGCCGTCAACGCGCTGGCGAATATGCCGCCGCCGCCGAACAGGCGCTGGAGAGCCTGCCGCACAGCCCCGCCGTGGCAGCGCTACGCGGTCTGGCGCGTTACGCGGTCGAACGCACGCATTGATCCGGCGCGCTTTGCGCGCCGGATGGGATTGGGGATTGGCAAAGGCGGCTAGGGCCTGTTAACACATCCGAAGCCCATCAACGACCAGGACGAAGTTGAGGAATCCAAGGAACATGACGTCCAACTTCTCGAAGCGCGTG
>NZ_MDSK01000021.1 GCF_002940205.1 Xanthomonas arboricola pv. guizotiae
CGCGCTTCGAGAAGTTGGACGTCATGTTCCTTGGATTCCTCAACTTCGTCCTGGTCGTTGATGGGCTTCGGATGTGTTAACAGGCCCTAGTTGGCGTTGAAGTGCACCAGTGCATACGGGTTCTGCACCACCGTCACCGGCGTGGTGGCACCGCTGCCGTCGCCGGTGGGGCGCGCGATATTGAAACCGCGCACCGCGCTCTGCCAGCTGACGCCGCCGCCGATGCTCAGGCGCTCCCAGGCGCCGGGCAGGCGCAGCTGGGTGGACAGCTGCAGGTAATCCTTGGGCAGGTTGGCGTAGATCGCATCGGTGGGCGGGCGCGTCACCTTGACGTGGGTAAAGCCGGCATTGACGGTCCAGCCGGGCAGGAGTTCGCCGTTGAAATCCATTTCCCAGCCACGGCTCTTGGTGCCGTTGATGCCGATGTAGGCCGAATTGCCGTCCGGCAGCGAGGATTCCGGCTGGGTCATGTCGCGCACGGCGAAGTTGTCCTGCTTGGCCTCGAACACGGCGGCGGTGGCCATCGCACGGCCGTCGAACACCTGCGCCTTGATGCCGGCTTCCAGGTTGGAACCTTCCACCGGGGCGAGCAGGTTGTTGTCCTTGTCGCGGTAATTCTGCGGGTTGAAGATCTCGGTATAGCTGGCGTAGAGCGACACATCCGGCACGATGTCGTAGACCAGTCCCACATACGGGGTGACCTCGTCGCTCACCTCGTACCGGCCGCTGGTGCCGGTGTAGGCGCCGCTGGTGCCGAAAGCCTGGGTGCGGGTTTCCCAGGAACTCAGGCGTGCGCCGGCAATCAGCGACAGCGGCTCGGCCAGACGCAACCGGGTGGAGGCGTAAACACCACGCTGCGTGGTGCGCGCTTCGTTGCGACGGCCGTTGCGCGCATAGGTCACTTCGGAAATATCGCCATCCCAGTTGCGGATGTCGGGGATGAAATAGCAACGTTCGCTGCCGCAGCTGGCCCAGTCGGCCGGATAGGTCTGCGCGGTGGGATAGGCGGTGGATTGCAGATCCTGCCAGCTGCCACCGACCACCACATCGTGCCGGCGGCCGAACAACGAGAAACCGCCGGACAGGTACACGTCCACGCCATCGCGCGCGTCGCTGGTTTCGCCGGCGGCGGCGCGCAGGAACATGCCGCTGCCATCGGCGGCCGGATAGCCGGTGCCGTACACGCGCAGGCTCTGCACATCGCCCTTGGTGTGCGCGTAGTTGACGCGCAGCAGCCAGTCCTCGCCGAAGCGCTGTTCCAGGTTGGCGAAGGCGGTACTGGTCTCGCGCTGCCAGCGGCTCCACTTGGGCGCCATGTTGGTCGAGCGCGGCAGGTTGGCCGGCGAACCATCGGCGGCGAAGAACGGCACCGTGCCCCAGGTCGAGCCGATCGGGCTATTGTCCTGACGCTGATAGCCGACGGTGAGCGTGCTGTTGTCGGTCAGGTCGCCTTCCAGCACCGCCATGCCCGACATCTTGTTGTCGTGGTAGCGGTCGTAGTAGTAGTCGCGGTCCTGCCAGGCCGCGACCACGCGGCTGCGCCAGCGCCCGTCGTCGGTCAGCGGCGCATTGACGTCGGCCTGCATGCGGCGGAAATCCCAGCTGCCGGCACTCACCGCAAACGAGGCATCGAAGTCCTTGCCCGGGCGCTTGCGCAGCAGGTTGACCGTGGCCGAGGGAATGCCGGCGCCGGTGAGCAGGCCGTTGGCGCCGCGGATCACCTCGATGCGGTCGTAGAAGACCGTGTCGTATTCCTGGTTGGTCGCACCGCTGTAGGTGGGCAGGCCATCGACCTGGAAGTCGGTGATCTGGAAGCCGCGCGCGAAGTACAGCGGGCGCTGGGTGTCGTAGAACGACACGTTGACGCCGGTGACGTTGCGCATCACATCGTCGATGCTGAACAGCGATTGCTCTTCCAGCCGCTGCAGCCCGATCACGCTCACCGATTGCGGCGTTTCCTGCAGGGTCAGCGGCAGGCGCGTGGTGGTGGCCGGCTGCGCGCGGCTCACCGCGCCGTTGACGTTGACCTGGTCCAGCGTCTTGGCCGCGCTCGCGTCGGCAGCCGCGGCGGCATGCGCGCTGGGGGTCAGGGTAGACAGCGCGCACAGCAGCGCAGCAGACAACAGGCCAAGGGGAGCGATGGCAGCAGACATGGGGCGTTCTCGTCGATCGCTGCGGACGCATCGCGTCGCGCAACAGGAAAGGCACAGGCACACGCGGGCGTCCACTCGAACCGGCTGGCTGACCCTGCATGGGCTGGCGATGCGACACGAACGACATGACCGGACGCGGCCAAGATGTTAGGTAAATGTAAATCGTTATCGTTTCCGAGGCAAGCGGGTTCGCCGTTTGGACGTGTGCGCCTGGAGGATTTCGCTGCACGCGCTGCGCAACGTGCGGCGCTACGTCACGCGTGCAAAGCGACTGCGCGAGTTGCACCCACGTGCCCGCGCGTTAGCTCAGATGCGACAGCGGCAAGCCTTCCGGCGCCTTCACCGTGCGCAGCACGAAGCTGGAATTCACATCCGACACGCCGGTCGCATTGAGCAGGCGGTCGAGCAGGAAGCGCGAGAAATGCTCCAGGTCGCGCACCTGTACCTGCAACAGGTAATCCATGTCGCCGGTGAGCGCCCAGCAGGCCACCACCTCGTCCCAGCCGCGCACGCCCTCGGCGAAATGTTCGATATCGGCCTGGCCGTGCTGCTCCAGCTGCACCCGCACGAAGGCCTGCAGCCCCAGCCCCAGCGCCTTGGCATCCAGGCGTGCGCCGTAGCCGGCGATGATGCCGGCCGCCTCCAGCCGCTGGGTGCGGCGCAGGCAGGCCGAGGCCGACAGATTGACCTGCACCGCCAGCTCCGCATTGCTGCTGCGGCCCTGCGTCTGCAGCAGGGCGAGCAAGCGCAGATCGGTGCGGTCCAGGGCGATTGGCTGGTCCATATGTTGCGCAGCAGCATGAGATGACGCACGAATCTTGCGCCATGAAGCGCTGGACACGCAAGATTCGCAATCCCGTTGCGCGACCATCCGGCTAAGGTGAGCGCTGATCATCGGGAACCGCCGCCGCATGAACATCGCACCGCAACGCGTCGAGAATCAGCTCACCGACAAGGGCTATGTGCCGGTCTACACCACCGCCGTGGTCGCGCAGCCGTGGGATGGCTACAGCGCCGACGACCATGCCACCTGGGGCACCCTGTATCGTCGCCAGCGCGCGCTGCTGGTCGACCGCGCCTGCAACGAGTTCCTGCAGGCGCAGGATGCGATGGGCATGGGCGAGACCCACATTCCGCGTTTCGATGCGCTCAATGCGGTGCTGCAGGCGGCCACCGGCTGGACCCTGGTCGGCGTGCAGGGCCTGCTGCCGGAGCTGGATTTCTTCGAGCACCTGGCCAACCAGCGCTTCCCGGTGACATGGTGGATCCGCCGCCCCGATCAGATCGACTACATCGCCGAGCCGGACCTGTTCCATGACCTGTTCGGGCACGTGCCGCTGCTGATGAATCCGCTGTTTGCCGACTTCATGCAGGCCTATGGCCGGGGCGGGGTCAAGGCACACGGCATCGGCGCGGACGCGCTGCAGAACCTCACCCGCCTGTACTGGTACACGGTGGAATTCGGCCTGATCGCCACGCCGCAGGGGCTGCGCATCTTTGGTGCCGGCATCGTGTCGTCGAAGGGCGAATCGCTGCACTCGCTGGAATCGCCGGCACCCAACCGGATCGGCTTCGACCTGCAACGCATCATGCGCACGCGCTACCGCATCGACAGCTTCCAGAAGACCTACTTCGTCATCGACAGCTTTGCGCAGTTGATGAGCGCCACCGCGCCGGATTTCACCCCGATCTATGCCGATCTTGCGCAGCAGGCGCAGGTGCCGGCCGGCGAGGTGCTGGAGACCGACCGGGTCATCCAGCGCGGCAGCGGCGAGGGCTGGAGCCGCGACGGCGACGTGTGAGGCTGCACCGACTCGACACCACCGCCAAGCCGGACTATGGTCAAACCTCCCCATACTGCCTTCGCTCAATGGACCTGACGCAGCTTCGCATCCGGCGCTTGGAGCTGGACGACACCCGCCTGCTGTTCACCCTGGCCAACGGCATCCGTATCGACGAGCCGATCAAGGCGCAGCGGCTGTTGTTGAAGGCAACGCCGCCGCAGCGCGCGCAATGGCAGCTCACCGACGACGGCTTCGGAGTGAACTGGCCGGCGGTGGCGCCGCCCACGGAAGAAGGGCTGCTCAACATGCCCGAGTTGCTGTGGCGCCGCCGCAGCGCACGCGCGCAGACCAAACTGACCGCGCTGCGCGGACGCATGGATGCCCTGTCGCCGGGCGAGCGCGAGCTGGTGGCATTGGCGCGGCTGGATGCGGACATGAGCGAGAGCGGCTATGCACGCTACTTCGACCGTTGGGACGCTGCCACCCGGCGTGACGCAGTACAGGGGCTGGGCGCGATGGGCGCGGTGCAGGCGCGCCAGGCGATCGAAGGCCTGGGCGCGGTGTTCGAGCGCCTGGAAGAAGACCCCAACCTGCTCAGCATCGAAGACATTCTCGATGCGATGAGCGAGACCGACCGCCAGCGCGTGGATGGCTGGGAAGAGGTCTATTACCGCCGCTCCGGCGAACTGGCGCGGCTGGGGCTGAGCCACTACGGGGTCGACAAGGCGTAAGCACGCGTGCAATGACGCGCATGGCTCACCGCCGGCATGCGCATCGTCCACACCCGCCACGCGCTCCCGATGCACCGGGCCTATCTCATCCTGCCGGCTTGGCGAGATAGGCCAATAGCAGCACCAGTGGTTCCTCGCCGGTCTGCTGCAAGGCATGGGTGCTGCCCGGGCGCGTCAGCAGCGCATCGCCGGCAGTGACCTGGTACTGCTTGCCATCCAGCGCGTACAGCCCACGCCCGCTGACGATGTAATAGATCTCGTCCTTGTCGTGCAGATGCAGGCCGATGCCGGCGCCCTTGTGCAGCACGCGCTTGCGCAGCACGAGCGGCAGTTGCGCTGCGTCGGCGAAGAACGGATACGCCGTGGTCGGCCCGGCGCCGCCGTGCGGGCCGGGTTGCGGGCGGGCGAGATCGCGCTCGTGCACCACCAGCGAGGGATGCGCCTGCGCAGCACGTTGGGTGGCGGTGTCGGGG
The DNA here is from genome assembly GCF_002940205.1 of Xanthomonas arboricola pv. guizotiae. Taxonomy (GTDB): domain Bacteria; phylum Pseudomonadota; class Gammaproteobacteria; order Xanthomonadales; family Xanthomonadaceae; genus Xanthomonas; species Xanthomonas arboricola_C. Next base: position 5,142 of record NZ_MDSK01000021.1, read on the forward strand.
GCTGCGCCGCAATCGGCATCGCGGAGAAGCTGTGGCTTGAGAGCGGGTTGCAACTGCACCCAGCCATGCACGACCAGGCACGCCACGGCGGTGGCGCCGGCGCGGCTGAAGTGGGTGCCGTCGGCCTTGCCGTGTTCGGGAACGAACAGGAAGTACGGCCTGGCCGCCTGTTCGCCAAGGGCGCGGATCCAGTCGCTGGAACTGGCATTGAGATCGATCAGGCCAACGTGTTCCTGCGCGGCGAGTTGCTGCATGGCCAGGGTGTAGCGGCCGTGGGTGTCGAGCAGCGCGCCGAAGTCGTAGAGCAGACGGGCGGCGGGCGTGATCAGGATCGGCGTGGCGCCCTTGTCGCGCGCGGTGGCGATATAGCGCCGCAGGAACTGCACGTAGTCGGTGGTTGGGTCGGTGTAGCGCGTGGGGTCTTCGCGCTTGGCGTCGTTGTGGCCGAACTGGATCAGCAACACATCGCCGCGTTGCAATTCTTTTGCGATGGCATCCAGGCGCCCTTCGGCGATGAAACTGCGGGTGCTGCGGCCGCCCTTGGCGTGGTTGCGCACCTGCCATTGCGCCGGGTCGAACCACTCCTGCAGCAGTTGGCCCCAACCGGCCTGCGGCGCACGCTCGGCAGCGTATTCGGCGGCGGTGGAATCACCGGCGATGAAGATGTGGTGTGGTTCGGCGCGGACGCTATTTGCGCAGAGCAGCAGCAATGCGAACAGCAGCAGACGCATGGTGGGCTCCGGGAACAATGCTAAGGACGCGACGCTGTCCCTTCTCCCATCGGGAGAAGGTGCCCTCACCCCAACCCCTCTCCCGGCGGGAGAGGGGCTAAAACGCAGTGGCTAATTACGCAGCTGCTGCTGCAGTGGCTTCGGGCTTGCCCAGCACGCCGGCGACGAAGTTGCGGATCTCCGCGTCCTGGGCGTTGTCGAAGAAGCACTGCTGGAAACGCGCGCCGCCGATGGCCTGCTTGATCAGCTCCGGGTCGATGGCGCGCAGGCCGTCCAGGTACGACCTGGCGGTGGCCTGCTTGACCTGGGTCAGGATGCCGGCGTTGGCGGCCTGCGATTCGCGACGCTCGGCCGGGTAGCCCAGACCGCGCTCGCCGCTGAAGGCCTTTTCGAAGATGTAGCGCACGTTGATTTCCGCGCCCCAGCCGTAGCCCTTGGCGAATGCCAGCGACAGTGCGTTGCCGTTGTTGACCTGGGCGAACAGGTAGGCATCGGTCGGCTCGATGCAGTAGCCGCAGAACACGCCCGGGTGCGCGTTGAGCGACATCATCGCGCCCTGGCCGGTGCCGCAGCCGGCGACCACGAAGTCCACGGCCTTGGCGTTCAACAGCAGGCTGGCGACGATGCCCAGGTGGATGTAGGTCAGGCGATGGTCGTTGTCGCCGTCCATGCCGACGTTGAACACGCTGTGGCCCTGCTCGCTGGCGACGTCGTTGAGCTGCTGCAGGATCACCGGATTCTTGGCGGCCTGGCTGAACTCATTCATGAGTGCGATTTTCATGGGAATGCTCCGATTGGTTGGGGAGTTTTTTAGGAAGTTGCATCTAAATAGCGGTGATGCGTGCGTCTGGTTGCCGGTCTTTTTGGACTGCGGGCGCGTTGTTGAGCAATCACTGCGCTGATGCAACAAGAAAGGCAAAGCGTTTGGCAGGCAGCACGCGTTTGCGTGATGTACGTGTCGACCGACCCTCATCCGCCCTTCGGGCCCCTTCACCCGGAGGGAGAAGGGAACAGCTGTGAGTGAGCGAGCTGTTAGCGTGCCAGCCAGCCGCCATCGACCGGAATGATCGCGCCGTTGACGTAGTCCGAGGCGCTGCTGGCCAGGAACACCGCGGTGCCGCCCAGGTCGGCCGGGACGCCCCAGCGCGCGGCCGGAATGCGGTCCAGGATGGCCTTGTTGCGGTCTTCGTCGGCACGCAGCTGCGCGGTGTTGTCGGTGGCCATGTAGCCCGGCGCGATGGCGTTGGTGGTGACGCCCTTGCTGGCCCATTCGTTGGCCAGCAGGCGGGTGATGCCGGCGATGCCCGACTTGCTGGCGGTGTACGAAGGCACGCGAATACCGCCCTGGAACGACAGCATCGAGGCGATGTTGATGATCTTGCCGCGGCCTTGCGCGATGAAGTGACGGCCGGCGGCCTGCGCCATGAAGAACGCCGACTTCAGGTTGACGTTCATCACGTCGTCCCAATCCTGCTCGCTGAAATCCACCGCGTCGGTGCGACGGATCAGGCCGGCGTTATTGACCAGGATATCCAGCCCGCCGAGGCTTGCGATGGTCTCGTCGACGATGCGCTGCACCGGCTCGATGCTGATCAGGTTGGCTTCGATGGCGATGAAGCGACGGCCCAGCGCCTTGACCTTGGCTTCGGTCTCGGTGGGCGCCTGGATGCCGGCGGCGGCGATGTCTGCGCCGGCCTCGGCCAACGCCAATGCGATGCCCTGGCCCAAACCGGTGTTGGCACCGGTGACCAGTGCGACCTTGCCTTCGAGACTGAACGGATTGCTCATTACCTTATCGCTCCTGCTGGATGTGCCGTGATGTGCTGAGTGAGCCGCGCAGTGCGCGGACGAGTGCGTTGTCCGAATTGGTGCAGTGCCGGCGCCCACCTGGATCGTGTCGGCGTCGTTGGCGCCGGCATCGAACAAGCCGGCTTCATTCGTGCCGGCCGGATGGGTGCTGGCGCATTGCTGCAGGCCTTATTTGAGCTGGCAGATATCCAGCACGTGCATGTCGGTGTAATCAAGGTTTTCGCCGCCCATCGCCCAGATGAAGGCGTAATTGCTGGTGCCGGCGCCCATGTGGATGGACCACGGCGGCGACACCACCGCCTCGTTGTTCTGGATGACGATGTGGCGCTGCGCCTCGGGCTCGCCCATGAAGTGATAGACGCGGTCGTTGGCGCCGAGGTCGAAATAGAAATACACCTCGCTGCGGCGGTCGTGCAGATGCGGCGGCATGGTGTTCCAGACGCTGCCGGGCTTGAGTACGGTCAGGCCCAGCAACAACTGCGACGACTGGCAGGTGGCCGGCACGATGTACTGGTAAATGGTGCGCTCGTTGCTGGTTTCCAGCGCGCCGCGCTCCAGCGCCACCGCATCCTTGATCGACAGTTGCTTGGTCTCGAAGCGCGCGTGCGCCGGCGTGGAGGCGAGATAGAACTTGGCCGGGTTGGCGGCGTCTGCGGACGCGAAACTGACATCGGTGCTGCCCATCGCCACATACAGGCCGTCCTTCGGCCCCAGCGTGTAGGCGGTGCCGTCCACGGTCACCGTGCCGGTGCCTGCGCCGACATTGAGAATGCCCAACTCGCGACGCTCCAGAAACGGATGCCCGGCGGCCGAGGCGGGCTCGGTCTGCCTGGGCAGTTCCAGCGTCGTGCCGAGCGGCGCGGCGCCACCGAGCACGAAGCGCTCGTAGTGGGTGTATTTGAGCGTCACCGCATCGTCCACGAACAGGCCGTCGAGCAGGTAGAGCTCGCGCAGCTCGTCGTTGCTGGCGCCCTTGATGGCGTCAGGATGGGTGGCGTAGTGCGTTTTGCAGTACAGGGACATGGCGCATCTCCGAGGCAAGCGAGGGGGAACATGGGCTTGCACGGGGCTAGTCTACCGACTCTGGTTAACCGGTGTCATTGCGCAGTGCACGAAAGTTGGGAAAGTTGGAATGGCTGGGCATCTGCCGCCGTACCCTCACCCCAACCCCTCTCCCGCACGCGGGAGAGGGGCGTTGTTTCCTTCTCCCGCACGCGGGAGGGGGTCTTTGTTTGCTTCTCCCGCACGCGGGAGAAGGTGGCGCGCAGCGCCGGATGAGGGTGCGAGGCTGCGAGGGTGCGCGCTGTGTTGAAGAGCACCGCTTGCTTGGTCGGGTACTGGCTCACTGCATTTTCAGCGCATACCTGCGTTTTCCCGGATGGCTGTCTGCCGCCGTACCCTCACCCCCAACCCCTCTCCCGCACGCGGGAGAGGGGCGTTGTTTGCTTCTCCCGCACGCGGGAGGGGGTCTTTGTTTGCTTCTCCCGCGCGCGGGAGAAGGTGGCGCGCAGCGCCGGATGAGGGTGCCTGCGCGAAGCGCGCTCTCAATCTTCCGGCGGTTGGCAGGAGTCGCGCACGATCAGGTGCGGGCGCACGCTGGCGGTGGGCAGTTGCGGGGCGTTGTCGGGCTGGATCAGCATCGCCGCGGCGGTGCGGCCGGTGTCGCGGGTGTGGCGGCGCACCGAGGTCAGCGGCGGCCACAGGCGCGAGGCCAGCGAGCTGTCGTCGTAGCCGATCACCGAGAGCTGGCGCGGGATGCTGATGCCGGCGCGCAGCGCGACCTTGTAGATACCCGCGGCCATTTCGTCGTTACCGGTGAAGATGGCGGTGGGGCGCTTCTTGCCCAGCAGCAGCTTTTCGGCGGCGGCCACGCCCGATTCGAAGGTGTAACCGGCTTCGACGATGCGCTCGGGCGACAATTCGATGCCGCGCCGGGTCAGCGCGTCGGCAAAGCCGGAGGTGCGCTCGATCGAGGAGCGGTAGGCGCTGGGGCCGGTGACCAGGGCGATGTCGCGGTGGCCGAGCGAGAGCAGGTAATCGGCCGCCTCGGCGGCGCCGTCGCGGTCGTGGGTGATCACCGTCTGCGAGGTGGTGTCCAGCGCGACCGAGGCGATACGCGTGTAGCGGCAGCCGATCTCGGCCAGCATGTCGGCCAGCGCCTGGTCCTCGGAGGCGCGCGGCACCAGGATCACCCCGTGCAGCTTCTGCGCCTGGGCGAAGCGGCGCACGCCTTCGATGTAGCCGGGGCTGCGGCTGTCGCAGGGGTGCACCACCAGCTCGAAGCTGGAGCCGCGCAGCGCGTCCAGCGCGCCGTACTGCATGTCCACGATGTACTGCGCGGTGGGGTTGTCGTAGACCATGCCGATCAGGAACGAGCGCCGGAACGCCAGCCCGCGCGCGAGCGGGTCGGGCGCGTAACCGACCTCGCGCATCAGCGCCTCGACCTTTTCGCGGGTGTCCTGCCGCACCAGCGGCGAGTTGTTGATGATCCGCGACACGGTCTTCTTGGACACGCCCGACATCCGCGCGATGTCGTTGATCGTGGCTACCTTGCCCTTCGGCAGGCCGGGCATTCCCTCTTCAGGCATCTTGCGGGCGGGCATAGCGGTCAACCAGTGAAGTTGATTGGATTCTACCGGCCAGACGGCCGGCAGACCTGAGCGAAGCCTGCCGCCACCCCGGACCCGCCGTGCAGGACACGCCGCAGCCGGCAGCGCGGCGGCATACCCGGCGATGCAGAACGGTCAGTCCAGGGCGCGGTAGCGGAAGTTGCGGAACTCCACCTGGCCCTGCCCGGCGGCATACAGCGCCGGCTTCAAGGCCAGGAACTTGCCGGCCACGTTGTGGTGGTAGCCGGAGACTTCCATCTGCACCGGGTACTTGGTCCAGGTGATGCCGTCGGTGCTGCTGCGGATGGTGACGATGTGGCGGTTGTTGGTGACGCGCAGCCACAGGGTGCCACCGGTCGCACTGGGGGCCAGCGTGCCGGGGCGTTCCTCGCCGTAGCGGTGCATGACGAAGTTCTCGCCATTGCTGCCCACGCCGGCATAGAGCTTGTCGCTGTAGAACAGCAGCGCCCCGCCCTGCCCGCCCGGCGCCACGGTCATCTGCACCTCGAACTGGTAGGCCTGGTCGGTGGCGATCACCGTCAGCGGCGAGGCGTTGCGCGGGGCGCTGCCCTTGCCCTGCAGGCGCAACACGCCATCGCCGACCTGCAGCCGCTTGGCCTCGTCGGCGGCCGGGTTGAAGAACGCCCACTGCGGGCCCAGCGTGCTGGCGCGGAAGTCGTCCGACAGCGCCAGCCCATGCGGGAAGGCCTGCCCGCTGGGCTTTTTCAGCGGCGTGCCCAGGTCGCCGCCCTTGGCGACGAACCAACCGTCCGCAGTCCACTCGATCGGGTCCAGCAAGGCCTGCCGGCCCAGCGTCCAGTAGCCGTGTTCGTAGCCGTGGTAGAGCATCCACCAGCGCTGGTCGGTGCCTTCCACCAGCGTGGCGTGGCCGCGCGACCACCACGGCTCGTCCGCACTCTTGGTGCGGGTGATCGGGTTGTTGGGCGCGTTCTGCCAGGGGCCGTGGATCGAGCGCGAACGCGCGGTGATCACCATGTGCCCGGTCGGCGGGCCGGCGGTGCCGCCGACGGCGGTGGTCATGTAGTACCAGCCGTTGTGGCGGGTGATCTTGGGGCCTTCCTGCGCGTAGCCTTCCACGTCCCAGCTTTCCGGGTATTTCCAGCCGTCGTAGACGTGTCTGGGCGTGCCGACCACCTTCAAGCCGTCGTCGGACAGCTGCACGTAATCGCCGCCGCTCAGGAACAGATAGCGCTTGCCGTCCTCGCCCACTGCGTGGCCGGGGTCGATGTACTTGCCCAGGCCGATGTCGATCGGCGCGCTCCACGGGCCCTTGATGTTGTCGGCCCAGACCACGAAGTTGCTGCGCTCGCCCTGGTCGCCGCGGCGCGCCGGGAAGTAGATGTAGTAGCGCTTGCCGTGCTTGATCAGGTCCGGCGCCCAGATCGCGCCGACGTTCCGGGTGATGGCGTGGCCCAGCGGCTGCCAGTTGACTAGATCGCGCGAATGCCAGATCGGCAGGCCCGGGTAGGCATCGAACGAGGACAACGTGAGGTAGTAATCCTGTCCGTCCTTGAGCACCGACGGGTCGGGATGGTCGCCGGCCAGCACCGGGTTGAGGAAGCTGCCATCGCCCTGGTCGGCAATGCGCTGGTGTTCGAGGCCGCGCTTCCAGTCGGCCGCGGCAGCGAGCCCGGCACACAGCAGCAGGCCGCCGGCCAGCAGCCAACGCAGCGGGGTTGAAGCGATACGCACACGCATGCTTGCTCCTAGTCCCCGCACGGCGGGGCGATGCGGCGGCCAGCGCCTGGAGCGTCGGCCGCCTGGGTGAGGCGGAACCACCTGCCAGCGGCGACGCCGGGCAGCGCGCCGGTAACGTCGCCAGGCGTTTGTCGAGCGAGGCGCGGCGTGCGGACATCGCACTGCACGCACCGTGCAGGCCGCTGCCACGCACCGATGACGCCCGCCTGACGGACGCCGTCGGGATCGCGGGCACTTACGCGCGCAGCGCGCGCGGCAACCACAGCGACAGTTCGGGGAAGAACGCCACGATCAGCAACACACCCAGGGCCGCCAGCCAGAACGGCCAGATGGTGCGCATGCTTTGCGCGATGGTGATCTGGCCGATCGAGGTACCGATGAACAGCACCGAGCCGATCGGCGGAGTGATCAGGCCGATACCGCCGGCCAGCACCATCACCAGACCGAAGTGGATCGGGTCGATGCCGTAGGCCTTGACCACCGGCAGGAAGATCGGCGTGCAGATCAGGATCTTCGGCGCCAGGTCCATGAACATGCCCAGCAACAGCAGCATCACCACGATCATCAACAGCACCATCTTCTTGCTGTCGGCAATGGCCTGCAGGAACTTCACCGCTGCCGCAGGCACCTGCAGATAGGCCAGCAACCAGCCGAACACCGCCGCGGTGGCGATCACGAACAGGATCACGCCGGTGGTGCGCGCCGCATGCGTCACCGCGGCGAAGAACTCGGCCCACCGCAGCTGCCGATACAGCAGCGCGGTGATGATCAAGGCGTACACCACCGCGATCGCCGCGCTCTCCACCGCGGTGAAGATGCCGGCACGGATCCCGATGAAGATCAGCGCGACCAGGCCCAGACCCGGCAACGCGCCGATCAGGCGCAGCGCCACTGCGCGCCAGCCGGGGAACGGCTCGGTGCCGTAGCCGCGATGCCGTGCCACCGCATAGCCGGTGACCATCATCGCGGCGGTCATCAGCAACGCGGGGAAGATGCCGGCCGCAAACAGATCGGCAATCGACAGGCCACCACCGGCGGCGGCCGAGAACAGGATCAGATTATGCGAGGGCGGCACCAGCAACGCCACCAGGGCGGCGGTCATGCTCACGTTCACCGCGTAATCGCGGTCGTAGCCGCGCTTGATCATCTGCGGGATCATGGTGCCGCCGACCGCCGAGACGTCGGCGATCGCCGAGCCGGACACGCCGCCGAAGAACAGCGACGACAGCACGCTGACCTGGCCCAGGCCGCCACGCACGCGCCCCACCAACGAGGAGGCCAAGGCGATCAGGCGTTCGGAAATGCCACCGCGCAGCATCAGCTCGCCGGCGAAGATAAACAGTGGAATCGCAATCAACGAGGCCGAGCCGCTGCCGGCGGAAATCTGCTGCACCAGCACCACCGTGGGCAGGTCCAGATACAGCAGCGTGGCCAGTGCCGCCGCGCCCAGGGCGTAGGCCACCGGCACGCCGATCAGCAGCAGCACCACGAAGGTTCCCAACAACATGGCGATGCCCATCAGCGCACTCCTCCGACATGGACCGGGCGCAGCACACGCCACAACTTGAACAAGGCGAACAGCACCATCAGCGCACCGCCGATCGACAGCGGCAGGTAGTTGATGCTCTGCGGCATCTGCGCGCCGGCCATCTTGATATCCAGGCCATCGAGCAGCAGCGCCGCGCTCCACCACGCCAGCACCGCACCGATGGACATGATCATCAGCGGGCGAATCACTTCGAAGAGTTTGCGCACCAGCGGCGGCACGTGTTCGCCCAGCAGGTAAAAGCCGAAGTGGCGGTTGGTATGCACGCCGGCGGCCGCGCCCAGGCTCAGCGCGGTGCTCAGCAGCAACAAGGTCACCGGCTCGGTCCAGCTGGGCGAGTCGTTGAGCACGTAGCGGGTGAATACCTGCCAGCCCTGCACGACCACCAGGCCCAGCAGCGCGATGGATGCCGCGCCAACGGCGGTATCGGAAACGCGGTCCAGCGCGCGCTGCAACGGCGCGACCGGGACGGCGACGGTCTCGGGTTCGGTCATCGGGTCACCTCTAGGCAAAATCGCGGATGCGGCGGTACAGCGCTTCGATCTCCGGCTGCTTGCGGTAGTCGGCCAGCAGCGGCGCGGCGGCGGCGCGGAACGCCGGCATATCGACCTGATTGAGCTTGACGCCGTAATCGATCACCTGCTTGCGCGCCACGGTCTCCGAGGCATCCCACAGATTGCGCATCACCGGCACCGAGGCGCGTGCCAGTTCCACCACCAGGGCGCGATCGTCCGGGCGCAGCGATTCGAAACTCTGGCGCGACATCACCAGGATGTCCGGCGCATAGGAATGCTCGCTCTGCGACCAGTAATGCGCGGCTTCGAAATGCCGGCTGGACTGGAAGCTGCGCATGTTGTTTTCCGCACCGTCGATCATGTGCGTTTCCATCGCCGAGAACGTCTCGCCCAGCGACATCGGGGTGGGGTTGGCACCCAGCATGCGCATCAGCTTGAGGAAGATGTCCGACGAGGCCACGCGCAGTTTCAGGCCCTTGAGATCTTCCGGGCGGTGCAGCGGGTGCTTGGTGTTGTAGAAGCAACGCGCACCGGAATCGTAGATCGCCAGGCCCACCAGGTCGCGCTGCTCGAAGCTGCGCAGCACGCTGTCGCCGACATGGCCGTCGATGGCGCGGCGCAGATGCGGCACCGAGTCGAACACGTACGGCAGGCACAGCGCCTGGGTGAGCGGAAAGGTGTTGTTCAACGCGCCCGAATACACCCGGGTGATGTCGATGGCGCCAAAGCGCGCCATGTCGATCGCCTCGGACTCGCGGCCCAGCTGGCCGGAGTGGTACTGGCGCAGCTTGAGCCGGCCGTTGCTGCGTTGCTCCAGCTGCTTGCCGAACCACCGCACCGCCTCCACGGTGGGGTAGTCGCCGACATGCACGTCGGTGGCGGTCAGCAGTTGCCCGCCGGGAATCGGCATGGTGGCACCCGCGCCCAGCCAGGGGCCGGCCGCGGCGGCACCGAGCCCGGCACCGAGGAAATGTCTGCGTGTGATCATTGGCGCCCTCCCAAGCGTCTGGTCACTGGGTCCGGCGTTACTTGGCGGACACAGCCGTACAGGAAATGTCGCCGATGCCGGCGAAGCGAATCAGGGCATGCTGTCCCACTTCGATGTCATGGATACCGGTGGCATTGCCGGTGGCGATAAGATCACCGCGCTTGAGCGGCCGCCCGCGCTGGGCCGAGCGGCTGAGCGCAAATGCGTAGGCCGCGCGCAGCCCGCCCGGCAGCGTGGTGGCGCCGCCGGTGCCGACCAGCTGGTCGTCGATCAGGGTTTCGGCGGTCAGCGCTGCCTCGTCGCGCGCCAGCCAATCGGTCACTTCCGGCCCCAGGATCAGGCCGTTGTTGTTGCCGAAGTCGGAAATCACCACGCGCGGGCCCAGCGTGTTGATGGTCGCCAGCGGGCTGCTGGCGATTTCCACGCCGATGAACAGCGTGGCCGGCAGCTGCGCGGCCTGCTCCGGGGTGAAGTGGGTCTGCTCGGCCGGGGCGTCCGCGTCCAGGCGCAGCACGTACTCGGCCTCGACCGCGCCGAAGCCCCCCTCGTAGATCGGGAATTCGGTTGTTCTACCGGTAGCATTCCAGAGCTTGTGCGAGAAGATCGGGCCGAGCAGGCGCTCGTCGCCCGATGCGTCGCGGCGCTCGGCGGCGATATAGCCCACCTTCCAGCCGACCACCCGGTCGTCCCACTGGCTGATGGCGATGTCCTGCACCTGATAGGCGGTGAGCAGATCGTCGGGGATCTGCCCAGGAAAGTCGGGCAGCGATGCCCCTGCACGGCGTGCCTCCACAAAGCGCTGGGCGATCTGTGACAGCGCGGATGGGGATGCTGGTGGGGTGGCGGCGTCGTTGCTCAAGGGTGTCTCCCCGATAGGTGTTTTTGTTGCACTGCCAATCGACAGCGGCACGGTGTGCTGTATATGGTAAACCGGTGTCATTGGCAATGTGCAGTGCGGCAAAACTGGCCGCGCTAACGAAGCAACCCTGGGAGGGGTGGATGCAACAGACAAGCCCGACGCGTGTATTGGCCGCGTTTTCAAGCCTCATGCGCCGGTGCATGACGGTGGTGGTGGGAGCGCTGCTGGCCGGACCGGTGCCGGCGGCCGAGATGCCCGGCGCCGATACCGCAGCCGAGCAGGCCAGCCGGATCCTGCTGTGGCCCAAGGGGCTGGCACCGGGAGACAAGCCGCTGCAGCAGCCACAGCGCATCGTCCAACGCAGCAGCGACCCGGCCCGGCCCGATCGCTACATCCAGCAGGTCAGCGCGCCCTATCTGGTGGTCTACCGACCCAAGCGGCCCAACGGCACTGCCGTGCTGGTCACCCCCGGCGGCGGCTACCAGCGCATCGTGCTCGACAACGAGGGCAGCGCACTGGTACCCGGCTTCGTCGACCAGGCCGGCATCACCCTGTTCGTGCTGCGCTACCGGCTGCCCGGCGAAGGCCGCCCGAACGGCGCCGACGTGCCGCTGGCCGATGCACAGCGCGCGCTGCGGCTGATCCGCGCCAATGCCGCCCGCTACGGCCTCGACACCCAGCGGGTCGGGGTGATGGGCTTCTCGGCCGGCGGCCATGTCGCCGCCAGCCTGGGCACCCGCTACGCCGCGCAGGTGTATCCAGCAGTGGACGCGGCCGATGCGCTGAGCGCGCGGCCGGATTTTGCGCTGCTGATCTATCCGGTCATCGACATGGACAGCGCCAACGCGCACATGGGTTCGCGGGAGCGCCTGCTCGGCAGCACCCCGAGCCAGGCGCAGGTGCGCGCGTATTCGCCGCAGCTGCATGTGAATGCAGGCACGCCGCCCACTTTTCTGCTGCATGCGCAGGACGACAGCGTGGTCTCGGTGCACAACAGCCTGCTGATGCACGACGCGCTGCTGCGCGCCGGTGTGCCGAGCGAGCTGCATGTGTTTCCGCAGGGCGGCCATGGCTTCGGCACTGCCAGCGGCAGCGACCTGACCGTAGCCGCATGGCCGCAACTGGCGCAGGCCTGGATCGCGCATGTCGTCAAGCCACAGACGCCGGCATCTAAGCCCGCAGCAACGCCTGCACCTGCGCAGGAGGTGGCGCGATGACGGCCCAGTCCACGCCGGACGCGCACCGACGCACGCTGCTACGTGGTGGCCTGTTCGCCACTGCTGCCGCAACGCTGCCGAGCTTCGTCGCGGCGGCCGCACTCCCGCCACAACGCGACGACAGCGCGCCGCTGGCACGCGTGCGTAGCGGCGCACTGCGCGGTTACCGCGACCAGGGTATCTGCGTATTTAAAGGCATCCCGTATGGCGGCGATACTGCCGCGCGGCGCTTCCAGGCACCGCAGCAGGAAACGCCGTGGCAGGACGTGCGCGATGCCAGCGGTTTCGGTGCGGCTGCGCCACAGCTCAAGGCCAGCGAACCCACCAGCGAGGACTGCCTGTTCCTCAACGTGTGGACGCCGGGCCTGCGCGATGCCGGCAAGCGGCCGGTGCTGTTCTATATGCACGGCGGCGGCTACACCACCGGTTCCGGCAGCGACCCGCTGTACGACGGCGTGCGCCTGTGCAAACGCGGCGACGTGGTGGTGATCACGGTCAATCACCGGCTCAACCTGTTCGGCTACCTGTCGCTGGCGCAGCTGGGCGATGCCGGCTTTGCCGACTCCGGCAACGCCGGGCAGCTGGACCTGATCCAGGCACTGCAATGGGTGCGCCAGCATGCGGCCGAATTCGGTGGCGATGCCGGCAATGTCACCGTGTTCGGCCAGTCCGGCGGCGGCGCCAAGATCGCCACCCTGATGGCGATGCCGGCCGCGCGCGGCCTGTTCCACCGCGCCTGGACGATGAGCGGGCAGCAGGTCACCGTGGCCGGCCCGCGTGCAGCCACCCAGCGCGCGCAGCTGCTGCTGGATGCGTTGAAAACTTCGCCAGGCGAGATCGCGCGCCTGCGCACGCTGCCGGTGGCGCAACTGCTGGCCGCCGCACAAGTACGCGACCCTTCGCGGGTGGAAAACAGCGCGCTGTACTTCGGCCCGGTGCTGGATGCGCGCAATGTGCCGGTGCATCCGTTCTGGCCCACCGCGCCGCTGCAATCGGCGCGCATTCCGATGGTGATCGGCAATACGCGCGATGAAACGCGCGGCTTTCTCGGCAACGATGCAAAAAACTTCGCGTTGCGCTGGGATGAGCTGCCAGCCAAATTGGAAGCGCAGCAATACGTGGATCTGTTGCCGCAGGTGGTCATCGCCGAATACCGGCGGTTGTATCCGCAGTACTCGCCTTCGGACGTGTTCTTTGCCGCCACCACCGCCGGCCGCTCGTGGCGCGGCGCGGTCGAGGAGGCCGAGGCGCGCGCACGCCAGGGTGCACCGACCTGGGTGTATCAGCTGGACTGGGGCTCGCCGCTGGAGGGCGGCAAGTTCGGCGCCTTCCACACGCTGGACATCCCGCTGGTCTTCGACACCATCGCGCAGCCCGGCTCGCGCACCGGCGACGGCGCCGCTGCGCAGCGCATGGCCGAGCAGATGAGCGAGGCGCTGCTCGCCTTCGCACGCAGTGGCGACCCGAATCATCGCGGCCTGCCGCGCTGGCGCCAGTACTCGCTGCAGCACCGCGACACGTTGCTGTTCGATGTGCCGAGCCGGATGGACAACGACCCGCGCGGTGGCGAACGGCGGCTTTACCAGCAGGCGCCCTTCATCCAGCGCGGTACGTTCTGAGCGCTTTCGTTCCGGCGGGGCGATCAGCACGTGGTGTGCGGTCGCCACACGGGTACGAACGTTCCAGACCGGAAGGTCTGCGCAGGACAGGCCGATTCCGCAGCGCTGGCCGCCCCCTATTCCGGCGAGCGCGCAGCCGTGGTTCAGCCGTTTTCGAGGTGATGCATGCGTAAGGACTTTTTTGTTGCACCGATGCTGCTGACCGCGCTGGCCGCTGCCTGCCTGACGTTTGCCGATGCTGCTGCCGCGCCGGGCGATACGCCGCTCGGATCCAAGGCATCGACCACCAATGCCTCTGCGCGAAATACGCCAGCCGCTGCGCCCGCGCTTGCGGCCAGCAAGATCGTGCTGGTCGGCGACTCCACCACTGCCGTGCAGGGCGGCTGGGGACCGAGCTTTTGCGCGCAGCATGTGAGCGCGTTTCTGAGCTGCCTCAATCTGGCGCGCGGCGGGCGTAGCACCTCCAATTATCGCGCTGAAGGATCGTGGGACATCGCGCTGAAGGAATTGCGCAGCGGTGGCTACCGGCAGGTGGTCGTGCTGATCCAGTTCGGACATAACGACCAGCCCGGCAAGCCGGGGCGATCGACCGACCTGGCGACGGAATTTCCGGCCAATCTGCGCTGTTATGTGGCCGAGGCGCGCGCCGCAGGTGCAGTGCCGGTGCTGGTGACGCCATTGACGCGACGGCAGTTCGAGCGCGGCCAGTTGCTGGACGATCTGGCGCCATGGGCAGAGGCCACGCGTGCGGTCGCACGCGAGTTGCAGGTGCCTGTGGTCGATCTGCATGCGCGCAGCCGCGCCCTGGTGCAAGGCATGGGGCCGGTGCTGGCGATGCGGCTGGCCCAGCGACCTGCCGATCCGGAGCAGGTGATCGCTGCGCAATCGGGCACCACCATCGGCAAGACGGTGGCGCAGACGCTGCCGGGGGCATCGCCATCGTCGAAAGTGCCGGAAAGCGCCAAGACGACGGCGGCAGGCGCGACGACCGCTGCACAGGACAATGCAAGTGCAGAACCGATGGGCCAGGCCAAACTCGCGTTCGATTACACACATCTTGGCCCTGAGGGTGCAGATGTAGTTGCGGCGATCGTCGCTGACGAACTGGCAAGACAAGTGCCTGCACTACGGCCGCTGTTGATTCCGTGATGCGCTGACCGCGCCAAGCAGGCTTGGCGCGGTCAGCGCTTTTACGCCTGCGAAGGCGTGTGGGTGTTCGCACGCGTGCAGATTCGAGGGTGACGTGCTCAGGCTCGGTTGGCATGCGGCCTTACCGATCAAGCGTTGACGGACTGGCTGTTGCGTGAGTGATCCAGGTTAGTGAACTGAACCCGCTGGTCTACGTTGGCGGACCGGCTTGTTGCCTTGCTGATCAACATTGGCTGATTGGCGGATTCGTAGGCGCTTTGTGCTGCTGATCTGGGACTGGATCGCCTGTTGCGTCCCCCTCACCCCAACCCCTCTCCCGCAGGGCGAGGGGCTTTAGAGCGCATCGTTGAGCGCTGACAACGCATCTAACAGCGCGCGGGTCTGCTTCGCCCGTCCTTCTCCCACCGGGAGAAGGTGCCCCGCAGGGGCGGATGAGGGTACGGGCGAACATCAACGCGTACCAGGGACCGGCGCATCGGCCTCGATCACACCTTCGCGCTTGAGTTCTTCCCACACGCCTGCAGGAATCGCTACCCGCATCGACGCCGCATTCGCATGCGCCTGCTCGGCCGTGCGCGCACCCGGAATCACCGCGGACACCACCTCCGGCGCAGCGGCAAACTGCAGCGAGACCGTGCGCAGATCCACGCCGTGGCGCTCGCAGATGGCCAGCGCTTTCTGGCGTTTGGCCGGCGCCCATTCCGGCACGGTTCCGTCGTAGAGATAACGCTCGCGCCCGGCCAGATAGCCTGCCAACAGCGGCGCACCGACCACCACCGACGCGCCATGCTTTGCGATCTTCGCGAAGGTGTCGTGCAGCGCCTGCGCGTGGTCGAGCAGCGAGTACTGGCAGGCCAGCAGGAAGATGTCCGGGTCGGCCTCCTCGATCGCACGCAGGGCCGGCTCGGGGCGATTGACGCCAAAGCCCCAGGCCTTGATCAGGCCCTCCTTGCGCATCCTGGTCAGCTCGGGCATCGCGCCTTTTACCGCTTCGGCAAAACGCTGCTCCCACGGCATGCCGAGGTCTTCCTCGTTGTCCGGCGACAGGTCGTGGATGTAGGCGATATCGATCTGCGACACGCCCAGCCGCTGCAGGCTGTCTTCGATCGAGCGACGCACGCCGAAGGCGCTGTAGTCGTAGCGATAATCGAAGGGCGACGGCTGCTGCCACATCGTCTTCGGCGGTTTGTCGGTGGCGGTCAGCAGGCGCCCGACCTTGGTCGACAACACGTAGTCGTCTGCAGCGTGATTGTGCAGGTGGTGACCGGTACGGCGCTCGGACAGGCCCAGGCCGTACCATGGCGAGGTATCGAAATACCGCACGCCCGACTCCCACGCCGCGGCCAGGGTCGCTTCGCTTTGCGCATCGCTGGTCGGCGCAAAGCCATTGCCGATCGCCACGCCACCAAAGCCCAGTCGACTCGAGGGCCGATAGCGTGCGCCCTTGCTTGCGGGATTGGTCGGCAACGCCGATGCGGCGGCCTTGCCGCGCGTGGGCATCACGCTGCCCGGTGCGGAAGTCTGTGCCAACAACGGGGCTGCGGCCAATGCGGCGGTGCCGGCAGCGGCGGCGGAGAGGAACTGGCGACGGGTATTCATGGAGAAATCCTTGCAACGACGCGAGGCACAAGGATGGTCCCGCCTGCGTGCAGACAAGGTCAGCGCAGGGACCGAGAGCCTGCACATGCAGGCAACGAACGACTCGCGTGCAGGTTTGGGCAAGCAGGCACGTCAGCGCAGGCTGTCAGCGGTCGCTGCTGGCGGTCATCGCATGCACCGCATGCTCAGCACATGCAGAAGTGGCCGGTGTGCCGGGCCGATGTACTTCAGCGCACGGCATTGTCTAAAGCGGCTAACAAAACGTAGCGATCAGGTGGGTGCAGACGGCGCACTCAGAACTGCCGTGTACGCGTGGCATTTCCGCCTCCGGGCAGCGACCGCGTCCGTCTGACGCCCGCGCAGTCGTTTTGCTGGCCGCTCCAGATCCCTGCGCAATTCTCTGTTGCACGGAATCCAGTTTCCATCAGCGTATTTCCAGCAGCTGCAGCTGCGCACGCGGCGGGCCATCGCCCAGCCACAGCGTACCCACACTGATCGGCAAGCGGAAGCGAGGCGGGCCGGCACTGCCCGGATTGATGTACAGCACACCGTCGTGCGTGCGTATCGACGGCTTGTGCGAATGCCCGCTGATGATCACATCGGCAGCAACATCCGCTGCCAGCGTTTTCAGATCGTGCAACACATGGATGCGCACGCCTGCGATCAGCAGATCCAGCGTTTGCGGAAGCTGCGCTGCCCAGGGCTTGTTATCGATATTGCCGGCGATCACATGCAGCGGTGCCAATGCCTGCAGCGCGGCGAGGATCTCCGGCTTGCCTACATCGCCGGCATGGATGATCGCCGCGCAGCCCTGCAATGCAGCCACCGCCTCGGGCCGCAGCACGCCGTGCGTGTCGGAGATCAGGCCAATGCGTAAGGCGGCAGCCGTCATCGGGTGTGGGTGAGGTTGGCGGGCGATCAGGATGCACTGCCGGGTGAGGCCGTCGCGTCAACGGGCCAGGTTGTCGAGCCCGCAGCATGGTCAGCGACCAGGCGCTCCGCTGCAGCTGATGCCTGGCGCACCGTCGCGTGCCGGGTATCAATCGCGTCAGTGCATCGACTCAGCGCGTTGCGCGCTTCCACGCCCAGACGCTGTTGGGATCGCCCTGCAGTCCGCGCCGCCTGCTCGCACGCGCCAGTTGCCAGTACGCCCATGCCAACACCAGGGCGATCAGGTCCACGACCAGCACCGTCGCGTCCTGCCACGGCAGCACCACGCCATGTGCCGAAACACAGCTGGCCAGCGGAATCAGCGCGGTCAATCCAGCGCAGGCCAGCAAGGCCTCGTACGCACCACGTGCGGTAGGACGGACCAGCGCCCACACCAGCACGGCCGCAAAGACCGCGTAATAGACATAACGCTCCTGTCCTTGCGCAAGCAGGCGTGCGGCGATGAACAAGGCCGAGATGCCGGCGACGCTACCCAGGCAGACGCCGATGGTCAGGCGCGCCATCGCGTGGGTGCGGCGCGGTTGATCCACCAGCCGACGCTTGCGGCGTGTTTCGATCCACAACAGGTTGCCGCTGTAGAACAGGAACGCACCGCCCAACCCGAGCAGGAAATACAGCCACTGCACCGGCGCATGCCCGAAGTTGCCGAAGTGCAGCCCTTGCAGCCCGCGCAAGGCGGCGGTGCCTGGCGACATCGTCCTTGGTTCGAGCACGCGCAGGACCTGGCCGGTTGCCGCGTCCAATGCCACGCCACCGAGTGTGTTGAGGCGGCGCTGATCGTTGTGGCCATACACTTCCGCGCGTGCATTGGCATCGCCTGCATCATGGAACCCGATGCTCTCCGGTACAAAGCCCGGGCTGGCCGCGCGCGCCTTGTCCAGCAGCACCGCCAGCGGCAACACCGGTGCCGCACGCCTGGCTGCTTGCACATGCGGGGTGAGTTCGAACTCCGGCGCCAGGATCTGCATCAGCTTGCCGTCGAACACCAGGAACTGGAACGGCGCCAGCAACAGCACGCCCAGGCACAACACCGCGCCGGACCAGGCAAAGATCACATGGAACGGCAGCGACAACATGCCGACCACATTGTGCGCGTCCTGCCACAGGCGCTTGAGGTTATGCCCCGGCCGCAACGCGAACAGGTCCTTGAAGAACACCGGCGCGTACAGCACCACCCCGCTGAGCAATGCCAGCCCGTACAGCACGCTTACCACACCGAACAGATAGGTGCCGAACACGCGTGGCAGGCCGGCGGTGAAGTGCAGGTCGTAGAGGAAGTCGGCAAAGCCCACGCGCTGCGGCAATTCCAGCAGGCGGCCATCGGCGGCCTGTTGATACTGCCGCATGCCGCCACTGGCCTCGGCCTGCGGCCCATACCAGTACAGCCGCGGAGTCGGCCCGTGCTCGCCGGGCAGCAGCACCAGGAAGGAGTCGGCCACCTGCGGATGCCGGGCGATCACCGCATCCAGCAAGGTCTGCGCGGCGGCGACGGGATCTGCCGGCGCAGGCTGTGTGACAGGCGGCGTGGCCTGCCAGCCGCTCAATTCATGCGTGAACACGGTGATGGCGCCGGCGTAGAAGGCGATGAACAAGGCCATGCCCGCCAACAGACCCATCCAGCTGTGGACCGACAGAAACGCGCGCAAGGTCGATGCCTTCATGCGCCCAGCTCCGTCCAGCCCAATGCCTTGATGCCTGCAAGTGCGAGGTAGCACAGCAGCGTCAGCCCGCCGAGCACGACCCAGGCACGCGATGCGCGACGGAACACGAACGGCAGCGCCATCGCGCCCACCCAGGCCGGAAACAGCAGCAGCAACCATGCCAGCGTGTAGCTCTGCTGCGGCCCCGGCAGCAACAGGGCGCACAGGCCGACCACGCCGACCGCAAGCGGCAGGCCCAGCATTACTGCGGCCAGCCACCTAGCCCACATGGCGCACCTGCCTGCGCTGCGTACGCGCCTGCTGCCAGGCATCCAGATACGGCAGCGCCACCGCTACCAGCATCAGCGCCGTCCCTGCGGCGAAGATGCCGGCCCAGGTGCCCAAGGCCTGTATGGCGCAACCCAGCGCCAGCAGCAGCAACGCGCTGGCGCCGATGCGTAGCGCGCGCGCCGACAGCCGGCGCTGCGGCCACAGGCGCTGATGCCGTGTTGCCAGATAGAACGCCAGCGCCGACGCCGCAGCGCCGAGCAGGTAGCACCAGGTCATCAAACCGCTCATGCCTGCGCCTGCGCCGAAGCGGAGAAACGCAACACACCGAGCTGCGCTGGCCGCGCGCCGCGACCTTGCGCGCCGACACACGGCGAACGTGCACCCCACACCAATGCATGCGCGCGTCCAGCGATGCGCACACCATGGATAAACGGCTCAACCATCGAAGAAACCACCGCCATCAAGACGCCCACGCACCACACTCCCGTACACACGGTCGACGGAAGGCATGGCGGCGGCTGTGCCCGGCAGCCCTCCCCGGGCCGCCTAAGTAGCGGGTGGCACCCCTGCTGCACCGCCCGGTGGGCGCGCAGCGAGGTGTTGGCCGCTCTACGGCGCGCAATCTAACAGGTGCCACAGCGCCGGACCAGCGGTCCGGCACTGTGTGCGCTGCATCAGCCCTGCGGCGTCAGCACGATGACGCCCAGCGGCGGCAACAACAACGGCAGGGATTGCGCATGGCCGTGCATGGACTGCTGCTCGGCGCTCACCACACCGCCATTGCCCAGGTTCGCGCCGCCGTAGATGCCGGCATCGCTATTGAACACCTCGCGCCACTGGCCGCCTTGCGGCACGCCGATGCGGTAGCCGTGCTGCACGATCGGGGTGAAGTTGATCACCACCAACACCGGCGCATCGCCGCGCTTTGCCTTGCGCAGGAACGCGACGACGCTGTTGGCCGCGTCATCGCCGACCACCCAGGCAAACCCGGCCGGGTCGTCGTCCTGCGCGTGCAGCGCGGGGTATTCGACATACAGCCGATTCAGATCGCGCACCAGAGTCTGCACGCCGCGATGGCGCGGGTCGTCGAGCAGATGCCAGGGAATGCCGCCGTCGTGGTTCCACTCGGTGGGCTGGCCGAATTCGCAGCCCATGAACAGCAACTTGCGCCCCGGGTGGGTGAACATGTAACCCAGGTAGGCGCGCAGGTTGGCAAAGCGCTGCCAGTCGTCGCCCGGCATGCGGCCGAGCAACGAGCCCTTGCCGTGCACCACTTCGTCGTGCGAGATCGGCAGCACGAAGCGCTCCGAATACGCATAGACCATGCTGAAGGTCAGCTCGCCATGGTGGTAACGGCGGTAGATCGGATCCAGCGCCGCGTAATGCAGGGTGTCGTGCATCCAGCCCATGTTCCACTTGTAGTGGAAGCCCAGGCCGCCGTGCGCCACATCGGCAGTGACGCCGGGGAACGCGGTGGATTCCTCGGCAATCATCACCGCACCCGGGGTGTGCTCGCGCACTACCGCGTTGAGCCGGCGCAGGAAGGCGATGGTCTCGTAGTTCTCGCGCCCGCCGTGGATGTTGGGTACCCACTCGCCGGCATTGCGGCTGTAGTCGCGGTACAGCATCGAGGCCACCGCATCCACGCGCAGGCCGTCGACGTGGAAGCGCTGCAGGAACTCCAGCGCACTGGCGATCAGGAACCCGGACACCTCGCGCCGCCCGTGGTTGTAGATCAGCGTATTCCAGTCGCGGTGGAAGCCTTCGCGCGGGTCGGCATGTTCGTACAGCGCGGTGCCGTCGAAATGCGCCAGGCCGTGGGCGTCGGTGGGGAAATGCGCCGGCACCCAGTCAACGATCACGCCGATGCCTTCGCGGTGGCAGCGATCGACGAAGCGGGCAAAGCCATCCGGCGAGCCGAAGCGCGCGGTCGGCGCGAACAGGCCCAGCGGCTGATAACCCCACGAGCCACCGAACGGATGCTCGGTCACCGGCATCAGCTCGACATGGGTGAAGCCCATATCGGCCACGTACGGAATCAAGCGGTCGGCCAGGCCATCCCAGTCCAGGTCCACGCCTTCCTCGCGCAACCAGGAGCCGGCATGGATCTCGTAGATGCTCATCGGTGCGTCGTGCGCCTGGCGGCGCGCGCGCGTGGCCATCCAGCCGTCATCGCTCCACTGGTGCGGGGTGGGGTTGGCCACGATGGAGGCGGTGCCCGGCGCCAGCTCGGCACGCCGCGCCACCGGGTCGGCCTTGGCCGGCAACTCGTTCCCATGCGGGCCGCGTAGCTGGTACTTGTAATGCGCGCCCGGGCCGACGTCGGGCACGAACAGCTCCCACACGCCGGACTGGTGCCGCAGCCGCATCGGATGCCGGCGCGCGTCCCAACTGTTGAAATCGCCGACCACCGCCACGCGCGTGGCATTGGGCGCCCACACCGCAAAGCGCGTGCCGCGTACGCCATCGACTTCGATCGCGTTGGCGCCGAGTGCATCGGCCAATTGCAGGTGATGGCCTTCGCTGATCAGGTGCAGGTCGAAGTCGCTGAGTTGCGGGCCGAACGCATACGGGTCGGCGGTGTCCTGCTCGCCGCCGGGCCAGCCGATGCGCAGGCGGTAGCCGCCCTGCGCCGGCAACACGCCGGCGAACAGGCCCGGCTCCGGGCCTGCCTCCAGCGCGATGACCTGGCCATCGTCGAGCACGGCATTGACGTAGTCGGCACCCGGTTGATAGGTGCGCAGCAGCCGACCGCTGTCGGTCGGGTGCGCGCCCAGGATGGCGAATGCGTCGCCATGGCGTGCCTCGGCCAGGGCGCGGGTTGCGCCGGGATCCCATCGATTGGTCACTGCTGTCATCACTCCACTCATCATGTGTCTCCCGCACCAGCGCGCGCGCGGTGCAGGATGCGTCGCAAGCCCTCGATCGGCACCATCAGCCAGCCGGGGCGGTTGGCAGCCTCGTAACGCACCTCGTAACAGGCCTTCTCCACCAGGAACAGCAAGGTGGCCGCGTTGAACGCTGCCGGTGCGATCCATGGGTGCGTACTGGCGTCGAGCACGGCATGGTACGCGTCCAGAAACGCCTGTGTGGAGCGGCGACGGAACTGCACCAGGAACTCGTCCAGATGCGTGTCCACGCCCACGCCCGCACGGGCGGCGGTGCCTTCCTCGCCACGTGCCGACACTTCGCTGGCGTAATCGAGCGAGCGCAGGAAGCCGGCCACATCGCGCAGCGGGCTGGCCTTGGCGCGCCGCTCGGACAGCGGCTTGGCCGGCTCGCCTTCGAAGTCGATCAGCACCACATCGTCGAAGGCCACCAGGATCTGGCCCAGGTGGAAGTCGCCATGCACGCGCGTGAGCAAGGAATCGGCCAGCACGCTTGGCGCCTTGGCAAGCAAGGCATCCAGCTGCGGGCGCTCGGCCAGCACTGCTTCCAGCGCCTCGCGCTCGGCAGTGTCCTCACTGCTTGCCAGACGCGCATTGACGGTGTCCCACATCTCCTCGACCTGGCGTCCGACACCAGCCACCACATCGTTGGCGGTGGGCAGGTCGATGCGTTGCGGCGCGAAGTCGGCATCGTCGGTATCGCGCGAGAGTGCTTCGTGCAGTTCGGCCAGGCGCTTGCCGACCACCGCGGCGAAGGCGTCGTAGCCTGCGATGGCTTCGGCACGCGATTCATCGGTTTGGGCGGTGGCGTATTCGTCGAAGCTGCGCGCCAGATGGTCCAGCGTCCAGCGCCACGCATCGCCTTGATTGCGGATGAAGCCCTGCAGCAACGCGATGGTGGTGATGGTGCCCTGCGCGTCGATGCGGCTGATGCTGCCCAGCAAGGGCGCAGCGTTGGCGTAGCCCATCTCGGTCAGACGGCGGCCGATCTCGATCTCCGGATTGGCGCCGTTGGCCACGTGCCGCAGCAGCTTGAATACGGCCTTGTCGGCCACCACCAGCGAGCTGTTGCTCTGCTCGGCCGACAGCCAGCGGATCTCCGGATCCTGCGGTATTTCCAGCGTGGCCAGCGCCGGTGTCGCCTCGAAGCGCACCTGTCCCTGCTGCGAGGCGTCGTCGCCATCGCAGAACTCCAGCGCGGCGTTGTCGCGCAATGCGGCGATCACCCCGCGCACCATCGGCTTGAGCGCGAAGGCATCGGTGAGGTAGCCGACCTCGCGGCCCTGGCGCACGCGTGCCAGCGCCAGCTGCTCGGCCAGCGTGCTGGGGTGGTCGCGCTCCCACACGATGCCGATCGGCAGCATATAGCTCTCGTGGTGGCCGTCTTCCAGCTCCACCTCCAGCTCCAGCAGGCTCATCGGCTCGGCGCCCGGCAGCGGCGTGCGGCGCGAGATGCGCACGTGCTTGAGTGCCTGGTCCTTGGCCGAGAACCAGCGCCGTGCCGACAACCAGGCCGGCAGGATCTCCGCTTCCAGCGTGGGCAGATGCGGCAGCAGCGCATTGCTCTCGTCGGTATCGCTGCGCAACACCAGCGTGCGGTAGTCCGGCAACGGCACCGGGCTGGGCACGTGCCAGTCCGGCAAGGTGCCTTCGCTGACCAGCTGGAACGCGTAGAAGCCGAACGGCGGCACGGTGAGCAGATAGGTCAGCCTCCCGACCGGCGGGAAGCTGCCGCCGCCGATGATGTCCACCGGCACGCGGCCCTCGAACTCGGACAGGTCCAGTTCCACCGCCTGCAGCGTGTGCGACAGGTTGGCCACGCACAGCACCGTCTCGTCCTGATAGCAACGCAGGTAGGCCAGCATGCGGCGGTTGCCCGGGTACAGAAAGCGCAGCGCGCCACGGCCGAAGGCCTGGTAGCGCTTGCGCACGCTGAGCACGCGGCGGGTCCAGGTCAGCAGTGAATGCTGGTCGCGGATCTGCGCTTCCACATTCACTGCCTGGAAGCCGTACAGCGGGTCCATTACCGGCGGCAGCACCAGCTGCGCCGGGTCGGCGCGCGAGAAGCCGCCATTGCGGTCGATCGACCACTGCATCGGCGTGCGCACGCCATCGCGGTCGCCCAGATGGATGTTGTCGCCCATGCCGATCTCGTCGCCGTAATACAGCACCGGCGTGCCGGGCATGGTCAGCAACAGGGAGGTCATCAACTCGATGCGGCGGCGGTCGCGCTCCAGCAGCGGCGCCAACCGGCGCCGGATGCCCAGATTGATGCGCGCGCGACGGTCGGCCGCATAGGTCTGCCACAGGTAATCGCGCTCCGAGTCAGTGACCATTTCCAGCGTCAACTCGTCGTGGTTACGCAGGAAGATCGCCCACTGGCAGCTCTCCGGAATCTCCGGGGTCTGGCGCATGATGTCGGTGATGGGGAAGCGGTCTTCGCGCGCGATCGCCATGTACATGCGCGGCATCAGCGGGAAGTGGAACGCCATATGGCATTCGTCGGCGTTCTGGCCGAAGTACTGCTGGGTATCTTCCGGCCACATGTTGGCTTCGGCCAGCAGCATGCGATCCGGGTATTCGGCATCCAGCGTGGCGCGGATCTTGCGCAGGATCGCGTGGGTTTCCGGCAGGTTTTCGTTGGAGGTGCCGGAACGTTCGATCAGGTAGGGCACCGCATCCAGGCGCAGGCCGTCCACACCGCGGTCCAGCCAGAAGCGCATCACTTCCAGCACCGCTTCCAGCACCGCCGGGTTGTCGAAGTTCAGGTCCGGCTGGTGCGAATAGAAGCGGTGCCAGAAGTACTGCCCCGCCACCGGGTCCCAGGTCCAGTTGGATTTTTCGGTATCGCAGAAGATGATCCGCGTGCCTTCGTATTCCTGGTCGGTATCCGACCACACGTAGAAGTCGCGCTCCGGCGAGCCGGCCGGCGCGTTGCGCGCACGTTGAAACCAGGGGTGCTGATCGGAGGTGTGGTTGATCACCAGCTCGGTGACGATGCGGATGCCACGCGCATGCGCCTGCGCCACCAGCTGCTCGAAATCTTCGATGCTGCCGTAATCCGGATGCACCGCCATGTATTCGGCAATGTCGTAGCCGTCGTCGCGGCGTGGGCTGGGGTAGAACGGCAGCAGCCAGATGGTGTCCACGCCGAGTTCGGCGATGTAGTCCAGCTTGGAAATCAGCCCCGGGAAATCGCCGATGCCATCGTCGTTGGAGTCGAAGAACGACTTGACGTGCACCTGATAGATGATCGCGTCCTTGTACCAAAGCTGGTCTGCAACCACCGCGGACTGTTCCGCGTCGGCTTGTAACGATGGGACTGCATTCATGCGACCTCTCCTGCGCGGATGCGCCATAACGCGAACGGCCGCGTCGCCTCTAAACGGATGTGTTGTTGTTTTCCCTGCCATGTGAAGCGGTGGCCGTCCCACAGGTCGTCCACCGCAACGCTGGCGTGATCGGGCAGGCCCAACTCCCACAATGGCACTTCGATTGCGGCATCCTGCGCAGCGTTGGGGTCCAGGTTGATCGCCACCAACACCATGCTGCGGCTGCGCGACAGGTAGCCGGCATCCAGGAACTTGCCGAAGTACAGCACCTGGTCGTTGTGCGCCTGGTAGAAGCGCGTACCCAGGTGCGACTGCAGCTCCGGATGCATGCGGCGCAGCTGGTTGAAGCGGGTGATCTCATCGACGATGTCGCCGGGCGCACGCTCGGGCCAGGCGCGCAGCTGGAACTTCTCCGAGTCCAGATACTCTTCCTTGCCCGGCGCCAACGGCGTGGCTTCGCAGAGCTCGAAGCCCTGATACATGCCCCACAAGCCAGAAAGCGTGGTCGCCAGCGCGGCGCGGATCAGATGCCCGTTGCGCCCACTGGTCTGCAGGAACAGCGGATTGATGTCCGGCGTGTTGACGAAAAAGTGCGGGCGGAAGCATTCGCGCGGCACGCCCTGGTTCAACTCTTCCACATACTCCTGCAGCTCGTGCTTGTGGTTGCGCCAGGTGAAGTAGGTGTAGGACTGCGAGAAACCGCACTTGGCCAGGCGGTACATCATCTTCGGCCGGGTGAAGGCCTCCGACAGGAACACCACATCCGGCCGGCGCCCGCGGATATCGGCAATCAACCACTCCCAGAACGGGAACGGCTTGGTATGCGGGTTGTCGACGCGGAACAGCGTCACGCCCTCGTTGACCCAGAACAGCACCGCATCGCGCAACGTGTTCCACATGTCTGGCACCGCGCCGCTGGCGTAAAAGTCGACGTTGACGATGTCCTGGTACTTCTTCGGCGGATTCTCCGCATACGGAATCGAGCCATCGGCGCGCCAGGTGAACCAGTCCTGGTGATCCTTCAACCACGGGTGATCTGGCGCGCACTGGATGGCGAAATCCAGCGCCACTTCCAGCCCATGCGCACGTGCGGCCTGGATCAAGCGGCGGAAGCCTTCGAGCCCGCCGAGCTCGGCATGCACCTCGGTGTGGCCGCCATCTGCCGCGCCGATCGCATACGGGCTGCCCGGCTCACCGTCGACCGCGGTGACCGAGTTGTTGCGGCCCTTGCGGTTCTTCGCGCCGATCGGGTGGATCGGTGGCATGTACAGCACGTCGAAGTTCATCGCGCGGATATGCGCCAGCCGCTTGATCACATCGTCGAAGGTGCCGTGCCGTTGCGGATCGCCGCTTTGCGAGCGCGGGAACAATTCGTACCAGCTGGCGAAATGCGCCGCGCGCCGCTCCGATTCGACCCGGAAGGTGACCGGCGTCTCGGAGCGGAACGGCTTGTCGTCGGCCGCTGCCATCGCCTGCGCGGTGTCCGGCTCCAGCACGATCGCCAGCTGCTGCAGCGGCTCGCTCTGCGCGCCGATGCGGGTGAGGACGGCCTGCAGGCGCCCGGCCAAGGCACCGCTGCTGCGTGCGTGCGCGGCCTGCACCACGGCCACCGCTTCCTGCACGTCCACCGGCAGCACCGTGTTGGCGGCGCGCTTCTTTTCCAGATCCGCATGCAAGGTGGCGAACACATCGCGCCAGCCTTCCACCCGGAACTCATAGGTGCCGATGCGCTCCAGCGGGAACTCCGCACGCCAGCGATCGTTGCCCAACGCACGCATCGGCGCGCTGGCCCAGGTCTTGGCATCGGCCGGGCGCCACAGCACCGCCACCGCGATACGGTCGTGCCCATCGCAGAACGCATCGGCTTCCACGCAGATGCGGTCGCCCACGGTGCGCTTGACCGGGAAGCGGCCGTTATCGACCGACGGGGTCACCGACTCGATGCACACGCGCGGCCAGGCGGCCGCGGTCTGCGGGCGCGGGCGCATGCGCGGCACCGCCAGCACGTGCCGGGCCGGCACGCTGCGATAGACCCGCACCTCGCCCGGCTCCAATGCTTCCAGCGTCGCGCCGGAGAGCGTGCTGCCGTCCTCGCCCACCAGCGCTTCGGCATCGCCGAGCAGGCGCAGCAGATCCGGCGCCGGGACCGGCACCACATGATCGGCATCGCCGTTGATCAACAACAGCGACGGCACGCCGGCCAAGGGCTCGATGGCCACCGCCGTCAGGCCGGTGGCTTCACGCAGCAGCGGGCGCAACCGCAAACCGGCATTGCTGGGCGGTACGCCATCGCGGGCCCTGATCGACAAGGGCAATGTCTCCAGCTGGGTTTCGTCCAGCAGCCACGCCCCGCCCAGTGCCTGGGCCAGCTGCCAGTGCTGCGCGGGAGTGGCCGCAGATTTGCCATCGGGCGCGCCCACCACTGCGACAACCTGCGACGCCAACGCGCGCAGCGCCGTGTCTTCGTCGAAGAACCAGCTGCCGCGGCCGTCCCACCATGCGAGCGAGGAGAACGCCACATCGAACCCGGCACCGGCCAGCTGCTGCAAGGCCTCCAGCCCCAAGCCCGGCGTCCACGCCGCAAACACCACCTCCGGTGCCTGCGCATGCACGCGGGCGATCAACTCGCGCCAGCGCTGCGCCGGCACCTGCTGCGGCTGCAGCAGGCGGAAGCCGGCCACGCCCTGCGAGGCCCAGTCCAGCAAGCGCGCGCTCCACCACTCCACCAGCGCCGCACCTTCCTGCGCATAGGTAAAGCGTGCCTCGGCCACTTCGGGCGTGGCGCGCGGCTGGCGCGGGTCCGGTACCGCCGTGCTGCGCGCGCGGAACCACTGCGGGTTGTCGCGCACCACGGCGCTGGCGCCGCCCACTTCATCCAGGCGCACATCGAGCAGCAGCTTCACGCCGGCCCGGTGCGCGGCCTGCACCACCTCGCGCAGACGCTGCGCGTCTTCCTCGCCGGTGGTGGTGACCTCGCTCAGCCGGCCTTCCGCGTCGCGTGCAAACGGCGGCGCGAGCACCACATGGTCAAAGCCCGCCTCGCGCGCCGACTTGCAGCGCTGCTCCAGCCCGGCCTGCTCGCCGGTTGCCTCATTGAGGACACAGATCCGCATGGCGCCCCCTCAGCAGACCACGGCGCGCGTACGCACCGTGACGAAGGAAACGACACGGGCCGAGCCACCCCGCAGATCCACCGGCGCTCGGTCACGACGCGCCAGTCCAACTCCCGTCCGGATCGACCCCTGCCTACTCAAGGCCTGGTCGCCCCTTCCTACCGTGACTGCACTCATGCGCAACTCCGCAACGATTCTTGACCGATGCAGTCAAACACCCCCATTGCGAATTTCATGTGTCGGTGGAATTGACGAAAATCAAACAAGCGCGGCTGTGGTGCGCATGGCGTACGGTGACACCGTCCTGCTGAAAGGCCGGCCGTCTTGCCGCACACTACCGCGCCACATTTGGAGTGATTGCCATGCACAAGGCCTGGATGCTTGCCCTGTTGGGCGTTTCGCCTTTGGTCTACGCCGCGCCTGCCGACGACGATGCCGCCTGCCGCAATGGGTTGTTCACCAGCGCACCGGTGGCGTTCTCGCTCGGCAAGGTCATCCTGCCGCGCCTGTACCTGCTCAAGGACACCGATGGTTGCCCGGACACGGGCGGGGCCGCATGCCAGGGACGCGCCTACGTGGTCAAGAACGATATCGTCCTGACGGCGCAACGCCGCAATGCCTACGTCTGCGTGCTCTATCCCAACAAGGGAGGCGGCAGTGCTGGTTGGGTTGCACAGTCCAGCCTGCAGATGCAGCCAAGCGCTGCCACGCCCACGCCACAGGCGTGGAACGGCCACTGGCACGACGGCGACAACACGCTGCAGTTGACCCCCAACGCAGACGGCAGCATCACGGTCAACGGCGATGCGTACTGGCCAAGCGCCTTTCCCGACCCGGAACAGACGCCGGGCGGCCCGCACACGGGCTCGGTCACCGCGCGCGGCTATCCAGAAGGCAACCGCGTCGAGGTCAACGAGAACACGTGCAAGGTGCGCCTGCAATTGCTGGGCGATATGCTGCTGGCCGACGACAACCTGCAATGCGGCGGAATGAACGTTTCCTTCGGCGGGGTGTATCGAAAGAAGTAACGCAAGCCTACGCCCGATGCGCCGCGCTCCTGCAGAGGAAGGCGCATAAACAGCAGCCGGCGACGCCAGCAGCGGAAGAGAGCAGGCTGGTGTACCGGATGCAGCTGCAGTACCACGGCGACCAGGCTGCCGGCGGGCGCCATTACGTGATCTACAAGGACGGCCAGAAAGTCGACGATGGACGCAGCGATGCCAACGGATTCACCAACGCACACAATGCCGACTACGACCAGGTGTGGACAACCACGGTGCTCAACAAATGAGTCCCTGCTTCAGTGCGGCGCACCCTGATCTATAACCAATCACGCTGGAGAAGACCGGTAACCATCCGGGCAACCTATCCTCCTGAGACCGGCGCTGAAGATAGGCATCCAGGCAAGACGTCTCGCTTTCGAAAGTGTAGGCGTTCGAGCAGCATATCCGGGCTTTCAAGCGCACTCTGGGTACCAGCCTTTCGGAATCCGCTACGCTCAGCCCAACACGTGGACACGAGACAGGCAATGAAGCTGACAGCTGCGCAAATCCTTTCGACGCCTGGCGAACTCGAAGAAAACATCAGTAAGCACCTCGATGTCATTCGCCTGGCGGCAAGCAAGGGTGCGGACGTGCTGGTCTTTCCCGAGCTTTCCCTCACCGGTTACGAACCAGGACTGGCGCAGGCGCTGGCGGTGTACCCGGCTGATCAGCGCTTTGATCGATTTCAGTCGGCAAGTGACCGGCACGGCATGCTCATCGCTGTTGGCGTACCCACGAAAGGGGCGAAAGGCACCGAAATCAGCATGCTCTGCTTCCAGCCGGGGCTGGAGCGCACAAGCTACTCCAAACAGCAGCTGCATCTCGACGAGTTACCGTTCTTCACCGCCGGTACCGAGCAGCTTGTGCTCAGGCACGCAGATCGGGTGCTGGCGCCTGCCATTTGCTACGAGTCACTGCAGGCAAGCCATGCGGAACAAGCTGCAGCGTCAGGTGCTGGCATGTATCTGGCAAGCGTGGCCAAATCCGAGAGAGGCGTGGCATCGGCCTACAGTCATTATCCGATGATTGCAAGAACGCATTCCATGACTGTCTTGATGGCGAATTGTGTAGGCCCCGCCGACACCTTCATAGGAGCGGGCCGGTCTGCCATCTGGAGCAGTGATGGTGACCTCGTTTGCAGCGCTGATGCCTTCCAGGAGGCATTGGTCGTGTACGACACCAGGTCTGGAGAGGCGAACGTCTTCAGATTGGCTTGAGGTCAGGGCAAGGCTAATGAAAGGCAGCCTTATCTATGTGGTGACACTCGGCAATCCCACTCACCCGCTGCGTCGGCAGGCGTGTGAGGTCATCCGCAGAGGCGGGTTCGGCTTGAACGCATTGTCAGTAAGCAATGACCTGCGGGTACAAGCTCTTTGCGCTGTTAAGCGTATCAGCCAACGTCCCTACCTTGGACAGGGGCCTGCCGATATCCTGCTCGGGATCGGCGTAGAAATAATGGCAGAAAGCGAGCACAGCCATTTATAGCGCATGTGAGAGCGAGCTCGATAAGACGCAGGGAACAGGGCTTGCATCCTCTGGTGCGCACCTTACGTGCGCCATCAGGATGAACCCATGCGACTGCAGTTCTGCTTGCTTGCGTTGGCAATGACATTTGCGCCACACGTACTTGCCAAAGGATCTTCCACAGCGTTGTCTGATGCCAACATCAGGACGTTGCTGATTCAACAATCGATCAATGCATATCCCGGCAACTGCCCCTGCCCGTACAACGCGGCACGCAATGGCAGCAGCTGCGGCGGTAGAAGCGCCTATAGCCGTGCCGGTGGCTATGCTCCGCTGTGTTACCCAAAAGACGTGACCAAGGCAATGGTTGCCGACTACCGGGCCGGAACGCAGTGAAGCCGATAGCCCAGGCTGGCCGCATCACCCAGGCCAGACCGGTCCTCACGTCGTTCGTCTTCTACGGCCACGCAGAGACCATCAAGTAGTTACGAGGAAACATCCATGAAAAAGGCAAAGATCGTTTTGGCGATCGTGGTGGCACTCGCCTCCGCTTCAGTGTACGCGCAGACCCGTGTCAATGGTTACCACCGCGCTGATGGCACTTATGTGCAACCTCACTATCGCAGTGCGGCCAACAGCACAACGCTCGACAATTATTCGACACGTGGGAACGTGAATCCATACACCGGAAAACTTGGAACTGTCGATCCGTATAAAGAACAGAACACTTACCGCCAGCCAGCACCACAGCCAACCTACGGACCATCGAGGGCTGACGCCGTCAATCCTTATGGATCCGGTTACTGATGCATCAAACCCTGCCTCGGCAGGGGTTTTTTTGCGTCGATGCTTGCAGGTCGTCGCGCACCGGCATGCGTGTACGACACAGCGAGGATGCATCCTGGTGTCTCATCCGGCAGACAACGCACCCCGGGCGGATCACTGCATAGCGGCACGGCATGCGGCCAAGGCGCGGCTGATGTGCTTTTCCACCATCTTGATCGAGATGCCCATGGCTGCGGCCACTTGCGGGTAGGTGAGGCCGTCGATGCGGTTGAGGATGAAGGCCTGGCGGCATCTGGGCGGTAGTGCGGGCAGCGTGTGGATGTGCAGGTGCTGCAGGATGCGGCGGGCGTCGGCGATCTGGTCGACGTGGGCGCCGTCTGCGGCCAATGGTGCGATCAGGTCCAGTGCGACGTGGGCGTGGGCGTGGCGGCGGTGGCGCGTGCGCCAATGCTCCAGCACAACATTGTGGGCGATGCGATACATCAGCAGTGCGTAGTCGCCGATGTCGAGCGCGTCGCGGTAGCCCAGCAGGCGGAGCAGCGTTTCCTGGGCGAGGTCGTTGGCCGTGTCGGGGTCACGCAGGCGCCGGCGCATGTAGGCGAGCAGGTCGGCATGCAACAGGCCGATGGCCTGGTCGAAACGCGCCCTGCCCACTGCCGGCTCCTCACGTACACGCCAACGCGTGGTGTGGCGTACGCGGGTGTAGCCGCGCATAACTGCGGCGCGTGGGTGTGCGACGTACGCCGTGCGTGTAGTGGCGGTTGTGCCTGAGCCGCTGCGCCGATGCCAGGCGGTGCAGGTATTGGTCGCGCGTTCGACCGGCAGCGGCATCCATGTGCTGCCGAAGCGCGGGGATGTGCCGAAGCTGCCGGCCAGGGTGTCATTCACCATGCGGGTTCTCCAACTGCGGGGGCACGCGCTGAGCACGGTATGCGGCGGGTTGGTCGCTCTGCAGGTGCCACGGTGACGACCAGCTCGCCGTTGCGCATGCTTATGTTGAGTTTGCTGCCGATGGTGCGACGTCCCCCTCATTGCAGGAGGAGCCTCGCCAAGGCACGAGTTCCCAGGCCTGTCGTTTGCGGGTTGGTAACCTAGCTTGTGAACTCCGGGCCGCGCTTTATCAAAACATCTGGTCGACGAACACAAGACGTGCCGCCCAGGCATCAAGCCGCTCACATCAGGACCACGGTCAAGATTTCGTGATGGGTGCCGCTAAACAGTAACCCGCACCAAGCAAATTTACCTGACTGAACGAATCGACTGCCAAGGTAGCTTCAGGCTGCCTAATCTCCCGTTCCCATCGGCTATCCCCACCCCACCCGCAGCACAAGGCCCCGCCATGCTAACCACGATAAAGAGCAAATTCTTACTGGCATTGTTCGGAACGCTGATTCCGAGCATCGCGCTCTGCCTATTTCTATTGAATAGCCTTCACACTTCCAAGAACAATGTTGGCACGCTCTACAATCGAGACTTCACAGGCTCTGCGCTTGCCAGCAGCATCGACGGTCAACTGACCCGGGTCGACATCAATATCCTGCGCATGATTGCTATCGGCACGCCCGAACTGATCGCACAGTGGAAACAGGAGAACGAAAAGCGATTCACTCAAGTGGCTGCCAGCATCGTTGAGCTAAAATATTTGCTAAGCCAGGAAAAGGAACATACGGCTAAGTTGCAAGCAATCACGGCGAGCTATGCGTTGATGCAAGCAGGGATGCAGCGCCAAGTTGAGTTGATCGAAGCGGGCGATATTCCGGGAGGCGCCGAAGTCAATCGGACTCAGGTCAAAGACAATGCCGATGCTACCTTCGCTGGGCTTGCCACACTTCGTGAGGAGCTCGGCAATTCAGCCAAGCTACGTTATCAGCAGCAGCAGGAAGCCAACACGCGTGCAATGACACTCTCCGCAATCGCGCTAGGGCTGATTACCTTGGCTGGTATCAGCATTGCCCTGATACTTGGCAATACAATTTCTCGTTCGATTCGAACGGCAGTGACAGCTGTCGAACACTTGTCAAACGGAGTGCTCAATGTCGATGTCAAGGTCACGGGTAAGGATGAAACCGTGCAACTGGCCGAAGCGGTCTATCGCATACGTGACCGTCTGCAGGGAGTCATTGCGGCGCAGCTAGAGATGGCACGCCAGCACGATGCTGGTGAGGTCAGCTATCGCATGGATGAAGAAGCGTTTCCAGGCGAGTATGGCCATATGGTGCGCGACGCCAATGCCTTGACCAACTCGCACATTGAAATCATGATGCGCTTGGCAAAGATTACAGGACGTTACGCGGTTGGTGATCTCTCTGAGGATATGGATCGGCTACCTGGCGAAAAAGCTGTGCTCACCGAAACGATGGACCAGGTCAAGCACAATCTGAAAGCAATCAATCAGGAGATAAGTCACCTCGCCTCAGCTGCAGCAGCAGGGGACTTTAGCGTGCGCGGCGATGCCGAACGTTTCCAATACGATTTCCGCGTCATGGTGGAGAGCTTGAATCAGCTGATGGCCACCGCCGACACCAACCTGCATTCGCTGTCTTCGCTGCTGCAGCTCATCGCCGCAGGAGACCTGACCGCACGCATGACCGGCGAGTTTAACGGTGTGTTCGCGCAAATGCGCGATGACGCCAACACCACTGCCGCGCAGCTTGCCGAGATCGTTGGCCGCATCCAGCAGTCGGCGGTGTCGATCAACTCGGCGGCCAGCGAGATTGCCGCCGGCAACCAGGATCTGTCGCAGCGCACCGAACAACAGGCGGCCAACCTGGAAGAAACCGCCGCGTCGATGGAAGAACTGACCTCCACCGTGCGCCGGAACGCCGAACATGCGCGTCAAGCCAACCAGCTGGCGATCGGCGCGGCAGGCGTGGCGTCCCAAGGCGGCGAGATCGTGAGCAAGGTCGTGGGGACCATGGCCGGGATTGAAGCATCGTCCAAGAAGATTGCGGACATCATCAGCGTCATCGACGGCATCTCTTTTCAGACCAACATCCTGGCGTTGAATGCGGCAGTGGAAGCAGCACGCGCAGGGGACCAGGGCCGCGGATTTGCCGTGGTTGCCTCGGAAGTGCGCACGCTGGCCCAGCGCTCCACTGCCGCGGCCAAGGAGATCAAGACCCTGATCGACGACTCGGTCGAACGCGTCGCCGAAGGCTCGACGCTGGTGCATACGGCAGGCACCACGATGGCCGAGATCGTCTCCAGCGTGCAGCGCGTGACCGACATCATGGGTGAGATCTCCGCAGCCTCCCAGGAACAGTCGGCAGGCATCGAGCAGGTCAACATCACGGTCACGCAGATGGACGAAACGACGCAGCAGAACGCAGCCCTGGTCGAGGAAGCGACGGCGGCGGCCCGTGCGATGGAAGAGCAAGCCACGCAGCTGACCGAGGCGGTGGCGGTTTTCAAGATCGACGGACAGAAAGCTGTTCCGGTCGGCGCAGCTGCTGGCACATCAGCCATTGCCAAGTCCGGAAGCAGGAAAACGGCAGCGCCCCTGAAGACACCTGCAAAGGTTGTCCCGCACAGGGCAGCCCGCAAACTCGAGTCCGTCACCGGCGCAACGGACGGCGCAGGCTGGCAGGAGTTCTGACCCAGACACCGTGGGCCCAGGTTTCTGGGTCCACCGGGTTCTGATCCGACACATCCTTCCGCAGGACCAAGCGATGGCAAACGCTTGTCCTGCATGGTCGTGTCCGCTATAAGGTCGCTGAGCGGGCTTAACAGCACCGACATAGTGGCTAGGTAAATCTGACCCTGAGGTTTCCCCACATTTTTTCCGGCGAGATGAAGCACTTGGTGCGCCAGGGTGTGGAAGAAGGTGCGCGCATGGGGCACGCTTCAAGGTGACTAAGCCAGAGAAGAGTGCTGACCATGCGCGCCAGCGAAGTATTGCAGAAGTGCCTGTCCAACTCACTCTCCGGGATGCATGCATTACGCCAACGCGCCTTGTTGCGCGCGGTTGAAGCGCTGTTGCACGGAGGTCGGCTGACCCTGATCGACCTTGCACGTGCCTGGCCCGGCGCGACGCGGGTACGTGCGACGTACGCCGTGCGTATGGCGGTGGTGTCTGAGGCGCTGCGTCGATGCCGGGTGGTGCAGGTATTGGTCGCGCGTTCGACCGGCAGCGGCATCCATGTGCTGCCGAAGCGCGGGTATCTGGCGAAAGTGCCAGCCAGGGTGTCATTCACCAAGCGAGTTCTCCAACTGCAGGTCCGTTGCGCGGCGCGGGGCGCGGCGGGTTGGTCACTTTGCAGGTGCTACGGTGACGACCAACTCGCCGTTGCGCATGCTTATGTTGAGTTTGCTGCCGATGGTGAAGCCGAGTTGTTCCAGCCAGCGGCCGCGTAGGCGCAGTGTGGGGATGCGTTGGTGGCTGTCGGGGTAGTAGCCGTAGCCGACGGTGCAGTGTTGCGGGGCACGCGGGTGGCCTGGGCGGCGCGGCTTGTTGGGATCGGGGCGGGGCTCGGGGATGGGGGTGCGCTCGAGGTAGGGCCGCGGCGGGATCGAGGGATCGAGCGAGTGCCAGCCGATTTCGGTGGGTGGTGGCACGGTGGCGCGCTTGCGCGCTGGCTTGGGACTGGACGTGGGTCGACGCATGGCAAAGCCCTCCTTGACGAACAGGCCCCGCCGCCGGGTGGCGACGGGATGTCGGGAGGTTAGAAACCGAAGACAGACGGCGGGCGTATTTCCCCGAAGGGTGTTGTATTAGCCGCCCTCCCGACGCAGGCAACGCGTCGGCTGCGCCAGCAGGAAGCTGCAGGCACAAAAAACCCACCGGGATTTCGGAGGTGGGTACCGCTGTCTTAGGAGTTTCTACGCTCCGTGGCCAAAAGACTGCTACGCGCTGCGTGACATGTCAACTGGCTGATGCTGGCAATCTGGAAAGCGTTGATGGAAGATCCTTGCGTCAACGTTTGAAGCAGCAGGGTCAGAGTTGGATTGAACCTAGAGAGATTGCTACTCCAAGCGCATCCCCACCCTCCCGCAAATAGCTTTACGTTCCCTCGCTATCCATCACTATCGCGCCACTCAGATTCGGGCGCGATAGTGCATGACACGAACGGCGCGAATGAGAATTGGCCAGCAGCGCGATGTCGCGTGAGTAGGATTCCAATGATAAAAATTAGCTTCCGAAACCTGCTTCCCTTGTTGCTGCTTTCACTAGCGCTGCCAAGTGCATGTGCTCGCACGCCCCATGAAGCAAAGCGGGATGCAGGCACGCCATCTGCTGCGACAGTGACGCCGCCGCCTCAAGAGAAAAGCAGAGGTACCGACAACGGCGCCGTCCTCGTCTCTGCGAACACCACTCTGCAAGAATTGCAGCGCCGGCTGCTGCGCTTCATTGATGGACTGACAGTGCCAGCGGATCTGGACTATCCCCAGATGGAGTCAGCACTTGGCATCAAACTTGGACCACCGTCTGATCCGGCATACCCGTGGCGTGAAGTAAAGGAGGTTTCTCTGGCCGATGGCTATGAGCTCTACGCGACGCATCGCCCAACAAACGATGGATTCTCGCGAATAGAGGTTGCAGTGACTCCACCTGACCATAGCGACCCCACGCGCGTGCCTACGTCCACCTGCATCTGGCAAGCAGAAGCACTCTCCAAAGCGCTCGAAGGGATGGGATACACGCGCGGCGGCCAGCGGCCGTTTCAGGGTGGATGGCTACGCCAGCATTGGCGCGCGATCAACGGCGGAAATCAGATTCTTTCGGTCTCATTGCTTCTTTATCGAACCAATGACCAAGGCAGTCGCCAAGAGTGCGTTTACAGCATGAAGATCGATGGAGGCAAGCCATGAAATGGGGCCCTCGAAGAGTAGAGCTTGTTAATACCGAACAGACCAGAACAGGAAGAAGATTTTTTCCCCTATTGTTGCTGCTCCTTGCGGCTGGACTTCAGGGCGCGTGCGCCGATCCTAAAACGGATTCCGCTACGTCATCTGCGTCAGCACCAGCACCAGCACCAGCCATTGTCCAGGATACGATTGCGGGCGATCGCTCGGAGCGAAACATGCCCAGCATTAGCTCTCAAGAGCTAGAGGCTAGGTTGCTTAGGTTTGTCGATGGATTCAAGTCACCGGCCGACATGAATTACATACGCCTTGAGGCCGCACTGGACGCAAAGTTCGGCGGGACCTCAGACTCTGTGCATCCTTTTTACATCATGAAGAATATTCCCCTGAGTGACGGGTACACTTTTTACGCAACCCATGTACCCGCAGAAAAAATCTTCTCGAGTATGGAAGTCGCCGTCGGTCTACCAGAACGTATCGACCCAACGCGTACGCCTACCTCGCGTTGCGTTTGGGATGCAACAACCCTGTCACAAAAACTGGAGGAGATGGGCTACAAGCGTGGTGGGCAAAGGCCTTTCCAGGGAGGATGGCTGCGTCAGCACTGGCGCTCGCTCAACAATGGAAAACAAGGCTTCTCCGTCGCGTTGCTGATCTACCGAACCAGTCAGGACAGTGGTTCGCGCGAATGCGCCTACGGCATGCAGATTGATGGGGGCAACGCATGATACGTGTCGACCCAAGAATTGAGCCCCTGCTGGCACAGATGGCAAACGATCCGCGCCTTCCAAAAGAGGCCGAGTCCAGTATTCGTCAAGCGCTATCGGAATCTCCCTACCTATCGAGTTTGCTTGGTAATGCGATAGAGAAGGGGCATATCGGATCGATCGCGGTCTCGCATGGCCAGAACAACGGCGGTCATTTCCAAGATGGCAAGAATGGCAGCGCCGGCACGCTCAACATCAGCGCAGCAGCGTTCAGCGAATTCACGGGCGCGCAGCGTATTGACTACATCACTGAAGTACTTGGGCATGAAACGATGCATGGTGTGCTGGCAGAGCACCGGACTCAAGCGCTGGCGGAGTTCGCAAAGACAATGGGCAACCGGATGCAGGAGGCGCACGAGAATCGCGAGGGTCAGGTCGACCTTACCGGGCCAACACGCGTCTATCTGGATAGCACCCGGGAGGATGAGGCGCTCTCAGAGATTTCAGGCATGCGTGCACTTCATGACCGCATCAAGCATCAGAACCCTGGCATGCCTGATAAAATGGTCGAGCTTCGACTGCTCCAGCGCTCGACTACGCGTTGTGTGGAAAGAGACGTTGCTCCACCGCAGTTTGCCAACGGATTGACATATCAAGAGCTCACCACGCGCCCGTTCTCACGTAATGATGCGCTGACAAAGTCGGTGGAAGAGTGCTTCTACGACAGTCGCGGCACGCTGGGCCCTCATAGCGACTCCGATTACCGGAACTACTACGGTGTCAATCCGATCAGTCACATCGCGCAAAACTACGCGCATCTGGCGCATGACCGCCAGCCTCCGGAAGTCCGCATCGATCTCAAATCCTTGGGCCTGGACCCAAGACAGCTGGAGCGCAACGGGCTGGACCTCGGGTCTGCGAAGACCTTCAACGTCGTTGACCTTGGCAAGGACGGCTATGGCATGGTCCAGCTCAAGGACACTGGCGCACGCGGCGTTAGCTCTCCCAATCTTGCGACACCGAATGAGCCAAGCCGCACATTGACCCCTGCAGAAGCGGGGCACCCGGACCATGCCATGCATCAGCAGATCCGAAGCAAAGTGGAGCAGCTAGACGCCGCCAACGGCCGCACGTTTGACGCCACCAGTGAACGAATGACAGCCAGTCTGCTGACGCTAGCCAAAGACAATGGGCTAAGGAACCTCTGAACAACTCTTGGCGTTGCGAGCGAACTTGGGATTTCGCTTGATCACGACAATCTCCGTTGCTGAAAATCAATCACTTACGCGTGATGGCTCCAACCTCAGGCGTCGATCAGAAGTCTATCGAGGAGTTGTTCAGAGCTTCCCTAACCCGGGTGGATCACGTGCTGCTCAGCGAAAAGACCAAAGACTCGCCCACTGCGCAGACCTTGTTTGTAGTGCAAGGCGATCCAAAGGATCCGGCCATGCTGCGCGCCCATATGCCAACGGCCGACGCCGCGCAGCGGCCTGTTCAAGAGAGCTTTACGCAACTGGAATCTGTCAACCAGCGCTTAGGGAAGCTCTGAACAACTCCTCGATAGACTTCTGATCGACGCCTGAGGTTGGAGCCATCACGCGTAAGTGATTGATTTTCAGCAACGGAGATTGTCGTGATCAAGCGAAATCCCAAGTTCGCTCGCAACGCCAAGAGTTGTTCAGAGGTTCCTTAGCGCATGAGCGCACGCAAGAAATGGCGATCGAACAGCAGCGCTCACAGGAGCAACAACAGCGCGGCCCCGTTCCGTCGCTTTGAGGCGATGACGTGCCCGCACTTGTCATCATCAAAGGCTAGCAGCTCTTGATCAACAAGGAACGGCGCTGATTCCTAAGTGAATCTGACCCGTTCTTCACTAAGCAGACGAAACCGTGGCAGTCGTTCGATTGTGCTTCGATAGATTGAAAGACCTCTTACTTGCTTGCGCATGCGCTAGTTTTTATGTAACAACCAGGAGAGCGGGCAGGTGGACTTTTTAAGTAAACCTGACCCCATTATTTCTCAACTATTGCACATTTACTCGACCACCAAGCTGTCACGGTCTTTGTAAAGTGATGACCGGCCGATATTTCCGCGATATTTGAGCTTAGTCTTGAGAAAATGAGTACAAACTCTCTCGAAGGTAGGGTCAACTCGTGGATCAAAGAAAACATTCTCTATAAGGTCATGGGGGTCTACCGGCACGCGAAGAGAGTCTAAAACTAGTGTATTATCGGCACGCCTGTCGTCCACCACAATTCTTACTTCAGATTCGTGATCGAATGCGTCGCGCTTAATTAGAAGCGCATCAGCCGCCCGCCGCGCTGTGTAATTCACACGCAATTCGTCAGCAATTTTAGATATCTCTTTGTTAATTTTTTTTGCGGAGGCGTATCGAACGTCTTTGACCAGCCAACCAATCTCTCTTATTTCTTTGAAGGACCGCAAGGACTTAAATAACTTCTGCTTTGTAGTGCGTATACGGATTCCTGTGCGATCCTGTGAGTAAATCCGCCACATGGCATCTGACACAGACTTCTTGCACCAGCACTGAGCAAAGAAACGATCTGAACGCTGATGTTTGAGGATTCTTTCGTATGGGTCATCCCACGACGCCGGAGATGCTAGATAAAGTTCCTTCGTATCGAACAAGTCGACAACGTGTCTGAAGCTTGTGATTCTATAGAGGAAGGAAGATGTAGACATGTTAGGGACTACCAATTGGGTTAAGCCGAACTGCGAATAGGTTTCGGCTTGGATGAAATTTTAGGCAGCAACGCCGCCACATCCGAATGCAGCGCCTTGCAATACTGATTCATTAAAACGGAAATCGCATCGCGATTGATTGTCAGCTGTTCGATCCAGGTTTCCTTAGACGCCCGATAAAGGTCTTCGGCCATCTTGACCCACTCGCGATTGTTGGTCGCGTGGACTGCTAAGAAAGAAAAGGTGGATAACTCACGCATCCGCTCGTCGTTAAATGCGCGGTCATGAACGTGACTGCCACGCTCAGAGACAATTTGCGACAGATGCAGTCGAACGTTCTTTTGCAGTTTTTCATATCGGTCTTTTGCCGTGGGCAGGCCTCGTTTCTGTCGCAGGCGAAGTATGGTCTTAGCGTATGAATCCATCCGCTCGTTCAAGATGTAAACCTCTTGAATGTAGAACGTGAGGTGGTACATAAGATAGTCGTATAGCTTCAGGTCTCTCCTGCGAGGCGCGCGGCTTTTGATGAATGACAGACAAAGGTCTAGGCGATCGATTGCATCAGTTAGCTCGGTGAAGCGGCGAAAGACGGCGTCGATAAGCAACAGCTCTTCTGCGTTATGTGCGGCCGGATTCGATGCATCGTCAGGCTTGACCACGGACGAAATCCAATCGATCAAAAGTTCTTGGAATTTTTCCAGGTCGTTCTTGACCTTCATATCGGTCTAAGCCTCTGAGCGTCATGAGAGACAAGCCAGTTAAATCGATAATGAAACTGCTCGCATTCTAGTCTAAGAAGAAATTATGCCATCATTTATGACTACACCTTTACTCATTATTGCCATCGGAATCCGAAATTTGAAGAGGATCCGGCAAATCATCCAAAATTTGCTGCCGATCGCAATGTTTTAAGAAGAAATATAGTGAAGAATCAATTATCTTCATTATTTTACCACCCCGATCATAATCAACAAATGGCGGCTGAATTTTTTTGTTGATTTGATGTTGCGTCAAATTATGAAGAAATGCCCCCAAGTCGGCAGAGCGAACGTCTTCTGGACGATGATGAATCTTTCTTATTTCTTCTAACAAAGTGCCACGGGAGAGCCCGTGCTCCAAGGCGTCAAAATCCGCTATCAGCAAAACATTGATAAAGTAATATGGGAAGGCCAATGACGGCTTTCCACTTTGGTTACTCGTTTTTCTAATTACATCTGAGAAAGATTCGAAATTGCGGATATGACGAACGCCATACTCGTTGGCTTTACGCTTTATTGATTCCGACAAGTGTGCAGGCGTGATAGACACTCGATCCTTTGCGGTTGAAAAAACGCCAGCTGCAAGACAAGCGTGCTTACATAATTCTTGAACCACGCCAATGCTATCAAATGCGGCAGTTATTAAATCGTCCTCAACAGAAGAAAAATCAACATTCAGAAGTGACGCACCCTTCCGTATAACACGCTTGAAGTCCTCAGGATCCCATGGTTCTACTGGAATTTCTGTAATACGATCAAGCAGGTCGCCATTGAACTGAACAAGCCTATTGGCTTCTCGCCAGATCCCGAGAATTATAAAAATAATACCATGGTCCTGAAAAGCTCTTAAATCAAATGCGAGCGACTCTTGAACTTCGGTCGGCAAATAGTGAAAATTTTCGAGGACGAGATATTTACGTATCTTATTCGATAACACGATCTCCGCAACGTCCTGAGCAAGAGCTAAGTTGTATTCGATATATCGCGAAACCTGAGTTGTAGCGGCTGTAGACTTATCGGCAGTCTCAGCATTTATTCCTGTTTCACCGATCATCGGAATTTTGATCTTAAAACCAGCACCTACTTTTGCGCCTTGTTCTGACGAACTTGAGGCGGTTTCACTCTCAATAAAAGAAATATCAAGCTGGCGCAGAATTGACTTATATATATCTATCGGTTGCGTTTGAGGAGAGCATTCGACCTTGACGTATTGATCTTCTCTAAGGTTTTTTAGCAAGAGGGAGGTCTTCCCCTGTTTTGAAGACCCATAGACAATGAGCTCGTTCCCATGTCGGAGCGCATCAGTAAAAAGCTCGTCAACTTTCTCGCGCTCAATATAGGACGCGATGAGCTTACTGCGAACGCCAAAGACGTCATTTGTTAAGTACATGGATTGCCCCTGTAAATTTGGCACGTTGATTTATGGCTGAATCAAACCGATCCGCGAAGCAAATTCCGCTTGAATTAATTAATGTGATACGTCTTAAAGTCAAGCGGCTAGCACTGATAGTGGTCACGGATATGATCGTTGTAGTAACGGCCTTTTGAGCCCGCATCGCGAAGCCCCTGAAAAACGTGCGAGGGCACACCGCAGAAGTCGTATGTGTGACCCTGCACGAATTGAATTTTCATACGCATACCAGCCGGGTCGTAGCCAATAGCGCTGATGGCTGACGAGGCTACGCGAATCATATCCATCGATTTTCCTATCGCTTGAATTAAGTGGGACCACATCGGGGCTGCTGTTTGAATCAATTGTCAGTACTAAGCTTCGTCATCTTGCTGCGGCGAGCTAGAAGCAACCGGAACATCAAGAGCAACGGAAACGCAAGTACAGCGGCTCGCAGGTGTAGCGTCGGCGTAACGCCCTCCTTCGGCCAGAAGCAAAGCCAGATCGCGAGTGCGGCAAGGCAGCACAGTGTCAGCATCAGC
This sequence comes from Xanthomonas arboricola pv. guizotiae, assembly GCF_002940205.1. Classification (GTDB taxonomy): domain Bacteria; phylum Pseudomonadota; class Gammaproteobacteria; order Xanthomonadales; family Xanthomonadaceae; genus Xanthomonas; species Xanthomonas arboricola_C. Next base: position 48,912 of record NZ_MDSK01000021.1, read on the forward strand.
AATCGCTTGGCAGCGCGTAAGGAAAACGGCATTGCTAGCGCAGGAGCGGCCATCACCAGAAATCCAATGCCGCTGATCAATGCGCCCGCCTGTCCTTCACGTACCTGGCCTGCTGCAACCAGCGCCACCAGCAATGCGCCTGTCGCTGCGAGCATGACACCGGCAAGACCGGCGAGCAGCTTCAGGAGTTTTTGATAGCGCATTCTTTGCGTCCTAGTTCTGGCATTACGCTGCACTTCCGAGTGGCGTTGGCTTGAGGCCTGCTAGGACTTGTGACGCCGATAGTGGTTGTTGGTACTTGTGCTGCGGTAGCTGCCACCCTTGTGCGAGGCGCCGTGGCCTGCGCTGTAGTGACCGCCGTGACTGGTGGTGTGGTGCGAACCGGCGGCCCTGACGCGCGCTTGCGCGGATGCGGTAAACAATCCCAGTGCGGCCACAGACAGTGCCACGATGCTCCATGCCTTGCTCAACATTGTTTCTTCCCCCTGAAGAAATGTGTGGCTTTGCGGCTTCATTAATTACTGCGTGCCTCGATCCTCGCCGAGTTTTTGGGTTGCGTCAATGCGCTTGCGGGAGTGATCGTTGGCTTTGTCGGCTTTGCCCTCATCCGCCCTGCGGGCACCTTCTCCCGCGTGCGGGAGAAGGGATTGGTGGGTTTGGTTATGGGCTGTTTTTTGTCGTTGGCGCTTTGGTTGGGCTTGGTAGCGGCAGTTTATTGTTGAGGTCGGTAATCTCTGCGGTGTTGCCATCGGTGATGACGCGTAGTTGCGCGGCTTTTGCGCTTGCGGCGTTGGTTAGCGGCAGGCGCACCTGCGTGGTGATCGGTTGCAGATTGCGTGGGGCCGCGAGTGCCGGGAACGCGGCTCTTGCCAGCTCATTCCCGCGCGCATCCTCCAACACCACAAATCCCGCCGGTGCATCGGCATGGCCAAGGCTGTGCACGGTCACTTCGACCCCATCTGCAATCACGCGCACGTCGCCGTGGCCGATGCCCAGGTCCGGGCGCAGTTCGACTGGGCTGCTTTCTGCAATGCGTTCGAGCTGCAGGACGGTGGTGCGGCCTGCGGGGAAGTCGATGTCGATGGCCGCGCTTTTTTCGAAAGCGAGCTCTTGCGTCTTGGCGTTGCTGTCGAGCTTGCCGTCATTGCCTTTGCTCACGCCTTGGGTGATGCGCCATTGGCCCGGGGCGACGTTCCAGCCGGTCATGCTGGCGCGCTGGTTTTTATTCGACGTGTTGTAGGCGATGACGGTAAAGCGGTCTTGCTGGGGTGCGGGGATGGCGATGGCGACCTGGGTGGCGGCCTCTGGGTCATTGAAGCGCCAGCTGACGGTGTGGCCGGGGTAGGTCTGGTTGCGCTTGAGGGCCACGCCGCCAAGGCGTGCGCGTTGCAGGTTGACCGTGGGGGATTCCACGCGGTCGCTCCACCAGTGGCCTTCGGTGTTCATGTAGAGGTTCTGCAGTTTCTCCCGCGCCTCGCTGCGGTAAATGGCGGCGAGATAATCCAGATCGCCGGTCTGCTCCCAGGCCACGTGGTGCGGGAAGTCCGGGGCGCTGCCGTCGTCTTTATTTGCGGCGTCGATGAGCTTGCCGCTCCAGTCGCTGCGCTTGCCCATGACATCGAGGAAGTTTTCGTTGAGCAGGGAGAGGCCGTTGGGACCGCTATTGGCGACGCGGTAGTTAATGGCCTTGAGATAGCGCTGCTCGCCGGTGAAGCGGTAGGCGGCCCAGAAGGTATGCAAGGTGTCGGCGCCGCCGCTGCCTTCGAACAGTTCGCCGCCGCGGGTTTTGCCGGTTTGCCAGTTGATCTCGTTGGGCAGCGCCCAGTTGCCCTTGGCGTTGGTGTAGGCGTGGGCCAGATAGCCGTCGGCCAGGCCGGTGACGATGCGGCGGCTGTTGGGGTCGGCGTTATAGCCGCCCAGCAGGATGGCCGGGTGCACGATGGGGAAGGAGTACGGTTTTTGCCATTGCCAGTTGGGCTCGCGGTAGACCTTGCGGCCGCCGAACCAGTTGCTGGCAAACAGCAGGTGACCTTGCGGGTTGACCTGGATGATGGTGTCGAAGGCTTTGACGGTCTGCATCAGGCGCTCGACGGTGCGCGGGTCGCCCCAGTTGAGGTACAGCAGGGCACTGTTGAGGTTGATGCCCTCCTCATACGAGTGCAGCTCGTCGGTTTCGATGGTGGACAGGCCGTTGGTGAACATGCCGTTGCGGTAGTTGGCATCGGACAAAGCCAGCATGGAGGCGTTGAGCATGTCCGGGTCCACGCCCATCAGGGCGACGCCGGGCCACTGCTGCACCAGGTCCGAATCGTCGGAGATGCCGCCGCCGAAATCGCCGTAGGCCACCTGGCGCTGCTCGATCCACCAGCGGATGTAGCGGCGGGTGGCGCTGAGGTCTTGCAGCTGCCAGAACGCCCAGGCGGGCACGCCCTTGGGCACGCTGGGCAGCTCGACAGGCAACGCGCCCTGGTTGGCGTAGCTGATGTCGTTCCAGTACTGGCGGCCGAGGGCGTGGTCCGGGTCGACGCGCAGCAGGTCGGTGATGTCCGCGTCCAGGCGCTTGTAGAGCAGTTGGCGCTTGGAGGTGGTGTGTTCTTCCACCAGAAAGCCCCAGTTGTCTTTCACCTGGTTGAAGCGGTCGGCGACGTGCTCGGTGAGGGCCTCGGCGCGCGGCTTGAATACCAGCTGCAGCTGGGTGCCGTCGAGCGCGTTGGCGTTGAAGCCGGGCGCGGCGGCGGCGATGCTGAGCATCAGGCTGTCGTTGCTGAGGATTCTGTCGCGCAGGTCCAGCCACAGCGTACGGGCCTGGCCGGGGGCGACCGCGACCGAGACATCGATCATGTCGCGCGCGGGCCAGATGGGGTCCTTGATGCGGATGTTGAGCGGGATGCTGCCGTTGTGGGTGGCCGGCAGGTTGAGTGCCGGCAGGGTGATGGCGATGCCGTCCAGGCCGTCGTGCATGTTCTCCCAGCCGTAGGACCAGCTGCGCATCAGCGCCTGGTCCGGCGGCGGGTCGCCCAGGCTGGACGGCACCAGGATGTGCACGATGGGTTGCTGCGCGCTTGCTGCGGCCTTGTCGCTGGGGCGCTTGCGCGCCGGTGCCTTGGTGGGCAGCGCGATGACGGTCTGGTGCTCGCCTGGCGGGTAGCGGCCGGCGATGACATCGCGCAAGGGGGCGAGGTTGTCGTAGTCGGGCTGGATGTCGCTGCGCACGGTGTAGCTGAGTTGCGCGCTGCCCTTGGGCACCTCGCCCGGCTGCACGTTGTAGGCCCAGATTTCCTGGATGGGGGTTTCCTGCGCGGTGTTGGCAAAGCGCAGCGTGCCGCCGCGGCGCTGGGCGAACTGGTCCACGCTGCGCACCACGCCCTGGCTGCGTGCGAACAGCGGCTGCGCCTGTGCGTTGGGCGCGGCGTAAGTGGCCTGGCCGTAGGCGGCGCCGCGCAGTTCGATGCGGTTGACCGGCTCGTCCGGCAGGGTGAGGTCCAGCGCCTTGCCGCCTTCGACATAGGTGTTCCAGTCGGGTAGCTGGAAGTAGTCGTCGCGCCCGGGCAGGCGAGAGCGGTTGTAGACGCCGGGCCAGGTGGTTTCGGCGATGCCGTCGGTGGCCTTCCACATCCATTGCTTGAGGTCGCGCGCGTCGGCGAACTCCACCTTGCGGATGCGGGTGATGGGTGCGTCCAGCAGCGGCGGTGCGTGGCCGTTGTCCCAGCCGTAACGGTGCAGGAAGGCGGCGTGCTGCGCGTTGCCGGTGGGTGCTTCAGCGGTGGTGGGCTCCTGCAGGCGTGCCAGCGCGGCGGCGGCGCTGGCGTCGAGCATGCGGTCGTAGATGCGGATCTCGTCGAAGTCGCTGCCGCGCAGGAAGTTGTAGCGGCTCTGCACCTGGTGCGGCGACATCACGCGGCCGGCCAGGCCGAACTGGTCGAGTGCGGCGTCGAAGTCGAGCGCGCCACCGTTGGCGCAGGGCGCACCGCAATCCACGCGTGCGGCTTCCTTGCCATCCACATACAGGCGCACGCCGCGGGTTTCATCCCAGGCAAACGCAATGTGGGTCCAATCGCTGGCGGCCGGATTCTTGTCGAGCTTGAAGGAGACGCGGGTGCGCGCGAGGTTGGCGTCGGTGACGAAGGCATCGAAGCCGTGGCCGTTCCAGTCGATGCGCAGCCAGGCCATGTCCCAGCTGGTGTGGTCGGCGTAGCCGACGCGGAAGATCACGAACGGCGCTTCGCCGACCGGGTAGCGTGCGCGCCAGAAGAAGCTGAGCGTGCCGCGCTGGGTGTAGAGGTTGCCGGGCGCATTCCACGACAGCACGCCGTCGTCGGCCCATTCGATGGCGTTGCCGCGTTTGCCGGTGGGCACCAGCGCGATCTTGTCGCGGAAGTTGGGCACGCCGTCGCCGCGGGCAACATCGGCATCCAGGCCGCGGTCGGCCGAGACGCGGAACAACAACTCCGGTGCATCGGCAGCGGCCACGCTCACAGGCAACGCGATCAACAACAGCACACCCATCCAACACTTCAACACGCTCACTGCCTTACTCCTCGAAAAGCATCGCCGCCCGGGGTGACCGCGCGGCGGGTATTTAGAGCGGCTACCAAAACGTAGCGAGCAGCCGTCCGGCGGGTGTGGACGGCGCGCAGGAACCGCAGTGTACGAGTGGTACATGCCGATTCCGAGCACCGGCCGCGCCCGTCTGGCGGCTGCGCAGTCGTTTTGTTAGCTGCTCTCACTGTTACAGACCGTTGGCGGCACGCCACTTGGGAATGTCGTCCTTCAACAGCTTGTCCGGCCAGGTGCCGTGCCAGGCGTAGCCGACGCGGCGTTCGTTGGGCACCTGCATGTACTCGGTCAAGGCCACACCGTCGCGATTGGCATAGAGCGGGCGTTGATTCTGCAGGTCGTAGAAGCGCGCCCATAGTGAGGCACCCGGTTGCGCGACGAGGATCACGTCCTGGCCGGTTTCCTGGGTGGGGTCGTCGACCTTCTTGGTGGCCAGGTCGCGCATGCGGTGGGCGTCGAACCAGCGTGCAGCGGCCTCGACCGATGTCTTGATCTGCGCGGACTGGCTGGGCTGGCGCGTCAAAAAGCGCACGATGCTCACCGACTCGCCGGAGGCCAGCGAGGCCAGCTCATACGCGCGCGCCTTGGCCGGCTTGAGCGTGACCTCGTCGTACTGCGCGCCCCAGATGGTGAGCGTGCCGCCGATCCTGACCTGGGTAGCGAGCACGCATTCCAGCCCCTTGGTCACCGCCTGGCGGGCGCGTGCACCGTGGCTGGCACGCAGCAGCGCGCCGGTGTCGTTCTTGCCCTTGCTGATGTCCTGCAGCAGGTTGAGCACGCGCACCATCGCATCGTCGTTGTAGGTGATCTGGTGATGGTAGGACGACAGGTCCGGGTAGAACTGCGGCCAGCCGCCGTTGGCGTATTGCGCGGTGAGCAGATACTCCACGCCGCGCTTGGCGGCAGCCACGTACCTGGCGTTCTTCTCGGTCTTGTAGAGGGTGGAGAGATAGCCGATTTCGTAGGTGGTGGCCTTGTTGTCGATGGTGGCGTCGTCCTTGCGCCCGGGTTGCTGCAGCTCGGCGATTTCCGCAGCGGTCAAGGTGCGGTTGTAGTCGACGGCGACGCCCTTGTACTGCTTGGACCAACCGCCCGACGCGGTCTGCAGCAGCAGCATGTTGTCGGCGATCTTGTCGGCCAGTGCGGACAATGGCGCCAGCAACAGGGCGGTGGTGAGTGCGAATGTGGTGAGCGTGCGCATCAGAATGGCTTCCAGTTGCCGAGGATGGTGGTGCGGTCCAGCTCGGCGGCTTGCGCGGCGCGGCGCTGAGCTGACGCGACCACGCAACGCGGCGCGACGGGTTGGCGCCGGCGCCGCTGCTCTGGTACTCGCTGTAGCGGGCGGTGGCCTCGTTTGCGGTGTTGCCCCAGTTGTTCCAGCCCTCGGGCACGATGTGCGCGCCGAGCTGGCTGCCGATGAAGCTGACGCTGGCATACGGGCGCCATGGGCGGCCCAGCAACACGCGCGTCACGCCGCTGGCAGCGGTGACGCGTGCATTGCGGAACACGAAACCGTGTGCGGCCTCCTGCGGGGTGGAGGCGGCAGTGAGATAGCCGTCGCCCAGCGAGTGCAGCTGCACGTTCTCGAACAAGGCGGTGCCGGCGCCGAACACGAAATCCACCGTGCCTTCGACATAGCAATCGAGAAAATACGAGAGCTTGGCGCCGCGCAGGTACAGCGTGTCCTGGTAGCCGAGAAAGCGCACGTTGCGGAACGCGGCGCGATCGCCATCCACGCGCACCGCCACCGCCTGCCCGACCGGGCCGGCGTGGTTGCCGAAGCTCAGCTGCTCGGCAGTGAAGTCGTTGCCGGCGATGATGACGCTGGCCGAGCCGGAGGTGCCGTACTCGGTGCCGGCGGCCGGATCGATGCGTGAGGCGTAGTTGTCGTAGGTGATGACGGTCTGGGTGGCGCCGGCGCCGGTCACCTTCAATGCGGGGGCATTGGCGGGCACCACGATCAGCTCCTGAAACACACCCGCGCCCACTTTGATCTGCGCGCGTTTGCCACCTTGCACAGCGGCGTCGATGGCGGCCTGCACGGTGCGGTAGCTGGCACTGCCCTGCTTGACCACGGTGTAGACCGGGTCGGCGGCGATGGCGGCGTTGCTGCACAGGCCTGCCACGGCTACCAACGCGGTGGCGGCCAACTGACGTAAGACGGTTCTGCGATGCGGTTGCATGTCGCTCTCCTGGTCAGAACTTGTAGCGCGCGCCGATGTAGTACTGGCGCCCGGTGACGGTGTACTTGTCGGGCAGTTCCAGCGTGGAATCGACGTAGCGGCGGTCGGGGGTGTCGAACAGGTTGATGGCCTCGAAGGTCAGCGACAGCTGGTCGTTGAGCTTGTAGGACATGTTGAAATCGACGTTTTCAACGCTGTATTTGCCGGTCACGTCGGCCGTGACCAGGCGCTTGCCATCCAGGTCGTAGACGTCTTCCTGGGCGAGGATGTTGTTGATGTAGCCATCGCGGTAACTGGTGGACACGCGCGCACTGAAGCGGCCGTCGTCGTAATAGACGGTGGCGTTGTAGGACTGCGGCGAGAGATTGAGCAGGTCGCGCTCGGTGGCGGTGGTGGTGATGCTGGTATTGCTGTTGCCTGCGGTACTGAACAGGTAATTGATCTTGGAATCGACCTGGGTGTAGTTGAGCTGCACGCCGAAGTTGCGCCAGAACCCAGGCAGGAAATCGAAGGCCTGCTGGTAGGTCAGCTCGAAACCCTTGAGCGGGCCGCCGGGCGTGTTGAAGTAGCTCTGCACGTTGAAGATGGTGTCCGGCGTGAAGCCTGCGGGGAGCAGGTCCAGCGAGTAGCCCATCGCTTCCCAGGTGCTGAGCACGCGGGTGCGCTGCACGTAGCTGTCGATGTCCTTGTAGAACACCGCTGCCGACAGCAGCGAGCCTTCGCGGAAATACCATTCGGCGCTGAGGTCGTAGTTGGTGGAGCGGAACGGGTCGAGCTTGGGGTTGCCCAGGTTGATCGAGAAAAACCTCCCGTCATCGAAGAATTGCGTAGGGCCGCCACTGACGCTGGGCGACAGATACGCCAGCGTGGGGCGCGCCATGGTCTTGGCCGCACCGAAGCGCAGCACCACCTCGTCGCTGACATCCCAGGACAGGTTCAACGACGGCAGCACATCGCGGTAATTGTGGTTGACGGTGGTGGGCACCAGCAGTCGCTCGCCGGCCGCCGCAGTGGCGCTGGCCACGCCGAAGAACGATTCGCAGTTGGGCGAAATCGCGCCAGCCGCGGTGGCCGTGCATGGCGCGTAGCCGCTGGCGGCGATCTGCGTCTGCACATAGCGCACGCCCAGGTTGCCACGCAGCGCGCGCCCCCACAGGTCGGTGTTGAAGTCCAGCTGCAGGTAGGTGCCCAGGCTCTTTTCGTTGACGGCGAAATTGTTGTTGGACGAACCGAAGTGGCCGACATCGGCCAGGCGGTAGTCGCCGCCGGGCACGCCGGTGTCGCAGTCGCAATTGATGTTGAGCAGGTCGGCGACCTTCTGGAAATCCGGAATCGCCCAGGTGGTGGGGAAGCTGCCGTTCAAGCTGCGGCCGAAGCCGTCCAGGTTGGTGCTCAGATCACCTACGCCCACGCCGGCCGGCAAGGCCTGCGCCAATCGCCCGTAGGAGATGTTGCGCGACTCCGACGTGTCCATGTCGTAGTTCTTGTAGGCCAGCCCGGTGCGGAAGGTGAAGGTGGGGCTGATATTGAATTCCAGATCCACCTTGGCGGTGTCGAAGGTATTGCCCACCGACTGCGGGTTGAGCCGCACCTCGCTGATGTTGCTGCCGCGCGCGGTGCCGTTGCTGTTGACCGGCACTGCGCCGTAGCCCAGCCACTGCCAGTTGTTGGGGTTGCCCGCATCGAACGGGAAACTCATGCTGGGGTAATCGCCGCCGTTGCGCCGATCGAGCACGAAACCATCGAGATTGGTGTTGTCGAAACTCACCATCGAAAACTCGGGGCGTTCGTAGTCCGAGGTCGAGTGGCCGACCAGTGCATTGACGCGCACCTGGTCGTTGAAGCGGTGCTGCAGGTCCAGGCTGAATTGCTTGAACTCGGTGGATTCTTCGATGTTGCTGGATTCGGTGCGGAAGTCGACGTTGTCGAACACGCCGTAGGTGAGGCGGTTCTGGTCGTCCACCCGCGCCTCGCGCACCGCGATCTGGGTCTTGCCGCCGAAGTTGGCGGTGCGGTGCAGGTTGGCGCCGACCGAGTCTTCGCGTTGGTCCTTGTCCAGCTTGGAATACAGCATGTCGAAGTTCAGCAGGGTGTCGTCGCTGACCTTGAATTGCAGCGCGCCGGTGACGCCCAGCCGTTTGATCTCGTGATCGGTGCGGATATAGCGCGGGTAGCGCGGAATCCAGGCATTGGTGGCGGTTTCGTAGGCCTGGATGTTGTCCGGCGTATTGGCCGGACGCGCGATGCCGGCGCCGCAAGTGGTGGCGCTGATGCCGTAGCTGCCCCAGCCGTTGTTGCGGTCCTGGTTGGCCTGCGAGCCGACCCCGGCAGGGGTTTCGTTGGCCAGCGGGTTGCGCGGGGTTTGCGGGTTGTAGCCCACCGGCGAACAGAAGCCGTAGGTGCCGTTGTTGGTGGCGGTGCTCTGGTTGGAGTTGCGGTAGTTGCCGTGCTCCCAGCGCACCGGGTTGTAGCCTTCTTCGCGCAGGTGGCGCTCGCTGTAGGACACCGACATCAGCGCGCCGACGCGGCCGTCGGCCCAGATGTTGCTGATCAGCCCGGAAAACCGCGGGTCTTTTTCGCGCGAGAGATCGTTGTAGCCGTATTGCGTGGAGGTCGCCGCTTCGAAGCCGTCGAAATCGAACGGGCGCGAGCCACGCAGATCGACTGTTGCGCCGAGCGAGCCTTCGTCCATCTGCGCGGACTGGGTCTTGCTGATGGTGACGCGGCTGAACAGTTCCGAGGCAAAGGTATTGAAGTCGAAACCGCGGCTGCGGTTGACGCCGTCGCTGCCGCTGCCGGCGGTGGCCAATGCTTCCAGCCCGTTGATGCGCACGCGGGTGAAGTCCGACCCCAGGCCGCGCACCGAAATCTGCTTGCCCTCGCCGCCTTCGCGGTCGATGGAAACACCGGCGATGCGCTGCATCGATTCGGCCAGATTCAGATCGGGAAACTTGCCGATGTCTTCGGCATAGATCGCGTCCACCTGCTCCACGCTGTAGCGCTTGGCATCGAGCGATTGCTGCAGGCTTTCGCGGTAGGTGGCCTTGACCTGCACGCGGTCCAGGTCGACCGCATCGGTGGGCGTGGCCGGCGGGACGACGGTTTGCGCGGCAGCGCTCACACCGTGCAAGGCCAGGACGATGGCCACCGACAAACGTGCGGCGGACAGGCTGACGCCTGCCTCGGCGGCGGGACGACGCAAACGGGCTTGCATGATGCACTCACTCCAATGGCACTGGCTGCAATGACGCGCTCAGCCTCCCCACGGGCCACCGGCGTCGACTCGATAGACAAACCGGCCACCGTGCTGCGCGACTTTCATGTGCCGCGCGATGCGGTGTCAGCTGCTTGAAGTACGCCCATCGCGTTGCATGCGCTCACGGATATCGGGCGCAGGCTGCAGTGCGATCGGGCGTTGAAATGAGGCCCGCTGCGCGTGCGCGCAGCGGGCGGAAAACGGTCAATACTTGTAGCGTAGGCCCAGCATGTACTGGCGGCCGGTTTCGGTGTATTGCAGCGGCAGCTGGCCGGTGCGCGGCGACGATACCCACTCGTCGGAGGCTTCGTTGGTGAGGTTGATGCCTTCCAGGCTCAGCTCCAGCTGCTTGCTGATCTTGTAGCGCAGCGAGGCGTCGAGGATGGTGGTACCAGTCATACCGTGCACGCCATCCAGGTTGAATCCCTGCTCCTGGCCCGGCGCTGCGGTGAGATAGTCGTCGCGGTTGGTGGCGGACACGCGGCCGGCAAACGACTCGCCTTCGTAGAACAGCGTCGCGTTCCACGACGTACGCGATAGCCCGAGCAGATCGTTCTTCATCACCGGCGCGCCGTTGCTACCCAGGTACTGAATCTGCGAATCGACCCAGGTGTAGTTGAGCTGCACGCCCAGGTTGGCCCACTTGCCCGGCAGGAAGGTAAACGGCTGCACGTAGTTGGCTTCGACACCCTTCAACTCGCCTCCCGGGGTGTTGAGCGGGATGCTGAAAGTGAAGTCGTCGTTGACACTGGCGCCCGTACCGGCCAGCAACTCGGCAGGCAGGCCGCTGGTGGAATACGGACGCACTTCCCGCGCCGTCTGGACGAAGCCTTCGATGTCCTTGTAGAACAGGCCGACACCGAGCATGGCGCCTTCGTTGAAGTACCACTCCAGGCCCAGGTCCACATTGGTGGCCTCGATCGGATCCAGGTCCGGATTACCACCCGCCACGGTGCGCGCGCCGCCAGCCACCGCCACGGTCACGCCAGGAGTGAGGCTGCCCAGGCCGGGACGGCTCATGACCTTGGCCGCACCCAGACGCAGCAACAGGTCAGGGGACAGCTCGGCGACCAGGTTGAACGAGGGCAGCGTGTTGTTGTACTTGCGGCTGACGGTCACCTGCGTTGGTACGCCATTGATGACAGGTGACCCATTGGACTCCTGCTCGGTCCGGACATAGCGAACGCCGAAGTTGCCTGACAGCGGGATGGAACCCAGGTCGGTGGAAAACTCGCCCATCAACCACACGCCGCGATCTTTTTCTTCGACGCTACGCGTGTTGTTGACACGCGGGGCCACGGCAAACGTACCGCTGTTGCTGTAGATGCCAAAAAGATCAGCCACCGCATCCAGATTCGGGACGACCCATGCACCAGGGCTGCCGTTGATGCCCTTCAGACCAGCCTGTTCGGTCAGGCCCACCGGCACGATGCGTGTGCCGTCAGCGAAGGTCGGTACCGCCACTTCACTTGCGCGACGCAGTTCCACCGTATCAAAGGTGTAATCCTTGGCCAGCGCGCCGCCCTTGAGGCGGAACCCGGGACTGATGTTCCAGTTGAAGTCGATCTGTGCCGTATCGAAATCGTTGTCCACCGTCTGCGGACGCAGGCGAAGCTCGGCCAGTTCCCATCCGGCGGGATTGGTCGGGTCGATGCCGTAGTTCAGCACCGGCGCGCGGCTGTTGCCGCGATAGTCGTAGCTGTACCCGTCGACGTCGTACTTGTCCATGATGATGGTGGTCTGCACCGGGTTCTCGTGCGCAGAGCGCGAGGTGCCGACCCGGGCATTGACGCTGAAGGCATCGTTGAAGCGATGCTCCACGTCGAAGCTGATCTGCTTGAACTCGGTATTCCACTCGTCGTGGCGGTTCTCCGAGCGGATGTCGACGTTGTCGAACTCGCCATAGACCAGCGCGTTGTTGCGGATCTCGCCGTTGCGCACGATGGTGACGGGCTTGCCGTCGCGATCGGCACGGCGCGGGATGCCGCTGTCGCGGCCGCGGCTGAAGGAGATCGCTTCGATATAGTGCTCGTCGCGCTTGGCATCGATCTTGGAGTACAGCATGTCCAGCGACACCGTGGTGCGATCGGATGGCTTCCACTGCAAGGAACCAGTGAGACCCAAACGCTCTTGCTTGTGTTCCAGCTGGATATAGCGCGGGAATCGCGGGTGGTACACGTCAGCCGAACGCGCGGCGGCAAACGGCGAGGCCGCACTGAAACCACCGTTGCTGGGCCCATTGGCCCAACGGCCGGTGTTGGAACCCTCTTCAAGCACTTCTCGCTCGGTGTATGCCGCCGAGAAAAGCGCGCCGAACGTGTTATCGGCCCAGGTATTGGAAATCAGTGCGGCGATACGCGGATTGGCTTTTTCGGCCATGGCGTTGTATCCGGCCTGGCCATTCGCAGCGAAGGTGAAGCCCTCGTAGTCGAACGGACGCGCGGTGCGCAGGTCGACGGTGGCGCCGAGCGAGCCTTCTTCCACATCGGCCGAGGCGGTCTTGCGCGCGATCAGCTGCGAGAACAGGTCCGAGGCGAACACGTTGAAGTCGAAGCCGCGGCCGCGGTTGGTGCCGCCGCTCTGGTCGCCGGCGCCGACGGTGGTGAGCGCTTCCATGCCGTTGATGCGCACGCGGGTGAACTCCGGGCCCAGGCCACGCACCGTGATGGCGCGGCCTTCGCCGGCGTCACGGGTGATCACCACGCCGGGGATGCGCTGCAGCGATTCGGCAAGGTTGAGGTCGGGGAACTTGCCGATGTCCTCGGCGACAATGGCATCGACCACGCCGGCTTCGCCGCGCTTGATGTCCAGGGCCTTTTCCACCGAGGCGCGATAGCCGGTCACCGTGACGGTGTCCAGGTCGACGGCCGGTTCTGCGGGCGCTTGGGTGGTTTCTTGTGCTGCCAGGTGGCCGCTCAGCGCAAGGCCGATCGACAACGCCAGCAAGGTAACCGGTGTCTTCCGGCTGGTGGTCCGAAATTGCATGTCCTCCCCTCCCAAGGGTCCATGAACAACATGAAAGTCTGGTTGTGAGCGGCAATGACACCGCTGGTCAAAACGACGTTACCAGCTGAATCCTCCCGTAACATCTTGCAGCGCAGCAGAAAACCTCAGCCAATTTGCCTTAAAGGGGTGCAAGCGATCACTGCGCGTCGCATCATGGGCCTCGCCGGGCGCGTTTGGCGTCGGCTAGAATGACACCGATGGTCATCCTGACGCGCAGCGGTCCCCCCGCACCGTGACGCACCACACAGCCGAGGTACTGCCGCATGAGTCGAGCCCGCATCCTGTGTTATGGAGAGTTGTTGCTGCGCCTGGGGGCGCCTGGTCACGAGCTGCTGCTGCAGCAACTGCGGCTGGACGTGCATTGCGGCGGGGCCGAGGCCAATGTCGGCGTGTCGCTGGCGCATTTCGGCCACGCGGTGGCCATGGTCAGCACGGTGGCCGACAACCCGCTGGGCGCGGCGGTGCTGGGCGAGTTGCGCCGCCATGACGTGGACACCCGGCATGTGCGGCGGGTGGATGGACGCATGGGGCTGTACTTCCTGACCACCGGCGCGATCCATCGCCCCAGCGAGGTGGTCTACGACCGCGCCGATTCGGCGTTTGCGCTGGCCCCGGCCGATGCCTACGACTGGCCGGCCCTGCTGGACGGGGTGCAGTGGCTGCACCTGTCCGGGGTGAGCCCGGCCCTGGGCGCGGAGGTTGCGCAGGCCACGCTGGCGGCGGCACGTGCCGCGCGGGCGGCCGGGGTCAAGGTGTCGTTCGACGGCAATTACCGGCCGAAGTTGTGGCAGCGCTGGCAGGGCGATGCGCGCGGCATCCTGCACCAGCTGTTCGCCTGTGCGGATGTGGTGTTTGCCGACTACCGCGACATCGGCGTGGTGCTGGGCGGCGAGTTCCCGCAGGACACGCTGGAAGCGCGCGTGGAAGCGGCCGCGCAGCAGGCCTTTGCCGCATTCCCGCAGCTGCAGCTGATGGCCTGCACGCAGCGCGTGGCGCACAACGTGGACCACCACAGCCTGGGCGCGATGCTGGTGCCGCGCAGTGGTGCGGTGGCGCGCGCGCCCAGCGAGGAACTGAGCCCGATCATCGACCGCATCGGTGGCGGCGACGCCTTCGCCGCCGGCGTGCTGCACGGCCTGATCGAAGGCTGGTCGCTGGACGACACGGTGCGCTTCGGCCTGGCGGCCGGCTGCCTGAAGCACTCGATTCCGGGCGATTTCAATCCGCTGTCGGTGGCCGATGTCCAGGCCTGCGTGGGGGATGCGCGGTTTGATGTGAGGCGCTGACGCGCCGGGATTGGGGAGTCGGGATTGGGGAATCGTAAGAGCTTAAGAGCGCTGGCTTTCCTCGTTCTTTCCGGATTGGTTGCCCACAGAGCGCAGCGCGTTTCGTAACAGCAAGGGCAACCGGCATCGGGTGCCGATTGTCCTTGCCGCAACGCATTTGGATCCGCCGAAGATCAGCGATGCAGCCACCCACCGCTCTTGCGAATCCCTAATCTCCAATCCCCAATCCCGGCAATCACCCCAACTCGATGCAGTCGAACTTCACGTCCGTCTCCACATCGGCGTCGTAATCCACATCGTCGCGCTCGAAGCCGAACAGCTTGAGGAACTCGTGCTTGTAGCCGGCGTAATCGGTGAGCTGGAACAGGTTCTCGGTGGTGACCTGCGGCCATAGCGCCTTGCAGGCATCCTGCACGTCGTCGCGCAGTTCCCAGTCGTCCAGGCGCAGGCGGTTTTCGGCGTCCACCTCGGCGGGCTGGCCGTCTTCGCGGTACAGGCGCTCGCGGAACAGGCGGTCGAGCTGCTCGATGGTGCCTTCGTGCAGGCCCTTTTCCTTCATGATCTTGTAGACCATGGAGATGTACAGCGGCATCACCGGGATCGCCGCGCTGGCCTGGGTGACCACCGACTTGAGCACCGCCACGTTGGCGCTGCCGCCGCGCGTGGCCAGGCGCGCGTTCAAGCGCTGCGCGGTGCGGTCCAGGTCGACCTTGGCCTTGCCCAGCGCGCCGTGCCAGTAGATCGGCCAAGTAATCTCGGTGCCGATGTAGCTGAAAGCCACGCTGCGCGCGCCGTCGGCGAGCACGCCGGCGCCTTCCAGCGCGTCGATCCACAGCTCCCAATCCTGCCCACCCATCACGGTGACGGTGTCTTCGATCTCCTGCGCGTTGGCCGGCTCGATCGAGGCCTGGATGATGGTGTCCTTGTTGGTGTCGATGGCGGTGGCGGTATAGGTGTTGCCGATCGGCTTGAGCGCCGAGCGCTTCACTTCACCCGTGCCCGGCAGCTTGCGCACCGGCGAGGCCAGCGAATACACCACCAGGTCGACGTGGCCGCCCATCTCGGTCTTGATCAGCTCGATGACCTTCTCGCGCGCGGCATCGGAAAACGCATCGCCATTGATCGACTTGCTGTACAGGCCCGCGGCCTTGGCGTGCTTGTCGAACGCGGCGGAGTTGTACCAGCCGGCCGTGCCGGCCTTGGTGGCGGTGCCGGGCTTTTCGAAGAACACGCCCAGCGTGTCCGCACCGAACCCGAACGCGGCGGTGATGCGCGAGGCCAGGCCGTAGCCGCTGGATGCGCCGATCACCAGCACTTTTTTCGGGCCGTCGCTGCGCACGCCACGCGCACGCGTTGCGGCGATCTGCTCGAGCACATTGCGCTCGCAGCCAAGCGGATGCGTGGTGGTGCAGATGAAGCCGCGCACTTTGGGATGGATGATCAACGTGGACTCCTGGTCAGCAAGATGCTGGCGGCATCTTAATCGCTGCCCTGCTGGCGAAACAGCCTGCGGCACAACACACGCCGCTGTATGGGCCTGCGTGAAGGCCCCCGAAAGCGTCTGGCCCGCCACGCCGGCAGGCAGGCATCTTCCGCGCACGGACACGAACGAACAGCGATCACCATCGATTTCCTGCGTCAGCGGCTGTGCTACGTTTGCGCCTGCCGTGCCGTGCCTGGCCGCGCCTGATGGCGATCGTCAAGGCTCCTCCCACCGTGCGACCGGTATCCGAGCGAATGTTTCTTCGAAGCGAGCGCGTCACGCAGCTGGGCTCTGTCCCGCGGTTTCGGCTGGGGCCCTTGCTGGTCGAGCCGGAACGGCTGGTGCTGCTCGACGACGGCCAGACCATCGCGCTGGAACCGCGCATGATGGAAGTGCTGATCGCACTGGCCGAGCGTGCCGGCGAGGTGGTCAGCGCCGAGCAGTTGCTGATCGAGGTGTGGCACGGCGGCTTCTACGGCGACAATCCGGTGCACAAGACCATCGCCCAACTGCGCCGCAAGCTGGGCGACGACAGCCGCCAACCGCGCTACATCGAAACGATCCGCAAGCGCGGGTATCGGTTGCTGCCGAAGGTGGTGTTTCCGGATGACTACCGCGGCGCGGTGATCGGCGCGCAGGTGTGGGCACACGGCAGCCCGTACGTGGGGCTGCAGGCGTTCGATCCCGCGCACGCCGAGGTCTTCTTCGGCCGCAGCCATGCGATCGCGCAGGTGCTGGGCGCGCTGCGCGCGCAATTGCACAGCCAGCGCGGGCTGGTGCTGGTGAGCGGCGCCAGCGGCTGCGGCAAGACCTCGTTGCTGCGCGCCGGCGTGGTGCCGGTGCTGGCGCAGCCCGGCGGCCTGGATGGGCTGGAAGCCATCGCGGTGGCGTATTGCAATCTGGCGCAATGCCGTGGCGGCGATGTGCTCGACACGCTGGCGCGCGCACTCGGCGACTGGGCGGCCGGCGGGCGCGCGGTGTTTTCGCCGGCGCAGATGGCGGCGTTGCCCGCGTGGCTGCAGCGCCCTGCCCCGCTGCATGCGGCCATTGACGAGGCGATGCGTCAGCGCGCACCCGCGCGCAATCACGCACAGAGCCAGCGCCACCTGCTGCTGGTGATCGATCACGCAGAAGCGCTGGTGGCCACGCCCGGGATCACCGATGCCGACCGCGCCGCACTGGCCGCGGCCCTGCAGGCGCTGTGCAGCAGCGCGCAGGTGGCGGTGCTGGTGCTCACCCGCAGCGATTTCTATCCGCGCCTGATCGATGCATTGCCGGACATCGTCGAGCTCAAACGCGGCGACGGGCATGTGGATCTGCTGGCGCCGCGCGATGGCGAGATCGGCCAGATCATCCGCGTGCCGGCGGCCATGGCCGGGCTGCGCTTCGAAGAGGACCGCGACAACGCCAGCCGGCTGGACGATGTGCTGCGCGATGCCACCGCGCGCCAGCCCGATGCCCTGCCGTTGCTGCAGCATCTGCTGCATGCCTTGCACGCACAACGCAGCGACGACGGGCTGTTGACCTTCGCCGCCTACCGCGCATTGGGCGGGCTGGAAGGCGCATTGGCGCACCATGCCGAACACACCTTCCGTGCCCTGCCGGCTGCCGCACAGGCGGCGTTGGGCGAGGTGCTCAGCTTGCTGAGCGTGATCCACCCCGACAGCGATGCGGTGACCGCGCGGCGTGCGCTGTGGTCGGCCCTGCCGGCGCACGGCGCAGCGCGCGTGCTGGTGGATGCCTTCGTGCAGGCGCGGCTGTTCGTCAGCGAGCTGGTGGCCGGCGAGCCGGGCTTTGCGGTCGCGCACGAAGCGGTGCTGCGGCAGTGGCCACGCGCGGCTGAGTGGATCCACGAAAACCGCCGCCTGCTGCAGGCGCGCAAGCGGTTGCAGCTGGCCGCACAGCGCTGGGCCGCCGAAGGCCGGCGCAGCGATCACCTGCTCAACAGCGGGCGCCCGCTGAGCGAAGCACGCGAAGCCGCGCGGCGCATGCCGCAGGATCTGGATGCGCTGGATCACGCCTTCCTGCATGCGTGCGAACGCTCGCAACGCCAGCGCCGCGGCCTGTACGCCGCCGCCGCGGCGTTGCTGGTGGTGCTGGCCGGCGCCTCGCTGCTGCTGGGCTGGCAGGCACGCCAGGCGCAGCAAGTGGCCGAACAACGCCGCGACCAGGCGCAGCAACTGGTGAGCTACATGCTGGGCGATCTGGCCGAGCAGTTGCGCACGGTGGGCAACCTGAAATTGCTCGACAGCGTGGGCAGCCGCTCGCTGCGCTATCTTGAGGATCTGCCCAGCGCCAGCATGCACACCGGCGATCTGATCAACCACGCACGCGCCCTGCGCACCACCGGCGAAGTGTTGATGAACCAGGGCAAGCTGAAGGAGGCGCATGCCGCTTTCACGCGTGCCGCCGCTGCCGCCGAACAGGCGCGCGCACAGGCGCCCGCGCTGCTGGAGGCGCATGCGGAAACAGGTCAGGCGGCCTTTTGGTTGGGCAACATGGCCTATCGCGGCAAGCAGTTTCCGTTGGCGCACACGCACTGGTCGCAGTACCTGGCTGCCAGTGAATGGTTGGTGCGTGCCGCGCCGGACGACCCGCGCTGGCAACTGGAGTTGTCGTACGCGCTCAACAATCTCGGCACGCTTGCCGCGACCCGCGGCGACACCACGACGGCGATCGGTTTTTTTGCGCGCGACATCGCGCTCAAGCGTGTGCTGATCACACGTTCGCCGGACAACGCATCGCTGCGCTATGAATTGATCGACAGCTTGTCGTGGCTGAGCCTGGCGCAGGAGAACCAGGGCTTGCTGGCGCCTGCCGAGCAGGGCTACCGCGACCAGATCGCGATGTTGCGCGTACTGGTGGAAAAAGACCCCGACGCCAATGCCTGGCGACGGCGTCTGGCGGTGTCGTTGATCCGCGTCTCCAATCTGGCGCTGGTGCAGGGCCAACTGATACAGGCCCAGCGCGACGCACGGGACAGCGTGCGCATGCTGCAGTCGCTGGTCGCACTGCAGCCGGACAATCAGACCTGGCGCAGCGATCTGGCGCATGCGTATGCGCAGGCCGGCTGGATCGCCGCACTGGACGGGCATGCGGATCAGGCCACGCAGCAACTCGGTCAGGCGCGTCACACCATGGACAGCCTGCTGCAACACGCGCAGCCGCTGCCGGACTGGCAGTTGCTGGATGCCATCATCGGGATGCGGCTGCAGCGCATTCACGCCGGTCACGCGGGCGGACTCGACCAGATCGTTGCGCGCGTGGATGCCTTGCATCGCGCCAGACCCGACGATCTGTCGGCCACCTCGACGCTGGCACTTGCATTGGTCTGGCAGGGCGAACAACGCGCTGCAAGCGGCGATCACGCTGGCGCGCGTGCAGCGTGGGAGCGCGCGGTGACGCTGCTCGGCAAGGACGTCGGCAACAGCCGCGACAAGAACCTGCTCGACCCCTGGATTCGCGCCCACGTGCATCTGGGCCAGCGCTCTACCGTTACGCAACAGCTCGGATGGCTGTACCAGGCGGGCTACCGCCACCCGGGGTTTGTCTCCTTCTATGCCCCGCCGCTCAAGGAACAGGACAAGTCATGACGGAATTCAGTATCAAGCTCACAGTCGCGCGGGTGGGATTCGGAGGAAATACGGGTGCTGGCGAGTATTTCTACAGCTTTGCTCCGGATCTGCTGATTGTCGACAAGCACGACGGCGTTTCGACGTTGCACTACTACTTCGATGAAGACGTTGTCCCGAAGCATTTCGTCATCAAGAGCCTGCTGACGACCGATGTATTCAAACAAATCGGCGACCCCGATATTGCCACTGACGGCCGCAGCGTCACAATCGTCAACGCCAATAGCGTCCCCACGCTGATCTTTCTGACCATCATCGTCGAAGACCCGACCCGCACGGACAAGAAGGGCAATAAAGTCTGGTTCAGCTGTGATCCCCAGGTCGGCAACGATCCGAAGATCAACCCGCAGGAAGTACCGCCGATCAACAAGGGCAAATAACACCACGCCTGCGCTTACCGTCAGGCGGGAGCGGCCGGCGCTCGGTGCCGCATGTACACGCGTACATGGCGACTGCTGTGCCGTCCGCACCCACCTGGCGACTGCTCGTTACGTTTTAGCGGCCCCAGGCGCTCCCGGCAGTGCAGGCGCCGCTGCCTGCCAGCGGATGGATGCTCGCCCCGCGGTTGGTCACAGCCAGGCCGGGGGCACTTCGGGGCCGAGCGCAGTGCATGGATGCCTGTCGCATGCCCGCACTGCGGCTCGCTGCAGCTGCGGCTCGCCGGGCCCGACGACCATCCTCAGCACCGGATCGACCGCCGACGGCTTGATCAGCAACGCGGCCTGGACCCAGGGTGCGGGCAGTTCGGCCTGCGTTGGACCCGTCCAGGCCACCATGGCAAGCAGAATGGCGCGCAGGGCGATGGGAAAGGATTGGCGCATGACGGACTCCGCAGCAGACCGGAGCGCGGCGCGTCCCCGGGCGGCCTCGGTGGCCGCCGGATCACCTTCGTGCGTGGCCGCGCGGCTGACCTGACGGCAACCTTACGGTTGCTGGCCGAACCTGACGGATGCTGGAAAATCCCTATGGAACAATTGCATAGGCCTGCCATGTCGAGCGCACCCTGTCGTCGACGCAGATCGTGAGGAAGTACTGCAAAGCCATCGGTGGCTTCGCCCCGTACCCTCACCCCAACCCCCGCTCCGCGCCCCAGCCCGCGCTTGCGGCGCGGGCGCTCCAAGGCACGCGCGCCGGTGGCGCGCGAACCGTGCCTTCTCGCCCCGCGGGGAGAGGGGCTTTTAGACCCCGCTGCGCGCCCGGGTCCGCGCTTGCGGCGCAGCGCTCCAACGGCCCTTACGATTCCCCAATCCCGATTCCCCGCCCTCAGATCACCCGCAACGTGATCGCCTTCAACACCGCCCGGGTGCGGTCGCGGGTGCCGAGCTTTTCCAGGATGGTGGAGACGTAGTTCTTCACCGTGCCTTCGGCCAGGAACAGGGTGCGGGCGATCTCCTTGTTGGAATAGCCCCCGGCGAGCAGGCGCAGGATCGCCACCTCGCGCTCGCCGAAGGTCTCGCGCGGCGGCTGCTGGTCGCGGAACTGGTAGCGCGCCCGCACCGGGTCGGTGCTGACCGGCTGCAGCAGGGTCTCGCCTGCGGCGACCCGCTCGATCGCCTCGCGCAGGTCTTCCGGGGCGGCGTCCTTGAGCAGGAAACCCTGCGCGCCGGCCTCGGTGGCGCGCAGCAGCAGGTCGCTGTCGTCGAAGGTGGTCAGCAGCAGCACGGGAGTGCGGTCGCCGCGGGCGCGCAGTTGCTGCAGCGCCTGGATGCCGTCCACGCCGGGCATGCGGATGTCGCTGAGCACCACGTCCACCGTGTGGACGACCAGCGTATCCAGCAGGCCCTGGCCGTCGTCGGCCTCGCACACCACCTCCACGCCCTGTTGCTGCAGCAACGCGCGCAGGCCGGCACGGACCAGGACCTGGTCGTCGGCCAGGGCAATACGACGTGAATTCATACCGGGAGTCTCGCGATCAGGTGCATGCCGCCAGTGGGTGTACGGCCGAGGTCCAGCTGGCCGTGCAACGCAGCCAGGCGTTCGCGCATGCCGGTGATGCCGTTGCCTTCGCAGATGCGTTCGGCGCGGTGGCCATCGTCGCAGATCTCCACCTGCAGCCGCGTGCCTTCGCAATGCAGGTGCACGGCCACTTCGTCGGCATCGGCATGCCGCACCGCGTTGGTCAGCGCCTCCTGCACCAGCCGCAGCAGCAGCTCGGCCACGCGCGCGTCGGTGATGCGCACATCGGCATCGATCTGCAGGCGCAGCGCCGGGCGCGGGAACGGGGCGGCCAGCGCGCGCAAGGCGGTGTGCAGGTCCAGGCCCTGATCGTCGCGCAGCGACTGCACCACGTTGCGGATGTCCGACAGCAGTTCGGCCGACAGCTGCTCCACCACCGCGACCTCGTCGCGTCGCGCCAGCACCGGGTCGGCGCCGAGCAGGCGCAGGTTGATGCGCATGGCGGTGAGCTTGTGCCCGGCCACGTCGTGCAGCTCGCGCGCCAGGCGCAGGCGCTCGGCATCGCGCGCGCTGTCGGCCAGCAGCGCGCGGGTGGCCAGCAGGTCGGCATTGACGTAGGCCAGCGCATCGCGCGCGCGCTCGGCGCTGCGCGCGTAATGCGCGGTCAGCGCGGCGAAGGCCTGGAAACCGGCGTAGATGCCGACGATCAACCACGGGCGCTCGAACCCGGCCTGCACCAGCAGCGCATACATGCCCGCGTTCAACGCCAGCGCCAGCAACAGCACGCGCACCGGCGGCCAGCTCATGCCCGCCTGTGCCACCAGCATGACCAGCAGCACCGGGGCGGTGCCGGCACGCGGCTCCATCCACACCAGCAGCAAGGCCAGGACCGCCTGCAGCAGCGTGGCGACAGTGCGCAAGGCGTGCAGCGACGGCAACACGGTGTGCAGCAGGAACAACGCGGTGAAGCCGGCCAGCACGCCCCAGCGCCAGGCGCCCTGCGCTGACGCATCGGGCATGAACGACAACGCCACCGCCGCAATGGTGAACGCACCGGCCAGGCGCAGCGGATGCGAGAGATGACTCAGGGAAGAATGCATGCGGCGATGCTGACGGCCGCGCGGCCACTCGGCAATGCCGCGGCTGCAGAAAGTGACTTCCGGCAGGTGGAGTGCGGCGACCTGCGGCCCCTGCCATCGATGCGGCGCGTCCGCCATTGGCTAACCCACCCCATCGCCCCGGGCCAGGCCCTACCCGCGTCCGGTCTGCGCCCTGCGCTCACTCCGGTGCGGGGCGGTGACGGCCGGCAGCGGGCGCCGCCTGCTGCCTGAGTTCCAATGCATACGCCCACAGATCGTCGAACAGCTGCGCATTGACCCTGGCATCGCTGCTGTCCAGGGAGGTGTTGCTGATCAGCACCACCGCAGTGTCGTGCGCCAGGTCCGACAGCATCTCGGTGTGCACGCCCGGGTCCGAGCCGCCGTGGCCGATGCGGGTGACGTTGTACTTGGTGGACCAGAAGATGCCGGAGTTCTTCTCGTTCAAGGCGACGTTATCGGGCGTGTTGGGGGCGGTGTACTGGAAGCGCAGCATCTGCGCGGTGGTGGTGGCGTCCAGGATGCGCACGCCCTGGTACTGCCCGCCATCGAGCAGGGCGATGAACAGCCTGGAAAGGTCGTTGACGCTGGTGCGCACGCCGCCGTCGGGATAGGTGGTGAGTTCGTACGGCGGGATCGGCACGCTCACGCCGAACTGGCTCACATACAGCGTGGCCTGCGCGGCGGCCGGCAGATCGGCCGCATGCCAGGCAGTGTGCTGCATGCCCAGTGGCGCGAAGATGCGCGTGTGCGTGTAGCGCTCCAGCGACTGGCCCACCGCACGCGCGACGATGTAGCCCACCAGGCCGGCACCGATGTTGGAGTATTCGCGATGCGTGCCGGGTTTGACCGGCAGATAGTTCTGCGCCTGGTAGTCGCGCCCGCCGGGCGCCAGATAGCCGCGCAAGAAGTCGCCCAACGGGGCGACCGGCAGGCCTTGCCAGCGATAGGTGTCGCGGTAGACCTCCCAGCGGTCGGTCAGGCTGGAGGTGTGCGTGGCCAGTTGCCGCAGGGTGATCGGCACCTGCGGAAACTGCGGGTTGCGCACCGCGAACGGCAGATAGGTGTTGATGTCTGCATCCAGCGCCAGCTTGCCGTCCTGCACCGCCTGCATCAGCGCCACGCCGGTCACGGTCTTGCTGATCGAGCCGATGTTCATGACGGTGTCGGGCGTGAATGGCGTGCCGCGCGCGCGGTCGGCAAAGCCGACGCCGCCGGTCCAGACCACCTTGCGGTCGCGGATGATCGCCGCGCCCAGGCCGACGACGCCGGCGGCGTCCATGTGTTGCTGGAGCGTGCGTGTGATGGCGTCCGGCGCGGGCGGCTGACCCGGCCCGCCCGCCCACGCCTGACCACTGCAAAGCGCACCGATCGCCAGCCCGACCGTTACCGTCCATCCCGCTGCTGTGCCTGCACGCATGGCGCCCTCCGTCCGTGATGTGGTTGCTGCAGATGCCCCGCGTGGGCGGCACCGGCAAGCGCCAGCGCCGCTGCGGCAGCGGCAGCGCACGCAGTCTTGCAACCGATCCGTGCCGATGCCAGCGCGATGCGACCAAACCGCCTGTGCGCCCGACGAAACGCCGCGTGCAGCGCTCGCGGCCTGCTGCCGCGCCGGTCGCGCAGCGGTCCACCGGCCACACCGATGGTCTTACACTCAGCGGCTACCCCGCCGCTGCCGTGCGTCTTCGATGATCATTTCCGCCGCTTCCGACTACCGTGCCGCTGCGCAGGCGCGCCTGCCGCCGTTCCTGTTCCACTACATCGATGGCGGCGCGTACGCCGAGCACACCTTGCGGCGCAATGTCTCCGATCTGGCCGATATCGCGCTGCGCCAGCGGGTGCTGCGCAACATGTCGGACCTGCGCCTGGGCACCGAACTGTTTGGCGAGACGCTGGCGATGCCGGTGGCGTTGGCACCGGTCGGGCTGACCGGCATGTACGCGCGGCGTGGCGAAGTGCAGGCCGCGCGTGCGGCGGCCGCGCGCGGGATTCCGTTCACGCTGTCCACGGTGTCGGTGTGCCCGATCGAGGAAGTGGCGCCGGCGATCGCGCGGCCGATGTGGTTCCAGCTGTACGTGCTCAAGGACCGCGGCTTCATGCGCAATGCGCTGGAGCGCGCCAGGGCCGCCGGGGTAACCACGCTGGTGTTCACCGTGGACATGCCCACGCCGGGCGCGCGCTACCGCGATGCGCACTCGGGCATGAGCGGGCCCCATGCGTCGCTGCGGCGCATGCTGCAGGCGGTGACGCATCCGCGCTGGGCCTGGGACGTGGGCCTGCGGGGTCGCCCGCACGACCTGGGCAATATCTCGACCTACCGCGGCAGCCCGACCGGCCTGCAGGACTACATCGGCTGGCTGGGCGCCAACTTCGACCCGTCCATCGCCTGGAAGGACCTGGAATGGATCCGCGAGTTCTGGACCGGGCCGATGGTGATCAAGGGCATCCTGGATCCGGACGATGCGCGCGATGCGGTGCGCTTCGGCGCCGACGGCATCGTGGTGTCCAACCATGGCGGCCGCCAGCTCGACGGCGTGCTGTCCAGCGCGCGCGCGTTGCCGGCCATTGCCGATGCGGTGAAGGGGCAGCTGAAGATCCTGGCCGACTCCGGCATCCGCAGCGGCCTGGATGTGGTGCGCATGCTGGCGCTGGGCGCCGACGCGGTGCTGCTGGGGCGCGCGTTCGTCTACGCGCTGGCGGCCGGTGGCCAGGCCGGCGTGGAGAATCTGCTGACCCTGATCGAGCGCGAGATGCGCGTGGCGATGACCCTGACCGGCACCCATTCGATTGCCGAGATCAGCAGCGATGCCTTGAGCCGGGTGACGCGGGAGAACGCGGTTTCGCCTTGATGGGATTCGGGATTCGGAATTCGGGATGCGTTGGTAGCAGAGAGCGGGTGATCTGCGACTTGGCTGCACGGCCCTTGCCCGCTCACCATCGTAGGACAGGCCGCAAGTACGTCCTTGTAGGCGCTTACGCGGCATCCACGCTGCGTAAGGTCCCGCGACGGTGAGCGGGCAAGGACCTGTCGAGATGGTCGGTGGGTTTGGTCAGGCTATATGTGTGATGCGTATCTGATCGCATAAGCGAGCAGTCGTCGGGTGGGTGCGGGCCCCGTGGGAGGAGCATCGGCGCACGCGGGGACATGCCGATTCCGGGCATCGGCCGCGCCCGCCTGGTGGCGGCGCAGTGGTCTTGTTGGCTGCTATTAGTGGTTATCGTCGCCGGTGGGCACGTATTGCTGCAACGCCAGCACCGATTCCCAGGGATCTGCACGCTGACGCCTGGCGCGTTGCAGGGCCTTGTCCATCGGGAAGGCGTCCGGGCCGCTGATCTTGCCGAGTTCTTCCCAGCGCAGCGGCACGGCGACGGTGGCCTTTTCGCGTGCGCGCAACGACCACGAACACACGCTGGTATTGCCGCGCCCGTTGCGCAGCCAGTCGACGAAGATCACGCCGTGGCGCTTGGCCTTGCTCATGGTGGCCACGTAGCGGTCCGGGGCGTGCGTCGCCAGCGCCTGGGCGAAGGCCTCGCAGAAATCGCGCGCCTGTTCCCAGTCCGCTTGCGGCACGATCGGCACCACCACGTGCAGGCCCTTGCCGCCGGACAGGCGCACCACGCTCTCCAGGCCGGCACTGCGCAGCTTGGCGCGGATGTCGCGCGCGGCCGCCACCACGTCGGCCCAGGACACCCCGTCGCCCGGGTCCAGGTCGAACACCAGCCGATCCGGATGCTCCGCGTCGTCGACCTGCGCGCCCCAGGGATGCAGCTCCAGCGTGTTCATCTGCACCAGCTCGAGCAGGCCGGCGGCATCCTCGACGTAGATGTAGTCCTCGGTGCCGCTCCTCTGCTGCAGCGGAATCGCCTTGATATGCGTGCCCAGGTGGCGGCCTTCGTGCTTCTGGAAGAAGCAGTCGCCGCCGGCGCCATCGGGGCAGCGCAGCAGCGACAAGGGGCGGCGTGCGATCTCTGCCAGCACCAGCGGCGCCACTGCGCGGTAATAGTCGGCCACATCGCCCTTGCTGATGCCCGCTGCGGGAAACACCACCCGCTCGGGATGGGTGATGGTGATGCCGTCCGTCGACGTAACTGTGGACTTGGACGCAGTGGACTTGGACGCGGTGGACTTGGATGTGGTGGATCTGGATGCAGTGGATCTGGATGCGGTGGACTTCGGTCCGGTGGATGTGGACGCCGCAGCCCTGGATCTGGCGGCCGTCTTCGCTGCCGTCGACCGCACGCGCTTGCTGGCGGTGCTGGTGGATGCCTGGACCGTTGTTTTCGACGTTTTTTTACTCGTCGCCTTGCGCGCAGGCGCGGCGGCCGTGGCCGCAGCACCGCCTATACCTGCAGCACGCGCCTTGCCTGGCGCGGCGCGGTCGCCGCCCAACTCGCTCATGGGTTTGTCCTCGCGCAGACGCTTGAATGCGGCCTGCCGCAGCAGGCCTTGCTTCGCCCAGCCGCGGAAGGCGACCTCGGCGATCAAGACCGGCCGTACCCAATGCACATCGCGTGGCCGCCCGGGGATGTGCGTCGGCAATTCCAGCGTGGCGGTGTCGCTATGCAGCGCCTGCAACAGCGCGCTGATCTTGCCGAGCAGGGCATCGTCGAAGCCGGTGCCCACGCGCCCGACATAACGCAGCGTCTTGCCCTCGCGCTGCGCCATCAGCAAGGCGCCGAAGCCGCTGCGCGCGCCCTTGGGATCGGTGTAGCCCACCACCACGAACTCGTCGCTGTCTTCGTGCTTGGTCTTGACCCAATCGGCGCTGCGCCCTTCGCGATACCGCGCATCGGCGAGCTTGCTGACGATACCTTCCCAGCCGGTGCCGGCGCTGGCCGCAAAAACCTCCGGGCCGTGGCCGATCACATGGTCGCTAAACGCCAACGTGCCCGGCACATCGCCCAGCACGTCGTGCAGCAACTGCTTGCGTTGCAGCAGCGGGGTGTCGCGCAGATCCACCCCGGCCACGCCGAGCAGGTCGAACACGAGGTAGCGCAGCGGTTGCGTGACGCTGCCATCGAGCGCGCGTTGCAATGCCGAGAAATCGCTGCGCCCCTGCGCGTCCAGCACCACCAGCTCGCCATCCAGGCGCGCATCGCGCACCGGCAAGGCCTGCACTGCACGCACCACGTCCGGGAAACGCTGCGTCCAGGCCTGGTCGTTACGCGAGCGCAGCTGCACCTGGCCATCGACCAGGTCGGCCAGCAGGCGGTAGCCGTCCCACTTGATCTCGTGCAACCAGCGCTCGCCATCCGGCGCCTGCTCGCGCAGCAAGGTCAGTTGCGCGCGCAGCTCGGTGGGGCATGGCGCATCGCGCGCACCGTCCAGCGCCAGGGCGCGGGTACGCCATTGCCTGGTGTCTGCGTGCGCCGGGCGCGTACGCTTGCCGGCTGCAGTCGTCCCGGCCCTCGCCGTTGCTGCCGGCGCGCGCCGCGCCCGGCTGGCCTTGGCACGGGTTGCCGGCGCCGCCGCAGCCGATGCGCCGGCGGCCTGCTGCGCCACCAGCGCATCGGCATCCAGATCGGCCGCATACGCATCGCTGCGCTTGAACAGCAGCCATTGCGGTTTGCCACCGCGCATCTGCGTGCGCACCAATGCGAAACCGCCGCGCAGCAGCGTGCCCTGCAGTTCGAATTCCAGCTTGCCAGCTTCCAGTGCCGCCAACGCATCGCCGTCGCACTGCCAATGCCCGTGGTCGAACACCTCCACATGCCCGGCGCCGTAATGGCCCTGCGGAATATCGCCGTGGAAGCTGGCGTACGACAGCGGGTGGTCCTCCACCTGAACCGCCAGGCGCTTTTCGCCCACGCGCAACGATGGGCCCTTGGGCACGGCCCAACTCTTGAGCACGCCGTCGACCTCCAGACGGAAGTCGTAATGGCGCGAGCTGGCGTGGTGCAACTGCACGACGAAGACCGGCTGCTTGCTGGCGCGCGCCGGCCTGCCGCCGGCCGGTTCCGGGGTCTGGTCGAAGCGGCGCTTGGCGTTGTAGTCGTGCAATGACATGGGCGGGGCCTAGCC
Source organism: Xanthomonas arboricola pv. guizotiae (assembly GCF_002940205.1). Lineage (GTDB taxonomy): Bacteria > Pseudomonadota > Gammaproteobacteria > Xanthomonadales > Xanthomonadaceae > Xanthomonas > Xanthomonas arboricola_C. Next base: position 77,330 of record NZ_MDSK01000021.1, read on the forward strand.
GGCCTTGCGACGCGGTGCCGCCTTGCTGGCGGTGGTCTTGGCGGTCTTGGCCGCGGTCTTCTTGGTGGCCTTCTTGGTCACTTTTTTGGCGGCGGTGTTGGCGGCGGTCTTTTTGGCCGCCCCCGTTGCCGGCGCGCTGCTCTTCTTGGCCGGCGTGCGCGTATTGGCCTGCAGGCTCTTCTGCAGCAGCGACATGAAATCGACCACGTTGGTGCTGGCGTCTTCGTGCTGCGGCGGCTCGACGTCCACGGTGGTGGTGCCGCCCTTGGCCTGGATGCGCTTGCGCAGGATCTGCTCGAGCTTGCCGCGGAACTCGTCGTGGTAATCCTCCGGCTGCCAGGTGCCGGACATCGACTCGATCAGCTGCCTGGCCATCTCCTGTTCCTTGGGCGTGATGCGGTACTCGCCCACCGCGCCGGCCGGCAGCTTGAAGTCCTGCGGGTCCACCACTTCCTGCTGATAGCGCAGCAGCAGCAGGATCAACGCATCGCCCTGCGGCATCACCGCGGCCAGATATTCGCGCGTGCGGATGACCACCTTGGCAATGCCCACCTTGCCGGTGTCGCGCAGCGTCTCGCGCAGCAGCACATAGCCTTTTTCGGCCTTCTTGCCCGGCACCAGGATGTAGGGCTTTTCGAAATAGCGCGGGTCGATGTCGGCGGCGTCGACGAAGGTTTCCACCTCCACCGTTTCATGGCTTTCCGGCGAGGCCGAGCGGATGTCCTGCTCCTCGACGATCACATAGCTGCCCTTGTCGTACTCGAACGCCTTGACGATCTCCTTCCACGGCACCTCGTCGCCAGTGTCGGCGTTGACGCGCTCGAAGCGGATCGGCTTCTTGTCGCGCGAATCGAGCATGCGGAAATGCAGATCCACCTTGCGCTCGCCCGACATCAGCGACACCGGCACATTGAGCAAGCCGAACGAGAGCGTTCCGGTCCAGATCGGTCGTGCCATCGGCGGGTGACTCCGGGTGTTGTGTGGGTTGCCCCATAGCTGTAGCGCGGCCACCGTGATCCATGCGTGAGCCGTGCGTCTGCAGCTGCCACTGCGCCCCCTTCACCCGGCGCGCGGTGAACTGCGCATCCATCCCGATGACCAGGAGCACCGCATGTCCCGCGACCCACTGCGCGACCAACCGACCCAGCCGGGCGAACAGCACGGCAAGCGCGATGCCGAACACTACGAAGACCGCGGTGCCGGCGATGCGCCCGACACGCTGGTTCCCGCCGATGGCGACACCCCGGCCAAGACGCCGGGCACCGCGCCGTCCACCGTGGCAGACCGCTGAAACCGGCCGGCTGATTCCCCGCCCGCAGCACCGCCAGGCGGGCCAGGGTCACGCCCGGCCCGCCCGCTGCAGCTGGGCAAATTCCTCATCGGCAAACAGGCGCGAGCGCACCAGAAAGCGCACGCCCTCGCCGTTTTCCAGCGAGAACATGCCACCGCGCCCCGGCACCACATCGATGATCAGCTGGGTGTGCTTCCAGTATTCGAACTGCGCGCGGCTGATGTAGAACGGCGCGCCGCCGATCTCGCCCAGCAGCACGTCGCGGTCGCCAACGATGAAGTCGCCCACCGGGAAACACATCGGCGAGGAGCCATCGCAGCAGCCGCCGGATTGATGGAACAGCACATCGCCGTGGCGTGCGCGCAGCGTGTCGATCAACTGCAACGCCGCCAGCGTGGCCGTCACCTGCAAGGGTGGGTCTGTCTGCGTGGTGGTGCCCTGCATCGTCTGCCTCCTGCGGCGCGGTCAGGCCGCCATGTCGAGCACGATACGCCCCTCGATCGTTCCGGCGTGCATGCGCGCGAACACGTCGTTGATGTTGTCCAGGGTGTCGGTGGCCACGGTCGCGGCGACCTTGCCCTGCTCGGCGAAGGCCAGCGACTCCTGCAGGTCCAGCCGGGTGCCGACGATCGAGCCGCGCACGGTCACGCCATTGAGCACCATGCCGAAGATGTCCAGCGCGAACTGGCCCGGTGGCAGGCCGTTGAGCGACACCGTGCCGCCGCGGCGCACCATGCCGATCGCCTGCTCGAAGGCCTTGGGCGATACCGCGGTGACCAGGGCGCCGTGTGCGCCGCCGATTTCCTTCTTCAGGTACGCCACCGGATCGGTGGTGCGCGCGTTGACCGTCACCGTGGCGCCCAGGCGCCTGGCCAGCGCCAGCTTGGCGTCGTCCACATCCACGGCGGCCACGTTCAGTCCCATCGCCTTGGCATATTGCACTGCCATATGGCCGAGCCCGCCGATGCCGGAAATCACCACCCACTGGCCCGGCTTGGTATCGGTGACCTTCAGGCCCTTGTAGACGGTGACGCCCGCGCACAGAATCGGCGCGACCTCGACGAAGCCGATGCCCTTGGGCAGATGCCCGACGTAATCGGCATTGGCCAGCGCGTACTGCGCAAAGCCGCCGTTGACCGAGTAGCCGCTGTTCTGCTGCGCCTCGCACAGGGTTTCCCAGCCGCCCAGGCAGTGCTCGCAATGCCCGCAGGCCGAATACAGCCAGGGAATACCCACCCGGTCGCCTTCCTTGACGTGACGCACGCCCGCACCCACCGCCACCACATAGCCCACGCCCTCATGGCCGGGGATGAACGGAGGATTCGGCTTGACCGGCCAGTCCCCCTGCGCGGCGTGCAGATCGGTGTGGCAGACCCCGCAGGCCTGGATGTCGACCAGCAAATCGCCGGCCTGGGGCCGTGGCACCTGTACTTCCTCGATCACCAGTGGTGCGCCGAACTGGCGCACCACTGCGGCTTTCATCGTCGTGTCCATGGTGTCCCCGCAGCGTGTCTGGTTGGGCCAGGATGGGCGAGGCGTGGCAGCGACGCCTTGATCGAGATCAATCTGCAGCGACGCGGCCCGGCAGCATGTCAGAAGAAGCCCAGCGCCTTGGGCGAATAGCTCACCAGCAGGTTCTTGGTCTGCTGGTAATGGTCGAGCATCATCTTGTGATTCTCGCGGCCGATGCCCGACTGCTTGTAGCCGCCAAACGCGGCATGCGCCGGATAGGCGTGGTAACAGTTGGTCCACACGCGCCCGGCCTGGATCGCGCGGCCCATGCGGTACAGGCGCGACGCATCGCGACTCCACACACCGGCACCCAGGCCGTACAGCGTGTCGTTGGCGATCGCCAGTGCCTCGGCCTCGTCCTTGAAGGTGGTCACCGACACCACCGGCCCGAAGATCTCTTCCTGGAACACGCGCATCTTGTTGTGGCCCTTGAACACCGTCGGCTTGACGTAGAAGCCTTCGGCCAGCTCGCCATCGAGCGTGTTGCGCTCGCCGCCGATCAACACCTGCGCGCCTTCCTGCCTGCCGATGTCGATGTACGACAGGATCTTTTCCAGCTGCTCGCTGGAGGCCTGCGCGCCGACCATGGTGTTGGGATCGAGCGGATTGCCCTGCTTGATCGCGGCCACGCGCGCCAGCGCCTTTTCCATGAACCTGTCGTAGATCGATTCCTGGATCAGCGCGCGCGACGGGCAGGTGCACACCTCGCCCTGATTGAAGGCGAACAGCACAAAGCCTTCCACCGCCTTGTCGAGAAAATCGTCGTCTTCGGCCATCACATCGGCAAAGAAGATGTTGGGCGATTTGCCGCCCAGCTCCAGCGTCACCGGGATCAGGTTCTGGCTGGCGTATTGCATGATCAGCCGGCCGGTGGTGGTTTCTCCGGTGAAGGCGATCTTGGCGATGCGCGGGTTGCTGGCCAGCGGCTTGCCCGCCTCCAGGCCGAAGCCGTTGACCACGTTGAGCACGCCCGGCGGCAACAGGTCGCCGATCACTTCCATCAACACCAGGATCGAGGCCGGGGTCTGCTCGGCCGGCTTCATCACCACGCAGTTGCCGGCGGCCAGCGCCGGTGCCAGTTTCCAGCACGCCATCAGCAGCGGAAAGTTCCACGGAATGATCTGCCCGACCACGCCGAGCGGTTCGTGGAAGTGATAGGCGATGGTGTCGCCGTCGATCTCGGAGATGCCGCCTTCCTGCGCGCGGATGGCGCCGGCGAAATAGCGGAAGTGATCCACGCACAGCGGTACATCGGCATTGAGCGTCTCGCGCACCGGCTTGCCGTTGTCCCAGGTCTCGGCATAGGCGAGCAGCTCCAGATTCTGCTCGATGCGGTCGGCGATCCTGAGCAGCACATTGGAGCGCTCGGTGGTGGACGTCTTGCCCCAGGCGTCCTTGGCCGCGTGCGCCGCATCCAGTGCGGCTTCGATGTCCTGCGCGTTGGAGCGCGCGATCGAGGTGAACACCTTGCCGTTGATCGGCGTGGTGTTGTCGAAGTACTGGCCGCTGTGCGGCGCCACCCACTTGCCGCCGATGAAGTTGTCATAGCGCGGCTTGAAGATGGAGTGCGGATCGGTGTTGAGCGGTTTTGCAGAGGCAAGCGCGTTCATCATGGTCTCCTGCGGAGGTGGTCCGATGCGCACGTGTATACCCGCGCAAGCGCCAGCGCAATGTCATGTCACGCGCTGTTGCGCTGCGTCATTGCAGCGCTGCCGCCGCAGCATGCGGCAGCGGCGGAATCACGCTGCGGCGCGTCATCGCCTGCGACCACGGCCAGGCGCAATATGCGAGCAACCACAGCGCGCGATGGGTGACTTGCATGCCATGCGCAGCACGCACCTCAGCTGCGCGGTGCGGCCGGCTTGAAGACGTCGGGATCGGCATGCCGATGCCACACGAGCGCACCTTGCAGCTTGACCCGTTTGAACTGCTGGTGTGGCGTGTCGGTGGCAAACCGTGCGTTGGCGGGATGGCTTTGTCGCGCCCGGGTGCGCTCCTACGGGCGGTGCGCGTGTCGTTGACTGCGCGCCGCCGGCGGCCGGATCAGCCGCCGAAATCCCATTGCAGACCGATCGTGTAGGTGCGGTCCGGACCCGGCTCGTAATAGCGCCCGTTGCCGTCGTTGACGATCACCGAGCCGATGTAGTGCCGGTCCAGCGCATTGTCGATGCGGGCGAAGGTGCGCAGCCCACCCAGCGTGGTGGTCCAGCGCCGGGAGGCTTCCAGGTTGACCAGCGCGTAACCGGGGGCGCGCTCGGTGGCCAGGTCGTTGACCACGGTGGCGTCGGAGGCCAGCGTTTCGGCGGCGAACTGCCATTGCGCCGGCTGCCACTGCCAGCGCGCGAACAGCTGCTGGCGCGGCACGCCCGGCAGGCGTGATCCGCTCGCCACCGGCGCGGTGGGCGTGGCGCAGCCACTGCTGGCGCAGGTGAGGTAGCCGTCGCGCACGCTGGCATCGACGAAGGTGTAGGCCAGCTGCAGCTGCTGGGTGGTGCCCACCGGTTGATTCCAGCTCAGCTCCGCGCCCTGGCGGCGGGTGGCGCCGATGTTGCGATAGGTGCTGCGGCCGTTGGTATTGCTGGCCACGGCCAGTTCGTCGTCGGTATCGGCGCGGAACAGCGCCACCTCCACCGCTGCGCCGCTCTGCGCGCGCCACTTGCTGCCGATCTCGTAGTTGCGGCTGGTCGCCGCGCCCAGATCCAGCGCCAGGCCAGCGCCGCCATCGCTGCGGTAGCCCAGCTCGTTGAAGGTGGGCGTTTCGAAACCGCGCCCGACCGAGGCGTAGAAACGCAGGTCCTCGGCGGCACGGAACACAATGCCGGCCACCGGCGTGGTCGCCGAATAATCGCGCCGGCCGCTGTCGTCGGGATTGCGCCCGAGGATGTAGTGGTCGTCCGAGTCGAAGCGCACCTGGCTATGGCGCACGCCCAACAAGGCGGACCAGCGCTCGCTCCACTGCCACCACAGCTGCGCAAACTGGTCCACGTTCTCGGCCTGGTCGCGCTGGTTGCGGCGCAGCGCGCCCTTGACGCCCAGCGTGTCGCCGACGAAGTTTTCATAGCCGGTGCGGTGCTGGCGCTGGCGATCGACGTTTGCGCCCACGGTCAGCTGCAACGGCCGGCCCAGCGCCTCGCCCTGCCAGGCCCAGCGCGCATCGGCACCTTCGTAATTGCTGTCCAGATCGATCACCCCGCCCGAATGCAGCGGATTGCGCTGCACCGCCACCGGGATCGCCAGGAACTGCTCCACGCTGCGCTGCCCGCCGTAGGCCATCAGCCGCAGCGTCTGGCTGTCGAATTGCTGGGTGAAGATGGCGCCGGCCTGCGACTGGCGCACCGACTTGCGGGTATCGAACTGGGTCGCCACCGACGTGGCCTGCGCCGGATCGGCATTGAACTGGGCGCGGGTCAGGCCGAGCGGGTCTTGCGCATCCGGTGCGTCCAGATAATTGAGCATCAGATCCAACCGGCTGCCTTCGGCCAGATCGAAGCCGAGCTTGGCATTGACCGAGTCGCGCTTGGCGCGGCTGTGGTCGCGGAAGCCATCGGTTTCGAAATGATTGGCCGCCAGGTTGTAATGCACCGCGCCCTGCTGGCCGAGCAATTGCGCACCCGTGTTGACGGTGGCATTGCTGCCATAGGTGGCGCGCAGCCGCCACGGGTCGCCCGGCTTGCCGTCGGCGCTCCACAGCTGCAGCACGCCGCCGGAGGAGTTGCCGTACAACGCCGAAAACGGCCCGCGCAGCACTTCCACCCGCTCGGCGCCCAGCACGTTGAAGTGCGACAGCTGGCCCTGGCCGTCGGGCATGCTGGCCGGAATGCCGTCGACCAGCAGCCGCACCCCGCGCACGCCGAAGGTGGAGCGCGCGCCGAAGCCGCGGATCGACAGCTGGGTGTCCTGGGCGTAGTTCTGGCGGTCGCGCGCCACCAGCCCGGGAATGCCGTCCAGCAACTCGGAGACCTGCGCGCCGCGGCGGTTGTCGTCGTCGGCCGCCACCACGGTGAAGGAGGCCGGCAGGTCGAAGTCGTCCACCCCGCGCACGCGTGCGGCGTCCACCTGCACGGTGGGCAAGCGCTGGATCGGTGTGGCGGCAGGCGGCGCCGGATCGGCGGCCAGGACGGGCGGCGCGGCGCTCGTGGCGAACAGGCCGCAGGCGGCGGCCAACAAGGTGAGTCTGGACATGGGCGTAGTGTCCCTCATCCGTACTGTGGCCGCATCGTTGCGTACGGAACGAAGCATGCTACGCCGGCCATGGGCTGCTACGATGAGGTGGTTTGGCCCAGCCGCGGCCGAGCATCCTGGAAGTCCCTCACTCTTTCGTCCTTCAGCGAGTCATGCCGTGTCCTTCTTTGCAAACGTGGAACAGGTTCCAGGCGACCCCATCCTGGGCCTGACCGAGGCCTACAACGCCGACAGCCGCCCCAACAAGGTCAACCTGGGCGTGGGCATCTATTACGACGAAAACGGGCGCATCCCGCTGTTGCGCGCCGTGCACAAGATCGAGCAGCAGCTCGCGCAGGACGCCAAACCGCGCGGCTACCTGCCCATCGACGGCCTGGCCGCCTACGACAAGGCCACCCAGGAGCTGCTGTTCGGCGCCGAGTCGGCGCTGCTGGCCTCCGGCCGCGTGGCGACCTCGCAGACCGTCGGCGGCAGCGGCGCCTTGCGCGTGGGCGCGGACCTGCTCAAGAAGCTGCTGCCCACCTCCACCATCGCCATCAGCAACCCGAGCTGGGAAAACCATCGCGCGGTGTTCGGCGCGGCCGGCTTCGAGGTCGTGGACTACACCTATTTCGATGCCGCCAGCCATGGGCTGAACTTCGACGGCATGCTCGCCGACCTGGCAAAACTCGAACCGGGCACGGTGGTGCTGCTGCACGCCTGCTGCCACAACCCGACCGGCGCGGACCTGAGCAAGGAGCAGTGGAAGCAGGTTGCCGGGCTGTTGAAGGAACGCAACCTGTTCCCGTTCGTCGACATCGCCTACCAGGGCTTCGACAAGGGCATCGAGGCCGATGCCTACGCGGTACGCCTGCTCGCTGCCGAAGGCATCGACAGCTACGTGGTCGCCAGCTCGTACTCCAAGTCGTTCTCGCTGTATGGCGAGCGCGTGGGCGCGCTGTCGGTGGTCTCGGCCACCGCGGCCGAAGCCAAGGCCGTGCAATCGCAGGTCAAGCGCATCATCCGCACGATCTACTCCAGCCCGTCCACGCATGGCGCCGCTTTGGTGGCCGGCGTGCTGACCAGCCCGGAGCTGCGCGATCTGTGGGAGCAGGAGCTGACCGAGATGCGCGAGCGCATCCACGCCCTGCGTGCGGGCCTGGTGGCCAAGCTGGACACATTGGGCGCGCCGGAGTTTGCGTTCATCCAGCGCCAGGCCGGCATGTTCTCGTACTCGGGCCTGACCAGGACCCAGGTGGACCGCCTGCGCGAGGAATTCGCGATCTACGCCGTCGGCACCGGCCGCATCTGCGTGGCCGCGCTGAGCCAGCGCAACCTGGACTACGTGGCACAGGCCGTGGCCACGGTCAGTCGGGTCTGAGTGTCAGACTTTCCTTACAAGTTTTGATGCAATTTTCTTGCGTGATTTTAACCAAAATCCCACTTGATCTCAGCACAGCGATTATTAAAAATACGAAAGTAAACTAACGTAAGGATACGAAAATGCGATTCAGAACATCATTATTTCTCTCTTGTCTTCTCATTGCCCCCTGCGATGGCAGTGACCAGGACATGTGATGGTTGTACAGAGGCAGAAATGAAATCCATGATATGGAACATACTGGTTTTCGAAAGTGGGAGCTATAGGAATGCCCGCCAGCCCGCTTATGTTGCAAACCCTCAGTCCAAGTATGTTCTAAAAGGAATTTATAGCTGGAATTATGAAGCAGATGGTGAAACTATCGTTCAGAATGTCAGCACAGGCACTGTAGAGCCTCAGATTTTTGGATTTGTTAGTACTCTAGCTGACGCATATGGCGAAAGAATACTAACCAGTAGTTCTGTAGGTCTGGCTGACTCAAATCGCCCAACTTCTATTTACGATGTCATAGATAACCCGTCGCGCGAACAACAGGTAGTGAGCGCAATCGAGAATTCCAAGGCTGACTTTTTTCAAAGAGCAGGGGATGCCGCGAAAGTTATCAACCCCCTTTCCCTCCTTCCTGGCTTCAATCCAGGCGGTGTCAATTTGACTGTTAAGTTTGTTTTTGACGATAAGAGCATTGCAACGTATACATTTGATAGTCAGACAAACGTATGGAACCGCGTTAAAGACAGCCAACGCGACTCGAGCGGCAACATAGTGCCGACAAAGAAATCTGAATTTTCAGGCGGCGAGGGTAGCATACGCACTTATGATTTCACTAACAGCCAAGAAAATATGGATAAGTTCTATAACTGGGCAATTCGAAATGGCATCAGCTTCTCGCAGCCTACGGGATCCGGAACTAGAACTGGCGTAACCTGCGTGAGTACAAAAGACGGCGTCACCTGTCATATAGTTGCTTATTAATTTAATGAGACTTCCGAGTAAATCAGCTGGGACCTGGAAGTTCCTGCTGTTTTTATCGGGCGCTACTGCTATCTTTCTTTTTTTTCTGTTCCGCGGTTCAAAAAATTCAGCTCTTGGACAAAAATCGATAGCACCCGCTCATCAAGTCATTGACGCACGGTCCAAGCTGAAGTTAGACGGCGCATATGCCAGCAATGCTCCAGTCAGTGGCGTTCCCGCCAGGATGTCTCTGAGCGATATGGAAGCGCGCTCCAAACAGGGGGATGCTACAGCAGCATGCCATGTGGCAGTTATTTATGAGAAATGCCTACTGCTGCTACGACAATATGACGACGTGGTAGCAATGATTGAGTCGAAAAATCAGGGTGCTGCCGGATACTTTGAGGCACTTCGCTCGCGATCCGATTACTGCGCTGGTATATCGATAAATTCCAGCGATGCCGTCGATAAATGGAAAGACGCTGCGCAGAAAGGAAATTTCAACGCCATGAGGGGCTACGTCAGTGGATCTGCCTTTTTGGGCATTTCGGATGCCGCTGAATACCGGAGAGCTTTTCAGGAATATTCTCAATCAGCAGAAGTTTTTGCATGGAAGCTGGCAGACCAAGGTGATGTTAATGCAGTGCTTGCCTTGGCTCATGCTTATGAAAGTGGCCCCAAGCCGGCTGGGCCGAAGCTATCTCAAGTCGTCAAGAAGGACCCGACCAAGTCCCTGGCCATCTTCTACTATCTTGAAGGTGTCCCGTCCCGGACACCAATCCATTCCATAGCGGAGGACCGCGTCAGGGAACTTGCTTTGACATCTATTAAGGCGATGGAATCCAGCTTCAGTGCATCGTCGATCCGTGCCTCCGCAGTCATGGCAGGTGATCTGCAGCGCCGCTGGACCAAACCACTGAATTATGAAAAACTTTTCATGTCCACGCTTGAAGATGGTACGCTGCGTCCCGCCCAAGCCGAGGACTGCGACGGCCAGGAGAACCGGCATTGAGGAACAATCAGAGTCTCTGCATCATAGCAGTGCTACTTTCCCTCGTCTCACTGTGGGCCACCCAGTTCAAACAACTTAATAGCTATTACTTTTTACCTATCTTCTTCTCAATTGCTTCCATTGCATTGATAAGCATTCAAGAGAAAGGTAGGCTCCGGCACTTTGAAATGATCTCAGCCGTTACGATTCTAGTAATTGCCATTTTTGTCGGCACAAAAAACTATGCACTTTGAATGCAAGTAGTTTTTTTACGCAAAACTTTCGCATTAATGATCCGAGTGTGTCAGCGTTGGAGTGACGGTCAACGCGCCTCATTTTACCCTCCGTTGCCTATGCTACACCATGGACTTTCGTCTTCGTAACGCCTCTATACGGGTTCGCTATACTCGAACCACCGACTCGAAGACACACCTTTCATGACTCGTCCCTCGCTGACCCGCTTCCTGATCGAAGAGCAACACGCCGGCCGTATCGACCCGGAATTGCGCCAGCTGATCACCATCGTCTCGCGCGCCTGCAAGCGCATTTCCATCGCCGTGAGCAAGGGCGCCCTGGGCGGCGTGCTCGGCGATGCCGGCACCGGCAACGTGCAGGGCGAGGCGCAGAAGAAGCTCGACGTGCTCAGCAACGACATCCTGCTCGAAGCCAATGCCTGGGGCGGCCACCTGGCCGCGTGCGCGTCGGAAGAAATGGATCACAGCCAGCCGGTGCCCGACCAATACCCCAGCGGCGATTTCCTGCTGCTGTTCGACCCGCTGGACGGCAGCTCCAACATCGACGTCAACGTCTCGGTCGGCACCATCTTCTCGGTACTGCGCGCGCCCAAGGGCACCGAAAAGCCCGGCGACGAACACTTCCTGCAGCCGGGCACCCAACAGGTGGCCGCCGGCTACTGCATCTACGGCCCCAGCACGATGCTGGTGCTCACGCTCGGCCACGGCACCCATGCCTTCACGCTGGAGCGCGAGGAAGGCAGCTTCCTGCTGACCCAGGCCAACATGCGCGTGCCCGACGACACCGCCGAATACGCCATCAACATGTCCAACCAGCGCCACTGGGAACCGGCCATGCAGTCCTATGTCAGCGACCTGCTGGCCGGCAAGGACGGCACCCGCGGCAAGGACTTCAACATGCGCTGGATCGCCAGCATGGTGGCCGACGTGCACCGCATCCTCACCCGCGGCGGCATCTTCATCTACCCCTGGGACAAGAAGGACGCGTCCAAGCCCGGCAAGCTGCGCCTGATGTACGAAGCCAACCCGATGAGCATGCTGGTGGAACAGGCCGGCGGCGCCGCCACCACCGGGCGCGAGCGCATTCTCGACATCCAACCGCAACAGCTGCACCAGCGCGTGCCGGTGTTCCTGGGCTCGAAGAACGAAGTGGCCGAAGCCACGCGCTATCACCTGGAGTTCGACAAGGCGCAGGGCTGAACTTTCGGCGCAAGCCACACGCCGCGCTGACGCACGCCAGACACCCGCCCCGTGCGGGTGTCTTTGTTTGTGACGACGGCAGATTACGCAGTCAATGATGGTCTGCAGAGCGACGAGCAGTGCCCCAGCAGCCACATCCTGCCGTGAGTTGACTCACCACCGTTCGGCGGTGAGTATCGCCTTCGGGCCGGGGTGGGACGGTCTACGGGAAATCGATCTCTACGCGCAATGCCTTGCAAGCAGTCGCCTGACTGCCCGCAGGGATCACATATCGATCAGGGAGTTCACATGAAGACCGCATGTGTTGCACTGGTGGCTGCCGTCATGTTGCAAGCCACGCCCGCCGTCTCCGCGCCAACTGCGCCGTCGCCACTGGTCGGAACCTGGCTGCTGGACACCAGCAGCCTGCCGATGCCACCGGCTGTACGACCCAAACGCGTTGCCCTGGAGTTCAAACAGGTTCCAGGCAACAAATGGACAACCAGCGCCGAGATCGTCGACCACGACAACAAGACGCTGCAGGCGCAATCCACGCTGTTGCTGGACGGCACACCGGGCAAGGCCTCGGGCACCTACCTGGTCGATCGCGCCGCAGTCAAAATGCCCGAGCCCGGCGTGCTGGTGATGCAGTTGATGTATCAGGGCGTCCCGGCATCCACACGCACCTATACGGTCAGTGCCGACGGCAAGGTCATGACCGAGATTGAAGCGTACTTCAAGGACGGCAACCCGGTGATGCGCACGGCGTATTTCAAGCGTGCGGCAAGTCAGACCAAGTGAGCACTGGCGAGCCACGCCGCACGGCGGCGCGGCTCGATGTATTTTGGAGCAGCGGTAGTTCGAACGCAGGGAGGCTGTATGCGACATCTTTTGCCGATTGATATTCCAGCCACATTACGGCGCAACATGTTGGTCGAGCAGTTCCTCGGAAGCAGTCCAGTCGATGCAACATACATCCGCCATATCGAGTTGCGGGCGGCCAACGATTCCATCGAGGTGTGGATCCATGACGTCGAGGACATTGGCAGCGAAGACTATTCGGATCTACATGACTTCACATATGTCGATCCGGATGGACCGGACGCCCCTGCTGCGATTTTTGCGGACGCTGCCTCTGCCGTGACGTATGCCAGCACATTCCTGGCGGCGGATCCCAGTCGCTGGACCAACCTCGGGATTGCCGAGTCCGAATACCTTGACTACATTCGGGCAGGCCGGCCTTCCCGTTGGCCGGTTGCCACCTAGAGCGTGTTATGCACCTGGGATGAGATGCCAACCCTCCGGGAAGCGCCCTGTGGTGCGCCGATACCGCGTTGCGCGCCTTGTTGCCCAGGCGGCCAGCCTGGGCCGCAGCGCACGCCTTGTCTCGACGCGCCACAGGGACGCTTCGCACTCAGCTCAAGGTACATAACACGCTCTGAGCCTCAATCTCGATACCGGCCAGGCAAGCGATTGGGTTCAACAGGCACCAGTCGCCCCAAGCTGCCTGTGTCTGAACGCAAATCGTCCCGAAACCGTAGGTGAGCCGAGCCTCCATGACCGACATCACATTCACCGAAGGCGAGCGGGCGGCGATCATCCGCAAGGTCCAGCTTTACTTCAGCGAAGAACTGAAGCAGCAGATCGGACGCTTCGATGCAGAGTTCCTGCCCGATTTCCTTGCCGAGGAAGTCGGAGCGTACTTTTACAACCGCGGCGTCTACGATGCCCAGGCGATCATCGCCAAGCAACTGGACGATCTGGGAGAGTCGATCTACCAGCTGGAACGCCCGACCGAGTTCAAGAAGTGACTTGTCTCACCACGCGGATGCGATGCTGAGAGCCAACAACCGCGTTCCTACAGGCAGGGATGGCGTGCGAATGACCATGCGGAGTGCCCGTTTCGTTATTGTGCTGGTTGGCGTATTGCTGCCCTATGCGGCGCGCCTGCCGCGCGGGGCGCAATGGCTTGCGCAATACACCGACACGGCTATCGGCGGCTGGCTGTTCTTTGGCGCGTTCAATGCGATTGCATGGGGCGCGCTGCTCGGCATCAGCTTCCTGTACCGGCGTCCGATCTCGCTACTTGTCCCCTGCGCATTCGGCTTCGGTGCGCTGGCCTGGGCGCACGCCACGCTGGATCTGCGTGCCGACGCGCAGTCGGCGCTGGCGCTGATCTTCATCCCGATCTATGCACTGCTGCCCATTGCGGTGGGCGGGGCACTGGGCTATCTACTGGACCGGCGATTGCGACGCACGGCAGCACGATGATGCACTCAACGCATACGTCCTGCCAGCCGCTACGGGTGCGGCCGCGTGCAATGACCGGCACGACCGCTCCCACGCTTTGAGCGACAGAACGACCAAACCCTGCCACCGGGCACCATGGTGCTGACCGCCGGCCAGGCGGCTGGCGGTCAACGCCATCGTCCGGATCAACGCGCCTCGAATGCCCCCAGGTCCGGTGCACGCCCGTTGAAGGCCTCACCGGTATCGGCGCCGGCGTCGATCAACGCGCTACCCGGTGCCAGGGTGGCGAAGGTGATGATGGGTAGGTCGCCGTTGGCCTGGCGCGGACGCATGAGCTGGCGCTCGTCCAGGCTGACGAAATCGC